>JBBSEG010000001.1:0-195326 GCA_038239945.1 Burkholderiales bacterium
GCCCGCCGGGCGCGCCGGCGGCAGCGCGATGATCTCGTTGGCGATGCCGTGCGGGACGTGCCCCGCCGGGACGTGCCGCCCCGCCGACTCGACCGGGCGCGTCTGGTCGTCGAAGTAGAAGTCGGGCTCGAACTCGCGCAGGAACGGCCCCTTCTCGAGCCCGCCCAAGAACATCGCCTCGTCGATGTGAATGCGCCAGTCCATCAGGGTGCGCACCGCGCGCTCGTGAGCGGGCGCGCTGCGCGCGGTCACGAGCGCCGTGCGCAGGCGCATGGGCACGCGGTCGCGGTCGTCGGCCTGCTGCAGGCGATGGAGGGCCTGGAGCAGCGGCTTGAAGGGGCCCGGCGGAAGCGGGCGCGTCGCGTGGTCCGCCTCGTGCGTCTGGAAGGCGTCGAGACCTTGCGCCCGATAGACACGCTCGGCCTCGTCGGCGAACAGTACGGCGTCGCCGTCGAACGCGATCCGCACTTCGTTCGGATGCGAATCGGCGATCGCCGTGCTGGTGAAGACGACCGCGGCGGGAAACTGGGCGTTGAGCGCGTCGCGCACGTCCTGCGGGTTGGCGGACAGGAACAGGTTGGCATTGAGCGGCCGTAGATACCCCCAGGGCTCGCGACCGCGGGTGAACACCGCGCGCTCGATCGACAGGTCGCTGCCCTTCACCGAGTTCATGACGCGCAGGCCGGACACCGGGTCGTTGCGCGACAGGATCACGACCTCGACGCGCTTCACGCCGTCGGCGTTGAAGTCGAGGAGCTTCTTCACCAGCCGGAACGCGATGCCGGGCGTGGCGAGCTGGTCGAGCCGCGCGAGCTGCAAGCGGACGTAGGGGCCGTCGTCGCGCGGGTCGAACAGCGCGTTCTCGGCCTCGAAATCGAAGAGCGCGCGCGAGCTGATGGCGACGACGAGCAGATTGGCCGCGGAGGACACAGCTTGCATGGTAGCGCGGAAGGCGCCCCGGTCGGCCGAGCCCGCACCCGCGCGGCGGGTCACCAGGTGTGGTGGCGCCACACCGACTTGACGCGCGCGGACGTGCCGCTCGACACCATGTCGCACATGTACTGGCGATGTGCCTGGCCGCCGGCGCGGGGCCGCAGGTCGACGCCCACCTGGACGATGATGCGGCCCTCGACTGGCGGCTCGAGCGGAAATTCGCCGCGCCCGATGACGCGCGATCCGGCCTTCGACACGCCTGCGTACGTTCGCCCTCTGTCCGACCACGTGACCAGGAGATCGGTCTCGGGCATCGCACCGCCGTCGAACTGCTCGATGTTGGCCGCGCCGAGCTCGCTGCGGACCGCGTCGCGGCACCTGTTGAACAACGGGAACAGCGACGAGGGCGCGTACTTGCCGTGCTGCGCAGCGCGGTCGAACGCATCCGTGCCGGGCTTCTCCGTGGTCTGGTAGGCGGCCATTCGCTCGGCCTCGAGCGTGCGGTTCTGCGCGCCGATCCACCCGAAAAGCGACGCGGCGCCCTGAAACAGCGCGAACAGCGCGATCACGAGGCAGACCCCGGCGACGACGCGCAGTGCGCTGCCGGTCACGTACCGGGCGCGCAGAACACCGGGCCCTCGACGACCCAGCCTGCCGCAGCCATGCGCGCGATCTCGGCTGCGTCGACCAGATAGCGATGGCGCGAGCCGGTGGGATCGGTGCCGGCCTGCCACAGCCTTACCACCGCCGGATAGCCGGCGGGGCAGACCCCGGCCGCGGGCAGCAGCGCGTGGAACGCGATGCCCTCGTCCTGCCAAAGCGGGTTGGCGCGCACCGCCGCGCATTCGGCGGGATCGGCCGTATAGAAATGCGAGTTCGGTCCGACGCCGGGCGTGCCGAAGAAGCGGCACACCGCCAGCTCCCGCGAATCCGTCGCATCGTTGCGGTCGAACGCGCGGAAGGCAAAGCCGGTGCGCAGCCACGCCCCGCCCAGGCCGCCCGCATCGAGGAACGCCTGCTCCGCCGGATCCGGGGTCAGAAAATACTGGCGCGTCGGTGCGTGATGGTATTCGACCACGGTGACGAGGGCGGCTGGGGGCGTGGCCGCGGCGCCCTGCCCGATGATCGACAGGATTGCGAGTCCCGGCAGCTCCGGCGCGTCGATCACGAGGTTCGCCGCGCGTGTGCCGGCCTGCGCCGGCTGGAAGTAGAGGTTCATCCGGCAGCTCGTCCCCGGCGCCACGCCGCGCCCGACCAGACAATCGGTCGGGTCGCCGGTGGACACGGCCGAGTAGTCGTAGGCCGCGGGCCCGTTGAGCACCAGCGCGCTGGGAACGAACGTGGCGCTGCCCGCGTTGCGCAAGTCGACGACCAGTGGCGGACCCGACTGCCCCACCACGCGCGAGCCGAAGCTCGCTACCGCCGGCGCGAACTCGATGGTGGCCGTGCCGGAACGCGCGTCCACGCCGCGGCCATAGAAAGTGACCAGCTGGTCGGGGGTGGAGGTCGTGTTGTGCAGCCATACCGCGCCGGAGGTCTGGCCGGCGACCAGCGGCGCGAAGGTGACGTCGATGTTGCACGCGCCGCCGGGTGCCAGCGTTTGCCCGGTGACGCAGTCGGTAGCCACGTGATAGTCGGGCCCGGTGGCCGGGTGCACCGATACGCCCGTGAACGAGAATGGATCGCCGCCGCAGCTGCGCACGGTCGAGCGCAGGGTGGTGCCGGTGCCGACCGTGCGGTTGCCGAAGAGCAGCGTGTCGGACGAGATGCAGATGCGGGGCGTGGCCGCCGCCGGCGCGGCGCACAACGCGGCGAGCAGGACGACGGCGCATGCCGCCGCCCGCCGCTCCGCGCGCGCAAGGCGCGGCAGGGCCCCGCGCGCCGTGCGATCGAGCCCCATGGCAGCGCTGTTCACGCGGCGCGCTGCAAGTCGCGCGCCATGTCCGCGAACACGGCGTAGATCTCGCCCACCGCCCACGCGAGGTCCTCGCGGGCGATGTTGAGCGGCGGCGCGATGCGGATCACGGTGCCGTGCGTGTCCTTCGACAGGATGCCGCGGGCCAGCAGGCGGTCGACCACCGGCCGCGCACCGGTCACGCGCGGATCCACCTCGATGCCGATGAAGAGCCCGCGGCCGCGCACGTCGGTGACGATGCCGCCGCGCAGCGCGTCGAGCTCGCCGAGCAGCCAAGGACCGAGCTCGGCCGCGCGCTCGACCAGGCGCTCGTCCTGCAGCACGTCGAGGGCGGTCATCGCGACCGCGGCGGCGAGCGGGTTGCCGCCGAAGGTGCTGCCGTGGTCGCCCGGGTTGAACACCTGCATCACGTCGTTGGTCGCCGCGAAGGCCGAGACGGGCAAAAGACCGCCGCCGAGCGCCTTGCCGAGGATCACGCCGTCCGGCTTGACGCCGTCGTGCTCGCAGGCCAGCAGGCGCCCCGTGCGGCCCAACCCGGTCTGGATCTCGTCGCAGATCAGGAGCACGTGGTGCTCGCGGCAGATCGCGGCGCACTCGCGCAGCCACGACGCCGGTGGGACGATGATGCCGCCCTCGCCCTGGATCGGCTCGACCAGGAAAGCCGCGGTGCGCGGCGTGATCGCCCGCGCCAGCGCGGCCGCGTCGCCGAACGGCACCGTGGACAGCCCTGCGGGAAACGGCCCGAAGCCGTCGCGATACTGCGGCTCGGTCGACAGCCCGCACGCCGTGATCGTCCGGCCGTGGAAGTTCCCGCTGCACGCGATGATCTCGACCTGCCCGTCGGGCACGCCCTTGATCTTGTAGCCCCACTTGCGGGCGCCCTTGAGGGCCGTCTCGACGGCCTCCGCGCCGCCGTTCGCCGGCAGGACGCGGTCCATGCCGGTGAGGCGCGCGAGCCGCTCGAGCAGGTTGGGCAGCTCGTCGTTGAAATAGGCGCGCGACGTGACGCCGAGCGACTGCGCCTGCTCGATGAGCGTGGCCACGATGCGCGGATGCGCGTGCCCGAAGCTCACGGCCGAGTAGGCGCTCATCAGGTCGAGATAGCGTCGGCCCTCCACGTCGATCAGCCAGCTGCCCTCGCCGCGGGTCAGCACGACCGGCAAGGGATCGTAGTTGCGCGAGCCGAACGCGCGCTCGCGGGCCATCAGTTCGGCGGCCCGTTGGGACGGGGTGGCGGGGGTGCCGGCGCCGTGCCGGGTGCGCACAGGGTGGGTCATCGGGTGCTCCTCGTGACAGCGAGCCGGCCGCGACACCCGGGCGGATTACGCGTGTGCGTGTGCGGACGGCAGGGCGTACCGGAACGGCTCGTGGCCGGGGTACGCGACGACGATGGTGGACACAGGCACGGTCCGACTTCGCCAAGTCATCCCGACAGGATACCGTGCGGCACCGCTTCCGGCTAGCCGGGGGGACCGGCGGCCAGGCGGTCGAGCAGCCGCGCGTGGATCCCGCCGAAGCTCCCGTTGCTCATGACGAGCACCTGGTCGCCGGGGCGCGCGGCGGCCGCCAGCGCCTCGATGAGCGCGGTTAAGTCCGCGTGCACCTCGGCGCGGGTCCCGAGCGGCGCCAGCGCGCCGCCGACGTCCCAGTCGACGTTGCCCGCGTAGCAAAACACCCGGTCGGCGCCCGCGAGGCTGCCCGGCAGCGCGTCCTTCATCATGCCGAGCTTCATCGTGTTCGAGCGCGGCTCGAGCACGGCCAGGATGCGCCCGGCGGCGCTGATGCGCCTGCGCAGCCCGTCGACGGAGGCCGCGATCGCCGTCGGATGGTGCGCGAAGTCGTCGTACACCGTGACGCCCCCGACGGTGCCGCGGACCTCCATGCGTCGCTTGACGCCCCGGAAGGCTTCCAGCGCCGCGAGGCCCTGCGCCACCGGCACTCCGGCGTGCCGCGCCGCGGCGAGCGCGGCCAGGGCATTGAGCTGGTTGTGGCGGCCGGGCAGGCCCAAGCGCAGGGCGCCCTGCGGCGCGCCGCCGAGCTCCACGGTGCCGTCGGCGCCGATGCGCCAGCCGGGCCCGGTGCCCGCGACGTCGCGCGCGTCGAAGCGCTCGATCTCGCTCCACGCGCCCCGCGCGAGCACGCGCGCGAGGCTCGCCTGCGCCCCGTTGACGATCAGCCGGCCGCTGCGCGGCACGGTGCGCACGAGATGGTGGAACTGGGTCTCGATCGCCGCGAGGTCGGGAAAGATATCGGCGTGGTCGTACTCGAGGTTGTTGAGGACGGCGGTGCGCGGCCGATAGTGGACGAACTTGCTGCGCTTGTCGAAAAAGGCGGTGTCGTACTCGTCCGCCTCGATCACGAAGAACGCGCTGTCGGTCAGCCGCGCGGACACGTCGAAGTCGAGCGGCACGCCCCCGATCAGGAAGCCCGGCGCAAGACCCGCGGCGTCGAGGATCGCGGCCAGCATAGCGGCGGTGGTCGTCTTGCCGTGCGTGCCGGCGACGGCGAGCACCCATCGTTCGCGCAGCACCTGCTCGTAGAGCCACTGCGGGCCCGACACGTAGGGACGGCCGGCGTCGAGGATCGCCTCGACCAGCGGATTGCCGCGCGAGACCACGTTGCCGATCACGAACACGTCGGCACCTCGCGCCACGCCGTCGAGCTGGCCCGGGTCGTAGCCTTCGGTGAGCTCGATGCCGAGTCCTGCGAGCTGCGTCGACATCGGCGGATAGACGTTCGCATCGCAGCCCGTGACACGATTCCCGGCCCGTTGCGCGATCGCCGCAAGACCGCCCATGAACGTCCCGCAGATGCCGAGCACATGCAGTTGCATGGATTTCACCTTCGCGCGCCTGGCTCCGCCGCCCGCTCCGCCGCCCGCTCCAGCGCACGCTCGAGCGCCGCGGCGTAGCGGGCCGGGTCGGTCAGTGCCGGATCGGCGAACGCCGCGCGCACCCGGGCGGCCACCGCCGCCCGCGCCGCAGGGTCGGCGAGGAGTCGGCACGCGAGGTCGACGAAGCCGGAGTCGTCCCCGGTCACCAGGTCGGCGAGCCCGGCGTGGGTCAGGATACTGGCGCCCATCCGCTCGGCGTGACGCCGGCCGCACCGCGTGACCACCGGCACGCCGGCCGCCAGCGCCGATGCGGTGGTGTCGCCGCCCGTGTAGGGCAGCGTGTCGAGCACGAGATCGGCGAGCGCGTAGCGCGCCGTGCGATGCGAAGGCTCGAAGGGCACGAAGGCGACGCGCGCCGGCGGCACGCCGAAGCCGCTCAGGCGCCGGACGATGGCCGCGCGCTCGTCGCCCGCCGGCGGAGAGAACAGGAGGATGGCGTCCGGCACGCGCTCCAGCACGCGGCGCCACACGTCGATGCAGCGCGGCGCGAGCTTCTGCACGCCGACGAACGCGGCGAGCACCGGCGCGTTGCGCGGGATGTCGAGCGTGTCGCGGGAATAGCGCGCAGGCGGCGGCGCGAAGGGCCGCAGCGGCAGCACGCAGCCGTCCATCACCAGGAGACGCTCGCGCAACGCGCCGGCGCCGTCGGGCAGGTCGGCGACCCTGTCGGTGAGCTTCCAGTCGACGCTGGACAATCCCACGCCACCGTGGGCGCCCAGATGGGTCACGATCCGGGGCGCCGGCCGCCGCGCGAGAATGCCCGGCCGCGCGAACGCCGAATGGGCCATCAGGTCGACCAGCACGTCGAGGCGAGCGGCCGCGACGAGGGTCGCGGCGGCGGCGTCGTCGCGGTCCGCGAGCTCGACGAAGTGGTCGGCATGCGCCCGAAAGCGCGCGGTGGCAGGGTCGGCGTTCTCAGAGGGCGCGAGCGAGAACAGGGTGACGTGAACGCGGGCCCGGTCGTGCGCGGCGAGCACGGGCTGCATGAGCTCGCCCATCACGTGGCCGCGGAAGTCGGCTGACAGGTAGCCGATGCGCAGGCGGCGATCGCGCCGGGCGCCGGGCGCCGGGGTCGGTGCGGAGGCCGGCGTTGCGGCCGGCGACGCGATTGGCATTGCGTGCGGCGGCGCGATTGGAATTCCGTCCGGCGATGCGTCCGGCGATGCGAAGCCGAGCTCGACGGCCATCAGCTCGTCATAGCCGGCGTAGAGGGCGCGCAGCGCCGCCGGCTCGACGTCGTGATACTGGACGAGCGCGAGCGCCTCGGCGCACGCCTGGGACTCGCCGGGGACGAATCGATGCTCGAGGACCGCCGCAAGCGCGCCGGCCTCGACGGTGCGCTCGCCGCCGCGGCCCGCCGACGCGAGCGCTGCGACCTTCATGCGCGCCGACGCCGGCACCCGCGCGGCGGCGGCGCTGCGCGCGAATGCGGCCCAGTCGGCCAGCGCGTCCTCGTCGCGGCGCAGCAGCAGCAGCGCGCCGCGCAGCAGCCACCAGATCGCTTCGTCCGCAGGCGCCGCGGCGCGCGCCCGCATCAGCTGACCGGCCGCCGCGGTCGGGCGCCGCTGGTGCAGCAGCGCCTGCGCAAGATCGACGCGCGCCGCCAGGTGGCCGGGATCGCACGCCAGCGCGTTCTCGAAAGCGCGCTCAGCGGCCGCGTAATCGCCTTGCCGGTAGCCCACGTGGCCGGCGGCATAGTGCGGCTCCGCCCAGCCCGGCCGCAACCGCGCGGCCGTCGCGAAGGCGGCGCCGGCCGCGCCCATGTCCCCGCGGCGCGCGCAGACCACGCCGAGGTTGTGCCATGCTTCCGCACGCGCAGGCTCGAGCGCCGTCGCCGCACGCAGGTGCAGGAGCGCGGCGCCAAGGTCGCCGGCGGCAGCGGCAGCTTCCGCGCGCGCCAGCTCGGCCGCGCAGCGCGGCGTGGCCGGGCGTTCCGCCCCGCTCGGGCGCCCGTCGCCACGCGCCCCCGCGCTGCGCCGCTGCGCGCTCACGCGCGAAACGTGAAGTACACCGCGCCCAACAGGCAGCAGCCGGCCCATAGGTAGTCGAGCTTGAGCGGCTGGCCCATCACGAGCACCGCGAACGGCACGAACACCGCGAGCGTGATCACCTCCTGCATGATCTTGAGCTGCCCGAGGGAGAACACGCGGTAGCCGATGCGGTTCGCCGGCACCTGCAGCAGGTACTCGAACAGCGCAATTCCCCACGAGACGAGCGCGGCCACCCACCACGACCGGTCCTGCATGGTGCGCAGGTGGCCGTACCACGCCAGCGTCATGAAGACGTTCGAGCAGGTCAGCAGGCCCGCGCACGCCAGCGCGGGGTGTTGCAACAGCCATGAGCCGCTCATTCGGAAAATCCGCACGCAAACACGGATTATCCTCGCGCCGGCGGCGCGCTCCACGACGAAGCGCAACTTACCCGCCGCGACGCTATGCGACCGCCGGCGTCACGGCGTTCGGCCGGGTGAAGCACGGGGCGTGGGGCAAGCGCCCGGGCACGCGGATTGCGTCCCCGGTTCGCATGGATTCCGTGGCCACGCCGGCGTTCGCCTCCCCGTGGGCCCCCGCGGCGGGCGCGCCGCGGCGCCAGACGGCGGCGTGACCATGCCCGCGGCCGTCGAACGCGCCGCCGAGCCGCGCCCCCTGGTACGCATGAGCGTGCAGATGCGCCGCGCGGCCGCGCGCTGGATCGGCGCGCTCGGCATCCGCGCGCGGCTGATGCTCCTCGTGGTGGCGCTCGCGATGCCGTTCATGCTCTACATCGGCGCGCTCGCCTGGTCGCAGGCGCAAGGGGAGCGGGTCGAGGCGCTCGCGCGCGCCGAGGCCATGGCGCACCTCGTCGCGGCGCGTCTCGACGATTTCGTCGACGCCAACGACCTGCTGCTCCGCCTGCTCGCGCGCACGGCGGACGGCGCTGACCCCGCAACGGTGCAGCGCTACGTCGAGGGCCTGCGCACCGAGCTGCGGCCCTACGTCCGCGACGTCGCGATCTGGTCGGCAGCGGGCGAGCGGATCGCATCGCTGCAGCCGAGCGTACCCGGCGCGGCCGACGGCCTCGCGCGCGACGCCTTCGATGCGGCGCTGAAGACCGGCGATCTCGTCATCGCCGGGCCGGTCGAGGGCGCCGCCGCGGAAGCACAGACCGTGCTGTTCGCGCGCAGCGTGCTCGACGCACGCGGCCGCGCCCTCGGCGTCGTCACCGTCGCGGCACGCATCCTGGCGCTGGACCGCATCATCGACGCCAGCCGGACCCTGCCGGCCGACGCCGTGGTGACCGTGCTCGACAGCCGCGGCGTCGTGGTCGCGCGCTCGCGCGACGCCGAGCGCTTCGTGGGCCGCGACATGTCGCACCGGTTCGACATGGAGCGCTTCGGGCTTCCGCACGGAAGCAGCGAGATCACGGGCTTCGACGGCGTGCGGAGGATCTCCGGGTTCGCCACGCCGGAGCGCGTGCGCTGGAAGGTCTACATCGGCATCCCGACCGAAGCCGCGCTGGCCAACCTGGTCGCGAAGATGCGCAACACGACGGTGCTGGGCGGTGCCGCGCTCCTGGTCGGCCTGCTGCTGGCGCTCGCCGCGGGCAACGGCATCACGCACCGCCTGAAGACGCTGGCCGGCGACGCGGCGCGCCTGGAAGCCGGCGACCTCGAGCATCGCAGCGGCGTGACCGGCCGCGACGAAGTCGGGCTGCTGGGTGGCGCGCTCAACCGGATGGCGGAAGCGCTCGGCCAGCGCTCGAAGGCGCTGACCCACACCACCGACGAGCTCCGCCTCATCACGGCAAACGTGCCGGTGCTGATCGCGTACGTCGACGCACAGCAGCGCTATCGCTTCGCCAACGAGTATCACCGCGACGTGTTCGGCGTGCCCCCCGACCAGCTGCTCGGCCGCACGCTGCGCGAGCTGCTCGGACGAGGCGCCTACCGGCGTCTTAAGTCCCGCATCGAGGAAGTGCTGAGCGGGCTGCCGGCGAGCTTCGAGACGGCGTTCTCGGGTCGCAGCGACGCACCCTATTTCCTGGTCAGCTGCTTCCCCGACTACGGCGACGACAACGCGGTGCGCGGCTTCTACGCGGTCTGCCAGGACATCACGCGCCGGCGCCGCGCCGAGGAGGCGCTCGCGGCGCGGGAGCGCTTCACCCAGCTCATCACCGACACGATCCCGGCGCGCATCACCTACCTCGACACCGCCGCGCGCATCCAGTTCGGCAACCGCCATTTCGCCGCGTCGTGGAACGCTGATGGAACGGACTTCATCGGCCGCCCCCTCGTGGAGGTCGTGCCGCCCGCCGTCTACGCGCAGATCGCCCCGCACCTGGCGCGGGGCCTCGCCGGCGAGCCGGTGCGTTACGATCTGTCCATCGAGCGTGCGGACGGGGTGCACCACGACATCGTCCATTACGTGCCCGATCGCGATGCGCAGGGCCGCGTGCAGGGCCTCTTCACCATCTCGCAGGACGTGACGGCGCTCAAGCACCTGGAGACCGCGCGGGCCGAGTCCGAGCGCCGCGTGCGGATGATCGCCGACAACGTGCCCGCCGCCATGGCGTACGTGAACCGGCACGAGCGCTACCTGTTCGCGAACGCGGGCTTCGTGGCGAGCTTCGGCTTCCCGCTCGAGGAGCTGATCGGCCGGCGTGCGGCGGACGTGCTTCCGCCGGAGGTCTACGCCACCACCCGGCCGCACATCGAGGCGGTCCTCCGCGGCGAGCGGCAGCGCTTCCAGCGGGTGGTCACGCGGCTCGGCGTCCGCCGCCACGAGCTGGTCGAGTACATCCCCGAGCTCGACGAGCACGGGGCCGCCACGGGCTTCTTCGCGCTGGTCCACAACATCACCGATCTCCACGACGCCCAGGTGCGCGTCGAGGCGAGCGAGGAGCGCCTGCGCAGCATTACGGAGAACATCCCGGCGCTGATCTGCTACGTCGATCGCGAGCAGCGCTACCGGTTCAACAGCCGCTACTACGAGGAGTGGCTGGGCCGGCCGCTGGCCGAGATCGTCGACCGCACCGTGCTCGAGGTCTGGGGCGAGGCGACGTACGCCGTGGACGCGCCGTTCATCGCCCGCGCGCTGGCCGGGGAACGCGTCGACTTCGAGGCGCGGCACACCGATGCGCGCGGCACGCGCTACGTACGCGGGACCTACGTCCCGGACGTCGACGCGAGTGGCCGGGTCGCGGGCTTCTACGGCGCGACCACCGACGTCACCTCGCTCAAGGAAGTGGAGAAGCAGCTCGAGCGGCTCGCGCAGTTCGACACGCTCACGGGCCTGCCCAACCGCAACCAGTTCAACGAGCGCATCGCCGCCGCGCTGGCGCGGATGCATCGCACGGGCCTGGGTGTCGGCGTCCTGTTCCTCGACATCGACGCCTTCAAGCGGATCAACGACACGCGCGGCCACGCGGCCGGCGACGCCGTGCTCCGCGAGTTCGGGCGCCGGCTGCGCGGCGCGGTGCGCGAGACCGACGTCGTGGCGCGCCTGGCCGGCGACGAGTTCGTGGTGGTCCTCGAGGGCGTCCGGCAGCGCGACGAGTGCCTGTTCGTGGCGCGCAAGGTCGTCGCCGCCATGCGCCGGCCATTCGCGGCCGACGGGGCGGATCTGGCCGTCACCACGAGCATCGGCATCGCGCTCACCAACGACCCGTCGCTGTCGGCGGAGAACCTGCTGCAGAAGGCAGACGGCGCGCTGTACTCCGCGAAGGCCCGCGGCCGCGACCGCTACGAAGTCGCGTCCTGACCGGCCCCTTCCCGTGCACGCCACCGCCCGGTGCCTCCGCTTCGCGCGCGCCGGCGCGCGGTCGGCCCATGCGCTAGCGCGCGACAGCCCGCGGCAGGGTCACGGTCACGGTCACCCCGGGCGGCTCGCCCTGTGAATCGGCGCGCACCGTACCGCCATGGAACTGCGCGATCAGGCGCGCGATGTACAGGCCGAGCCCCAGGTGCGGCGGCGCGTCGTCGCGATGCGCTTCGGCCGGCCGCAAGCTGACCATCGAGTCGAACAGCCCGCCCGACATCGCCTCGGGCAGCGGCGGCCCTTCGTTCGATATCGCGAGGCGGATCCGCGCGGGCGCGTCGTCGAGCACCACGCGCACCGCGCCCGCGGTGCGAAACTCCATCGCATTGGCGACGAGCTTGTCGATCATCTGCGCGCACAGGTCGGGCGCGCCGTCGACATCGATCGAGCGGCCCGGCTCGGACAGCTCGATCGGCACGCCGGGGTAGGCGAGCCGGTAGCCGTCCACGCAGCCGGACACGACCGCGAGCAGGTCGAAGCGCTCGCGCTCGGCGTCGCGCAGCGCGCCCTCGAGGCGCGTCGCCTCGGTCATGCGGCGCAGGATCGCGGCCAGGCGCACGAGGCCGCTCCTCGCGCGGTCGAGGTAGATGCGCGCGGCGTCGGGCAGCGTCGCCTCGTCGAGGTTCTCGAGCGAGCTCTTGACCACCGCCACCGGCGTGCGCAGCTCGTGCGCGAGCCGGCTCGCCATCGCTTCCTGGTAGGCCGCGTATTCGGCGAGGCGCGCAAGCGCGCTCGCGAAGCTGCGCGACAGGTCGCCGATCTCGTCGGGGGCGGTCGAGCCCTCGAGCGGCGCCCGCGCGCGGCCTTGCGCGTCGATCGCCGCCTCCGCGTCGTCGCGCAGGCGGCGGATGCGCGCGGTCAGCCGTGACGCGAACAGCGTGAGCCCCAGGGTGCCGACCAGAAGCACGGCGAGCACGATATTGAACAGGCGCTCGAACGCGCGGTTGCGCTCGGCCAGGACGCGGTTGGTGGTCTCCTCGACGACCACGGCGCCGCGCACCTCGTCGCCGATCCAGATGGGATTCGCGGCGGACACGATGACGGCGCGGCCGTCCGCGGTCGTGCGCCGGTCCGTGGTCAGGATGCCCGCGAGCGCCCCTTCGACGTCGTGACCCCGCAGCGGTCCCTGCGCGGCGGCCTCGTCGGCGAAATCCTCCGTCGGCTGGGTGAGCAGGCGCGCGTACAGCGGATGCAGCAGGACATCCTCGAGCGAAGCCAGTCCCCGCGCCACTAGACCCCGCGGCGGCGCAGGCTCCTCGCCCGGCCGCTGCAGCGAGCCGGCGCGAGCGAGCACGACAAGGCCGCGATCGATCACCCAGATGCGCGCCGTGGTGCGCGACAAGCCGCGCACGATCTGCTCGATCTCGGGCGACGCGGACGGCGGCAGCCGGTCGTCGCCCGCGGCCTCTTGGGCGCGCTCCTGCGCGAACGTCGCGATGGGGTCGGCCGGCAGCGCGAAGAGGCGCGGCCGCTCGTGCAGCGCGATCGCGACGGCCTGCGCGGTGCCCGCGAGCGTGCGCTCCTGCGCGTCGCGGAGGAACCGCTCGAGCTCGCGCACGTATTCGTAGCCCAGGAAGGGCAGCGCGAGGAACCCCGACAGGGCCAGGAACAGCTTGGCGCGAATGCCGATGGCCAAGCGGCGCCGCGTCACCGCCGGCCCGCTGTCGCCGCGCGGCCCGCTGTCGCCGCGCGGCCCGCTGCCGCCGCGCGGCCCGCTGTCGCCGCGCGGCCCGCTGGCGCCCGGAGCGCAGGCCGGCGCGCGGATCTCAGGCGTCGGCGAGCCACCGATAGCCGAGGCCGTACACCGAGGCAATGCGGTCGAACTGCTCGTCGACCGCTTGGAACTTGCGCCGGATGCGCTTGACGTGCGAGGTGATCGTGCTGTCGTCGACGACGATGCGGGCCTCGCGCATCAGGCCGTCGCGGTCCTTGACATGGCCGGGGAAGCGCGCGAGCGCGTGCACCATCCAGAACTCCGTGAGCGTGAGGTCCACCGGCCGGTCCTGCCAGCGCACGGTGAGGCGCTTGAGGTCGAGCGACAGCGCGCCGCGCGTCACCACGTCCTCGACCGCGGCGGGCTGCCCCGACAGGTCGCTGCGCCGGAACAGCGCCGCGATCCGCGCCGCGAGATGCGGCAGGCTGGTGTCCTTGGTAACGTAGTCGTCGGCGCCCAGGCGCAGCCCGGCGACGATGTCGAACTCCGAATCGCGCGCCGACAGGAAGATGATCGGCAGCGTCGGCGACAACGCGCGCAGCGCGCGGCACAGCTCGAAGCCGCCGTCGATGTCGTCCGCCAGCCCGACGTCGATCAGCGCCAGGTCGGGCAGCCGGGTGCGGAACGCGTCCAGCGCGGCCGCGCGCGTCGCGAACGCCGCGACTTCGTAGCCCTGCCGCGCGAGCGCATCGGCGACGTTGGCGCGCAGGGCGGGCTCGTCTTCCACGATGGCGATGCGGCGGCTCACGGCGCGGCGACTATACCGCACGCCGCGGTGATGAACGCCGTCCTTCTCGCGCGGGAACGGCGCGTCCTTCGACGACTGCCCGCGGTTTGCCATGGTTCTTCGCCGGATCGCCCGCTTCGGGGCATTCCGCTGCCCGCATGCGCGCCCGTAATGCGAACCGGGGCGACGAGAAGCCGGCGGCCGTCGCCCCCCGGGACCACCGGGCCGCCGGCGTAGCCCAGGGGAGCCGGCACGCACGCCGGCGGAGGCCAAGTGGAGACGATGGCAAGCAGTCGGGAAGCGATGCAGCGCACGACGGACGGGCCTGCGCCTGGCAGCACGCATGGTGGAGCGGTCGCCCGCATGCCGCCGGGCGCGAGCCGCACGGCACTGCGCGAGCTCGCGCGCCTCGTGATGGAAAGCATGCTGGCGGGCGCCTTCGTCAGCGTTGTGCTGGCCCTCGCCGTGTTCATCGTCGCCACGCAGGCCGAGGCCGCCCTGCCCGCCGCGGACGTCGAGCAGGGCACGCTCCTGCTGCGCGGCGGAGACGGCGCCCGCTCGGCCGCACCGCTCCTGGCCACGGACGTGCACATCGACGTCACCGGGATGACCGCGCGGGCCCGCGTCACGCAGCGCTTCGTCAATCCCACGGCGGAGTGGCGCGAAGGCGTCTACCTGTTCCCGCTGCCGGAGCACGCGGCGGTCGACCACCTCGACATGCGCGTCGGCGGGCGCGTGATCGAGGGGCAGATCAAGGAGCGGCAGGCGGCGCGCGCAGCCTACGAGGCGGCGAAGCAGGAGGGGCGCAAGGCGAGCCTAATCGAGCAGGAGCGGCCGAACCTGTTCACCACGAGCGTCGCGCACATCGGTCCGGACGAGGAGATCGTCGTCTCCATCGAATACCAGGAGAAGCTGGCATACGACAACGGCACCTTCCGACTGCGCTTCCCGACGGCCGTCACGCCGCGCTACGTTCCGGGCACGCCGCTGTCCTCGGGCGCTCCGCCCGGCAGCGTCGGCACGGCGGCGCCGACCGATGCGGTGCCCGATGCGGACCGCATCACACCGCGCGTCGCCGACCCGGCGGACGGCGCCGTCAATCCGCTCACGCTGACCATCGACCTCGACGCCGGCTTCCCCCTCGCGCGCGTGGCGAGCGCCTACCACCCAGTGCGCATCGTCGCAGGACCCGGCCACCGCTATCGAGTCATGCTCGCGACCGGCAGCGTGCCGGCGGCGCGCGACTTCGAGCTCGCCTACGTCCCCGACGTCGGCGCCGCGCCGGCCGCCGCGCTGTTCACCGAGAACGTCGACGGACGCCGGCATGCGCTCGTGATGGTGCTGCCGCCGACCACGCGCGACATGGCGGGCGAGCGCGCCCCGCGCGAGGTCACCTACATCGTCGACACGTCTGGATCGATGGAGGGCGTTTCCATCGCTCAGGCGCGGGAAGCCATGTTGGTCGCGCTCGAGCGGCTCCGCCCGGGCGACCGGTTCAACGTGATCGAGTTCAACTCGACCACGCGGGCGCTCTTCACTGCGCCGGTTCCGCTTGACCCCGCCACGCTCGACGCGGCGCGCGCGTTCGTGCGCGGCCTGCGGGCGCGCGGCGGCACCGAGATGAAGCCCGCGCTCGAAGCGGCGTTCGCGCCCGCGCGCCGCGACGACCTGATCCGCCAGGTCGTGTTCATGACGGACGGCGCGGTCGGCAACGAAGGCGATCTCCTCGAGCTGATCGGCCGCCAGCTCGGCGACCGGCGGCTCTTCACGATCGGCATCGGGCCGGCGCCCAACACCTATTTCATGCGCAAGGCCGCCGAGGCCGGCCGCGGCACGTTCACGTTCATCGGCGACGTGCGCGAAGTAAAGGAACGGATGACCGCGCTGATCCGGAAGCTCGAAAGCCCGGTGCTGACCGACGTGCGCATCGACTGGCCGACCGCCGTGGAATCGTATCCGCGCCAGATGCCGGATCTCTACGCCGGCGAGCCGGTGGTGCTGACCGCCGTGTTCCCGCTCGGCGCCGTCGTCGGCGCGGTGCAGATGGCGGGGCGCAGCGGCGCGCAGTCGTGGCGGGCCAGCCTGCCCCACGACGGCGGGGCGTCGCAGCCCGGGGTCGGCGTGCTGTTCGCGCGCGACAAGATCGAGGCGATCGAGGACGCCCGCCGCAACGTCGGATCGGTCGACGACGCCAAACGCGCCACGATCGCCGTCGCGCTCGCGCATCACCTGGTCAGCGCGTACACGAGCCTCGTGGCCGTCGACGTGACGCCCACCGCACCGGCGGGAATCCTGCCGCTGCGCACAGGAGTGCCGGGCAACCTGCCCGACGGCCTCTCCCATGAGGCGATCACGGGCCTGCCGCAGACCGCCACCCCGGCCCTGCTCGAGCTCCTCGCCGGCGCGTTGCTCCTTGTCACGGCCTGGCTTGGCCGCCGCCTGCTGCTGGATTCGCGCGCGGCGGCGCAGCCGCGCGGCGGCGCGGGACGATTCCACGGCGCGGATCCTGGAGCGTTGCGCCGGCTCGCGCCGCCGCCGCAGCGAGCCGTCGACCGCGATCGCCTGGCGCGCCTGCACTCGGCGGAGCAGGCCGCGCGGCGCACATGCTGAGTCCGACGGCCGCGCCGATGCACGCCGGCGCAGCCGCCGAGCGGGGAGGACCTTTCGGTCGCGCCGGCGCAGCCGTGGGCGCGGCGCGCGGCACGCGCTCGCCCGGCCGAGTCTTCCCCGGTCGGCGGCCGCGCGCGCTGGCGGCGGGCCGTGATCGCGCTCGTAGCGCTCGCCGGCGCGGCCGCCATGAGCGCGGGCGCGTGGACCTACCTAAAAGCGGGTGCAGGTCAGTGGCTGCTGCGGCGCGCGTGGGCCGAGACCACGCGCACCGGGCTGCCTGCACGTCCCTGGCCATGGGCCGACACGCACCCGGTTGCGCGGCTGCTCGTGCCGTCCGCCGGAGGCGACGTGCTGGTGCTCGCAGGCGCGAGCGGCCGCACGCTGGCGTGGGGACCGGGACATCTCGACGGGTCAGCGCCGCTCGGGGCGGCGGGCAACGCGGTGGTGTCGGCGCATCGCGACACGCACTTTCGCTTCCTGCGCGATGTCTCTCCGGGCGACGAAGTGCTGCTCGAGCTGGCCGACGGCGCGCGCCGGCGTTACCGCGTACGCGAGCGCTACGTCGCCGACGTGCGCACGCTGCGGCTGCCGCGCAGCGCGCCGCTGCCGACGCTCACGCTGGTGACGTGCTGGCCCCTCGATGCGGTGGTGCCAGGGGGACCGCTGCGTCTGGTAGTGGTGGCGGAGTCGGGCTAGGACCGCGGCCGGCGCGGCGCAGCGCGCGGCCCTCGGTCACCGATCAGGAGCCGATCAGCCGCCGCCGCCCGGACGGGGCGTGGGCAGAGGTCGGAGGATGGGCGTCTCGTCCGGACGGACCGTTTGCACCCGGCTCGTCCCGCTCGGATCCTTGACCGGCAGGTTGCTGCCGGTGCGATAGATGGGCTCGGCCCGCGCCTCGTCCTTGTCCGCTGTCGGCGTGGCGCATCCGGCGATCAATGCCGCCGCGAGCGTAGCAAGCGCGAGTCCCGGCACGAACGCGACGCCGGCGGCACGCAACATGCGAATCGTCACGAACATCCCCGTGGGCGAAAAAACAGCGCGCATGTTACCGCAGCGCGAAGGCCGCGCGGCGGCCGGTCAGCGGATCACGCCGGCGCGCCGCAGCACGGTCGCGCCCGTACCCCATGCGACGGCCGCCACGAACATCGCGACCACCAGCGCCACCAGCGCGCCGCCCACGCCGCCGAGCTCGAGCCACGCCCGCACGAAATAACCGGCGACGGCGCCCAGTGCGCCGCAGGCGAGGATGGCAAGCACGCTGGACAGGATCGATAGCATCGGATGGAGGTCGCGCGCGTCCCGTGAGCGAAGGCTGCGCGGTTGCGGGTCGGCGGGTGCACGCAGTATAAGACCTGTAGAACCACGGCGACCGACCGCCTCCCCGCCATGCCCGACGCATCGTCGCCCATCGAACGCCCCACCGCGCGGCCCGCCGTGCGCGCGCTCTACGCGTCGCAGATCCGCGCGGTCGCCGACGCCGGCATGGGCGACCCCGGCGTGCTCCCCTTCTGGTTCGGCGAGCCCGACGTCGTCACGCCGGCATTCATCCGCGCAACGGCGCAGGCGGCGCTCGAGCGCGGCGCCACGTTCTACACCGAGAATTTCGGCATACCCTCGCTGCGCGAGGCCATCGCGGCGTCGGTCACCGTCCTGCATGCGCCCATCGGCGCCGCACGCATCGCGGTGACGGCCTCCGGGATGTCGGCGCTCGCGATCGCGATGCAGGCGCTCGTCGGGCACGGCGACCGCGTGGTGGCGATCACGCCGCTGTGGCCTAACCTGACCGAGATTCCGAAGATCCTGGGTGCGAGCGTGGCCACCGTCTCGCTGACGCCGTCGCCGCAGGGGTTTGTCCTCGACCTCGACCGCCTGCTCGGCGCGCTCTCGCCGGGGACCCGCGCGCTGGTGATCAACTCGCCCAACAACCCGACCGGCTGGACGATCGACGCCGCCGCGCAGGCCGCGGTGCTCGCGCACTGCCGTCGCCACGGCATCTGGATCGTCGCCGACGACGTGTACGAGCGCCTCTGGTATGGCGACGCGCGCCCGGCCGCGCCGTCGGTCCTGTCGCTGTCGAGCGCCGACGCTCGCGTCGTCAGCACCAACAGCTTCTCGAAGGCGTGGGCGATGACCGGCTGGCGGCTCGGCTGGATCGTCGCGCCCCCGGCGCTGATGGCGGACCTGGGCAAGCTCATCGAATACAACACGTCGTGCTCGCCCGCCTTCGTCCAGGAAGCGGGCGTGGTCGCGCTGCGCGACGGCGAGGCGTCGGTGGCGGCCCTGCGAGCGCGGATGCGCCACGCGCGCGACGTGCTGGTCGGCGGTCTTGCGCGCCTGCCCGGCGTGTGGGTGGCCCCGCCGCCGGGAGCGATGTACGCGTTCTTCCGCGTCGACGGCCTCGCCGACTCGGTGGCGTTCTGCACGCGCCTCGTGCGGGAGGCCAGGCTCGGCCTGGCGCCCGGACGCGCGTTCGGTCCGGAAGGCGAGGGCTGGGTGCGGTGGTGCTTCGCGGCCGACCCGGCGCGACTGGAGGACGGCCTGGCGCGCCTGCGCGGTTTCCTGGCCGGCCCGGCGCGGCCGCGCGCATGACTCGACTGCGCGGCGGACTGCGCGGCGCAATCAGCGGCGTCGTCCCGGCGGCGTTGTGCGCGCTGCTCGTTGCTGCGTGGCCCGAGGGGCGCGCAGCCGACGGTCCCGCGGACGCGCCGCACGTCGTGCGCGTGGAGTTACGGGTCGCCGAGAGCGGCTTCGATCCGCAGGCGGCGTCGGACACGTTCTCGTTCCAGGTGATCGACGCCATCTTCGATCCCCCGTACACCTACGATTATTTCGCCCGGCCGGTCCGGCTCATTCCGCGCACCGCCGCGGGCCTGCCCGAGATCACCGACGACGGCCGCACGTACACAGTGCGGATTCGCCCGGGCATCTATTACGCCGACGATCCGGCGTTCAGGGGCCGCCGCCGCGAGCTCGTCGCGCAGGACTACGTCTACTCGATCCAGCGCATGCTCGATCCGAAGGTGCGCTCCTACTGGCTCTACCTGTTCGAGCGGCACCTGACGGGCCTCGAGCCGGTGCTCGCACAGGCGCGCAAAACGGGCGCACTCGACTACGCGGCGCCGATCGCGGGCCTTGCCGTCGTCGACCGCTACACGTTTCGCGTGCGCTTCGACGAGCCCGACTTCGCGTTCCAGCATTGGCTGACGACCTCGCAGTTCGGCGCGGTGGCGCGCGAGGTCGTCGAGGCCAACGGCGACGACAGCCGCCGCGTCGCCGAGCATCCGGTGGGGACCGGCGCGTATCGGCTCGGCGCGTGGACGCGGGCCCAGAAGATCGTGCTCGAGGCCAATCCCGGCTATCGCGAGGAGCGCTACCCGGCGCCCCCGCCAGGCGATGCGCCGGCACAGGCCGCGGCCGCCGGTCTCGTGGGCCGGCGCCTGCCGCTGGCCGCAACCATCGAGATCAGCGTGCTCGAGGAGGCCCAGCCCCGCGTGCTATCGTTCGAGCGCGGCGCGCTCGACCTGCTCGAGCTCCCCGCCTCGCTCGCCGGCAACGTGCTCGACGGCGCTGTGCTCAAGCCGGTCTACGCCGCCCGCGGGGTGCGGCTGCATCGGCAGGTGGATCCGGCGATCAGCTTCAACTTCTTCAACCTCGACGATCCCGTGGTGGGCGGGTACGCGCCGGCCAAGCTGGCGCTGCGCCGCGCGATCGGCATGGGCTACGATCGCGCCGCCGCCATTCGCACGTTGCAGAACGGCCAGGCGCTGCCCGCGTCCCAGCCGCTGCCGCCGGGCGTGCCCGGCTACGACGCGACGCTCGCCCCCGCAGCCTACGACCCCGCCGGGGCGCGCGCGCTCTTGGACCGGTTCGGGTACCGCGACCTCGACGGCGACGGCTATCGCGAGACGCCCGACGGCAAGCCACTCACCATCGTGCGCGCCTCCACCCCGGATGCCGCAGCGCGCGCCGCCGACGAGCTGTGGAAGCGCTGCATGGACGCCATCGGCATCCGGATGGTCGACTTCAAGCAGAAGTGGCCGGAGCTCAACAAGATGTCGGAGGCCGGCCAGCTGATGATGTGGGGGCTGGCGTGGATCACGTCGATCCCCGACGCGGACACGTTCTTCAGCACGCTGTACGGCCGCAACATCGGCACCTCGAACGACGCGCGCTTTCGCCTGCCCGAGTACGACCGGGCGTTCGAGGAGGCGCGGCGCCTGCCGGACTCGACCGCGCGTACGGCGCTCTACAAGCGCATGACCGCGCTGGTCGCCGCCTACTCGCCATGGCTCCTGCAAACCTACTCGTACGACAACGTGCTCGCGCAACCGTGGGTGCGCGGCTACTACCAGCATCCCTTCCTGCGCGGACAGTTTCGCTTCTACGATGTCGATCGCACCAACGCCGCGCCGGCCGGAGCGCGCTGATGCTCGCAGGCTGGGTGATCGTGTGCGGAATCCTGGCGGGCGCGTTCGCCCTGCGCGCCGTCAACCGCGGGCGGCGCCGGCATCCCTTCGCGGCCGCGCTGCACGGTACGCTCGCGGCGTTCTGGCTGGTCCTCGCGGTGGCGGCGGCGCTGATCGGCATCGACCTGCGCAGCTACGCGCGCCTGACCAACGAGACCCCGGCCGCCGAGGTGCGCTTTCGGCAGGAGGGCGAGCGGCGCTTCGCGGCCGAGGTGATGTATCCCGAGGGGGGCAGCGAGTCGTTCGCCCTGGCGGGGGACGAATGGCAGCTCGACGCGCGCGTGCTGAAGTGGCACGGCGCCGCCCTGGTGCTGGGACTCGACCCGTCGTTCCGCCTGGACCGCATCGGCGGACGCTATCGCGACATCGAGCAGGAGCGCAGCGCCCCGCGCACCGTGCACGAGCTCGCACGTCCGGACGGCGTCGACGTGTGGAGCATCGCACAACGCTTTCACGCGTGGCTGCCCTTCGTCGACGCCGTGTACGGCAGCGCGACGTTCCTGCCGATGGCCGACGGCGCGCACTACGCGGTGAGCGTCGCGCCCACCGGCCTCCTGGCCCGGCCGCTGAACGGACCCGCCCGCCAGGCCGTCTCCGCCTGGCATTAGGGCGGCTGCTTCCCGCCCGGCTCAGCGACGCTCCGCGGCACGGCTCTTGCACAGGAGGTGGCCCTTGCCCTGCGGTGACCGGCAGCGCGAGCGGCCCCCGCGTAATCCTTACCAGGCGGGCGTGTAGATAACGCGCGCCGCCCGACATCCGCGTTCTCCGGAGTCCCCATGCCTCGAGCAGCGCTTAGCCCGTCGGTCCTGTGGTCGATGACCAAGGAATGCGCCACCGCGTGGATCGACGACTTTGCGCCGAGCATGGGCGCGGCCATTGCGTACTACACGGCGTTCTCGATCGCGCCGCTCCTCGTGATCGTCATCGCGGTCGCCGGCCTGTTCCTCGGCCGCGACGCGGCGAGCGGCCAGCTCTACACCGAGCTCGGCGGACTGATCGGCGACGATGGAGCCACGGCCATCCAGGGCCTGGTCAAGAGCGCGAGCAACACCGGCGACGGCATTGTCGCGACCATCATCGGCGTGGTGCTGCTCATCGTCGGCGGAACGACGGTGTTCGCGGAGCTGCAGACCGACCTCGACCGGATCTGGAAGGCGCCCGCGGTGAAGCAGGTGGAAGGCATCTGGGGGCTCATCCGCAGCCGCCTGCTGTCGCTCGGCCTGGTCGTGAGCATCGGCTTCCTGCTGCTGGTCTCGCTCGTGATCAGCGCGTCGCTCGCCGCCCTTGGCCTGCTGTGGGGCGGCTTCTTCGCCGATTTCGAATGGCTGCTGCAAATCATCAATTTCCTGGTGGGCCTGGCGGTCGTCACCGCCATGTTTGCGCTGATGTACAAGATCCTGCCGCGCGTGAAGATCGCCTGGCTCGACGTTTGGGTCGGCGCAGCGTTCACGGCGGTGCTGTTCGCAGTCGGCAAGCTGCTGGTGGGCCTCTATCTGGGCAAGAGCGGCGTGGTGTCCGGCTTCGGCGCGGCCGGCTCGCTCGCCGTGCTGCTGCTGTGGGTGTACTACTCCGCGCAGATCTTCCTGTTCGGCGCGGAATTCACCTGGGTGTATGCCCACCGCTTCGGCTCGCGGGTCGGCCAGGACATGCCCGCGACCGCCAAGGAGCAGGCCGCCACCGCACCGTTCTACTCCGGCGACGCCCCGCCGCGCCCGGACGACTCGCTAAACGCGACGACGCCCCGCAGCACGCCCGACCCCGCGCTCTATGCCCGGCAGAACCGGTTGCTCGGCTGGCCGCGCAGCGCCAACGACGAAACCGCGCGAAGCGGGGGCAGCTCCGCCGGCCGAGTTGCCGCTGGCGCGACCGGCCGTGCGCCCGCGCGGGGCGTGCTGGGCCTCGCCCGGCGACACCCCGGCCTCATGACCGGGGCGGCGCTCCTGCTCGGTGCATTGACGAGCGAGCTCCTGGCCCGCCGCGGCGGGCGGGGCGGCGAAAGGCCGCGCCCGATCGACGCTCTGGCGCGCGAATTGGCGGGGCTCCGCCACCTCGTCGCAACGCGCTTGAGCCGCTCGAAGCTGGTGCGCTTCCTCGACCGCCGCTAGCAGCGCGAAGCGCCGGTCACCCGCCGGCGCGGTGGATGTCGTCCACCCACTGCACGGCCTCGGGGTTGGGCTCGACGTTCGGCAGGTCGAGGTTGACCACCACCGGCTCCTGGCCGCTGCGCACCAGCACGCACGTCAGCGGCGCCGCGTCGCTGGCGTTGATCTCCTGGTGCGGCACGTACGGCGGCACGAAGATGAAATCGCCCGGGCCCGCCTCCGCCACGAACTCCAGCCGGTCGCCCCAGCGCATGCGCGCCCGGCCGCTGACGACGTAGATCACGCTTTCGACCGCGCCATGATGATGCGTGCCGGTCCTGGCCCTGGGGTGGATCACGACGGTCCCCGCCCAGAGCTTCTCCGCGCCGGCCCGTGCCGCCGTGATCGCGGCCGCGCGATCCATGCCGGGCGTCTGCGCCGTGTTGGGATCGAGCTCCCCGGCGCGCACGACGCGCACGCCGTGATGTTTCCATTTCGAGCCCGCTGCATTCATCGCCGTTTCCTCATGCGGGGAACCGCCCGCCCTACGGTGCCCGCCGCGCGCCAGGAGGCCGGCCCGGCGGTCGCCCCGAAACGCGCGGGTGCGCCGCCGTCCGCGAGCCTACCGCACCGCGCGAACGGCGTCCCATCCCGGGCCGCTTCGATCCGCCGGGGCCGGCCTTGTATCATCGCCGGCTCTATGGAGGGAACGCTCATGGATCCAAGGCAGGTGGTGCTGCTCGGCGGCGTGCGGACGGCGATCGGCGACTACGGCGGAACGCTCAAGGACCACGCGCCCACGATGCTGGCCGCGACCGTCGTGCGCGAAGCGCTCGCTCGCACCAAAGTGGACCCGGCCGCGATCGGGCAATGCGTCTTCGGGAGCGTGATCCACACCGAGCCCAAGGACATGTACATGGCCCGCGTCGCCGCGATCGAGGGCGGGCTGCCCGTGGGGAGCGGCGCGCTGACGCTGAACCGCCTGTGCGGCAGCGGCCTGCAGGCCGTGATCAGCGCGGCGCAGTACATCATGCTGGGCGACGTTGACGCGGCGATCGGCGGCGGTGCCGAAAGCATGAGCCGCGCGTCGTACATCGACCCCGCGCAGCGCTGGGGTGCGCGGATGGGCGACACCAAGATGGTGGACATGATGGCGGGCGCATTGTCCGACCCGTTCGAGTCGATGCACATGGGCGTGACCGCCGAGAACGTGGCGAAGCAATGCGGCATATCGCGCGAGCAACAGGACGCCTTCGCGGTCGAGAGCCATCGGCGCGCGACGGCAGCGGCCGCAGCGGGTCATTTCAGGAGCCAGATCGTGCCGCTCGAGATCAAGTCGCGCAAAGGTACGGTGCAGTTCGACACCGACGAGCACGTGCGCGCGGACGCGACCCTCGACGGGATGGCCAAGCTGAAGGCGGTGTTCGCCAAGGAGAACGGCACCGTCACGGCCGGCAACGCGTCCGGGCTCAACGACGCCGCCGCTGCCATCGTGCTGATGGAGGAAGGCGCCGCGCGTCGCCAGGGCCTCGTGCCCATGGCGCGGCTCGTCGCGTACGGGCACGCCGGCGTGGAGCCGCGCATCATGGGGCTCGGCCCGGTCACGGCCGTGAAGAACGCGCTCGCGAAGGCACGTCTTTCGCTTGCGGACATGGACGTCATCGAATCCAACGAAGCATTCGCGGCGCAGGCGCTCGGCGTGAACCAGGAGCTCGGGCTCGACGCCGCCAAAGTCAATCCGAACGGCGGCGCCGTGGCGCTCGGACATCCCATCGGCGCCACGGGCTGCATCCTCACTGTCAAGGCCATGTACGAATTACAACGCACGGGCAAGCGTTACGCGCTCATCACCATGTGCATCGGCGGCGGCCAGGGCATCGCCGCGATCATCGAGCGCGCCTGACTGCTGCGGCACCGCGCCGCCGCGCCTCTCGTCCACCCGCCGCCGATGCGACTTTCCCCCGATGCACGACCTGCCGCTCCTCGTCGTCGCGCTCACCGTGTCGCTGTACTGGATCGGCGTCGGCGCAATGATCGTGCGCGTGCGGCGCCACCTGCGCACGGACGCCGGCCTGGTCCCGGAGCAGGCCCGCGAGCGGTTGATGTGGCTGGTGTGGGTGCCGCTCGTGGCGGCGTGGATCGCGCTGCCGTGGCTCGCCCAATCCCGCACGGACGCGATCCTGGCGCTGCCCGCTTTCGCGCACGACGATGCGGTGGCGCGGGCGCTGCGCGGCGCGGCCGCGCTGGTCGCAGTCGGCTGCCTGCTCGCCACGGCGCGTTGCTGGGTGCGGATGGGCGACGATTGGCGGATGGACGTAAGCTCGCGCAGCGCGGCGCTCATCACCGACGGGCCGTTCCGGCGCATCCGGCATCCGATCTACGCGTTCAGCATCCTGCTCATGCTGTGCTCGGCGGTCGTGCTGCCCACGGTGCCGATGCTCGCCATCGCTGCGATACACGTGCTGCTGATGAATCTCAAGGCGCGCAACGAGGAGGCCCACCTGTCCGCGGTGCACGGCGAGGCCTATGCGCGCTACGCGGCGCGAACCGGGCGATTCGTGCCCCGGCTCACGCCGCGTGAGCATTGATCGAGCAACGCGGCTCGGCCTCGCGCTGGCGCTCGCGGCGTGCGCCGCCACGTCCGCAACTCGCGCCGCGCCCGGCGGAAGCGATACGCCGGCCGCGCGCGCCGTCGTCCTGGACCTGCACTGCGATGCGCTGGACACCGGGCCAGCGCGCGCCGCGCTCGCGCAGGCCCCCGCCCCGCGGCTGATCCTGCTGCAGGGCGCGCTGCCGTTCGTCCCGATGGATTCGCTCGCGCGGTTCCTGGTCGACATGGGGTATCCCGAGGCGCGCATCCGCGACCCGCGCGACGGCGCGCTCACCGCCAGCGGCTATCTCGACAGCGTCAAGCTGGCCGGGATCGTCGCCTGGCACTACGAGCACGACGGCATGCCGCCGATCCTGGTGGGACACAGTCGCGGCGGCATGGTGGTCGTGCGCACGCTGCACGAGCTGGCAGGCGCGTTCCGGTCCGCGGTGGCGGTCTGGGATCCGGTGGCGGACGCGCCGCTTGATCGCACCACCATTGTCGATCCGCACACCGGCTCCGCGCGTCCCGTCGTCGGGCTCGCCGTGCGGTACGCGGCCGCGCTCGCGACCGGCACGCTCCCGCGCATCCTCGCCGGCGAGTGGGCGATGGCCGGGCTCCTGCACGACATCCCGGACAGCGTGCGCGATTTCACTGGCTACCAGATCGACGCCGACCTGATCGCCGACGGCATCCTGCCGCGCGCGCCCTACGTGGGGCGGTCGCGCGCCAACGTGCGCAACGTGACGCTGCCAGCTCGCACCGGGCATCTCGACGCGGTCCGGCTCGAGCACCTCGCCGCGAACCCGGACGCGCGTGCGTACATCGAGTCCTACCGTCCGGAGACCGACGCCGCGGGGGCGCCCCCGGCGATGCGCAACGTCCTCCAGGCGGCGGACCTGTGGCACGGCATCCGGCGCGCGTGGTGCGAGGAAGCGCAGGAGTGGGCTGCGCCGCGCGACTCATGAGAGGCGCGCTCAACCTGTTCCAGTCGAACATGCTGCGCTGGCGCGCGATGCATCCGTACAACGCCGTGCATGCGGTCGAGGTCGACCGGCACATGCCGCGCGCGGACATCGAGTCGGCCATCGCGGCCACGCTCGAGCACTGGGGCCTCACCGGCCTCGCGCTCGACGGGCGGCGCGGCCGCTACGAGTATCGCGGCGGGCCGGCGCGCAGCGTGCTCACCGTCGTCGCGGGGGCGCGCATGCTGGACACGCTCGAGGCGGAGATCGAGCGGCAGCTCAACACGCCCTTCGAAGCCGACGGCGCGCTCGACCCGTTCCGATTCTTCCTGGCGAGCGGCGCCGACGGCACGATGCTGGGGCTCGCCTACGATCACTTCATCGCCGCGGGCGATTCCATCGTGGAGCTGCTGCAGTCGATCGTCGCGCGTTGCGCTGGCGAAGAGGGGCACGCCGCCGCGCCGCTGCTCTACCCGCCACGCCAGGGCCGGCTGTACCGCACCCACTGGCGGCGCGCGCTGGCGGGGCTCGGCCGGGTCCCGGCGCAGGTCCGCAACGCCCGGCGGACGGCGCGGCCACGCTACGGCGACGCGATGGACGGCCATAACGGCTATCGCCTGTACCTGCTGCCCGCGGACGCATCTCAGCGCCTGCCGGCCTGCGCGAAAGCATGGTCGGTGACCGTCAACGACGTGCTGCTGGCGCTCCTGCTGCTGGCGCTCGACCCGCTGGTGCCGCAGCGGCGCGGCGCGCGCCAGCGCGTCGCCATCGGCGTCGCCTCGATCATGAACCTGCGCTCGGAGTTCGGCGCGCCGGGCCGCGCGGCGTTCGGGCAATTCCTCGGCTCCTTGCGGGTCGCGCACCCGGTGCCCGACGGCATCGGTCTCGAGCGCCTGTCGCGCGACGTGCATGCCGAGACGGAACAGGTCAAGCGGGAGAAGCTCTATCTCCAGACGCTGATCGCGATGCGTTGGGTGAAGGCCATCTGGCCGCTGCTCGACCCGGCGCAGCGCGCCGGCTTCTATGCGAAGACCTATCCCCTCCACGCCGGACTGTCCGCGATGAACCTCAACGCGCTGTGGCGCCGGTCCGACCCGGCCAAGCCCCTGCCGGTGTACATCCGCGGCGTGCCGACGGGTCCGCTCGCGCCGCTCGTCGTGGCGTTCACCACCGTCGGCGAGCGCTTCTACGCCGGCATCTCCTATCGCACCGCCGCGTTCGATCGCGACGACGTCGACCACCTCTGGACCGGCCTCACTCGCCGGCTGACCACGCTCCCATGAAGAATCCGACCCGTCGCACCGTCCTCGTAGCCGCGCTCGCGCTCCTGCTCGCGCAGGGCTGCGCCATCGTCCCGCCCAGCCCATCGGTTCAGGACGAGCCGCGCGCCGGCGCCGTGTTCGCGCGGCTGGCGCTCGATCGCGATGCCGAGGACCGCATCCTCGCAATCGACCCGCTGCACGTGACGGAGGCGGACGTCCGCGGTCCGCTCGCGAACGCTCCGGCGCCGCGCGTAATGCTGCTGCACGGCGGGATCTATCCCGTGCACCTGATCATGATCTCGTTCGGGCATTTCCTGGTGGGCATGGGCTACCCCGAAGCCGCCATCCGCGACCCGGGCACCCGCGCATGGTCGTACAGCCCGTACGAGCAGGGCGCGCACCTGACCGGCCTCCTCGCGTGGCAATACGAGCACGACGGCATGCGCCCGATGATGGTCGGGCACAGCCAGGGCGGCATGCAGGCGATCAAGGTGCTGCAGCAGCTCGACGGGCGCTTCGGCAACGAGATCGCGGTGGTCAATCCGTGGACCCAGGCGGCGGAAGCCCGCACCACCATCGTCGATCCCCTCACGGGGCGCACACGACCGGTGCTCGGGTTGTCGGCCGCGTACGCGTCGGTGGTCGGCGCAGGCGGCGCGGCCTACCTGCTCCCGAACCAGTGGGACATGATCGGCAAGCTGCGCCAGATTCCCGATACGGTCGGCGAGTTCACCGGCTTCTTCATCGCGATCGATCTCATCGCGTGGAATTTCCCCGGCATCAACGAGCAGGAAGTGTTCCGCGGAGTCGGCACGGCGCAGGTGCGCAACCTCGAGCTGCCGGCCACCTACAGCCACGTCCTGCTGCCGGCGGTCCAGGAGCTCGCGAAGGACCCGGACACGCGGGCGCGGCTCAACGCGTATGCGCCGGGCAAGGCGGGCGAAGGCGGTCTCGAGGACGATCGGCTCACCGGCGCGCTTTGGGCCGCGGACGTCTGGTACAGCATCAAGAAGAATTGGGTGATCGAGCTTCAGCGGCTGATCCGCGCCAAGCGCGCCGCGGGCTCCGCCGGAGCCGGAGCGCCCAATAGCGTACAGGCGCCGGCGCCGCCGGTCTGAAGCGAGGTGGTCGCGGCGTGCGGAACGCACGCATGAGACCGCCCGTTGGCAGGGCGCGCCCGGACCACCGGTTAGAATGGCGCTCCGACGCCGCTCACCGCCCGCGGGCCCCAGTAGAGGCCGGCCCGCGCTGCTCCCGACCGTGCAATCCGACGCAACGTGCAACGACCTGCCGCTTGGCGGCAAGCTCGCGCTGGTCACCGGCGCGGCCCGCGGCATCGGTCGCGCCATCGCGATGAAGCTCGCGACGCGCGGCGCGGATGTCGTCGTCAACTACTACAACAGCGCCGACGAGGCGGAGGCGCTGTGCGGCGAGATTCGCGCGCTCGGCCGGCGCGCCCTGGCGGTGCAGGCGAGCGTCGGGATGCCGGATAGCGTGGACGAGTTGTTCGAAGCGCTCCGGAAG
Organism: Burkholderiales bacterium; assembly: GCA_038239945.1. Classification (GTDB taxonomy): domain Bacteria; phylum Pseudomonadota; class Gammaproteobacteria; order Burkholderiales; family Casimicrobiaceae; genus VBCG01. The sequence goes on from JBBSEG010000001.1 coordinate 29,476, forward strand.
GAATTCGACCGGCTCGACATCGTGGTGAGCAATGCCGCCTCCGGCGTGCTCAAGCCGACGCTCGAGATGGGTCTCAAGCATTGGCGCTGGTGCATGGAGACCAACGCGCTGGCGATCGGCCTCCTCGCGCAGCGCGCGGTGCCAATGATGCGCGACGGCGGGCGGATCATCGCGATGTCGTCGCTGGGCGCGCAGCGCGCGATGCCCAATTACGGCTTCGTCGGCGCGTCGAAGGCCGCCCTGGAGGCGCTGGTGCGCGCGCTCGCGCAGGAGCTCGGTCCGCGCGGCATCCGCGTCAATACCGTCAGCGCGGGCGTCGTGGACACCGACGCGCTCGCCTATTTCCCCAATCGCGACGAGGTGCTCGCGAACTTCGCGCAGCGCACGCCGGCCGGTCCCACGCTCACGCCGCAGGCAGTGGCCGACGCGGTGTACCTGCTCTGCCTTCCCGAGGCCGCGATGATCAACGGCCACACGCTGGTCGTCGACGGCGGCTTCGCCATCTCCGGCTGACGCGCGATGGACGTCGATCCTGGCCTCGCGGGCAAGACGGTGATCGTGACCGGCGGCAGCCGCGGCATCGGCCGGGCCATCGTCCTGCGCTTCGCCGCCGAAGGCTCCGACGTGACGTTCTTCTACCGCGGCAATGCCGCCGCCGCCGGCGCGGTGACCGATGCGGCCGCGGCCGCGGGGCGCGCGGTGGCCGCCGCGCAGGTGGACGTGACGGACGCGGCGGCCTGCGCCGCCGCGGTCGAGCGCGTCGCCGAGCGCACCGGCCGCGTCGACGTGCTCGTGAACAACGCCGGCGTCATCCGCGACAACCAGCTCGCCGCGATGTCCGACGAGGACGTAAGCATGGTGCTCGACACCAACGTTGGCGGCGTATTCAACATGGCGCGCGCCGTGGTGCCGCACATGATCGTGCAACGCGCCGGACGGATCGTGAACCTGAGCTCGGTCGCCGCGGAAAAGGGCGGGCGCGGCCAGACCAACTACGCGGCGAGCAAGGGCGCGATCAACGCGTTCACGCGCTCGCTCGCGGTCGAGCTCGCGCCGCGGCGCATCACCGTCAACGCAGTGGCGCCGGGCGTGATCGAGACGGAGATGTCGCAGGACGTGCGCGACATGGCCGGCGACGAAGTGAAGAACCGGATCCTGCTGAAGCGCTACGGCAAGCCGGAAGAGGTCGCGTACGCCGTGTGGTTCCTGGCGTCCGACTACGCGAGCTACGTGACGGGACAGGTGTTCCACGTCGACGGCGGCTTCAAGATGGCATGAAGGGAGAACCGCAACATGGCTGAGCAACCGATCACCCAGGCGCAGATCGACGCCGTATATCCGAAGGTCGCCGAGACGATGGCCGACGCGCTCGGCGCCGACCTCGAGGACATCAAGCCCAAGGTGTCGCTCATCGAGGGCCTCGATGCCGAGTCCATCGATTTCCTCGACATGGTGTTTCGCCTCGAGCGCGCGTTCAAGATCAAGATCCCGCGCGGCAAGATCGTCGAGAACGCGCGCGGCGACCTGCCCGAGGAGGAGTTCGAGCAGAAGGGCATCGTCACCGAGAGGGGCCTCGTGCAGCTGCGCGAGTATTTGTCCGAGGTGCCGGCCGAGCGCTTCAAGACCCCGCTGAAGGCGGCCGAAATCCCGCGCCTCTTCACACCCGAGACGTTCTGCAAGCTGGTGATCCGCGCGCAGCGCGAGGCGCCGGCGCCGGCGTGAAGACCGGTCCAGTCGTGAGCTGACCGTGCCTTCGGCCGATCACTTCGCCGCGTACTCGTTCGTCGACCGCATCGACCGGTTCGAGCCGGGGCGCGTAGCCACCGCGCGCTTCGCCGTGCCGCGCGAGGTGGCGCGCTTTCCGGCGTGCCTGGTCGCCGAGGCGGTCGGCCAGCTCGCGGCGTGGGTGTCGATGGACCGCATCGACTTCCGCGGCCGGCCCGTCGCTGCGCTCGCGAGCCAGACGCGCATCCTGGGCGATGCGCGTCCAGGCGACGTGCTCGAGCTCGCCGTGACCGTGGACCAGTGCGACGACGAGGCGGTCGCGTACGGTGGGTCCGCCCATGCGCACGGCGCGCCGCTGGTCGAGCTCGTCGATTGCCTCGGACCGATGCTCCCGGTCGCCGAGTTCGACGCGCCAGAGGAGCTGCGCGCGCGGCTTGCCGTGCTGCGCGGCCCGGGCGCCGTGCCGGGACGGTTTCGCGGCGTCCCGTCGCCGGCCGTAACGATGCTCGAACGGGTCGCAGGCGTGTCCCTGCGCGCGCGCCTCGACGTGCCGGCCAGCGCGGCGTTCTTCAACGATCATTTCCCGCGCCGGCCGGTGTTCCCGGCGACGCTGCTGCTCGACACGCAGATCGCGCACACGCTCCTGCTCGCCCGCGACGCGGCGTGGGCCGCCGGACGCACGGTGACGGCCGCCAAGGTCACCCACGTGAAGATGCGCTCGTTCATCCACCCCGGCCAGGCGCTCGATCTCGCCCTCGACGTGGCCGTGCCGGTGGACGGCGTTGCGAAAGCGACGATGCAGGCGCGTTGCGACGCTCGCGTGGTCGCCGGTGCGCGCCTCGAGATGGAGGTGACCGATGCGTGAGCGCCGCCGGGTCGCGATCACGGGCGTGGGGGTGGTCACGCCGGTCGGCAACGACGCGCCGGCCACGTGGCGGGCGGTGCTCGATGGGCAGAGCGGCGCCGCGCCCATCTCGCTGTTCGACGCGAGCGGCTTCTCCACGCGCATCGCCGCGGAGGTGAAGGGCTTCGACTCGCGCGTGCTCACCGCCGAGCGCAAGCTCGTGAAGTTCGCCAACCGGTCGCATCGCTTCGCGCTCGCCGCGGCCGAGCAGGCGATGGCCGACGCGGGCATCGCGCCCACCCCCGGCGACGCCGAGCGCTGGGGTTGCGCGGTCGGCACGGGGATGATGGGGGTCGACTTCGACGATCTCACGGCGGTGCACCGGCATTCGGCGCGCGGCGGCGAGCTCGACCCGCAGCGCATGGTCGACGACCCGGCCGCCACCGATCCGCTGGTTTTCTGCCGCAGCCAGGCGACGGCGGGCGTGGCTCTGCTCACGCGCCGGTTCGGCATCCGCGGATATTCCACGTCGGTGCACACCGCGTGCGCGTCGGGAGGCCAGGCCATCGGCACCGCCCTGAAGCTGATCCGGCGCGGCGCGGTCGACCGCGCGCTCGCGGGCGGCTTCGACTCGATGATCAGTCCGGCCGGGCTCGCCGGGTTCTGCCTGCTCTCGGCGGTGTCGGCCGACAACGACGACCCGACGCATGCGAGCCGCCCGTTCGACGCGAATCGCAACGGCTTCGTGCTCGGCGAGGGCGCAGGCTTCCTGGTGCTCGAGGAATGGCAGGCGGCGAAGGCGCGCGGCGCGCGCGTCTACGCGGAGCTGGCCGGCGACGGCAATTCGCTGTCGTCGTATCGCATCACCGACTCGCCCCCCAACGGCGACGGTCCGATCCAGTCGATGCTGGCCGCCCTCCGCGACGCCGGCGCGTCGATCGGCGACGTCGACTACATCAACGCGCACGGCACGTCCACGCCGATGAACGACCGCAGCGAAAGCGCCGCGATCCACGCGGTGTTCGGCGCGCGCACCGCCGATGTGAGCGTCAGCTCCACCAAGAGCACGATGGGTCACCTGATCGCCGCCGCGGGCGCCGTCGAGGTGGTGATCTGCGCCATGGCGATCCGCCACGGCGAGCTGCCGGTCAACGCGAACTTCGTCGATCGCGATCCGGACTGCGATCTCAACCTGGTGCTCGCGCCGCGCCGGCAGGCCGTCGGCATGACGCTCTCCAATTCCTTTGGCTTCGGCGGCTCGAACAGCTGCGTGGCGCTGCGGCATCCGGACGCCGTGGCAGCGTGACGGCACCCGCGATGCGCGAGCGCATCCTGATCACCGGCGCCGGGGCGGTATGCGCATCGGGCATGGATCCCGCCGCCATCTTAGCTGCCGTGCGCCGCGGGGAGTCGGCGATCGGACCCATCCGCGGCTGGGATACGACCGGCTGGCCGATCCGGTCCGCGGCCGAGATGCCGACTTTCGACGCGCGCGCGCTGGTGGACGATCGCAAACTGCACAAGTTCATCCGCCGCACCGACTTCTTCGGCATCTATGCGGGCGATCGCGCGGTCGCGGAAGCGGGCTTCACAGCGTTCCGCTCCGGCCTTGCCGCCGACGCCGCCGCGCACTTCAACGACCGCACGGGCGTGTACGTCGGCTCCGGCGGCGGCGCATTCGCGAACATGTACGACTACTTTCCGCTGATGACGGAATCCGGCGGCGCGATGCCCGCCTTCGGCGCCGAGCTTGGGAATGTCGTCAATCCGATGTGGCTCCTGCGCACGTTGCCCAACAACGTGCTCTGCCACGTCGGCATCCGCAACGAGCTCAAGGGTGCCAACGCCTGCATAACCAACCATAGCTGCGGCGGCGCGATGGCCGTCATCGAGGCCGCCGAGGCGCTGCGCACCGGCGAGGCGGACCGCGCCGTCGCCATCGGGCACGACACGCCCATCGAGCCGCAGATGGTCCTCTTCTACCACCGCTGCGGGCTCCTCGGCCGCGACACGCTGCGGCCGTTCGACGCGCACCGCGACGGCAGCGTGTTCGGCGAAGGCGCCGCCGCGCTGGCGCTCGAGACCGCGACCGCCGCGGCGGCGCGCGGCGCCCGCGCGATGGGCGAGGTGCTGGGCGGCGGCTCGGCTGCCGAAGCGGAAGGACTTCTGTCGATCCGTGCCGACGGCGATGGCGTCGAGCGGGCGATCCGCGCAGCACTTGCCGACGCCGGCGTAGCACCCGCCGACGTGGGCATGATCGTCGCGCACGGCAACGGGACGCGGCTGTCCGACGCCAGCGAGGCGGCCGCGCTCCTGAGGGTCTTCGGCCCGGACGGTCCGCCGGTCACCGCCTTCAAGTGGGTCTTCGGCCACCTGATCGCCGCGGCGGGCATCGTGGAAACCGTCGTGGCGCTCGCCGCGCTGCGCGCAGGCGTCGTGCCGGGCATCGCGACCTTGCGCGCGCTCGACCCGGCTTGCGCCGGCCTGGCGGTGTCTTCGCAGGACCAAGTGCCGCGCACCGACGTCGCGCTGATCGTGTCCCGGGGCTTCGCCGGGACGGACACCGCGCTGCTCGTGCGAGCCGGCGCGCGCGATCCCGGCGTAAGCTAGCGAGCTCCCGGCCATGCTCGAAACCCTGCTCGCACCGCGCTTCATCGTGCTGTACGCGTTCATCGCGTCGGCCGTGTACATCCACTATCGCGGCCGCGTGCGCCACGGCTTCCTGCGCCAGCTGACCGACCATTCGTCGCTGATGGCGCCCTACAACACGCTCATGTACCTGTTCTCGGCGGTGCCGAACCGCCCGTATGTGGAGGTCGACCGGTTTCCCGAGCTCGCCCCGCTGCGCGACAACTGGCAGGTGATCCGCGACGAGGCGCTGTCGCTGTTCGACGAAGGGCACATCCGCGCGGCGGCGACGTACAACGACCTCGGCTTCAACTCGTTCTTCAAGACCGGCTGGAAGCGCTTCTACGTGAAGTGGTACGACGAGCCGGTGCCGTCGGCGCGTGCGCTGTGCCCGCGCACGGTGGCGCTGGTGCAGTCGATCGGCACCGTGAACGCGGCGATGTTCGCGCTGCTGCCGCCGGGCAGCAAGCTCGGGGCGCACCGCGATCCCTTCGCCGGGTCGCTGCGCTATCACCTCGGGCTCGTCACGCCGAACAACGACACGTGCCGCATCGTCGTCGACGGGCAACCGTACTTCTGGCGGGATGGCGAGCCGGTCATGTTCGACGAGACCTTCATCCACACCGCCGAGAATCGCAGCGACGTCACGCGGCTCATCCTGTTCTGCGACGTCGAGCGCCCGCTCACGCTGCGCCCGATGCAGTGGCTGAACCACCTGATCGAGATGACGGTGATCCGCGCCAGCCAGACCGAGAACGTGCCGGGGGACGGCGTAGGCCTGCTCAATCACCTCTTCAACGGCGTGTACCGCGTCCGCCTGATCGGCAAGTGGATCAAGAGCAAGAGCCACTTCGCGCACTACACGCTGAAGTGGCTGCTGATCGGCGGGCTGCTCTACCTGATCTTCCGCTAGCCGGGCTTCAGCGAAGCGCCAGAGCGACGCCGCCCGGATGGACGATACCGCCTCCAAGCCCGCGCCGGTGTCGCCCCTCCGGCCAGGCGTGCGCAACGGCGGGCTGTTCGCGCCGCTCGTGCAGCTGGCGCGCCATCGGCGCCTCGTGTTCCATCTCACGCGGCGCGAGATCGCGGGCCGCTACCGCGGCTCGACGTTCGGGCTCCTCTGGTCGCTGTTCAATCCGCTGCTGCTCCTCGCGCTGTACACGTTCGTGTTCAGCACGATCTTTCGCATGAAGTGGGGCGCGGGCCCGGCCAACCGCGCGGAGTTCGCGATCGTGGTGTTTGCCGGGATGATCGTGCACGGGCTGTTCGCCGAGACCGCCAACCGCGCGCCGGGGCTGATCGTCGCCAACGCGAATTACGTGAAGCGGGTCGTCTTCCCGCTCGAGATCCTGCCGTGGGTGGCGACGCTGGCGGCGCTCTTCCATACCACGGTGAGCACGCTCGTGCTCGCGGCGTTCATCCTGGTGGAGAACGGCGCGCTGCCGCCGACCGCCTTGCTGGCACCGGTGGTGCTGCTGCCGCTCGTGCTGATCACCGCCGGCGCGTGCTGGGCCTTGGCGGCGCTCGGCGTGTTTTTTCGCGACGTCGGCCAGACCATCGGCCTCGTCACCACCGTGCTGTTGTTCCTGAGCCCGGTGTTCTATCCGCCGGCCGCCGTGCCGCCTGAATTCCGCGCGCTGGTGGAATGGAATTTCCTGACGCCGGTGATGGAGGCGTTTCGCAGCGTCCTGTACTACGGCCGCGCGCCCGATTGGCTCGCGTGGCTATACCTGATGGCGGCCGGACTCGTGGTCGCCTGGCTGGGACTGCGCGCGTTCGAGCATTCTCGCAAGGGTTTCGCGGATGTCATCTAGCGGGCCGGCCATCCGCGTGTCCGGGCTCTCGAAGACCTACGCGATCTATCGCCGGCCCGAGCATCGGCTGCTGCAGTCGCTGCTGCGCGGGCGCAAGCGCCTCTATCGCGAGTTCCATGCGCTGCGCGACGTGTCGTTCGACGTCGAGCCCGGCGAGACCGTGGGCATCCTCGGCCGCAACGGCTCGGGCAAGTCCACGCTGCTGCAACTCATCGCGGGGACGCTCACGCCCACCGCCGGCAGCGTCGCGGTGCGCGGCCGCAGCAGCGCGATCCTCGAGCTCGGCGCCGGCTTCAACCTCGAGTTCACCGGCCGGGAGAACCTGGTGGTGAGCGCCGCCGTGGCGGGCATGACCGCCGACGAAGCCGTGTCGCGCATGGCGGCGATGATCCGCTTCGCCGATCTCGGCGACTTCATCGACCAGCCCGTCAAGACCTACTCGAGCGGCATGCATGCGCGGCTCGCCTTCGCTGCGGCGATTCACGTCAACCCCGACGTGCTCATCGTCGACGAGGCGCTCGCGGTGGGCGACGCGCGGTTCCAGGCGCAGTGCTTTCGCAAGTTCGACGAATTCAGGAAACGGGGTGTGACAATCCTCTTCGTGTCGCATTCGGTCGACCAGATCGCGCGCCACTGCTCGCGCGCGCTGTTGCTCGAAGGCGGCGTGCTGGTACGCGCCGGGGAGCCGCGGCCGGTGATCGCGCACTACCTCGAGCTTTTGTTCGGCACCCGGCCTGCGACGGCACCGGCGCCGCCAGGCGCGGACACGACCTCCACTGCGGCACCCGGCGACGCCAACGCGAAGTCCGTCCTGTCCTCTGCTGCGGCCACCGGCGCCGCCGACGCGACGCCCGGCATCCCCGCTCCACCGGCCGCGGACGACGGCGCGCTCCCGGCGCACATCGCCCGCTACTTCGGCCCGGACGCACGAGAGGCCGCGGACCGCTTCGCGACGCGTCCGGGGTACAACCGCCTCGAGCACCGCTGGGGCGACGCGCGGGCGCGCATCATCGATCATGCGGTCGCCGGCGGTGACGGGCAGGTGGCGCCGTCGATCGCCACCGGCGAGGCTGCCACGCTCTTCATCCGCGTGCGCTTCTCGGTCGCGATCGCCCAGCCGATCTACGGCATGACGATCAAGACGCCGGATGGCGTCGAGGTCACGGGCAACAATTCGCGCGACGGCGGTGGACTGCCCGTGTTCGTTGCCCGCGCAGCCGGCGAGCGCGTGGTCATCCGCTTCGACTTCGAGTGCCGGCTCAATGCCGGCGACTACCTGGTATCCGTTGGCGTGGCCGAGGACGGCGATGCGGGAGTGCTGCCCCTCGACCGCCGCTACGATTCGATCGTGCTGCACGTGCGCAACGCGCGCAAGTCGTTCGGCCTCGTCGATCTCGGGATTCGCGCCCAGGAGGTCGGCGACGGCGACCACGGCCGGGCGCAGGGCGCGGCCAGCGCGTGAGCCCGCGTGCCCACGATGGCAGCCCGGCAGGCTATCGCCGCGACGAGGCAACCGGTGTGCTCGTTGCAGAGGCCGCCCCCGCGTTCGAGTATTCGGATGCGCCCGGGTTCGAGGCCGAGCTCCTGCAGCGCTTGCGCGCGGCACGCGATCTGTCGTCCGGATCGGCCGAGCTGTTCGCGCTCGCCGATCGCTGGCCGCTGGAAGCTCACCTGTCGCCGCTGCGGGCCAACCTGCTGCGGCCGTTCCGGATTCACGCGGCGCACCGCGTGCTGGAGGTTGGCGCCGGTTGCGGCGGCCTGACGCGCTCGCTCGGCGAAACAGGCGCCCAGGTGACGGCGCTCGAAGGCGCCCTGCCGCGTGCGGCGTGCGCGGCGGAGCGCTGTCGCGATCTGGCGAACGTGCAGGTCGTATGCGACGAGCTCACGCGCTTTCCCGCGGGCGCGGGTTACGACGTGGTGACGCTGGTCGGGGTGCTGGAATACGCGCGCCTGTTCGTCCCGGGTGACGACCCGGTTGCGCGCATGCTGCAATACGCACGCGCGCTGCTCGCGCCCGGTGGAACGCTGCTGCTCGCGATCGAGAACCAGCTCGGCCTCAAGTATTTCAACGGCTGCGCCGAGGATCACCTGGGAACGCGCTTCGCCGGCGTCACCGATCTCTACGGGAGCGGCACAGCAGTCACCTTCGGACGGTCCGAGCTTGGGGCGCGCCTGCACGCGACCGGCTTCGTGCACCTCGACTGGTACTACCCGTTTCCCGACTACAAGCTGCCGTCCGTGGTGCTGGCGGACCGCGCGTTGCGCGAGCCGGGCTTCGTCGCAGCCGACCTCCTGTTCGGCGAAGCCAGCCGCGACTACACCGGCGCGCCGGAGCGCAGCTTCGACGAGGCCGCCGCCTGGCCCGTGCTGGCGCGCAATGGCCTGCTCGGCGACTTCGCGAACTCGCTGCTCGTCGCCGCGACGCAGGACGGCGCGGCGAGCACGCTGGATGCAGGCGACTGGCTCGCGTACAAGTTCGCGGTCCTGCGCCGGGCGCGCTACGCGACCGCCACGCGCTTCTTCGTGAGCAACACGGGGCTGCAGGTCGAGAAGCGCAGGCTCGATGCCACGCTCGCGGCGACCGACGCCGCAGACGGGGCGGCGCCACCCCGCGATGCAACGCCGCTCGCCTCGAGCGAAGACGGCCTGCCGGCCCTGCGCCATCGCGTGAGCGTTGCGCCGTACGTGACCGGCCGTTTGCTGGCACGCGAAGTGGCCGACACGATCGGCCGGGGAGGCACGCCCGGCGACATCGCGGGGGCGCTGCAGCCTTGGGTGGCCTTCCTGCGCGAGCATGTCCTCCCGGGCGACCGGCCGGAAGACGAGCCGTCGCTGCCCGGGCGCCTGCTCGACTGCCTGCCGTTCAACGTCGTGCGCGACCGCGACGGCACGCTGCACGCGATCGACCTCGAATTCGCCGTCGAGAGCCGCATTCCGCTGGGCTGGGTGATCCTGCGCGGCGTGGTGCACACCCTCGGCAAGTGCTTCGGGCAGCGCAGCATACGCGACGTCGCATTCGACACGCTCCTGCACGGCGTGCTGCCGCACCTCGACGACGCGGCGGAGGCGCTGCGGGCGCGGCACCGGGCGCGCGAGGACGCGCTGATCCGCGAAGTGCTCCTGCCCTGGCCCGGACGTCGCGCCGTGGGGATACTCGAGGAGCGCCTGCAGCTGCCGGTGGCCGCGACGCAATCGGCCTACGAGCGGCTCGCCGAAGCGACCGAACAGATCGACGCCGCCCGTGCAGCGCGCGACGAGATGCCGCGACTGCGTGGCTTGCTCGAGAGCACCGCCGCCGAAGCAGCGCGGCTCCTCGCCGAGACGGCCACGCGCGAACGTGCGGCAGACCTGGCCGAACGCGCCAGAAGCGCGGCGGAGCACGCCGTGGAGGTCGCGCGGACAGCGGCGGAACAGGCGGCTGGACGGATCGATGCGCTGCGCGCCCATGTCGGCGAGCTCGAGCTCGCGCACGAGCAACAGGCACGCGCCACGGCACGCGCTCGGGACGAGCTGGCGGCGGAACAGGACGCCCACCGCCGCAGCGCGACCGGCGCGGCGGAGCTACGCATACAGCTTGCGGCGACGCGCGGCGAGCTCGCCCGCACCCAGGCGGACGCGGAACGTGCGTGCGCGGAGCGCGACGCCGCGCGGGCGAGCCTCGTCCGGATGGATGCCGAGCTCGCCGACGCCCGCACAGTCTTCGCACAGGCGCAGGCCGACGCGACGGCGGCCGGGCAGGCGCATCGCGATGCCGTCGCAGCGGCCGCACACCGGGCCGCCGTGCTCGAAGAGTCGAACCGCGCCGCAACGGCCGCCGCCGCCGGGCGACACGCCGCACTTGCCACGCTCCTGCACGAGCGCGAGGCGCGCCTCGCCGCCCTCGGCAGCGCGGCCGCCGCGGCCGCCGTGAGCTTCACACGCGAGCGCGACGCGCTGCACGATTCGCTCGCCGCCGTGCAGGCCGACCTGCACGATCAGCGTGTCGCAGGCGATGCCGCCGCCGCGGACCATGCGCGAACGCACGCCGCCGCTGCGGTCGCGCTCGCACGACTCGAACAGGAAGCGGCGGAGCAATCCGCGCGTGCCGGTGAAGCCGAAGTGCGCGCCCGCGCCGCGGAAGGGCAGGCGGTGATGGCCGAGTCGACTGCGCGCGCGGCCGGCGGGCGGGCCGACGCGCTCGCCCTCGAGCTCGCGGCCTTGCGCCGCCGCGCGCTGGTGCGGCTCGTCGCGTGGCTGCCGTCGCCGGGTGCGCCTGCGCTACGCACGGGGAGCGGCGCGAGCGGCGCCGGCGTGATCTTCCGGGCCCTGCGGCGCAGCTACGCCGCACTGCCCGTGCCGAGCGGCCTGAAGCTCGCCGCCAAGGATGCGTTCTACCGTCGCGCCGGCCGCTGGTTCCGCGACGCGCAGCACTACCAGGTATGGCTGGCCCACGAGGAGGCGCGCCGGCGCCCGGGCGAAGCGGGCTTCGCCGGCGTGGCCGCGCAGTTCGGGGCAGCCGCGCACTTACCCGCGCCCGAGCCCGTGCGCGCCGCGGTGCCTCGCGTCGAGCCGGCAACCCCGTCCGCGCTCGTGCACCCGCATCCCGGGCTCGCCGGCGTCAGCATCAGCGTCGTCATTCCGGCCTACGGCCGTGCGGAGATGACCCGCGCTTGCGTGGACGCGCTGTGCGCGTCGGGCAGTCCGGTGACCACGGAGATCATCGTCGTCGACGACGGCTCGCCCGAGCCGATCGCCCCCGCACTCGCCGGCGTCGCCATCCTGCGCGTGGTACGGCAGGAGACGAACCAGGGGTTCATCGCAGCCTGCAACCGCGGCGCGCAGGAGGCGCAAGGCACGCATCTGCTCTTCCTCAACAACGACACTCTGGCCGCCGCCGGGCTGCTGGCCGCGCTCCTCGACGTCTTCCTGCGGGCGCCCGATGCCGGCGTGGTCGGCGCCAAGCTGGTGTTTCCCGATGGGCGCCTGCAGGAGGCCGGCTGCTACGTGCGGCCGGACGGCAGCGCGGAAATGATCGGGCTGTGGGACCAAGCGGACCGGCCCGCCTATGCGTTCACGCGCGAGGTGGGTTACGTGTCGGGTGCGTGCCTGATGATCGAGCGCGCGTGCTTCGCCGCGCTGGGCGGCTTCGACCCGGCCTATGCGCCGGCCTATTGCGAGGACTCCGACCTCTGCTACCGGGTACGCGCCCTCGGCAAGCGCGTGTATTTCGCCCCCGGCGCGATCGTCACCCACGCGCTCAGCGTATCGATGCGCGACGCGTCCATCGACAAGGCCGCCCTCGTGGCCGCGAACCAGGCGAAGTTCGTCGTGCGCTGGGGCGCAACCCTGGCCGCTGACGACGCGGTGCGCGCGATCGCCATGTACCTTCCGCAATTCCACCCGATTCCGGAGAACGACCAGTGGTGGGGGCCCGGATTCACCGAGTGGACCAACGTCGCGCGCGCGGTGCCGTCGTTTCCCGGCCATCGACAGCCGAACCTGCCGGCCGACCTCGGCTTCTACGATCTGCGGCTTGCACAGACGCGCGAAGCGCAGGCCGCGCTGGCGCGCGCCGCAGGCCTATACGGCTTCTGCTACTACTACTACTGGTTCGGCGGCAAGCGGCTGCTCGAGCAGCCCCTCGTCGCAATGCTCGAAAGCGGGCGCCCCACGCTGCCGTTCTGCGTATGCTGGGCCAACGAGAACTGGACCCGCCGCTGGGACGGGCTTGCCTCGGAGATCCTGATTGCCCAGCAGCACTCGCCCGACGACGACCGCGCGTTTCTCGCGAGCCTCCTGCCGGCGATGCGTGACTCGCGCTACATCCGCGTGCACGGCGCGCCGCTGCTGCTGGTCTATCGTCCGTCGCTGCTGCCGGACGCCCGTGCCACGGCGGCACGCTGGCGCGCCATGGCGCGCGACGCTGGGCTGCGCGACCTGTATCTTTGCACCGTGCAAAGCTTCTATCACCTCGACAGCCGCGGCCCGCAGGCATACGGCTTCGACGCGGCGGTGGAGTTTCCGCCGCACGGCCTCGCCGTTGCGGCGGCGGAGCGTCCAGCGGGCGCCGGCGCGCGCGGCTTCGACGGCTCGTATTACGACTACGAGCGCACCGTGGCGAGTTTCGAGGGCCGGCCGGCGCCGGACTATCCGCTGTACCGTGCCGCCATGCCACGCTGGGACAACACGCCGCGCCGCGGCCGCTCGGCGACCGTGTTCGCCGGCGGCTCGCCGGGCGCCTACGAGGCGTGGCTGCGCAGCGCGGTGCGCTACACCCGCCGCATGTACTTCGGCGACGAGCGCCTCGTGTTCGTCAACGCCTGGAACGAATGGGGCGAAGGCAATTTCCTCGAGCCCGACCAGCACTTCGGCCACGCGTACCTGGATGCGACGCGCCGCGCGCTGGCCTCATGACGCGTTCGCTGCGGAGCGGCGCGGTGACGGCGCGGCATGCCCACGCGGCCGGTGGCATCGGCATCGCGGCCACGCTCGTCGCGAAGGTGCGCGCACTCGGGTGGCGCGAAGCGGCGCGGCGCGCGCGCACCATCGTGGCGATCGAGGGTTTCCGCGGCCTTCGCATGCGGGCCGCCGCGTGGCGTCGGCGCATCCTGGACGACCACCCGCCCGCCATCTCGCCCGCGGCGTTCGTGACGTCGAGTGCAGCCGCGAGCGAAAGCGGCGACGCGCAGGCTGCTGGTCCGGTGGGCGCGGCGCCCGTCACCGGCATCAACCTGGTGGGGCATCCTTTCGGCGTGCTCGGCATGGGCGAGCATGTCCGCAAATCGGCCCACGCGTTCGCGGCTGCCGGCGTGCCGTTCACGCTGATCGACACCTTCGACCAGCCCGGCGCGCTCGCGGCGAAGATCCGCGAATTTCCATTCCTCGACCGGCTTTCGCGCGTGCCGGCTTTTCCCGTGTCGCTGTTCCACCTCAACGCCGACGAAATGCCGCTCGCCTCCGCGCATCTGGGTGCGGCGTTCTTCGCGGGACACTACAACATCGGCTACTGGGCGTGGGAGCTCGCGAAGTTTCCCGACGCATGGTGCAGCGCGTTCGAATATTTCGACGAGATATGGGCGCCGTCGCGCTTCATCCAGCAGGCGCTGGCCGAAAAATCCCCGGTGCCCGTGCGCTACATGCCGCTCGCCGTGGGATTCCCGGAGCACGCGCCGCTCGACCGGGCCCATTTCAGGCTGCCGCGGGATCGTTTTCTCTTTCTGTTCTACTTCGACTTCACCTCCTACGTCGCGCGCAAAAATCCGCAGGCCACGCTGGCGGCCTTCGAGCAGGCCTTCCCCCCCGGATCGACCGTCGCCGCGACGCTCGTCATCAAGCTCAACGGGATGCACCTGCGACCCGACGACTACGCGCGCTTTTGCGCCGGCCTGAAGCCCCGCGGCGATTCGGTCATCCTGCTCGAGGAAGTGATGACCGATCGCGAGGTCCGCAGCCTCGTCCAATGCTGCGACGCCTTCGTGTCGCTGCACCGGTCCGAGGGTTTCGGCCGCGGCCTCGCGGAGGCCATGTACTACGGCAAGCCGGTGATCGGCACCGGCTACTCGGGTAATCTGGATTACATGAATCCCGACAACGCGTGCCTCGTCGACCACGTGCTCGTGCCCGTGCGCGAAGGTGAGTATCCGCACGCGGAGGGACAGGTGTGGGCCGACCCCGACGTGGCCCAGGCGGCGGCGTACATGCGTGCGCTCGCAGGCGACGCGCGGCTGTGCGGGCGGCTCGGTGAGCGAGCGCGCGCATCGATGCGCGAGCACCACGGCTTCGCCGCCATCGGACGCCGCTATCGCGCGCGCCTTGCGGCGATCGGCTTGGCCGGGACGCGCGACGCGCCGTGAGCTCCGATCACTACCTGCCTGCGGTCGACTGGGTGGCCCCGGGAATCCGCAAGGGCCGCAATCCCCGCGAAGGCTACATGCGCGGCTGGGGATTGCAGTTCCGCGGCCTCGCCGACGCCATCCGCGCCGACCCGCTGTATCGCGAGGCGCTCGCGCTGGCCGAGGGGCGCAGCGTGATGGCCGAAGCCCATCGCCAGAACCTCTACCTGATCCTGCGCTTCTTCCTGCCCAAGATCCCGTTCGGACACGTGGTGGAATTCGGCGCCTACCGCGGCGGCAATGCGATGTTCATGGCCCACGTGCTCGCGCGCACGCTGCCGGGCGTGCGGGTCTACGCATTCGATTCGTTTGCGGGCATGCCGGCCACCGATCCGACCGTCGACGCCCATTCGGCCGGCGACTTCAGTGACGCCAGCGTGGACGAGATCCGCACGGCGTGCAGCCGGCACGGCATCGCCAACCTCGAGCTGGTCAGCGGCTGGTTCGAGGACAGCGCGGCGCCCGCGCTGCGGCGCATCGGACCCGTCGCGCTCGCGCACATCGACTCGGACATCCACTCCGCCGTGACGACGGCCTACGACGCGGCGCGCCCGCACATGGTCGAGGGCGGCTACCTGGTGTTCGACGACGCCACGGTCTCGAGCTGCCTCGGCGCCACCGAGGCGGTCGAGGCGCTGTGCGTGCGCCGCGACGGGCTGCACGCAGAGCAGATCTTCCCGCAGTTCGTGTTCCGCAGCGGGCTTCACGACACCGTCGCGGACGCAAGCGCATGAAAGAGTGCAGCAAGGCGCTCGCGCGACGGCTGGCCGACGCGTCGTTCGCGACGCGCTACTTCGTAGGCCCGGGCCTGGACGTGGGGGGCCGGCCGGACCCCCTGTCGCTCTATCTCGAGCTGTTTCCGCGCGCCACGTCGATCCGCACGTGGGACCGCGAGGATGGCGACGCACAACACCTCGCGGGCGTCGCGGACGATTCGGTCGGCTTCGTGCATGCGAGCCATTGCCTCGAGCACCTCGTCGATCCGCAGGAGGGCCTCGCCAACTGGCTGCGCGTCACCGCCCCGGGCGGCCACCTGATCGTCACCGTTCCCGACGAGGACCTCTACGAGCAGGGCGTGTTCCCCAGCGTCCGCAACGCCGATCACCGCCATACATTCACGATCTGGAAGCCCCGCTCGTGGAGCGAGAGCTCGATCAACCTGGTCGAGCTCGTCACGCGGCTCGGACCCGCCGCGCAGGTGTTGAAGCTCGAGTTGCTCGAGTCGACCTATCGCTATGCGCTGCCGGCCTACGACCAGACGCTGACGCCCGTCGCCGAATGCGGCATCGAGCTCGTGATCCGCAAGCGGCCGGCCCGGGAGATCGTCGCGGGCGGCCGGTTGCCTGCCGCCGGCCAGCCATTGCGCGAGATGCGCATCCATCTCAACCAGTATCGGCAGGACCGCGCACGCGCACGCTCCGGCAACGAAACGGAGCCGCCGTTTCGCGACGACGGGGAGCTCTGATGCGGCGCCGTAGCGAACACCCCCGCCTCCGCCGCGCAGCATGAAGGTGCGCGCCCGCGCCCCGCTGCGCCTGGGGCTCGCCGGGGGGGGCACCGACGTCTCGCCCTATTGCGACGAGCATGGCGGCCTCGTGCTGAACGCGGCCATCGGCCTGCATGCCTATGCCACGCTGGCGCCTGCCCACGACGGGCGGCTGCGATTCGCGGCGGTCGACCGGGGCGAGCGCGAGGACGTGGCGCTGGCCGCCTCGCTCGACGCCGCAGGTCCGCTGTGCCTTCACCGCGGCGTCTACAACCGGGTCGTGCGGGATTTCCGCAACGGCGAGCCGCTGGCAATCGAGCTCTCCACGCATTCCGATGCGCCCGCAGGATCGGGACTCGGCGCATCGTCGACGCTCGTCGTCGCCATGGTCAAGGCGTTCGTCGAGCTGCTCGCACTGCCGCTCGGCGAGTACGACATCGCGCGACTGGCCTACGAGATCGAGCGCAATGACCTGCAACTGGCCGGCGGCCGCCAGGATCAATACGCCGCGGCGTTCGGCGGCGTCAATTTCATGGAGTTTCACGCCGGCGAGCGCGTGGTCGTCAACCCGCTGCGCGTCAAGAACTGGATCCTATCGGAGCTGGAGGCGTCCCTAGCGCTCTACTACACCGGCGTATCGCGCGACTCGGCGCGAATCATCGCCGCGCAGAAGTCGCTGATGGCCGCCCACGATCCGACCCAGCGCGCCGCCTTGGACGCGCTCAAGGACGAGGCGCTCGCGATGAAGGAGCATATCTTGCGCGGGGACATTCGGGCGCTGGCCGCCTCCATGCGCGCCGGCTGGGACGCGAAGAAGCGCGTCGCGCCCGACGTGTCCAGCGCGCCGATCGAGCAGGCGGTGGACACGGCGCTCGCGCACGGGGCCTACGCCGCCAAGGCGTCGGGCGCGGGCGGCGGTGGGTTCATCATGCTGCTCGCCGATCCGCTGCGCATGGTGGACTTGCGCCGCGCGCTGGACGGGCTCGGCATGGGACGCACACAGGCGTGCCACTTCACGCCTCACGGCACGCAGGCGTGGCGCATCGAGTGAGCGGCGCGTCGACGCTGGCGTGCGAAGCGATCGTGCTGGCGGGCGGCCTCGGCACCCGCCTGTCTTCCGTGTCAGGCGGCCGGCCCAAGGCGCTCGTCGAGGTGGGCGGCCGCGCCTTCGTCGACTGGCAGCTCGACTACCTGGCCGCGCAGGGCGTGCGCCGCGTGGTGCTGGCGACCGGCCACCGAGGCGACGCCATCGTCGCGCACGTCGGCACGCACCGCGGGCCGCTCTCGATCGATTGCGTGCGCGAGGCCGCGCCGCTGGGGACGGGCGGCGCCACGCGGCGCGCACTGCAAGAGATTGCCGGCCGCGGCGCGTTCGTGCTCAACGGCGACACGTTCGCGGCGGCGGACCTGCGCGAACTCGAGGGACGCGACCGGGAGCACGCCGTGATGACCGTCGCGTGGGTCGACGATGCCGCAGCGTTCGGCTCGATCGGCCTCGAAGACGGGCATGTCGCGACCTTCGCGGAGAAATCCGCCGTCGTCGCGGGGTGGGTGAACGCCGGCGTCTACTGGCTGCGGCGCGATGTGTTCGACGCAGCCGCGTTGCCGGAGGCGTTCTCGCTCGAGCGCGATTTCCTGGCTCCGAATGTGGCAGCGCTGCGCCCCCGCGCCGTCCGGCTCGCGGCGCCCTTCGTCGACATCGGCACCCCGGAGGCGCTCGCGGCTGCGCAAACAGCCGTGCCCGCGATGGTGGCGCGGGCAACGCTCAGCGGCGGCTGCGCATGAGCGGCACCACGACGGCGGCGCTTTCCTCGCGCGCAGCCTCGCTGCGCGGCGGCCACGCCAGCCGGAACGGAACGCCCGTCGCGGTCAGATTCACGTTGTAATACGGATCGGCGTTCGCGCGAGCGCCCCACTTGTGCCGAAACCGCGCCGCCTCGTCCGCCGCGCGCGTGCGCTCGGCCGGCCGGTCCTCGTGTCCGCGCGTCGCGCCTTCCAGATGAATCAGCTCGGCGTGCGGCGTGAAGAGGTTGCGCAATCCAAGCGCCTGCACGGCGAGACACAGGTCGAGATCATTATGCGAAACGGCGAACGCCTCGTCCATTCCGCCCGCGCGATGGTAGGTGTCGCGGCGAACCGCGGCGCATGCGGTGATCACCGCAGTCACGGCCTGCACCATCGCGGCTCGTCCGGCGATCCCCGGATAGCCGCGGCGCCGCCCCAGATAAGGCCGATCCGCCGTCCCGTTGACGCCCATCAGCACGCCCGCGTGCTGGATGGTGAAGTCTTCGTAATACAGGAGCGCCCCGACCACTCCCACGCCGGGCCGCAGCGCCTGCGCGACCAGCTCGCCGAGCCAGCCGCCCTGGATCGCCTCGACGTCGTTGTTCATCAGCACGACGACGTCGCCGGACGCTTCGTGCACGCCGCGGTTGCACAGCCGTGCATAGTTGAACGGCTCGTCGTCGCGAACCACGCGCACGTCGGCACGCTCCCGTAGCGTAGCGAGGAACGCGAGCGACTCGGGCTGCGCCGACGCGTGGTCGACCACCACGATCTCGAACGGCGCGTAGGCCGTGTGCGCGAACAGGCTGTCGGTGCATCGTCGCAGCAGGTCGGGCCGCTCGTGCGACGGGATGACGATCGACACGAGCGGCGGGGGCGTTGGTAATGCAGGGCGCAGGCGCCACCCGTGCAGCGAGGGTTCCACGCTCGCCTGCAGCCGCCGCCGGCGCACGGCCTCGACCAGCGCGACGCGCTGCGCCTCCTCGATGCCCGCCTTGCGGTACACGCCGGTCGACACCGATTGCCCGTGCTCGCGCCAGTGATACAGCACGTAGGGCACGTGGGCGACCTGCTCGGGCGCCAGCGACTCGGTCACCCTCAGCAGTAGGTCCCAGTCCTGCACGCCGTCGAAACGCGCTTCGAACGCCCCCGCCGCGCGCACGCGGTCCGTCGCCACGACCGTCAGGTGCAGGATGTAGTTGGTCGCGAGTAGCCAGTCGGGATTCCAGTCCGGCTTGAAATGCGGCGCGTGCCGTCGCCCGGCGAGGTCGATGCGATCCTCGTCGGTGTAGAGGAGCGCGAGCGCGGGCCTCGCCTGCAGCGCCTCGACGACACGGTAGAGGGCCAGCTCCGCCAGCAGGTCGTCGTGATCGAGGAACGCCACGAAGCGGCCCTGCGCCATCGCCACCGCGTCGCGGGTCGCGGCGGCCGTTCCGCCGGTCGTCGCGCGCGCGGCGATGCGGATGCGCGGATCCATCGCCGCGGCCTCGGCAAGCATCGCATGAACATGCGCCGAGGGCGAGGCATCGTCGACGATGCACAGCTCCCACTCCGGATAGAGCTGCGCGCGGACCGACGCGATCGCGGCACCGAGCAGCCGCGGCGACGACTCGTAGGCGGGCATGATCACGCTGATCAGCGGCCGCTCGCGCCATCCGCTCATCGCCTCGCGCAGCGCGTCGCGCGCGGCGGCGTCGAGCGTATCGTGCCGATTGATCCACGCCGGATAATCGGCGTACAGGTCGTCCGCGGTCGCATGGCGCTCGAGCACGCCGGGCAGGGCGCCGGCGAGCACGAGACGCACGCCGCGCTGCAGCACCCACCACCAGCGGCGCGGATCGAGCGCGGCGTGCCGGGTATGCCGGCGCAGGACGACCCAGCCCGCGTGAAGATGGCGGAGCGGGATCAACGCGCGGCGAGCGCGCCGGACGGCCGGCCCCGGCCGCCGGCTGCGCCATGCCGGGCGGCCGACGACGTCACGTCCGCGCCCGCGGATCGATCAGGGGACGAGCGACCACCCGCCGCCCACGCCCGGCAGCGTCTCAATGGTCGGCGCGACCCCGCGTCCGTTGAAGAGCCAACGGACCACGCTGCCGGTCGTCGGGCTGTACCACATCAAGTCCGCGAAGCCGTCGAAGTCGATGTCGCGCGCAGGCCCGACCTGCCAATCAACAATCGGGACGGACGGCAGGAACTGCGACGCGGAGACGGCGCCGGCATTCATGTACCAGATCACCGCCTGGCCATTGGACTCGTTGCGCCAGAAGATGTCTTCCTTGCCATCGCCGTCGAAGTCGCCGAAGCGATACGGCTTCCAGCCGCTCGACGGGCCCACGCCCGGCGGAAACACCGCGGTGAACGTGCCGTTGGCGGCCATCAGGTAGATCACGGCCTGGCCCGCCGAGGCGTCGAAGAACACGATGTCGCCGATCTTGTCGCCATTGACGTCGGCCACCCCGCGGATTTCGTACTTGGTCGGAATGATGCCGTAGTCCCGGGTCGACTGGACCAGTCCCGAGGCACTCATGTACCACACCACCATCTGGCCGCTCACGTTGCGCCAGACCAAATCGGTGCGTCCGTCGTTGTTCAGGTCCCCGACTCCCGCAAGCGTCCAGGCGCCGCCCGAGCCGACATTCGCCGGAAAGGTCGTTGCGCCCACCGTCCCGGCGTCGGCCATCAGCCAGATCGCGACCTGTCCGGTAGACGGCTGGAACCACACGATGTCCCGCACACCGTCGCCGTTGATGTCGACGACGTACAGCGCCTGCCAGCTCGTCGGCACGCCGGGCAGGAAGTACGGGGCGTACATGTTCGACAACGGGCCGTACCAATTGTAGTTCACGTTGGTGCCGTCGTTCTTGCGGAACATGACGAACTCGGGCGGGTACTTGCCGGTGCTCTTCGTGAATGCCGCGAGCGCCGGAAGCGGCTGCAGCTGAACGGTCGTCCAGATGCCGCCGATGAGCACGCGAGTGCTGTCGGGAAGGATGTCGTAAGCGGCATTGTTCAGCATGGGATACCAGCTCTGCGCGAGCCCGGTGGTGGCGTCGACGGCCGCCGCGTTGCCCGTCTCGACGACGTTCTGGCCGTAGACGTTGATGTCCGGGAAGGCGCCGGCAAGATAGAGCGTGCTCGGGTTCGACGGGTCCGGCACGATCTTCAGCACGATGTAGCTCGGCTCGGGAAACCAGTTGAGTAGCGCGCCGTTGGTTGCGTCGAACGAGCCCGCGAAATGGCGCACGAAGTAATTCGAGTCGGTGGTGCCGGCAAGCTGCTGGAAGTTACCGCCGGCGTATAGCGTGTTGCCGATGAGCGTGAGCGTGTACACGACGTCGTCGGCCGCGGCTCCGAACGCCGCCACCGCCGTTCCGGCGCCGGACTTCGTGATCTTGGCGAGACCCTGGTGGTTCGCGCCGCCGATGCTCCCGAAGTAGCCACCCGCGTAGACGTCGGCCGCATCCTGCGCAAGCGTGAACACCCAATCGTTGGCATTCGGATTCCACCCCGCCACGAGGGCCCCGCTGGTCGAGTTCACCGCGGCGATGTAGTTGCGCGCGGTGCCGCCCATTGTGGTGAAGCGGCCGCCGATGTAGGCCGTGGTGCCGTCCACGATGATGCTCTGCACGAGGCTGTTCGGGGCCGGGTTGAATGCGGTCAATGCGCCCGTCCCGGAATCGATGCCCGCCGCATAGGCGCGCGCAGTCGCGCCCACCTTGGTGAACGTTCCGCCGATGAGCACCGTGCTGCCGTTCAGCGCCATCGTGAGGATCTGACCTTCGACCAGGGGATTGAAGGCGGTATCGAGCGTGAAGTCGCTGTTGAGGCGGATGAGGCCCTTGTACAGCACGCTGTTGACGTTCATGTAGAACGAGCCGCCGACGAGCGTCTTGCCGTTCGGCAGGCGCAGCAGCGCCCACGCGCTGCCGTCGTCGCTCACCGAGCCGACCGACGTGGTCGCGCCGGAGGTCTTGTCGAAGCCCGCGAAGCCGGTGTTCGACGCTCCGTTGGCCACGAGGAAGCTGCCGCCTGCGCGCAGCGTCGTGCCGGTGAGGGCGAGCGAATAGACCGTGCCGTCGGGTGCCGGGTTGAACGACTTCGCGATGCTGGAGGTAACCGTGGTGTCGAGCGCGGCAAGATGCGGCCGCACGGTGCCGCCGACCGTGCCGAACTCGCCGCCCGCATACAGGGTGGTGCTGTCGAGCAGCAGCGTGTAGACGATCTTGAGGTCGGTGCTCGGATTCCACGGCGTCGCGTTGTTCGACACGCCGCTGGCGTCGAGCGCCGCGATACCGATGCGGCTGGCGAAATTGGCGCCGATCTGCGTGAACGCGCCCGCTACGTAGACAACCGTGGCCGCGCTATTGGGCGCGATCGCATAGACGGTGTTGTTCGCGCCGGGATTCCAGGTGGTGTGCCCGTCGATGTTGACGGCCGCCTGGATCGCCGCGAGCCGGAACCGCTGCACCGCCGTATGGCCGACCTGGGTGAAATCGCCGCCGATGTACACGAGCGAGCCCTGGACCGCGATCGCGCGGATGGTGGCGATGCCGGTGGCGGTGTTGTTCGCGTCCAGCGGATAGGGATCCCAGGCCGTGATCGAGCCGCCGTTGAACGCCGCCAGTCCCGGACGCGCGGATCCTGCGATCGACCCGAACCGCCCGCCCACGTACAGGGTCGTGCCGCTGGCGGTCAGCGCGTAGATCTCGTTGTCGGAATCCGGATCGAAGGCCGTCACCGTAAGGCCGGCCAGGTCGATCGCGCCGATGCGGTTGCGCGTGCTGCTGTTGATGGCCGTGAAGTCGCCGCCGACGTAGAGCGTGTTGCCGATGATCGCAAGCGCGTTGACACCCCCCGTGACACGGAAATTGAAGCTCGTGTCGAGCGTGCCGTTGGTGTTGAAGCGCGCGATGCCCTGGCGCCGGTTGCCCGCCGCGTCCACCGTCTCGAACGCCCCCGCGACGATCATCTTCCCGTCGGACTGGACGGCGATCGCGCGCACGATGGCGACGCCCTTGAATGGCAGCGACGGGTTGGCGAGCACCGCCTGCGCGCTGGCCACGGGAGCCTGCGCGAGCCACGCGGCCGACGCGAGCACGAGGATCGCGAACGCGACGAGCGACGATGTGCGTTCACGCGCGACGCGCGCATCGCGCGGTGCGAGGACGATGGGGACCATCCGGCGAACAGCGTGGACCAGGCGATAAGCGATGGACATGTCGGCGATCCCGAAGTAACGACTGTTGACGCGGCTAACGGCGGCCGGCGGGTTACTTTGTACTCCGACCGGGCGCGCTAAGAAAGCGGAATTACGCAAGCGTTGGTGTTCGGTTTGTAGTGTGCAAGCGTACGAGGTCTGGACTTGCGGCGCCCCGCCGACCGCCGGTCGCGCCCCTCGGCGACGATCCTGCGCTCGCTCGCGACGTGGCTTCAGCGCGCAACCTCGACCTTCACGCCCCCCGCGAACAGGGCCGGCATGATCACGGGCACGGTGCCGTCCGGCTCGAGCGCGGGGCCAAATCCGGCGACGCGGCGATGTGGGCGAATCGCCTTGTTCAGGCGTTCGACCAGCGCCGGCGGCGGGTCGGCCGGCGCCAGTCGACCAACGGGCAAACAGAATAGCGGAAACGCCTTTCCGCAACCATTCGCACGCGGCGCCGCGATCTGGATGGAGAGCGCCACGCCGGTGCTGGAGTCGCCGTTGACCAGCTTCGCACCTTGGGCGGGCACGCAATTGATGGATGTACCGCAACCCCATCGATGGTCGTCGTGAATTCCATTTCCCTGGCATGGCGCGGTCTGCGTCACCGAGCAGCGCCGGCTGAACCGGCACGCCCGCAACCCGCGCTGCTAGAATCCCGCTCCCGTCACCTCGCAGGAGTCGCCATGCCACTGTCCATCTACGAGGCGTCCGTGCCCGCTTTGACCAAGACGCTGCGGAACCTGCGCGCAGTCCTGGAAAAGGCGAAGACATACGCGGCTGGCCGCAAGATCGATGACAGCGCGCTACTCGGAGCGCGGCTCTTCCCCGACATGCTGCCGCTGAGCTTCCAGGTTCAGGTGGCCACCGACATCGCGCGTGCGGGCGTGGCGCGCCTTGCAGGCGTGGAGCCGCCGAAGTTCGAGGACGACGAGACCACGTTCGACCAGTTCCTCGACCGCATCGACCGGACGGTGGCCTATATCGAGGGACTCGACCACAAGAGCTTCGACGACGCCGATAGCCGCAAGATCACCCGTCCGGTGCGGGGCCAGCCGCACGAGTTCACCGCGCAGAATTTCCTGCAGCAGTTCGTGCTGCCCAACGTGTACTTTCACGTCGCGATGGCCTACGGCCTGCTGCGCCACGGAGGCGTCGAGCTTGGCAAGCGCGACTATCTGGGCGAGTTCGACTGAGAACAGGTACGTCGCGAAACGCGGAGACGGTGCGCGGCCGATCGGTGCGTCAGTGCGCGCGCGCCGAGACGATCCACGCGTACGCGTCGCCGCGCTTCTCGAGTGGGAAGCGCCGCACTTCGAGCGGCGTGAGCAGGCGGACGACGTCGGGCAGCGGCTCGAGCCAGGGATTGTCGGTGAGCAGCGCCACGCGATCGACCTTGGGCAGGTGCTCCCGCACGAAGCGCAGGTGCGCCGCGGCGGCGTCCCAATCGTCCCATCCGGGGAAGTGCTCGAGCTCGAGCAGCAGCCCGCGCAGCTTGCCGTGGTCCTCGATATAGCCGTCGACCGTGAGCGCCAGCGACGCGAAGTCGGTGGCCTCGAGCGGCCCGCGCGGGCGCAGCTCGACGATGCCGGTGGACTCGTTGAGGTGGTAGGCGAGCATGGCCATTCTCCGTCGCACCGCAGCCCAAGGCGGGGCGTAACATCCGTTCGATCGGCAGGGTGCGAGCTTGGTTCCGTGCCAGCGTACTCGCCGGCGGCTCGATGACGTGTAGATTTTTCAAGTGCCGCTCGCCGGACGATTCGCGGTGCTGAACGCTGCGGACTGGGATCGCCTCGCCGCCGCGGCCCGCGCCGCGAGCGCCAACGCCTATTGTCCGTACAGCCGGTTCCGCGTCGGAGCGGCCGTGCAGGCCGACGACGGACGCGTTTTCACGGGCTGCAACGTCGAGAATGCGTCGTTCGGATTGACCCTGTGCGCCGAACGCGCCGCCATCGGGCAGGCGGTCGCAGCCGGCGCACGCGTGCTGGTCGCCGTCGCGCTCTTCACGGCCACGGCGGAGCCGGCTTCCCCATGCGGCGCGTGCCGCCAGGTGATCGCCGAGTTCGGAACGGCCGAAGTGATGGCCTGCTGCGACGGCCGCGCGACGGCGCGGTGGAGCGCTGACGAGCTCCTGCCCGGGGCGTTCAGGCTGCCGCAGGCCTGAGCCGGCCGGTCACGACGGCGGGGCGCGCACGCACATGGCGGGGCCTTCGTCGATCCAGCCGCGCAACGGTGAGCGTTCCGATGGCGACCGGGTGGCGGGCCGCGCAGTCTCCGGACGTCAGGGTTGCGTTCTTTTGCACGCTGATCGCCACCGTCGAGGTCGTCCGTCGCACGATCGGGTCGACGGCGCAATCCACGGCGGCGTCATCGGGCCTCACCGACACGCGGATTGGGCTGCCTTCCACCAGCTCGCCGTAGTCCGCGAACACATCGATGGATACATCGGTGGCGATCGCGACCACCGGCGCCCCGAGCAGAAGCACCGCGACGACGACCGCGACCCCCCGCGACCAGCCGCGACTCATGCGAGGTTCGGCGCGAGCCGCCGCTTCGCGTCCGCCGCCGTCACGCCGTCCCGCCGCGCGAAGTCCTCGAGCTGATCCTGGCCGATGCGTCCCACGGCAAAATAGCGGGCCTTCGGATGCGCGAGGTAGAACCCCGCGACGGACGCCGCCGGCAGCATCGCGAAGTTCTCCGTCAACGTCATGCCCAGCTGGTCGGCCTGAAGGAGTGCGAACAAGGTCTGCTTCACCGCGTGGTCGGGACACGCCGGATACCCGGGCGCCGGGCGGATGCCGCGGTACTCCTCGCCGATCAGCGACGCCGGCTCGAGCGCCTCCTCCGGCGCATAGCCCCATAGCTGGGTGCGTACCTGGCGATGCAGCCACTCGGCGAACGCCTCGACGAGCCGGTCGGCGAGCGCCTGGACCATCAGCGCGGAGTAGTCGTCCTGCCGCGCCTTGAACGCCGCGACGCGCTCTTCGACCCCCGCGCCCGCCGTCACCGCGAACGCGCCGACGAAGTCCGGCACGCCTGTGTCCCCCGGGGCCACGAAGTCGGCGAGTCCATAGTTCGGCTTCCCGTCGGGGCGCAGGTTTTGCTGGCGCAGGTTGCGCCAGGTGAGCGCCGCCGTGGTGCGCGCCGCGTCGGACCACAGCACGATGTCGTCGCCATCGGCGTTCGCAGGCCACACGCCGGCCACGCCGTGCGCGCTGATCCACCGGCCGTCGACGATGCGCGCGAGCATCGCCTGGCCCTCGGCATGCACGGTGCGCGCCGCCTCGCCCACGACCGGGTCGTCGAGTATGGCCGGAAAGGCGCCCGCCAGCTCCCACGCCTGGAAGAACGGCCCCCAGTCGATGAAGCGCGCCAGCTCGGCGAGATCGGCATTGCGAAACGGTCGCGGCCCGAGGAAACGGGGCACGGGTGGCGCATACGCGGCCCAATCGGTGCGAAACGCGTTGGCGCGTGCGGCGGCGAGGGAAACGAGCTGCGGGCCGCGCTTCGCGGCATGCTGGACGCGAATCTTCTCGTAGTCGTCGGCGACGCCCCGCACGAAGGCGCCGCGGTGCTCGTCGGACAACAGGCTGGTGGTGACGCCCACCGCGCGCGACGCATCCGGCACGTATACGGTCGGACCGTTGCGGTAGTGCGGCGCGATCTTCACCGCGGTATGCACCCGCGACGTGGTCGCGCCCCCGATCAGCAGCGGCAGGTCGAACCCCTCGCGCTGCAGCTCGCCCGCGACGTGCGCCATCTCCTCGAGCGACGGCGTGATGAGGCCGGACAAGCCGATCGCGTCGGCGCCGACGTCGCGCGCCGTGGCGAGGATCTTCTGCGCGGGCACCATCACGCCGAGGTCGATCACCTCGTAGTTGTTGCACTGGAGCACGACGCCGACGATGTTCTTGCCGATGTCGTGCACGTCGCCCTTGACCGTCGCCATCACGATGCGTCCGCGCGTGCGGCCTGCATTGCCGGACGCGAGCTTCTCCGCCTCGATGTACGGCACCAGGTGCGCGACCGCCTGCTTCATCACGCGCGCGCTCTTCACCACCTGCGGCAGGAACATCTTGCCGGCGCCGAACAGGTCGCCGACCACGTTCATGCCCTCCATCAGCGGGCCCTCGATCACCTCGATGGGCCGGCCCCCGCGCGCGTCCACGGCAAGGCGCGCCTCCTCCGTGTCCGCGAGGATGAACGTGGTGATGCCCTTGACGAGCGCATGCGTGAGCCGCGCCTCCACCGCCGCGTCGCGCCAGGCAAGGTCTTCCTCGACCCGGCGGCCCTGCGTCTTGTACGACTCCGCGAACGCGACCAGGCGCTCGGTGGAATCCGGGCGCCGGTTCTGCACGACGTCCTCGACGCGCTCGCGCAGCACCGGATCGAGCTCGTCGTAAACGCCGAGCTGGCCCGCGTTCACGATGCCCATCGTCAGGCCGGCGCGGATCGCGTGGTACAGGAACACGGTGTGGATCGCCTCGCGCACCGCGTCGTTGCCGCGGAAGCTGAAGGACACGTTCGAGATGCCGCCCGAGACCCGCGCGTGCGGCAGGTTCTCGCGGATCCAGCGCGTGGCGCGGATGAAGTCGAGCGCGTAGTTGGCGTGCTCCTCGATCCCCGTCGCGATGGCGAACACGTTCGGGTCGATGACGATGTCCTCGGGCGGAAAGCCCACCTTGTCGACCAGCAGGTCGTACGCGCGCCGCGCGATCGCGATGCGCCGCTCGAAGGTGTCCGCCTGGCCCTTCTCGTCGAAGGACATCACCACCGCCGCCGCGCCGTAGCGGCGCACCAGGCGCGCCTGGCGCAGGAATTCCGCCTCGCCTTCCTTCATCGAGATCGAGTTGACGATGGGCTTGCCCTGCACGCACTTGAGGCCCGCCTCGATCACGTCCCACTTCGACGAGTCGATCATCACGGGCACGCGCGCGATGTCGGGCTCGCTCGCGATGAGCTGCAGGAAGCGCACCATGGCCGCGCGCGAGTCGAGCATCGCCTCGTCCATGTTGACGTCGATGATCTGCGCGCCGTTTTGCACCTGCTGCCGCGCGACTTCGACCGCGCCGGTGAAGTCGCCGGCCAGGATCAGGCGCGCAAAGGCCTTCGAGCCGGTGACGTTGGTGCGCTCGCCGACGTTGACGAACAGCGCGTCGTCGCCGATGTTGAGCGGCTCGAGGCCGGCCAGGCGCAGCGGCCGGGCCGGGGCGAGCCGGGCCGCGCTCACGCCACGAGGGCGGCGGCGGGCGCGTCCGCGTCCGCGTCGGCATGTCGACGCCGCGGCGGCAGGTCGCGCACGGCGTCGGCAATCGCACGGATGTGCTCGGGCGTGGTGCCGCAGCATCCGCCGACGAGATTGACGAAGCCGCTCGCGGCGAAGTCGCGCAGCAGCCGCGCGGTTTCCTCCGGGCGCTCGTCGTAGCCCGTGTCGGACATCGGGTTCGGCAGCCCGGCGTTCGGGTAGCAGCAGACGAACGCGTCGGACACGTCCGCGAGCTCCTCGATGTACGGGCGCATCAGCGCGGCGCCGAGCGCGCAGTTGAGCCCGACTGCCAGCGGACGGACGTGCCGCACGGCATTCCAGAAGGCCTCGGGGGTCTGCCCCGACAGCGTCCGCCCGGACGCGTCGGTGATGGTGCCCGAGACAATCACCGGCAGCCGCTGCCCCCGCGCCTCGAACAGCGACTCGATGGCGAAGAGCGCCGCCTTGGCGTTCAGCGTGTCAAAGACCGTCTCGACCAGCAGGAGATCGACGCCGCCGTCGACCAGTCCTTCGGCCGCCTCGCGATACGCGCCGACCAGCTCGTCGAAGGTGACGTTGCGCGCGCCCGGATCGTTGACGTCCGGCGAGATCGACGCGGTGCGATTGGTGGGACCGAGCGCGCCGGCGACGTAGCGTGGCCGCGCGGGCGTGCGCGCGGTGGCGCGGTCCGCGCAGTCGCGCGCGATGCGCGCCGCCGCCGCGTTGATCGCGCGCGCCTGCCCCTCCATCCGGTAATCGGCCTGCGCAATGCGCGTGGCGCTGAAGGTGTTCGTCTCGACGATGTCGGCGCCGGCCGCGAGGTAGGCATCATGGATGTCGCGCACCGTATCCGGACGGGTGAGCACGAGGATGTCGTTGTCGCCCGCGAGGTCGACCGGATGCGCGTGGAACGGCCCGCGAAAGTCGCTCTCCGCGAGATGGCACTGCTGGATCATCGTCCCCATTGCGCCGTCCAGCACGAGGATGCGGCGGCGGAGGAGCGCGGTGATCTCGGCGGTACGGTCGGGCTGCATGATCGGCGGACTTGCATTCGGCGCGGCGAAGTCGCAAATTCTAGCATCGCGCCTCGGGCGGCATGCCGCGTCGCAGGCATGGCGATGCGGCCGGAATGCATAAGCGTGCCGCTTCGCGCCTGGCGCCGCCGCCGGCGCTGCGCAACCTCAACGTCGGGTCTTAGGTCATGAAGCATCTCAAGCCGCAGGAAGCGCAGGCGTTTCTCGAGCAGCACCCGCAGGCGGTGCTGGTCGATTGCCGCAGCGAGATGGAGTACCTGTTTGTGGGCCACCCGAAGGGCGCGCATCACGTCGCCTGGAACGACGGGCCCGACTGGGACGTCAATCCGCATTTCGTGGGGCAGGTGAAGAAAGTGGCGAGCATGAACCGGCCGGTGGTGCTCATCTGCCGCAGCGGCCAGCGCTCGGTGGCCGCCGGTGTCGAGCTCGAGAAGGCGGGCTTCGAGGACGTCTACAACGTGCTCGAGGGCTTCGAAGGGCCGCTCGACGACGAGCACCATCGCGGCAGCGTCGGCGGCTGGCGCAAGGAAAACCTGCCGTGGGAGCAGACTTAGGCGGCCTGCCGGACGCCGTGCACGGCACGCTCGGCGCGCGCTTCGACGACGCCGCGCGTGGCGCGCCCGACGACCGCGAGCTGGACTTTTACGCGACCCGCCTGCCGCGAGGCGCCGGCAGCATCCTCGATGCCGCGTGCGGAGCCGGCCGGCTCCTGGTGCCGCTTCTAGCCGCCGGACACGCCATGCACGGCGCCGCGGCCTCCGCCACGCTGCTCGAGGCGTGCCGGGCACGCGTCGCAGCCGCGGGAGGCACCGCCACCCTCGTGCGCCAGGACCTCGACGGGCTGAACCTCCCGTTCCGCTATGCGGCGGCGTTCGTCGCGGGTCGCGCCTTCCAGCGGCTGGCCGATCCCGTCGCCGTCCGGGCAGCGCTGGCGCGCCTGCGCGCGCATCTCATCCAGCCGGGGATCCTGCTCCTCGACCTGCAGGTGCCGTCCCCGGGCGCGCAGCGGCTCGCCGCACCGCTGGTCGAGCTGCGCACCATGCAACTCGCCGACGGCTCGCACATCACGGTGCGCTCCGAGACGACGATGTACGCCGAGGAGCGGATCGCGCGCTCACGGCACCGCTACGTGCACCGGCGCGGCACCACGCGGCTCGCGGAGGAATGGGAGTCGACCAGCATGACGTGGTACGCGCAGGACGAGATCGCCGCGCTGGTGGCCGAAGTTGGCTTCGAGTCGGTCGAGATCGGACCGCCGGCACGCGCGGCGGATGACGGCGAGGCGTATTCGGTTAGCGCGCGCATCTAAAGCCCGGGCCAGCCTCCGCGCAACGCCCGCGCGACCGGACCCATGCGGCGCGTCACCAGCTGCCGGAGCTGCCGCCCCCGCCCGAGCTGCCACCGCCGCCGGAGAACCCGCCGCTGTCGCCGCTGCTGCCGCCGGACGACCAGCTGCCGCTGCCGCTGGAAATCGTCATGCCGCCCACGGTCGCATGGCCGTGCGCCTTCATCTCGCTCTGCGCCTTCGCGTACCAAGGCTGGCGCGCGACGATCAGCTTGGCGATCGGAAACGCCACCACGTACGTTCCGAGGGTGATGAGCGCGCCGCGCACGCCGAGCACGACGATCGGGAACATCGCCCAGAACGGGATCAGGAACAGGTACAGGAACCAGCCCATGCCGGGCGTCATCACGCCGATGACGGTGAACAGCCCGATGACGCCGAAGACGAATGCGCCGAGCAGGATGCGCATCGGCCACGGGGGCAATTCCGTCGTGCCCGAGTCGAATAGCGAAACGGTGGAGGACGCCGGCGCGGCGGCGGCGTCCGCCGGACCGCTGCGCCCCTCGAGCACGTCGAGGAGCGCGTCCACGCCAGCGCTCACCCCGCGGTCGAAGTCGTTCGCCTTGAACGCGGGCGTCATGACGTTGCGGACAATGCGGCCGGCCTGCGCGTCCGTGAGCGTTCCCTCGAGGCCATAGCCGACCTCGATGCGCATCTTGTGGTCGTCGGGCACCACGATCATCAGCACGCCGTTGTCTTTCGCCTTCTTGCCGAGCTTCCACGCGTCGAACACGGCGGTGGCGTACTGCTCGATCGAATCGCCGCCGATGGTGCGCACCGTGAGCACGGCGACCTGGTCGGTCGTCTGCGCCTCGTGCGCCTTGAGCTTGGCCGTGATGGCCTCGCGCGTGGCCGGCTTGAGGATCTCCGCGTTGTCCACCACGCGCCCCGACAGGTAAGGGACGTCGGCGGCTTGCGCGGCGCCTACCGTAGCGCACACCACGATGCACAATGCCCACAGCGCAGCGAGCCTGATGACGAGGGGACCAGCGGTGGCGCGCAGCATCGTCACGGGCCGGGCGCTTCGATGGGCGCATCCGGAAGCTCGTTGTCCGATCGCTCGTCACCCTGCAGCCGATCGCCCGACCTCGTCGCGGCGCGGTAGCCGCGCGCGACGAGCAGCGCTTCCAGCCGGTCGAGCGCGGCGCCCAGCGCCTCGGCGCCGTCGCCGCGCGCAAGCCGCGCGGTAGCCGCGTCCACCACGGCGCGCCAGTCGGCGGCGTCGACATGGCCCGCATAGCCCGAGTCCGCGATGAGCTCCACGCGGCGCTCGAAGCGCGCGACCAGCAGCAGCACCGCGGTCCGCGCCCGCGTGCGGGCCAGGTTCCGCTCGAAGAACAGGCACTGCGCGTAGCGCCGGACCCGGACGGCGCGCCGCGCGCCGCGCACGAACAGGCGCCCGAACTCGGGGACCAGCACCGCGGCGAGCGCGGCGAGGCCGCCGGCACCGAGCACCGGCAGGACGTGCGCCAGCGCGACGTACGTGCCCATCCAGTCAGGACGCAGGAGGTCGAGGACGACGACCGCGAGCGCGGCCAGCGCCGTGGCCAGCGCGAACGCGGTCCACGGCGCTTCGGGGTAGGCATCCGCCCGGCCCACGACGGCGGTGACGACCTGCGCCCCGGTATGCGCCTCGAGCGCGGCGATGCGCGCCTCCAGCGCGAGCTTCTCGGCCGCGCTCAGCACGCGGGCGTCCTCACGCGGCGCGCGCGCATTGACGCCGCACCGCGCGTGTCGCGCGCGGCGAGGGCCGGTTGCGGCGCAGCGAGGGCCGCCTGCGGCGCAGCGCCGGTCAGCTCACCGCGCATGCACCCGCCTTGACGTCGCTGCCGCCGTATTGCGCCTGCAGCTCCTTGATGCGCGCCACCACCGCCTGCTGCGGGTCGCGCACCACCAGCATGGTCTGCGCAGGCGTAGCCCCGCGCGCATCGAGCCGCCGCTGCGTGAGGAGGCGTCCGAGCGCGAGCGGCTCGAGGTCGGCCAGCGCGCGCGTCCGCTCGGCGTCTGAGAAGGGCCCCCATTCGAGGCAGACGTCAGCCAGCGACGCGACCTTGCCGGGCCCTAGCGCCGCCACCTGCTGCGGCGTGAGGATGACGAGCTTGTCGGGGCGCACCTGCTCGCGCAGGCGCACGGCCTCGCCCGATCCGGCGCTGTCGAGCCGGGTGTAGGCGAACAACGTGAGGTTCGCGACCAGCAGCAGGAGCAGGACCGTGCGCATCGACCCTATCCGCGCCTCGCGGGCGCATTGGCGCTTCGCGCCGTGCAGCTACGCCGGCTCGGCGGCAAGCAGGAGGACGCCTTCCAGCACCAGATTATCCACGACCTCCAGCGGTCCGGACACGTAGGGCGCCACCTCGTGCGCGGCCCCGCCCGACAGGTAGCATTGCACGGCGCCTTCGTCGAGCCTCACCTTAATGCGGAGCAGCTCGATCGACCCGCAAATCGCGTGGACGGCCCCCGAGAAGATGGCGTCGGCGGTGTTGGTCGGGAAATGCGCGTAGGTGCCGGTCGGCACCTTCAGCGCCGCCGTGTTGTCGGCGAGCGCCTGCACCATCAGGCGAATCCCGGGCAGGATGAGGCCACCCTGGAACACGCCGTCGGCGTCAAGCGCGTCGATGGTGACGGCTGTGCCCGCGTTGACCACGATGCAGGCCGCGCCACCGCTGGTCGCCAGGGCGCGCCGGCGGGCCGCTACCAGCGAGGCCCACCGGTCGGGCCCGAGCTGGGTCGGACGGGCATACCGGTTGACGACGCCGCCGCCGGCCGGCTCCGCGTGGAGCCACTCGACCCCAAGGCGCCAGCGCGCAAGCTGGCCCTCGACGCGCACCCGCGCGGCTTCGCCGGCCACGTTCACCCCGACCGCGCGAGCGGGACGCGGCAGGTTCTGCCAGTCGCGCAGCGCGAGGGTGCCGATCTCCTGGTTGGGCACGACGCCGCTGGCGAGCCAGCCGCGCGGGTCGTGGAGAGCCCACTTCATCCGGCTGTTGCCGACGTCGATCACGAGCACCATGGCTTTAAGGTGCGAACGATGGACCGCAGGCCGGCCGTGACCGGCGGGCGGCGGGGACGTGCGGCGCGGAACGGAGCGCCGCGGCGACGCCTGGGGCTAGGCGCGGCGCAGCGAGATCTCGCCGGCCAGGAACCGTGCCCGGCGCGGCCCGTCGGCGAGCACGAGCGCCCCGGTGCTGTCCACGCCGGCGACGGTGCCCTTGACGCTGGCGCCATCGGGCAGGAGCAGCTTCACGAGCTTGCCCTGGTAGGCGTGGCGGCGCTGCCACTCGGCGGCGAACGGCGCGAAGCCGTGCTCGTCGTAGGTCGCAAGCGTCTCGGCGAGCTCGGCCACCAGCCGCGCGAGCAGTCGGTTGCGGTCGATCGGCGGCGCGCCGCGGCCGGCCACGGCCGTGAGGTCGCTGACCGGCTGGGCGATATCGCGCTTCATGCTGGCCGGCAGGCGCACGTTCAGGCCGACACCCACCACTACGGTGGAAGGACCGAGCGAGTCGCCGTTTAGCTCGACCAAGATGCCGCCCACCTTCAGGTGCCGGAAGATGAGGTCGTTGGGCCACTTGAGCTCGACGCCGTCCAGGCCTTCGGCTTCGAGCGCCCGGATGACGGCCACCCCCACCGCGAGCGACGACCCGGCCAGGAACCCCGCGCCGTGCTCGTAACGCCAGCCGAGCGAGAACGTCAGGCTGCCGCCGGCGACGGCCGTCCAGATGCGGCCGCGGCGGCCGCGCCCGGCGGTCTGCCACTCGGCTGCGAGCAGCGCGCCGTGGATATCGCGGCGCGAGGAGCGACGCAGAAGCTCCGAGGAGGTCGAATCGACCTGGTCGAGCACTTCGACCGCCAGCGCGGGGCGGGCAGGAATGAGCGGGATGGCGTTGCCGGGCAGCGCGAGATCGTCGTCGTTCGCGGCGGGCAGTAGCGGGGCCTTGGCGTCCCCCGGAAGCACCTCGACCCCGATGTCGCGAAGGGCTTGGCGCAGGGCCTCGGCCTCGAGGAAATCGGGCGCGGCGAGCAGTCGGTAGCCCCGGCCGCGCACGCGTTCGAGCGCGAGCCCGGCCGTTTCGGCCTGCTTCAGGAGCTGCGAAACGCGGGCACGCGTGAGCCCCACCGTCGCGGCGAGGTCTTCGCCCGAGTGGAAGTCGCCGTCCGAGAGCTGGCGCAGGAGCGAGAAACTAAGAGGAGTAAGCACTAACAATCAGCTCCTGGGACAAGCGCCGGATTGTAGCCGATCCGGGGCCCCTTTGCACCTGTTTTGCACTGCACGATGCAGGGCAACGCCCTTTGGATGTGCGGTCGGAACTTACGTTCGCAAGCGGCCGGCACAATTTCGGAACGCCGTCAGGCGGGGTCGCCGATTGAGCGCTAGATCACGCCGCGGCGCAACTGGTCGAGCTCGATCGACTCGAACAGCGCCCGGAAATTGCCTTCGCCGAAGCCCTCGTTGCCCTTGCGCTGGATGATCTCGAAGAAGATGGGGCCGATGACGGTGCGCGTGAAGATCTGCAGCAGCATTTCGTCCGCCGCGGGCGCGCCGTCGAGCAGGATGCGATTCTCCGCCAGCCGCTGTGCGTCCTCCTTGTGGCCGGGGAGCCGCGTGGGCAGCGCCTCGTAGTAGGTCTGCGGTGTGTCCTGGAAGGCGACGTCCTGGCGGCGCAGCACCTCGACGGTCGCATAGATGTCCTCGGTGCCGAGCGCGACGTGCTGGATGCCCTCGCCCCGGTAGTCGACCAGGTATTCCTGGATCTGGCTCTTGTCGTCGGCGCTTTCGTTGATCGGGATGCGGATGCGCCCGCACGGGCTCGTCATCGCCTTGCTCTTGAGCCCCGTGAGCTGGCCCTCGATGTCGAAGTAGCGCACCTCGCGGAAGTTGAACAGGCGCTCGTAGAACGACGCCCATTCCCCCATCCGGCCGCGGTGCACGTTGTGCGTGAGATGGTCGATGTAGGTGAGCCCCGCGCCGGCCGGATGCTGGTCGACCCCGGGCAGCGGCACGAAGTCGATGTCGTAGATCGATACGCCGGTGCCGTTCCCCGCGTAGCGGTCGACCAGATAGATGAGCGAATCGCCGATCCCCTTGATGGCCGGGATGTTGAGCTCCATCGGACCCGGGTGCGCCTCCACTCCCCAGGCGCCGTTGGCGACGCAGGTCGCATAGGCCTGCGCCGCGTCCTTTACCCGGAACGCGATGGCGCAGATGGAGGGGCCGTGCACGCGCGCGAACGATTGCGCGAAGCTGTTCGGCTCGGCGTTGACGACGAAATTGATCTCGCCCTGGCGGTACAGCAGCACGTCCTTGGCGCGATGGCGGGCGATCGGCCGAAAGCCCATCCCCTCGAACAGCCGGCCGAGCGCTGCCGGGTCGGGCGCCGCGTACTCGATGAACTCGAACCCGTCGGTGCCGAGCGGGTTCTCCCAGAGATTGGTCGGCGGATGGGCGGCCACGGCGGCTCCTTGCATGCAGAGCACGCCATGCTACGCCGGCTTGACGACGCTTAGCCGGCCGCGGACGCGGCGACGGCCTCGGCGACGATGGCCCGTTCGCGCGCAGCGGTCAGTACCTGCTTCCACGCCCCGGCGTGGTCGCGACAAACCAGCCAAGCCGCCGTGTCCTCGATCGTCGCCGTCAGCGGCCGCGGCGCAAGCCCGGCCTGCAGCGCGGCGCGGCAGTCGAAGCCCATGAATCCCGCGCTGTCCGGGTCGCTGGCCGGAATCCACAGCGGCAGGCCGACCCACGGCTCGACGCCCTGCGCGAGCAGCGTCGCGTCGTCGACGTAGAAGGGCTGCGGTGCCGCCGCGCCGCTCCCGCTGCGCAGCGCGTCGATAAGGTCGCGCATCGTCCAGCGGCCGGCGTCGCTGCAGGCGTTGAACGTGCCGCCGCGGTTCGCCTCGAGCAGCGCGAGCATGAATGCGGCGAGGTCGCGCGCGTCGATCAACTGGATCGGTCGCTGCGGCGGGCCCGGCACCACCGCCTGCGGACCGCGCTCGCCGAGGAGCACCGGGGCCCGGAAGCGCGCGACCCAGTAGCCGAAGCGGTCCGTCGCATCGTAGGGCCCCACGATCAGTCCAGGACGCACGATGGTCGCCGCGAGGCCCATCCGCGCGGTCACCGCGGCCTCGCTCGCGGCCTTGAGCGCGCCGTAGTTCGGCAGGATGTCCTCCGTGTCCGGGTCGGCCAGCGTCGCGAGCGGCGCATGCTCGTCCAGACCGGGGCGCACGGGCGGCGCGTACACCGAGAGCGAGGAGACGAACAGGTAGCGGCCCACTCGGCCCGCCAGCCGGTCGGCGCCGGCGCCGACGACGCGCGGGACATAGCCGGAGGTATCGACCACCGCGTCCCACTCGCCGCCGTCGAGCCCGCTTAAGCCCGGCGAGCGGAACGGATCGCGGTCGCCCGTACGCGCCTCGACGCGCCGGCCCCACGGCACCGGCGCGGTGCCGCGCGTGAACACGGTGACTGCGTGGTCCCGCGCGAGCGCCGCGTCGACCAAATGGCGGCCCAGGAATCGCGTCCCGCCGAGTACCAGGAGCCTCACGGCAGCGCCATCTCGCGCAGCAGCGTCGCGTGCAGCTGCGGATCGCCGCACGCAAGCACGTCGCCGCCTTGCTGGCATGAGTTGCCGCGCCAGTCGCTGACCACGCCGCCGGCCGCCTCGATGAGCGGGATCAGCGCCTGGATGTCGTAGGCCTGGAGCCCAGTTTCGATGACGATGTCCACGAGTCCCATGGCGAGCAGCGTGTAGCAATAGCAGTCGCCGCCGTAGCGCACCAGCCGCGCGTCGCGCGTCGCCACCGCGTATGCATGCCGCGTGCGGTCGGTCGAGAAATGGCGCGGATCGGTGGTCGCGACGATCGCCTGACCGCGCGTCGCGCAGCCGCGCGTTCGCAGCGTGCGTCGCTCGGCGCCGCGCCGCCATTGCGCCGCGCCCCCTGCGACGCCCACGAAGGTCTCGTCCACGAAGGGCTGGTGCGTCACGCCGAGGACCGGACGCATGCCGTCGTTGAGCGCGATCAGCGTGGCCCAATGCAGCTGCCCGACGATGAAGCTGCGCGTGCCGTCGATGGGATCGATCACCCAGGTCCATGGCGCGGTGCCTGCCTGCTGCCCGAGCTCCTCGCCGTGGATGCCATGCGTCGGCCAGGCGGCCGCGATGCGCGTGCGGATGGCGGCTTCCGCCGCGCGGTCGGCCTCGGTCACCGGGTCGTAGCCGCGCGCGCCGCCCTTGTCGGTCACCGCGATGGGAGCACGAAAATGCGGCAGGATGACCGCGCCCGCCGCCTGCGCCGCGGCGCAGGCGAACGCGACGAACGCGTCGCGCTCGTCCCCGGTCATTACGGTCGGCGCACGATCGACACGCCGGTCAGCTTCTCCTGTGCCTCGAGCAGCGACGGCACGTACTTGTCGCCGAAGCCCAGCGCGTTGGCGGTGACCAGGCTCTGGTGCACGGCCTCGCCGATGATCGACGGCAGCATCATCGACTCGGTGAAATGCGTGTAGTAGCGCAGGTCCTTCGCGGCGTTCGCGAGCGTGAACTTCAGGCCGGTCAGGTCGCCGCTCTCGAGCATCTTGCCGAGCACGAGCTGGAACAGGCCGGAGTTGACCGCGCCGGCGGAGATCACCGCATGCAGCTTGTGCAGCGACAGCCCGGACTTGACCGCCGCCGCGCACGCCTCAGCAGTGGCCGTGCAGATGGCCTGCGCGATGAAGTTGTTGATGAGCTTCAGTACCAGCCCGTGCCCCGCGGGACCGGCGTGGATGACATTCTCGCAGAATGCCCCGAGCACGGGCTTCAGCTCGTCGAAGGTCGCATCGTCGGCGCCCACCATTATGTTGAGCCGGCCCGCCTCCGCCTCCACCGGCGTGCGTGCGAGCGGCGCGTCCACGAAGCGCACGCCTTTCGGCGCGAGCAGGTCGCGCATCCGCGTGGTGGTCGAGGGCTCGCTGGTGGACGTGTCGATGACGACCAGCCCCGGCTTGGCGGCCGCCGCGATGCCGTCCGCGCCGAACATCACCTCCTCGACCTGCGGAGCGCCGGTGACGCATAGGAAGACGATGTCGGATGCCGCGGCGAGCTCGGCATAGGACGCGGCCTCGCGCGCCCCGGCGGCCACCAGGTCGACCGCAGCGGCGCGGTTGCGGTGCACGCGCAGCGTGAGCGGATAGCCTTTGGTGACCAGGTTCTTCGCGATGCCGTGGCCCATCAGGCCGATGCCGACGAATCCGATGCGGGGTTGCCCCATGTGCGGCTCCTAGTGGTGATTGGGAAAGACGCTTCACTCCGCCGCGACGGGGCCGGGCATGCCGCCGCGGCGGCGGCGCTCGTGCAGCGTCGTCAAGAGCCCGCTGCCAGCGATCACGGTCATGCCGACCAAGGTGAATGCGTCGGGAAAGTCCCCGTACACCAGCCAGCCGAGCAGCATTGCCCAGACGAGCTGAAGGTACGTGAAAGGTGTCAGCGCCGACGCCGGCGCGTGGCGGAAGGCCAGGATGAACAGGAAGTGGGCCACGGTGCCGAGCAGCCCACCCATGACGACGAGCGCGACGTGCTCCCATGGCATGGCCGGGGGCCAGTCGAACGTCGGCGCGAGCACCGTGAGCACCAGGGCGCCGAGCAGCGCCGGATAGAAGAGCAGCACGCGCGGGTTCTCCCGCGCCATCACGCGCGTCAGGATCTGGTAGAGCGCGTAGCAGCACGCCGCGCCGATCGCGTACAGAGAGCCCTCCTGGAACAGGTCGCTCCCCGGGCGCACGATCATGATCATGCCGGCGATTCCAGCGCCCACGAAGGCGATCCGGCCGCGGGTGATGCGCTCGCCGAGAAACGCCGCCGCGAGCAGCACGACGAGCACCGGGGACGAATAGTTGACCGCCGTGGCGTCGGCCAGCGGGAGCAGGCGCAGCGCGTTCACGAAGGCGAACGACGACGCGAGGAGCAGCGCCGAGCGCACCACCTGGAGCGGCAGCCGGGACGTGCGTAGCACGCGCAGGCGCATGGTGGGGCCGAGCCATACGAGCAGCGCGACCAGCTGCACCATGTAGCGGGCCCACAGCAGGATCGACACCGGGTAGAGCCGGGTCAGGTACTTCATGATCGTGTCGAGCAGCGTGAAGCACAGCACCGATCCCACGATCAGCAGCACCGCGGAGGTCGGGACGGGGGTGTGGCGCACGGGAGGGTGCCGGCCGGCGCCTTGAGCGCGCGAAAAGGGGGAGGACGGCCGATGCGAAAGCGTGGCCGCACCGCATTCTAGCGCGCTCCGGTCTGCCGATGGCCCGGCCCGCAGCACCCATGAAGGTGAACCGCCGTGCCTTCGCCGGGTCCTACCGATATGACCTCACGCGTACGCAACGCCGGCCTCGTCCTCCTGCTCGTCGCGGCGCTGGTGGCGGCCTTCCTGGCCTGGTTCGACTGGAACCGGCTGAAGCCCTACGCGGAGCGCAAGGTCTCCGAGAAGACCGGCCGGGAGTTCCGGATCCTGGGCGACCTGCACGTCCGGCTCTCGCTTCACCCGCTCATCGAAGCCGACGGCCTCACGCTGGCGAACGCCGGCTGGTCGGCCAACCAGCCGATGCTGTCGACCGGCCATGTCGCGTTCCGGATCAGCCTCTGGCCCCTTCTGCACGGCGAGGTCGATCTTCCCGAGGTCACCGTGGCCGAGCCCAAGGTCGTGCTCGAGCGGCGCGCCGACGGCGAGCGCAACTGGATCTTCGACCAGAAGCAAACCGGCGCATCGAAGCCGCCGCGCATCGGCCGGCTCGCGCTCGACCACGGCACCCTCGCGTTCCACGACGTGAAACCCGACACGCATATCTTCCTCGACCTCACGACCTCCACGGGCACGGACGTCAAGGACCGGCTGCCCACGGCATTCTCGGCGCGCGGGCAGCTCAAGGGCCTGCGCTTCACCGCCAAGGGCCGCGCGGGCGACGTCATCTCCCTGTCCGACGATGCGTCGCCCTTCCCGATCGCGGGTGCCGTCGACCTGGGGACCACCCATATTTCGGTCGACGGCACGATCACGGGCATCGCCGTGTTGTCGGTTGTCGACCTCAAGTTCGACCTGCGCGGCGACGATCTGTCGGCGCTTTATCCCCTGCTCGGCATCGCCTTGTTCCCCTCCCCGCCCTACAAGCTCGCGGGCCGGCTCGTCAAGTCGGGCACGCAGTGGGAGTTTCGTAAGTTCGAAGGGCAGGTCGGGGACAGCGACTTAGGCGGTGACGCGTCGTACGATACCGGCGGCGCGCGCCCGCTCCTCAAGGGCGAGCTGGTCTCGCGCGTGCTCGACCTGCGCGACCTGGCCGGCCTCATCGGCGCGCGGCGCGCGGGCAAGCCCGAGGACGCCCCCGCCGAGCGCGCGCAGAAAGCCGCGTCCGCGCAAGCGCAGCGCGACCGGATACTTCCCGACCAGGCCTTCCGGCTCGATCGCCTGCGCGCGATGGACGCCGACATGAAGTTCACCGGCAAGTCGATCCGCAACAAGGAGCTGCCCGTGGAACACCTGACCGGGCACGTCAAGGTCGACGGGGGCGTGATGACGCTCGACCCGCTTGATTTCGCAGTCGCGGGCGGCACGGTCGGCGCACGAATCGTGGTCGATGCGAAGGGCGAGGTCCCCACGGGAACGGCCAAGGTGTCGTTCCGCAAGATGCAGCTGCCGAAGCTGTTTCCCGGTTTGACGCTCACGAAATCCAGCATTGGCAGCATCGGCGGCGAGATGGACCTCAAGGGCCGCGGCACGTCGGTTGGCGCCCTGCTCGGCTCGTCCAACGGGCGCTTCGCGCTCGCGATGTCGTCGGGCGAGATCAGCAACACGCTACTCGAGGTGATCGGTCTCGACGGCGGCGAGATCATGAAGTTCCTGTTCACGGGCGACCGCAACGTGCCGCTGCGCTGCGCCGTGGCCGATTTCGGGGTGAAGGACGGCGTGATGAACGCCAATACGTTCGTGTTCGACACCACCGATACGATCGTCAACGCGGAAGGTTCCATGAGCCTGCTCGACGAGACACTCGCGCTCGAGCTGATGCCCCAGCCGAAGGATCCGAGCATCTTCAGCCTGCGCTCGCCGCTCCATCTCGAGGGCACGTTCAAGCACCCGAAGGTGCGTCCGGACAAGGCGCTGGCGGCGCGGGTGGGCGCCGCCGTGGTACTGGGCACGCTCCTCACTCCGCTGGCGGCGCTCATCCCCCTCATCGAGACGGGTCCCGGGCAGGACGCCAACTGCGGCGCGCTGCTCGCCTCGGTCCAGGGCGCGGTGGCGAAGGCCGGGCCAGCGACGCCTGCCAGTCCCAGGGTCGCCGCCGCGGGGAGTGGCCCGCCCGCCTCCCCCGCCGCGAAAGCCGCGGCAAAGAACCCTCGCCCGGCGCCTTCGGCGGCGCGCTGACCCGTTGCATCGGGCCGCCACGGGCGCGGCCCGGCGCCATCGGCGCGCGCATAATCGCGCCTCGATCCTGCCGGAACTGCCCATCGCCATGAGCCTCCTCCTGCGTCTTCTGATGCTGCCCGGCCGCCTCGTTCCGGCCGCGCTGTTCGCGCTGGCCACGGCGCTGGCCGTCCCGTCGCTCGCGCAGGGTGCGGCCGAGAATCACGTCGTGATGCAGGTGAGCGACGCCGACCCGGCGAAGTGGAACCTCGCGCTCAACAACGCCCGCAACCTGCAGGCGGACCTGGGTGCAAGCCACGTCGACATCGAGATCGTCGCCTACGGCCCCGGCCTCGCCATGCTCAAGCTCGACTCCGCGGCGGGCGGGCGCATCGACGAGGCGCACTCGGCAGGCGTAAAGCTGGTGGCGTGCGAGAACACCATGCGCGGGCTGCAACTCACGCGTGCGGACATGCTGCCCAACCTGGACTACGCGCCGGCCGGAGTGACGCACATCATGAAGCGCCAGCAACAGGGCTGGGCGTACATCCGGCCGTAGGGTCCGCGTGGAGCGGGTGAAGGGAATCGAACCCTCGTCGTAGGCTTGGGAAGCCTCTGCTCTGCCATTGAGCTACACCCGCGCCCGGCGATTCTACCGCGCAGGATTGCGTGGGCATGGCCGGCGAATATTCGGTGTGCCGGCGCGCTCGCGCAGGGATAACATGCCGTTCCCTTACGAGAAGGAGTGGCGATGGCCGCGAGCGCGCGTCGCTGGCTCTTCCGCGCGGCGTGGGTCCTGCTTGCGGTCGCGCTGGTGCTGCCGCTGCCCTCGCCGACCTCCGGGTCGGGAACGATCACCGCGCTGACGCTCTACGACAGCGCGCCCGCGTGGAGCGACGCCGCCGCCGGCGCGCCGCTCGACCCCGGCTTCCTGTACGACGCGGCGCTCGCGCTCGCGCTGTATCTCCACGTACACGCTCTACCTTCACGCCGACGGGCGGCTGGCGCCTGGCTGGAAGGTGCTGGCCGTGGGCGCGCTCGGCGTCGCGACGTTCGTAGCGGTGGTCGCCGGCGCGCACGTGCCACTGCTCCACGACCTGCCCGCCCGCTGGGCGTGGCTCGCCTCGATCACCCTGCTCGCCGCCGGCTATCTCACGCCCGCGCCCGCCGCTGCAGGCAGCGCCCAGGAAATCGCGCGGGTGCGCCGGCTAGCGGCAGCGACGGATCGCGGCGACGTGCCCCCGGTGGTGTGGACGCTGCTCGCCTTCACCGTGTTCTGGATCGGCGTGAGCGCGATCGACCATGCGCGGGCGGGCGATACCCGCAACGTGGCGTTCACCCTGCCGCTGACCGACTTCGTCAACGATCGTGCGCACGTGCTCGACGTCGCGACCCAGCAGCGGCTCGCCGCCATGCTGCAGAAATTTGCCGAATCGACGCCGAGCCAGGTAGTGGTGGCGATTTATCCTCGCGCGCCGGATGGTGCGATCGAGGAATTCACGATTCGCACGGTGGAGCGTCTGCCGGTCGGCCGGGCGGATCTCGGCAACGGCGTGCTGCTGTTCGTGTTCATGGCGGAGCGGGCGGCGCGGCTCGAGGTGGGATACGGACTCGAGGGAACCCTGACCGACGTGGCCGCGCACGAGATTCTGGAGCGGACGCTCGCGCCGGCCTTTGCGCGCGGCGCGTATGCCGAAGGCCTCAAGGCCACGCTGCAGGCCGTCATGGCGACTGCGCAGGCCGCGGACCGCGACAACCGGCTCTCCGGGACGATCGGGCTCGCGGCTCGCAAGCTCATCTCCGGTCCGCCGTTCTTCGAGCGGCTGGGACATGCGATCCGCGATGCGACGCTGCTGAGGCGCATCGGCGTGACGCTGCTGTGCACGTTCATCGGGTTCGCGCTCGCTTCCACGGCGGGGCAATGGGCCGGTCTGGCGCGCGACATGCGCCGCGGCGCCGGCAACCTGATGACGGGGCGCAAGGCAGCGGAGGGCATGGAGAAGGTCGATGTGGGCGAGGTGCTGGATTCCGTGTGGGCGCTGATCCGTACGCTCGCCATTCTCCGGCCGCGGGGGTCATGCTGATCGCCGCCGGCGGCGCGTTCGGGGGCGCCGGCGCGCTGATCCACTGGTAACCTCGGCGGCGAAGGCCACGCTACCCGGCCCCATGGTGCTAATCCCCATCCCTGCCGCTCCGAACGACGCCGGCTGCCAGTCCCCCGCCGACAATCTCGCGGACGAGTTCCGCACGGTCACGACGCGGAGCCGCTCGATGCGCAGCTGCGACCCGCAAGCCGCGAGGCGGACGTGCGGGCCGCGCACTTCGAAGCCGGCACCGCGGCGCTCTGCCTGTCGGGCGGCGGCATCCGCAGCGCGAGCTTCTGCCTCGGCGTCGTCCAGGGCCTCGCCAAACGCGCCCTCCTCGCGAAGTTCGACTACCTCTCCACGGTCTCCGGCGCGGGTACGTGGGCAGCATGCTCGCCGCCTGGATGTACCGCGCGCCGGGCGGGGCCGCGGA
Source organism: Burkholderiales bacterium (assembly GCA_038239945.1). Classification (GTDB taxonomy): domain Bacteria; phylum Pseudomonadota; class Gammaproteobacteria; order Burkholderiales; family Casimicrobiaceae; genus VBCG01. The sequence continues at coordinate 74,337 of JBBSEG010000001.1, forward strand.
AGTGGAGCGGGCACTGCGCCCGGGTGGGCCGCACGGCGACGCCGCGCTCGACACGCTGCGCCGCTACGTCCGCTACCTCGCGCCGCGGCAGGGCTTCTTCTCGGTCGACACCTGGACGCTCGTCGCGACCTACGTGCGCAACCTCGCGCTCAATGCGCTGATCTGGCTGCCGACGCTCGCCTCGTCCTCCTGCTGCCGATGCTCGCGGCGGCAGCGGTGGACTGGGTCAACGCGGCGATCGACGCGAACGACCGCCGGCGCGCGGCGGCCCTGGCCGGCAGCGCGCTCGCCGTGCTGGCGATCCTCGCCGGCACCTTCATGCTGCGCCGGGCGATCAGCGGGGCGCCGGGAGCCGACGGTCCCGACGCGGTCGCGCCGCTTCGCCCGGGCATTGCGCGCGTCGCCGGCGCCCACCCCCGGACGGCGGACTCCGTGCCGGTCGATGGTCTTGCGACCAGCCGGCGCGTCCAGCAGGCCCTGTGCGCCGGCGCGCTGCTGATGAGCGCGGCGAGCTACTGGCTCGCGTTCGCCAACCCGGACGCGCTGTGGCGGATCATCCTCGACACCGTGAACGAACGGCTGCCGTTCCTCCCGGTTTCGGCGGCCACTCCGCCGCCCGTGATGCTCGGGCTGATGTACGTGCTGCCGCACGCGTACCTCGGCTTCGCCTACCGCAGCCCGCTCCTGGTCCGCGTACGCCATCGCGTGCTCGTCACGCTTGCCGGAGGGCTGGTCGGGTTCGTCTCCGGCTACCTGATCGGCTTCGTCATGACGGCGCTCGCGCATCGCGGCGCGTTCGCGCTGAGCCTCGAGGGTTACGTGACGTTCGCACCGGTGGCCTCCTCGCCGCGGTCGCGATCGGCGAGATCCTGTTCGTCGCGGCGGTGAGCCGCTTCTCGACGGACTTCGACCGGGAATGGTGGCCGCGCGCGGGCGCGGCGGCGACCATCGCGTGCATCGCGTGGGTGGCGATTTGCGCGCTCGCGTTCTATGGCCCGTTCCTGCTCGACCGGGCCGTGGACCTTGCCGCGGGCGTGCCGGCCTACTGGCTGGCCGTGTCGCTCACCGGTGTGGGCGCGCGGATCCTGCTGCGCCAGGAGACCGCGACTGCGCGCGACAGCCAGCCGCGGCCACGGCTGCGGCTGGCGGACCTGGCCATCGATGCCGCGGCGGCCGCGGCGCTCGCGGCGGTGTTCGCCGGCATCGCATGGCTCGCGTGGCATGCGCTGATCGACCTGTCGACCCGCGCGGGCGAGGCCGGTTTGCGCGCGGCCGCGCAGGAGCTGCCCTTCGCCGTGTCCGATGTCATGGCGCTCGCCCTGGGCCTCGGCCTCCTCGTTGTGCTCGCGAGCCTGGTCGTCGACGTGAACCGCTTCTCGCTGCACGGGATGTACCGCGACCGGCTCATCCGGACCTTCCTCGGGGCATCGCGCTTCGAGCCGCGCAATCCGGACCTGTTCATCCAGTTCGACCGCGACGACAACCCGATCCTGCGCTGGCTCGCCCCTGACCGCGCGCCGGCGGCTGCGGCGCCGCTCAAGGGACCATTCCTGATCGTGAACGCGGCGCTCAACCTCGTCTCCGGACCCAACCTCGCGTGGCAGGAGCGCAAGGCCGCGTCGTTCACCCTCACGCCGCTCGCCGCGGGCAGCCCGCTGCTGGGCTACCGGCGCAGCGTCGACTACGCGGGCGACGCGGGCGGCATCACGCTCGGCACCGCGATGGCCGTGTCCGGCGCCGCGGTTTCCCCCAATGCCGGTTCGCAGTCGTCGCCGCTGCGCACGTTCCTGCTCACGCTCCGCAACGCCCGGCTCGGCTGGTGGCTCGGTCATCCACGCGACACGCCCCGCGTGCGCCGCAGCAGCCCCGGCTTCGCGCTCTACCCGCTCGTCAGCGAGCTCCTCGGGCGCACCGACGAGCGCCACCCGTGGCTGTTCGTGTCGGACGGCGGCCATTTCGAGAACCTGGGGCTCTACGAGGCGGTGCGCCGCGGCTGCCGCGACATCGTCGTGGTGGACGCCTCGTGCGACCCGGACCGCAACTTCGACGATCTCGGCAACGCCATCCGCAAGATCCGCATCGACCTCGGTGTGCGCGTCGAGCGCGCGGGACCGCTGCGCATCGGCGGGCGCGAGCTGCGCGCCAACGGGCGCTATTGCGCGCTCTTCGACGTGATCTACGACGAGCACCGCAGCGGCAGCCTGCTGTACATCAAGGCGGCCGTGTATCCCGAAGCGGACAACATGCCGATCGACGTGCTGCAATATGCCGGGCGGTCGGAAACGTTTCCGCACGAGTCGACGGCGCGCCAGTTCTTCACCGAGTCGCAGTTCGAGAGCTACCGCGCGCTCGGCGAGTTCGAGCTGGATGCGATCGTCGAGGGCGTCGATGCGGCGAACCGGCCCGACCTCACCGTGCCGGCATCAATTGCGGAGCTGGTCGAGATCGGCGCCATCCGGATGACGGAGTAACATGCCGTGTCCCTCTCGCGCGGCGGTTCGATGAGTGCTCCCTCCCCCGGCGTTTTCGACGCGCCGGCCCGCGATGTCCGCAGCGACGATCCGCTCGATCGCCGGCTGCTCGCCGACTTCGCGGCGCGCCTGGCAGCCTTGTCCGACACCAACCCGCTGCAGCGGCTGCTCGACGATTTCCGCGCCGCCGGCTATGCCACGGACGTCCGCGCTTGGCTCGCGCCGGGCCAGTCGTCGGCGCCGCCCGCGCTGCCGAGCGACGCCGTGTTGCGGGTCGCTGCCGGCAGCATCGTGCTCGACCGGCCATGGCTCGACGGGGTCGCCGCGCGCAACGCGCTCGACGCGCCCGCCGTGGCGCAGCGGCTCGCCGCACTCCTCCCCGGCGCGATCAAGTCCCTCACGCCGCGTGGCGAGGTGCCGTCGACGCGCGCGCTTGCGATCGGCCTCGACACGCTGCAGCGGCGCCCGCTGGGCTGAAGCCGGCCGCGCTGCGCCGAGGTCGTACCCGTTGCGCTGACATTTCGTCCCCCGGCTGCGCCGCTATCGTGCCCGCGCACACGGCAACCATCCGAAACGCCCGCCCGACCTTGCCCGGTCGCGCCAATCGCGGTACCGTAGCGCCACGCTAGGGGTCCTGTCCGATACGCGGACGGGTGAGATCAGACCCTTTCCACCTGTCCGGATAATGCCGGCCGCAGGGAAGCGCCGAAGGCCCGTCCTTCCCGCTCCTTGCAGCCGCTGCTGCCAAGGAGCTGCATGAACGCCACCGACCAGTTCTTCGCGCGCGACGCGAAAGTCGACGCCGCCGCGGTCGAGCCGTTGCCCGCGTCCCGCAAGATCTACGTGGCAGGATCGCGCGCCGACCTGCGCGTGCCCATGCGCGAGATCACGCAAGGCGACACGCCCGCGTCCTTCGGCGCCGAGGCGAATCCGCCGCTCACCGTCTACGACACGTCGGGACCCTACACCGACCCGGCGGCCGTCATCGACGTGCGCAAGGGACTGGCTCCGCTGCGTGCCCCCTGGATCGCCGAGCGCAGCGACACGGCGGAGCTCGACGGGCCCACGTCGGGTTTCGGCCGCGCGCGCCTCGCCGATCCCGCGCTGGCGGGCATGCGCTTCGACTTGCACCGGCTGCCGCGCCGGGCCGCGTCCGGCGCCAACGTCACGCAGATGCACTACGCGCGTCGCGGCATCGTCACGCCGGAGATGGAGTTCGTCGCCATCCGCGAGAACCAGCGCCGCGCCGAGATGGAAGCCGGCTTGCCGCCGGTCGTGCGCCGCCAGCATCGGGGCCAGTCGTTCGGCGCCGCGCTGCCCGCCATCGTCACGCCGGAGTTCGTCCGCGACGAGGTCGCCCGCGGCCGCGCGATCATCCCCAACAACATCAACCACCCCGAAAGCGAGCCGATGATCATCGGCCGCAACTTCCTGGTGAAGATCAACGCGAACATCGGCAACTCCGCCGTTTCCTCGTCGATCGGCGAGGAGGTGGAGAAGATGACGTGGGCCATCCGCTGGGGTGCCGACACGGTGATGGACCTCTCGACGGGAAAGAACATCCACGAAACGCGCGAATGGATCATCCGCAACTCGCCGGTGCCCATCGGCACGGTGCCGATCTACCAGGCGCTGGAGAAGGTCGACGGCAAGGCCGAGGACCTCACCTGGGAGATCTATCGCGACACGCTGATCGAGCAGGCCGAGCAGGGCGTGGACTACTTCACCATCCACGCCGGCGTGCTGCTGCGCTATATCCCGCTCACCGCGAAGCGCATGACGGGCATCGTGTCGCGCGGCGGCTCGATCATGGCGAAATGGTGCCTCGCGCATCACCGCGAGAGTTTTCTGTACACGCGCTTCGCCGAGATCTGCGCGATCATGAAGGAGTACGACGTCGCGTTCTCGCTCGGCGACGGGCTGCGTCCCGGCTCGCAGTACGACGCCAACGACGAGGCGCAGATGGGCGAGCTCGCGACGCTCGGCGAGCTCACCAAGGTGGCGTGGGAGCACGACGTGCAGGTGATGATCGAAGGCCCCGGCCACGTGCCGATGCACATGATCCACCACAACATGACCGAGCAGCTGCGTCTGTGCCACGAGGCGCCGTTCTACACGCTCGGCCCGCTGACCACCGACATCGCGCCCGGCTACGACCACATCACCAGCGCGATCGGCGCGGCGATGATCGGCTGGTATGGCACCGCCATGCTCTGCTACGTCACGCCGAAGGAGCACCTGGGCCTGCCCAACAAGGTCGACGTGAAGGACGGCATCATGGCGTACAAGGTCGCCGCGCACGCGGCCGACCTCGCGAAGGGCCACCCGGGGGCGCAGATGCGCGACAACGCGCTCTCCAAGGCGCGCTTCGAGTTCCGCTGGGACGACCAGTTCAACCTGGGGCTCGATCCGGACAAGGCGCGCGAGTTCCACGACGAGACGCTGCCGCAGCACGGCGCCAAGCTTGCGCACTTCTGCTCGATGTGCGGCCCGCACTTCTGCTCGATGAAGATCACCCAGGACGTGCGCGACTACGCGGCGAAGCTGGGCGTCGACGAGAGCGCCGCGCTCGCGCACGGCATGGAGGCGAAGGCGATCGAGTTCGTGAAGAAGGGCGCGGAGCTCTACACCAAGGCGTGACGCCCGGCGCTGCGGACGGGCGGGGCCCCGCGGTGGCCGAAGCGGGCGCGCTGCGCATCGGCATCTCCGGATGGCGCTACGAGCCCTGGCGCGGGGTATTCTATCCGGAGGGCCTGCCGCAGCGCGCCGAGTTGGGCTATGCATCGCGCAAGCTCGCTTCGATCGAGCTCAACGGCTCGTTCTACTCGCTCCAGCGTCCGGAGTACTACGCGCAATGGCACGACGACACGCCCGACGGGTTCGTCTTCAGCGTCAAGGGGCCGCGCTACATCACCCACATGCTGAAGCTGCGCAACGCGCAGGCGCCGCTCGCCAATTTCTTCGCGTCGGGCGTCGCGCGGCTCGGTGCCAAGCTCGGACCGTTCCTGTGGCAGCTTCCGCCCATGCTCGGGTTCGACGCCGCGCGGCTCGACGCGTTCATGGCGGAGTTGCCGCGCGACACCGTCGCCGCCGGCGCGCTCGCCTGCCGGCACGACGACAAGGTGGCCGGCCGAGCGTCGCTCGACTTCGGGCCCGGACGGCCGCTGCGGCACGCGCTGGAGGTGCGCCATGCCAGCTTCGCCACGCCGCAGTTGGTCGAGCTGCTGCGCGCGCACAACGTGGCGCTGGTGATCGCCGACACGGCGGGCAAATGGCCTTACCTCGAGGATCTCACGGCCGACTTCGTGTACGCACGGCTGCACGGCGACGCGGAGCTCTACGTCAGCGGCTACACGCCGAAAGCGTTGGCGCGCTGGGCGGAGCGAATCCGCCACTGGAGCACGGGCGGGCAGGCGGCCGATGCGAAGCTCGTCGCGCCCGCCGTGGCCCCGGTCCACGCTCCGCGCGACGTCCACGTGTATTTCGACAACGACGCGAAGGTGAAGGCGCCGCGCGATGCGATGCGCCTGGCGCGGATGCTCGGCGTGACGTGGCCGCCACCCGCCGGAGCCACGCTGCCTGCGCCGCGGGGCCGTTTGGATCGATAATGGCGCGGCGCGGCCATCGACGCGGCCGGGGCGGTCCCGACCCGGCGCAGCCGGCGCGCAAGGAGGCAGCGATGGAACACCCCCGCAGGCGCATGCTGAAGCGCACCGCGGCGCTTTGCGCGGGATCGGTGGCGGGCGATGCGCTTTGCGCCGCGCCGTCGCCGGACGTGCTGTTCGCGCATCCCGGCACCTTCATACCGATGGTCGACACCGGCCAGCGCTTCCAGGTGCGCCGCAGCTACTGCGTGGGGCGAAACTACGCGGCGCACGCGATCGAGCGCGGCTCCGACCCCACGCGCGAGCCGCCGTTCTTCTTCCAGAAGCCCACCGATGCCGTGCAGCTCGTGCCGCGCGGCGCCACGGTGGATCACCCGTATCCGCCCATCACCCGCAACTACCATTATGAGGTCGAGCTCGTGGCGGCGCTCGGCAAGGGCGGCCGCAGCATCCCGGTCGACCGCGCGCTGGATTGCGTGCATGCCTACGCGGTCGGCCTCGACATGACGCGCCGCGACCTGCAGAACCAGATGGCCGGCGAGAAGAAGCCGTGGGAGATCGGCAAGTCGTTAGACCACGCGGCCGTGGTCAGCCATCTTCATCCGGCCAGCGCGACCGGTCACTTCACGCAGGGCGCGATCACGCTCAAGGTGAACGGCGAGGTCAAGCAATCGAGCGATCTGGCGAAGATGATCGGGAGCGTCGCCGAGCAGGTCGCCAACCTGTCGCAGTACTACGAGCTGTTTCCCGGCGACATCATCTACAGCGGCACGCCCGAGAACGTCGGGCCCGTGGTGCCCGGTGACCTGATGGAAGGGCACATCGACGGCCTCTACGACATCAGCGTCAAGGTCGTGCCGCCGAGGAGCGCAGCGTGACGATCGTGCGGCGACTCATCGACGCGCTGCTGCCGTATCGCCCCGCGGCGATCCCTGCCAGTCCGGGTGGTGCGTTCAGGTTGTCGAGCCCGGACGTGGCCGACGGCGCGCCCGTGCCCGCGGTGCACGTCTTCAGCGGCATGGGCTGCACCGGGGGGAACGTCTCGCCCGCGCTGGCCTGGCACGATCCACCGGCGGGCACGCGCAGCTTCGCCGTGACGTGCTACGACCCGGACGCGCCCACTGGCAGCGGCTGGTGGCACTGGCAATTGTTCGACCTCCCCGCAACGGTCATCGGAGTCGCGCGCGACGCGGGCAATCCGTCCGGAGAGCGTCCGGGCCAGGCACGCCAGTCGCGCAACGACTACGGAGAGGCCGCGTACGGCGGCCCGTGCCCGCCGCCCGGGGATTCGCCGCACCGGTACGTCTTCACCGTCTTCGCGCTCGAGGTCGACCGGCTCGAGGTGCCACCCGACGCCTCGTGCGCGCTGGTGGGGTTCATGCTGAACGCGAAGAAGCTCGGCGCGGCGACCCTCACGGCGAGCTACGGCCGCTGAATCAGTCCTCCGGGACGAGCAGCCGGACGCGATACCCGCCCGACTTGTCGTCGCGCTCGAGGCCCATCAGGCCTTCGCGCTGCGCGTCCTCCAGGAGGCCGTTGAACGACCGATAGCCGTAGAACGATTCGTTGAAGCCGGGGTTGCGGCGCTTCAGCGCCTGCTTGACCATCGAGCCCCAGACGGTCTCGTCGCCGCCCCGCTCGGACAGGAGCGCCTCCAGCGTGTCGAGCACGAGGTCGAGCGCCTCCTGGCGCCGCTCCTCGTCGCTCTTCTTCTGCGCCATGGGCGGATCGCCCTCGGCCGCAGGCTCGGGCGGCGCGTCGCCTTCGACGTGCGCGTCGCCCTCGGCGCGCGGCTTGGCCCGGCTGCGCTTCGTGGCCGGCTTCTTGCGCTCACGCGTGGTGCGCTCGCGCACCAGGTCGTCGTAATAGATGAACTCGTCGCAGCAGCCGATCAAAAGGTCGGAGGTGGAGTTCTTGACGCCCACGCCGATCACGGTCTTGTTGTTCTCGCGCAACTTCGACACCAGCGGAGAGAAATCGGAATCGCCGCTGATCACCACGAACGTGTCGACGTGCGACTTGGTATAGCAGAGGTCGAGCGCGTCGACCACCATGCGGATGTCGGCGGAATTCTTGCCGGACTGGCGCACATGGGGAATCTCGATCAGCTCGAAGGCCGCCTCGTGCATCGGCGCCTTGAAGGTCTTGTAGCGCTCCCAGTCGCAGTAGGCCTTCTTCACGACGATGCTGCCTTTCAGCAGCAGTCGCTCGAGCACCTTGCCGATGTCGAACTTGGCGTAGTTGGCGTCGCGCACGCCGAGGGCGACGTTCTCGAAATCGCAGAACACCGCCATGTTGGTCACTTCGGGAAGGCTCGCCATCGCTTCGGCTCCGGTCACGGCCCGCGCAAGGCGCCGGGCGCGACACCTTAGCAGGTCGGCGCCCCTGCCCGCGGCGATTCGAGCACCGCGCCGGCCGGGCGCGCGCCGCGTCGCGCTACACTCGCCAGGACATGACCGCCACGCCCCTGTCCCCGCTATCCCCGCTGCAGACGCGCGTGCTCGGCGTCCTGGTCGAAAAGCAGCGGACGGTGCCCGATACGTATCCGCTCAGCGTCAACGCGCTCGTCGCCGGCTGCAACCAGAAGACCAGCCGCGATCCGCTGATGGAGGTCACCGACCGCGACGTGGAGGCGACCATCGATGCGCTGCGCGCGGTATCGCTGGTGATCGAGTCGAGCGGCGGCCGCGTGATGCGCTACGCGCACAACGTGGAGCGCGTGCTCGACCTGCCCGGCCCCGCGGTCTCACTCCTCGCGGTGCTGATGCTGCGCGGGCCGCAAACGGCCGGCGAGCTGCGCACCAACGCCGACCGGTTGCACCGCTTCGCGGACATCTCGGCCGTCGAAGGCTACCTGCACGAGCTCGCCGCGCGGCCGGCCGGTGCGCTGGCCGTCGAGCTGGCGCGCGTGCCTGGCACCCGCGAGACGCGCTGGGCGCACGTGTTGTCGGGACCGGTGGCGAGCGTGCCCGCCGCCGATTCGGGCCCGTTTCGCGCCGGCGAGTCGGCGGTGGCTGCGACCGGCGTTGTCGCGGCGCTCGAGCAGCGCCTGGCGACGATCGAGGCGGAGGTCGAGCGGTTGCGCGCGCGAGTCGCGCTGCTGGACGAGCAGGCGCGCCCGCCGGACACGAGCGGCTGAGCGCACCCGGCGTCACATGGAATCGCCCACCCTTCTGGTCGCCCTCGTGCTTGGCATCGTCGAGGGCATCACCGAGTTCCTGCCGGTATCGTCGACGGGCCATCTCATCGTCGCCGGCTCGCTCATGGGCTACACCGGCGAGCGCGCGAAGGTGTTCGAGGTGGTGATCCAGGCCGGCGCAATCCTGGCGGTGTGCTGGGAATACCGCGCGCGCCTCCTCGGCGTCGTCGCCGGTCTGACCCGGGAGCGGCGTGCGCAGCGCTTCGCGCTCAACCTGCTGATCGCATTCCTGCCCGCGGCGGTGCTCGGTCTGCTGTTCAACCGCGACATCAAGTCGGTGCTCTTCGCGCCGGTTCCGGTAGCGCTCGCCTTCGTGCTCGGCGGCCTCGTGATCCTGTGGGTCGAGCGCAGCCAGCGCGTGCGCGTCGCGCGGCCGCGCATCGACGACGTGGACGACGTGCGCTGGACCGACGCGCTGAAGATCGGCATCGCGCAGGCGTTCGCGCTCGTCCCGGGCACGTCGCGATCGGGCGCGACGATCATCGGCGGCATGCTGTTCGGCCTGTCGCGCCGGGCGGCCACCGAGTTCTCGTTCTTCCTCGCCATTCCGACGCTGCTCGCCGCGTGCGCCTACGACTTCGTGCGCAACCGGGCGCTGCTCACGTCGCAGGACCTGGCGGCGTTCGGCGTCGGCTTCGCGGCCGCGTTCGTCGCCGCCTTCCTGTGCGTGCGGTGGCTGCTGCGCTACGTGAGCCGCCACGACTTCGTGCCATTCGCGTGGTATCGCATCGCCTTCGGCCTCCTGATCCTCTACACCGCCTGGCGTGGGATCGCCCGCTGGGATTGACCGCGCCGGCGCGAGCGCTGGACCGCCCGGCCGGTCCGCACGCGGGTGGATCGGGCCTGTGTGCGCGGTCACCGGCGTGCTCGGGTTCTCGTTCAAGGCGATCATCATCAAGCTCGCCTACGCGAGCGGACCGGTGGACGGCACCACGCTGCTGACCCTGCGGATGCTGTATTCGGCGCCGCTCTTCGCGCTGATGGCCTGGTGGGCGGGCCGCCAGCCCGGCGCGGCGCGGCTCACCCGACCCGACTGGATCGCGCTGGCCGGCCTCGGCTTCATCGGCTACTACCTGGCGAGCCTGCTCGATTTCCTCGGCCTGCAATACATCAGCGCGTCGCTCGAGCGGCTGATCCTGTTCATCTACCCGACCATCGTCGTGGTGCTGTCGGCGCTGTTCCTGCACCGGCCGATCACGCGCCGCGCGCTCGGCGCGGTCGGCCTCTGCTACGCCGGCGTGGGGCTCGCGTGCTGGCACGACTTCCAGGTCACCGGCGACGTGCGCGCGACGACTACCGGCGGGCTCCTGGTCTTCGCCAGCGCCGTTGCCTACGCGATCTACCTCGTGTGCTCCGGCCGGCCGATCGCGCGCATGGGCTCGCTGCGATTCGTCGCGTTGGCGATGCTGATCTCCACCGCTTTCATTCTCGCGCACTTCGCGGTGGCGCGGCCGCTGAGCGCGCTGGACGTCCCGCCGCGCGTGCACGCGCTCTGCATCGCGATGGCTGCGGTCTCCACCGTGCTGCCCACCTGGCTGATCGCGGAGTCGATCCGCCGGCTCGGCGCCAACACCGCGTCACTGATCGGCTCGCTCGGCCCCGTCTTCACGATCGGGCTCGGCGCGTGGCTGCTGAACGAGCCCGTGCACGCCGTGCAGATGATCGGCGCGGCACTGGTGCTGGGCGGGGTGGCGCTGGTGACGCTGCGGCCAGGCCGCATGGATCGTGGCGGGCGCGCCGGAAGCGATCTGGCGTCACCGCCGCGCCTATAATGGCGGGCTCGTCCACACGCAGCTGCAGGAGACTCGCCATGGCCCCCGACACGCTCGATCGCACCTCGCTGCCGCTCAAGGATGCGACGCTGTTCCGGCAGCAATGCCATGTCGACGGCCGCTGGGTGGACGCGGACGGCGCCGGCACGGTATCGGTCGTCAATCCAGCCACCGGTGTGCCCATCGGCACCGCGCCCGCCTTTGGCGCGGCGGAGACGCGCAAGGCGATCGACGCCGCCAGTCGAGCCTGGCCGGCGTGGCGCGCGAAGACCGCCAAGGAGCGCTCGGCCATCCTGCGCAAGTGGCACGACCTCATGCATGCCAATGCCGACGACCTGGCGCTCATCCTGACCTCCGAGCAGGGCAAGCCGCTCGCCGAATCGAAGGGCGAGATCGCCATCGGCGCGGCGTACGTCGAGTGGTTTGCGGAAGAGGCGAAGCGCGTCTACGGCGACGTGATTCCCACCGTCGGCAGCGATCGCCGGCTCGTGGTGGTGAAGGAGCCCGTCGGGGTGTGCGGTGCGATCACACCGTGGAATTTCCCGTGCTCGATGATCACGCGCAAGGTGTCGCCCGCGCTGGCGGCCGGCTGCACGGTGGTGATCAAGCCCGCCGAGGCCACGCCGTTTTCGGCCTTCGCGCTGGCCGAGCTCGCGCACCGCGCGGACTTTCCGCCGGGCGTCCTCAACGTGATCACCGGCCACCCCAAGCCGATCGGCGCGGAGCTCTGCGCCAATCCGCTGGTGCGCAAGCTGTCGTTCACCGGGTCCACCGAGGTCGGCCGGCTGCTCATGCAGCAGGTCGCGCCCACTATCAAGAAGATCTCGCTCGAGCTCGGCGGCAACGCGCCGTTCATCGTGTTCGACGACGCCGATCTGGACGCCGCGGCCGAGGGCGCGATGGTGTCGAAGTACCGCAACGCGGGACAGACTTGCGTGTGCGCGAACCGCTTGTTCGTGCACGACGCGGTCTACGACGCGTTTGCCGCGAAGCTCGCCAAACGCGTGGCCGCGCTGAAGGTCGGGCCGGGCACCGAGCCCGGCGTCACGCAAGGCCCGCTCATCAACGACAAGGCGCTTGCCAAGGTGGAGGCGCACGTGCGCGACGCGATCGCGCAGGGTGCGCAGGTGGTCACCGGCGGCAAGCGCCACGCGCTGGGTGGCAACTTCTACGAGCCCACGGTGCTCGCCAACGTGACCGCCGCGATGCAGATCTTCCGCGAGGAGACATTCGGTCCGGTCGCGCCGCTGATTCGCTTCAAGGACGACGCGGAGGTCGTCGAGCTCGCCAACCGCACGGAGTTCGGCCTGGCCTCGTACTTCTACAGCCGCGACATCGGCCGTGTGTGGCGGGTCGCCGAAGCCCTCGAGTACGGCATGGTGGGCGTGAACACCGGGCTCATCACCACGGAGGTCGCGCCGTTCGGCGGCATGAAGCAGAGCGGACTCGGACGCGAGGGCTCCAAGTACGGCATCGAGGAATTCGTCGAGGTGAAGTACGTGTGCTTCGGCGGGATTTAGCTGCCCGGCAGCCCTACCACCCGGTTGGCAGCTTCCGCAGCACGGTGATGGTGCGGTCCTCGACCGCCAGGTAGCCGCCCCCCGTGAGGTCCTTCATCAGCTTGCCGATCATGTCGCGCGAGGCGCCAACGCGATCGGCGATGTCCTGCTGCGTGAGCTTCTCGGGCACGACCATGCGGCCTTCCTGCGGCTGCGCAAGCGCGTTCAGCAGTCGCGCCATGCGCCCGTAGACGTCCGACAGCGCGAGGCTCTTCAGGTTGCCGGTGGTGACGCGCACCCGGTGGATGAGCCGCTCGATCAGGTGCAGCGCGAAATCGGGGTGCGCCAGGATGAAATCTCGGAAGTGCGCGCGATTGACCACCGCCGACGTGGTGGGTTCGACCGTGATGACCGACGCGGAGCGTGGCGCGCCGTCGAGCGACATCTCGCCCACGTATTCGCCCGGGCCGTGGAAGTCGATCACGAACTCGCGTCCGGCCTCGTTGCTCGCGAACACCTTCACGCGGCCGGCCAGGATGATGTAGAGCGCGTCGCCGACGTCGCCCTCGTTGATCAGGACGGTGTTCTTCGGGAAGGTGCGGACCACCCCCGTCGCGGCGATGGCCCGGAGCGTGTCCTGCTGCAGCGGCGCGAGCGGTTCGGGGGTGTCGTGCTGCGATTCCACGGCGGTCGGCGCTGTCGAGAATTTGAGTCCAATGCTAACACGCTGCTCGCTTCGCGGGCCGTGGCGCCGGCGACGGCTCGTGCCGCTACGCTTCAGTCGTACCGGCGCCGGTCGTCGATCACCTTCCCGTCGTTCGGCAGCGAACCCGGCGCCACCGTCGCCACTTCGCCGCGCAGCCGCGTGACCTCGCGCAGCGACGCCACGATGGCTTCCGCAAGCGCGGGCGCGCCGGACGCACACTCCACTTCGAGCGTCATCCGGTCGGTGCCGCCGGGATTGTCCACGACCAGCCGCGCGCGTCCGAGGCCGGCATGCCGCGCGAGGACCTGCGCCACATGCGCGGGGTGCACGAACATGCCCTTGACCTTGGTGGTCTGGTCGGCGCGTCCGAGCCATCCGCGCAGCCGCACGTTGCTACGACCGCACGGCGACGCGCCCGGGAGGAACGCGGACAGGTCGCCAGTGCCGAAGCGCACCATCGGATAGGCCGCGTTGTACAGCTGGGTGACGACGACCTCGCCCACTTCGCCCGGCGGCACGGGATCGCCCGTGCCCGGACGCACGATCTCCACGAGCACGCCCTCGTCGACCACCAGGCCTTCGCGGGCCCGCGTCTCGTAGGCGATGCTGCCGAGGTCCGCCGTCGCATAGAGCTGGTAGGCGTCGATCCCCTGCGCCGTGAACTGGTCGCGCAGGGCGGCGGGGAACGCCTCTCCCGACACGGTCGCGGTGCGCAGGCTGAGTCGGTCGCCGCCCTGCTCTGCGGCCTTGTCGAGAAGGATCTTCAGGAACGACGGCGTGCCGGTATACGCCCGCGGCGCAAGATCGCGCAATGCCTGCAGCTGCTGCTCGGTCTGTCCCGTGCCGGCCGGGAACACCGTGCAGCCGAGCGCGTGCGCGCCGTTCTCGAGCATCGCGCCGGCGGGCGTCATGTGGTACGAGAACGTATTGTGCACGAGGTCGCCGTGCCGAAAGCCGGCCGCGTAAAGCGCGCGGGCGATGCGCCAGTAGTCCGCGCCCGGACCTTCCGGCTCGTAGATCGGCCCGGGCGAGGCGAACACGCGCATCGCGACACCGAACGGCACCGTTGCGAAGCCGCCGAACGGACGCGCGTCCCGCTGCAAGGCAGCGAGCTCCGACTTGCGCGTCACCGGCAGCGCCGCCAGCGCCTCGCGGCTGCGCACGTCCGCGGGCTCGACACCGGCGAGGCGCAGCGCAAATGCGGGCGCGCGCGCCTTCGCGTGCGCGATCTGCTCCGGCAGGCGCGCCATCTGCTCGCGCTCTCGCGCCGCGGGCTCGCGCGTCTCCAGCGCGTCGAATGCGTCGCTCACGCCAGCCACCGCTTGCGCCGGCGATAGTGCTTGAGGTCGCGAAAGCTCCGTCGGCCGGTGGTGGATAGGCCAAGGTAGAACTCCTTCACGTCCTCGTTGTTGCGCAGGTCCTCGGCCGCGCCGTCCATCACGACGCGGCCGTTCTCGAGGATGTAGCCGTAGCTCGCGAAGCGCAGCGCGACCATGGTGTTCTGCTCGGCCAGCAGGAAGGACACGCCCTCGCGCGCATTGAGATCGGCGACGATCGCGAAAATCTCCTCGACGATCTGGGGCGCGAGGCCCATCGACGGCTCGTCGAGCAGGATCATCGCGGGCTGGGTCATCAGCGCGCGCCCGATGGCGGTCATCTGCTGCTCGCCGCCCGAGGTATAGCCGGCAAGGCTCAGCCGCCGCTCCTTCAACCGGGGGAAGTAGTGATACATGCGCTCGAGCGCCGCGGCCGTCTCGCCTCGCGAACCGCGCCGCGTGAACGCGCCGGTGAGCAGGTTCTCCTCGACGGTGAGATGGGCGAAGCAATGCCGCCCTTCCATCACCTGGCACACGCCGCGGCGCACCAGGTCGTGCGGCGTGAGTCGGTCGACGCGTTCGCCGCGGTACAGGATGCTGCCCTTGGTCACTTCGCCGCGCTCCGCGTGGAGCAGGTTCGAGATGGCCTTCAGGGTGGTCGTCTTGCCCGCGCCGTTGGCGCCAAGCAGCGCCACGATGCCGCGCTCCGGCACCTCGAGCGAAACCCCCTTGAGCACAAGGATGACGTGGTCGTAGATGACTTCGATGTTGTTGATCGAGAGCATGCCCTGGGCAGCGGCCCCGGGCAGCGTTTGGGTCGACATGACGCGGCGTGCGGCCGGCGCTGCGCCCAAGGGCCCGCGGACGCGGGCACCCGGGCGCTATTCGCTCAGCCTTCCTTGGCGCAGTCCCGCGGGGAGATCTTCTTCTCCGCGGCGTACTTGGCCGACGTCTCCTCGACCATCTTGCGCACCATTGCGCGATCGCCGGCCATGAACGGCGTGATCGCCTTGAAGCCGTTGCCGTCCCATTGCTGGAACCGCACCATCCCCGAACCCTCGTGGTCGAGGCAGCTCGTCTTCACCGGCGGGAACAGGCCCGTGGCGCCGAGCTCCTTCAGCCGCGCGTCGGAGAGGTCGACGTGCTCGAGCCCCCAGCGCACCTGCTCGGGCGTCATCACCTTGCCCTTGCCGTACTTCTCTTGCGCCTTGCGGATGGCCTCGACGATCATGATCCCGTAGGTGACGCCGCGCGTGTGGTACACGGAGCCGACGCGCCCCTTGTCCTCGAGGTTGCCCTTCCCCGCGCCATACACCTTCTTCTGGATGTCCTGCATCACCGGGAAGTTCGTTCCGGACGCCGAGAACGCGGCGCTGACGTAGCCCTTGGCGGCGTCGCCGGCGGGTATGACGTCTTCCTCGGAGCCTGCCCACCACACGCCGACCATCTTGTCGCGCGGGAACCCGAACTTCGCGGCGGTCTTGATGGCCGCGGGGTTCATCACGCCAAAGCCCCACAGGATGACGTAGTCGGGCTTGAGCTGGCGCACCTGCAGCCACTGCGATTCCTGCGTGTTGCCGGGCGGCGTGATCGGGATCTTGGTGAGCTCGAACCCGCGCGCCGCCGCCAGGGCGTCGACCACCGGAATGGCCTCCTTGCCGAACGCCGAGTCGTGATACATGTAGACGATCTTCTTGCCCTTGAGGTTGGCGTCGCCGCCGACCTTCTGGCCGAGGTAGGCGATCATCGCCGCGGCCTGGTCCCAGTAAGTCGTCCCGAGCGGGAAGACCCAGCTGAATACGCGGCCGTCGGCGGAGGCGCCGAGCCCGTAGCCGTTGGTCGTCATCGGGATCTTGTCGGTGCCGACGCGATCGAGCAGCCCGTAGGCGATACCCGTGGACAGCGGCTCGACCGTGCTGGCGCCACCGTGCTTGCTCTTGAGGCGCTCGTAGCACTCGACGCCGCGGGCGGCGTTGTACTCCGTCTCGCACTCCTCCCACAGGATCTTCACGCCGTTGATGCCGCCGGTCAGGTTGACCAGCGTGAAGTAGTCGATCGCCCCGCCGAAATAGCCCGAGCCGCCGGCCGCGTAGGGCCCCACCCGATATGACAGGATCGGGATGTACTGCTCGGTCTGGGCGAGCGCGGCGGGTGCGCCTGCGAGCGCCGCCATGCCCAGGATGATTGCTGCAAATGACTTCATGCGTTCCTCCGTTGGTCCTGCAAAAGCCCCGTGCCCGGGGTCGTGTCGATGTGGCGGCTCAAGAATTGGCCACCTGGGCCGCGCTGTCAATACGGCACCGCCCGGCGGACCCGACGGCAAGCACCCCTGTCGCGCTCAGTGCGGGAACGGCCATAGCCGCAGCTTCTCCTTGCCGATCTGCCAGATGCGTGCGAGCCCGTGCGGCTCGACGATCAGGAAGACGATGATCAACCCGCCGAACACCATCAGCTCCACGTTCGACGCCACGCTCGACGCCACGCCCAGATGCAGCGTGTCGTCGAGGAAATGGACGACGAGGCTGAGCCCGAGCGGCAGCAGGATCATGAACGCGCTGCCCAGAAACGCGCCGAGCACCGTGCCGACGCCCCCGATGATGATCATGAACAGGATGCGGAACGACAGGTCGAGGCTGTAGGCCTCCGGCTCGACGGTGCCGAGGTAGGCGTACGCGTACAGCGCGCCCGCCACGCCGCAATAGAACGAGCTCACCGCGAAGGCCAGCAGCTTCGCCCGCATCAGGCGGATGCCGATCACCTCAGCGGCGACGTCCATGTCGCGTATCGCCATCCACTGCCGGCCGATGTTGCCGCGCGTCATGTTCTTGGCCGCCAGCGCCATGAGCGCGACGATCGTCAGCACCAGCAGGTACTTGGCCGGTGGCGTGGCGATGGGCTGGCCGAAGATCGCCATCGGCTGCGCGGTGATCACGCCCGACGGGTTGTAGTTGGTGAACCAGCCCACCTTGGTCAGCGCCCACAGGATGAAGAACTGCGCTGCCAGCGTCGCCACCGCGAGGTAGAAGCCGCGGATGCGCAGGCTCGGCAGGCCGAACAGGATTCCGACTCCGGCGGCAACGAGGCCGCCGCCCGCGAACGCCACGAGCAGCGGCAGCCCCGGCACGCGCAGCACGAAGTTGTACGCGGCGAACGCTCCGACGGCCATGAACGCCGCCGCGCCGAGCGACAGCTGCCCCGCGTAGCCGGTCAGGATGTTGAGCCCCACCGCTGCCAGCGACAGGATGAGGAACGGGATCAGGAGGGCCGAGAACAGGTAGGGCGTGGCGAGCAGAGGCACCGCGACGAACGCGACCGCAAGGAGGATCGCCATGGCGATGCGGTCCTGGCGGATCGGAAAGATGGCGGCGTCGGCCGCGTAGGTGCTCTTGAACTGCCCGGCTTCGCGATAGAGCATGTCAGATCCGCCGGATGATCTTCTCGCCGAACAGGCCTTCCGGCCGGACCAGCAGGAACAAGAGCGCGAGCACGTAGGGAAACCAGCCTTCGATGCCGCCACCCACGTACGGGCCCAGGAACACCTCGGCGAGCTTCTCGCTGGCGCCGATGATGAGGCCGCCCACGATCGCGCCCTGCACCGATTCGAAGCCGCCGAGGATCAGCACCGGCAGGGCCTTGAGCGCAACGAAGGTGAGCGCGAACTGCACGCCGTTGCGCGCGCCCCACAACAGGCCCGCGACCAGCGCGACGAAGCCGGCCACCGCCCACACGATGGCCCAGATCTGCTGCAGCGGGATGCCCACCGCCAGCGCGGCCTGATGGTCGTCGGCCACGGCGCGCAACGCCCGCCCGATGCGCGTGCGATTGAAGAACAGCGCGAGGCCGGTGACCAGCACCCCCGCGATGCCCGCAGCGACGAGGTCGAATTTCGACACGTTTATGCCGGTGCGGCTGGCGATCCACTCGATCGGCTCGTCCTGCAGCCCGAGATCCAGGCCCCGCACGTTGGCGCCCCACAGGAGTTGCGCGAGGCCCTCGATGAAGAAGGACAGCCCGATGGTCGCCATGAACAGCGCGATGGGCGGCTGGTTCACCAGCGGACGCAGCACCAGCCGCTCGATCAGGAGTCCCGCGACGATCATCACGCCGAGCGTCGCCACCAGCGCGGCGGCGAACGGCAGGCCCTTCTCCTGCAGGCCCACGAACGTGAGCGCGGCAAAGAAGACGAGTGAGCCCTGCGCGAAGTTGAACACGCCCGATGCCTTGTAGATCAGCACGAAACCGAGCGCGACGAGCGAGTACATGATGCCGGACAGAAGGCCGCCGATCAGGACCTCGAAGAAGAACTGCACCATCAGGCGGCAGCGCGGGCGACCCCCAGGTACGCGTCGATCACGTCCTGGTTGTGGCGGATGTCGTCCGGCGACCCGTCGCCGATCTTGCGGCCATAGTCGAGCACCACCACGCGATCCGAGAGGTCCATCACCACGCTCATGTCGTGCTCGATCAGCACGATCGTGGTGCCGTACTGCTCGTTGGCATCGAGGACGAAGCGGCACATGTCCTGCTTCTCCTCCACGTTCATGCCGGCCATGGGCTCGTCGAGCAGCAGGAGGGTCGGCTGCGCCGCGAGGGCACGCGCGAGCTCGACCCGCTTCTGCAGCCCGTACGCGAGGCGACCCACGGGGGTCTTGCGAATGTGCTGGATCTCGAGGAAATCGATGATCTCCTCGACCTTGGCGCGATGCTCGAGCTCCTCACGCCGCGCGGCGCCCACCCACAGCGCCTGCGCGAGCACGCCGCAGCGCATCCGCAGCGTGCGCCCGGTCATGATGTTGTCGAGCACGCTCATGCCCTTGAAGAGCGCGATGTTCTGAAACGTGCGCGCGATGCCTGCCGCGGCGGCTGCGTGCGGCTGCATCCCGCGCCGCTGCACCCCGCGATAGGCGATCGTGCCCTCCTGCGGCTGGTACACGCCGTTGATGACGTTGAGCATCGAGCTCTTGCCCGCGCCGTTGGGCCCGATGATCGCGCGGATCTCCCGCTCGCGCACGTCGAAGCTCACGTCGCGCAGCGCCTTGACCCCGCCGAACGACAGCGACACGTTCACGACGGCCAGCACGACCTCGCCGATGCGGGCGATGCGCGCGTCGGCCGCCTCGTCGCTCGGCGCCGGCGCGGGCGCGGGCGGCTGCGGCGTCACGCGGCGGCCCGGGCGGCCGGCGGAAACGTCTTCGCGTCGACGATGCGCAGGTCCGCTGCCAGGATGCCGCTGCGGCCGTCCTCGAACTTGACCAGCGTCTCGACGTGCTGAACGGTCCGGCCGCCGTAGAGTGCATCGACCAGCACGGCATACTTGTCGGACACGAAGCTACGCCGCACCTTGCGCGTGCGCGTCATCTCGTCGTCGTCGGGGTCGAGCTCCTTGTGCAGGATCAGGAAGCGGCGCACCTGCGAATCGGCGAGGCCCGGCTCCCGCGCCAACTCGCCGTTGACCTGCTCGACGCACCCGGCGATGAGCGCGTAGACCTCGGGGCGCGCGGCGAGGTCGGTGTAGCCCGAGTAGGCAAGCCCGCGCCGCTCGGCCCAGTCGCCCACCGCGCCGAGGTCGATGTTGATTAGGGCGCACACATGGCCGCGCCCGTTGCCAAACGCCACGGCCTCCTTGACGTACGGGAAGAACTTGAGCTTGTTCTCGATGTAGTTGGGCGCGAACAGCGCGCCGGTGGTGAGCTTTCCGACATCCTTCGCGCGGTCGACGATGCGAAGCTGGCCGGCCCCGTCGAAAATGCCGGCGTCGCCGGTGCGGAAGTAGCCCGCCGGGTCGATCGACTCGGCGGTCGCGTCGGGGCGCTTGTAGTACTCCTTCAGCAGCATCGGCCCGCGCACGAGCACCTCGCCGTCGTCGCCGATCTTGATTTCCACGCCCGGCGCGGCCTCGCCCACCGTGTCGAAGCGAACGCCGCCGTCCGGCTGCAGGCAGACGTAGGCGCACGTCTCGGTCGAGCCGTAGAGCTGCTTCAGGTTGATGCCGATCGAACGGTAGAAGCGGAACAGGTCGGGGCCGATCGCTGCACCCGCGGTGTAGGCCACGCGAATGCGGCTCATGCCGAGGACGTTGCGCAGCGGGCCGTACACCAGCAGGTCGCCGAGCGCGTACTGCAGCCGATCGGCGAGCGGCACCGCCTTGCCGTCGAGGCGCTCGGGCCCGCTGCGGCGCGCCACCGCCGTGAAATGGCGGAACAGCCACCGCTTGGCCGCGCCGGCGTCCTCCATCCGGATCGTCACCTGCGTGAGCAGGTTCTCGAACACGCGCGGCGGAGCGAAGTAGTACGTGGGCCCGATCTCGCGCAGGTCGGTCATCGCCGTGTCGCCCGATTCGGGACAGTTGATCGTGAAGCCGGCGTACAGCCACTGGGCGAACGAGAACAGGTGGTCGCCCACCCAGGCCATGGGCAGGTACGACAGCACGCTGTCCGCGGGGCCGAGCCGGTCGAACTCGCAACCCCCGCGTGCCGCGGCGATGAAGGCGCGGTGCGTCTGCCGCACTCCCTTCGGCTTGCCCGTCGTCCCCGAGGTGTAGAGCATGACCGACACGTCGTCGGTGCTGCCCTGCGCGACCTGCGCGTCGAAGAATTCCGGATGCGCGCGATCGTACTCGCGGCCGGCCGATACGAGTGCCGCGTAGCCCGTCACGCCGGCGTAGTGGCGCAGGCCGCGCGGATCGTCGTAATAGACATGCGACAGCGTGGGCACCTGCGGCCGAGCCTCGAGCAGCTTGTCCACCTGCTCCTGGTCCTCGACGAGCGCGAAGACGATCTCGGCGTCGTTGAGGACGTACACGAATTCAGCCGCGGGTGCGTCCTGGTACATCGGCACCGGCACGCCGCCCAGGGCCTGCGCGGCGATCATCGCCCAGTAGAGGCGCGGCCGGTTGTCGCCGACGATGGCGAGATGCATCCCGCGCCGGAATCCTGCCGCGGCCAGGCCGCAGGCCAGCGCACGCACCTCGGTGGCCACCTCGGACCACGTCCAGGTTTGCCAGATGCCGAGGTCCTTCTCGCGCGTAGCCGGCCCGCTCGGCCGCTCGCGCGCATGCGTTGCGAGCAGGCGCGGAAAGGTGTCCGCCGTCGATTCCATTTGTCCTCCAGGACCCTCGCGCGCTCCCTCTGGTCGGGGAATGGCGCGTTGCCGGCTCGCACGCGGTCCGCGCAAGGCCGGCTATCTTATGTCGTTAGCGTCCGGCGCGGCAACGCGTCAGGCCATTCGCGGCAGCTGCGACAGCGCGTCCGCGTGCGGATTGGCCGGGCGCGCCTAAAGGCGGGAGGGGCGCTCAGGCGCGCTGCACGGGGCGGGCGCGGGCATTCTGCAGCTGGTAGATCGCCCAGTCAGGTGCGCCGGCCGCGGCCTCGAAGGCAGGCCCGCGGGCGAACTCGCCGCACCAGGCGGTGAACGGGGCCAGGTCTCCCCAGCCCTCTACCAGCACGATCCACCGCGGCACCTCGTTGCGCTCGGCCCGGACCTTCTTCTCGGCCGTCTCCACCGCGCTGGCCGCCGCATCGGCCACGAGCAAATGGCAGCCGGCGATGCCATCCAGGGCGGCGACGCGCGGGACCACCGAGCGCGCGAGGTCTTCGCGATGGCCCGCGGACGCGGCGTCCGGCACGTCGTAGCGAAACGTCGCGACGAGTCCGCCGTCACCCTCGCCGGCGCTTGCGGCCACCGCGCACAGCGAGCGCGCGACGTTCCGGAAATGCGCCACGGTGGCCACGGTCCAAGGCGTGGGCGCGTTGAGCCGAGCGATGTAATCCGCGCCGGACACGACCGCCGGGGACTCGGTCTCGTACAGGTTGAAATACTCTGGCGCCCCGTGGAGTGCCGCGTAGCGACGTCCGCGCACAAAACCTTGTATGCCGACGCGCTCCGGCATGTGCTCGCGGCCGTGCCACCGGTAGAACGCGGCCCGCCCGTCGGGGGCGATGTCGTGCCAGATCGCCACTGCTCCTGTCCCCGCCAGCGCCACCGCCCACTCCTTGGTCACGTCGAGTGCTTGACAATACCCGTGAAAGCGGGAGAATGGAACCACGTTCTAATCTGGAACGTCGTTCCAAACGTTGAACCGGACCGAGCGAAACAATTATCCAAACCGGCCGCTGCGCTGCTCCCCTCTCCCGTGACCCCGATCCTGCCCATCGCCAACGTCGAACGCTGCCTCAGCCTGCTCGAGGTGCTGGCCGTCCTGCCCGACGGCCTTTCGCTCGGGGCGCTGGCCGAGCGGCTGGCGGTGCCGAAAAGCGCCGCGCACCGATTACTCCAGGCGCTGGCCGGGCGCGGATATGTCCACCAGGATCCCGCGTCGCAGAATTACGCGCTGTCGCTCAAGGTGGCGGTGCTCGGGTTTCGCTTCCTTCACGCCCGGCACTTGCCGGACGTCGCGCAGGGCGTGCTCGACCGGCTCGCGCGGGAGACCCGGGAATATTGCCGGATCGCGGTGCTGGAAGGCGACGACCTCGTCTGGGTGGCGCGCGCGCAGGGCGCGACGCAAGGCCTGCGCTACGACCCGCCCATGGGGCTCGACGTCGTGCTGCATGCCACGGCCACGGGCAAGGCCTGGCTCGCCACGCTGCCGGAAAACGAGGCGCTGCGCATCGTGTGCGCGCGCGGATTCGAGACGCCGCCAGGCTTCGGCAAGCGCGCCGTGCGCACCGTGGACGACCTGCGGTTGCATCTCGACGCGACGCGCCTCCGCGGCTACGGCCTGGCGGTGGAGGAAGGCGAGCCCGGCACCGTTGCCATCGCCACCGTATTCCACGCCCATGCCGAGACCGGCGCGCCGGTGGCGGGTACCGTGTCGGTGGCCGGACCGCTCACCCGCCTCGACGAGCGCCGCATGGCTGAGCTGGTGCCGTTGCTCGCTCGTGCCGCCGCCGAGCTCACCGAAGTCTGGCCCCTGCAGCAGCGGCAGCGTCCCGGGACGCCCGCGCCGGCGAACCGCGCTGAACGTATTGAAGGGAACGCGCCATGAGCGAGGCCGTGCAAGCCGTCGTCGCCTCCACCGCAGTGCCGCCCCGGGTGCTCTCCGACCGCGTCTCGGCGATCGCGTATCCGGTCGCGTCGTTCGGCCTGCTGCTTCCTGTGGCTCGAGACGCGCAAGACGGTGCTGTTCATCACCCATAGCGTCCAGGAGGCGGTCGGCCTTATCTGGCGCTGCGCTTCGGCTGGGTGTACGGCTTCCCGGAACTTGTCGCCGAGCCGGTGGCCTCACCGCTTTCCGCCAGTGCCTGGGATCTCGTCGACGACCGCCTTGCCGCACGCATCGGCGCCTGGCCGCGCACGACGCTGGAAGCGGGCATCGACCGGATGATCGCGGCCGGTTGCGCACGCCGCCCCGCCACGATGGAGCACTCATGAGCACGATCCTGTTTCGCGACGCCTCGGTGCTGGACGGCACCGGCACGCCGCCCTGGCCGGGCGACGTGGTGGTCGAAGACGGCCGGATCGCGGACGTGCACCCGTCCGGCAAGGCGCCGGCGCGCGCCGGCGGCCGGCCGCCCACCGTCGTCGATTGCGCCGGCGCGACGCTCATGCCAGGCCTCGTCGAGCCGCACGCGCACCTGAGCTTCATCGACCAGAAGTCGCCGTTCGACTTCCACGCCGTGCCGGTCGAGGAGCACCTGCTGCTCACGCTGCAGAACGCGCGGCTGTACCTGGACCAGGGCTTCACGTCGTGCTTCAGCGCCGCGGCGACCAAGCCGCGGCTCGACGTCGTCACGCGCAACGCCATCGACGCGGGCCAGTTTCCCGGCCCGCGCCTGCGCGCCGCGAGCGTGCAGTTCACGGTGACGGGCGGAGTGGGCGACCTGCGCTCGCTCAAGCTCGACCCGGGCGACCTGATGTACACGCAGCCGTGCGACGGACCGGTGGAGTTCCGGCGCGCCGCGCGCGAGGCGTGCCGGGAGGGCGTCGACGTGCTGAAGATCGTCCCGTCCGGAGATACGTCCACGCCCGCGGTTCCGTCGGGGCAGACGCTCATGAGCGACGACGAGGTGGCCGCGGTCGCCGAGGTGGCGCGCGAGCGCGGCAAGCGTGTCGCCGCGCATGCGCGGAGCGCGGCGTCGATCAAGATGTGCGTGCGGCATGGCGTCGACGTCATCTATCACGCAAGCTTCGCCGACGAGGAGGCGCGCGATCTGCTGGAGGCAGCGAAGGAGCGGGTCTTCGTCGCGCCCGCGCTGTCCGTCACGTGGACACGCCTGCACGAATCCGGCCGCTACGGCCTGCCCTCGAGCGAAGCGATTCGCACGCGCATCCAGCGCGATCTCGACGCCACCATCGAGTGCATGCGCGATCTGAAGCGGCGCGGCGTCCGCGTGCTTCCCGGCGGCGACTACGGGTTCCTCTGGAATCCGCACGGCCGCAATGCGCGCGACCTGCGCTATTTCGTCGACCTGCTCGGCTTCACGCCCATGGAAGCCATCGTGGGCGCCACCGCCTGGGGAGGCGCGCTGATGGGCGGCGGGATCGGCCAGGTCAAGGCCGGCCAGGTCGCCGACCTGCTGCTGGTCGACGGCGATCCTCTGCGCGACCTTGCGCTCCTCGAGGACGCGACGCGCCTCCTCGCAATCATGAAGGACGGCGTGTTCCACAAGCCGCCGCCGGCCGCGCTGCCGCTGCGCGAGCGCGTCGCCACCTGAACGTACTTGCGCCGCACGGCCACCAAACGCCGCGCGGCGACCCGCACCGGAGCACCGATGGACTACGGTATCAAGGGCAGGACGGCGCTCGTATGCGCGGCGAGCCAGGGGCTCGGCAGGGCGTGCGCGCTGGCGCTGGCGCACGAGGGCGTGAACGTCGTCATCAACGCGCGCGCGGCGGCGACGCTCGAAGCGACTGCCGCCGACATCCGCGCGAGCACGGGCGTCGACGTGCGCGCGGTGGCGGCGGACGTGACAACGCCCGCGGGGCGCGCCGCACTGCTCGCCGCCTGCCCCGACCCCGACATCCTCGTCAACAACGCGGGCGGTCCGCCCATCGGCGACTTCCGCGACTGGGACGAGGCCGCGTGGCAGAGCGCCGTGAACGCCAACATGATCACCCCCATCATGCTGATCCGCAGCGTCGTGGACGGCATGATCGCGCGGCGGTTCGGCCGCATCGTCAACGTGACGTCACGCTCGGTGAAGGCGCCGCTGGCCGACCTCGGCCTGTCGAACGGGGCGCGCGCCGGGCTGACGGGCTTCATCGCCGGTTTCGCGCGACAGGTCGCGAAGCACAACGTGATCGTCAACAACCTGCTGCCGGGACCGTTCATGACCGCCCGCACCGAGGACGGCCTTCGCAAGCGCTCCGCCAGGTCCGGCCAGGACTACGCCGCGTTCGCGCAGGCGCGCATGGCGGAGGTGCCGGCGGGGCGCTTCGGCGATCCGGACGAATTCGGCCGCGCGTGCGCGTTCCTGTGCAGCGCGCACGCGAGCTTCATCGTCGGCCAGAATCTCGTGATCGATGGCGGCGCGGTGAACGTCACGATGTGACGGCGGCGCCGCCGCGGCGGCCGCCTACTGCGCCTTGATGCCCGCCGCCTGCACGACCTTGCGGTTGACTTCGATCTCGGATTTCACGAACGCCTTGAACTCCGCGCTCGACATGGGCATGGGCTCCGCGCCCAGAGCGGCCATGCGCTCGCGCACGTCGGGCGACTGGACCGCGCGGCCGATGTCCCGGGCGATGCGCTCCACGACGTCCGCCGGCATGTTCGCCGGTCCGAACATCGCCACCCACAGGTTGTAGTCGAACCCCGGCAGTCCCGCCTCGGCGACCGTGGGAACGTCCTTCAGCGTGCTCGAGCGCTGCGCGCTGCTCACGGCCAGCGCGAGCAGCTTGCCGTCGCGCACGAACGGCAGCGCCGCAGAGATCGGCGAGAAGTAGTACGTCACGCGGCCGGTCATCGTGTCGGTCAGCGCCTCGGGAGTGCCCTTGTAGGGGACGTGCACCGCGTCGATGCCGGTGGCGAGCCGGAACTTCTCGGCGTTGACGTGCGTTCCGCTGCCGGTGCCCGCCGACGCGTAGTTGAGCTCGCCCGGCTTCTGCTTCGCCTGCGCGATCAGCTCGGCCATCGAGCGCAATCCCGTGGCGGGCGCAACCACCAGCACGTTGGGCTGGCCGCCCAGGGGCGCGATCTCGGTGAAGTCCTTCGCGGTATCGTAGGGCAGGCCCGGATAGATCCACGGATTGACCGCGAAGCCGGCCGAGTGCACCAGCAGCGCGTAGCCGTCGGGCGCGGCGTGCGCGACCACGCCCGCGCCGATCGTGCCCCCGGCGCCGGGCCGGTTCTCGATCACCACGGGCTGGCCCCAGTATTCCTGGAGCTTCTGGCCGATCGTGCGGGCGAGGATGTCGGTCGCGCTGCCCGCGGTGAACGGCACGATGACACGCACCTGCTTCGCCGGCCACGACTGTGCGAGCGCCCCGGCGGAGAGCGTGAGCGCGACGACGAGCGCTGCGGCGATACGAACGATGCTCTTCACAGAACAGACTCCCCTCTTCGGAAATGCGGTTCAACCGAGCCCGTCACCGACGGGTATGCCCTCGGGCTCGAGCGTGATGCCCGAATTGGCGGCCTGCTGGAGCAGCAGCGTCGCGAAATCGTCGTCGACGTGGCCGTGCCCGATGAGCGCCTGCACCGCATCGCGCGTGACCGAGGCCAGCGGCATCGGCACGCCGTGCTGCCGCGCGGCATCGAGGCCGAGGTCGAGGTCCTTGCGCAGCAGCGGCGGCGTGAACGTCGGCTTGAAGTCCAGGTTCACGTACGCGGGTGTCTTGTATCGCGAGAAGGTCGAGCCCATCACGCTCTGGTTCATAAACTCGAGGAACGCGTGGCGCGGCACGCCCGCCTTCTGCGCCAGCACCGTGATCTCGGCCAGCGATTGCGCCACCACGCCTAGGTAGACGTTGTGGCAGATCTTGACGATGCGCGCGAGCTCGCCCTCGCCAACGTAGCTCGCCGCCGGGCCGATCATCGCGAGGTAGGGCTGCGCGGCCTCGAAGGTCGCACGCGGCCCCGAGCACACGAACGACAGGCGACCGGCCTTGATCACCTTCGCGTTGCCCGACACCGGGGCGGCGAGCATGTCGATGCCCCGCGCCGCCAGGAGCGCCCGCAGCGCCGCCGAGCCGTCGACGGAGATCGACGAGCACTCGACGATCATCCGGGGCTGCGGGCCGGCGCGCGCGAGCAGGCCATGCGGTCCGGCGATTACCTCGTGCACGTCGTCGACCGTCGAGACCATCACGAACACGATGTCGCAGCGCGCGAGGTCGGCGACGCCGGTCGCGATCTTCGCGCCGGCGGCGGACAGCGGAGCGGCCTTCGCAGGCGTGCGGTTCCAAACGGTGATGTCCGCGCCGTGCCGGGCGAGGCGCTCGGCCATCGCGTAGCCCATGCGGCCGATGCCGATCCAGCCCAGCGAAGCATCGGTGGCGCCCGCCGCCTTCGAGCCTGCGCGCGCTGCGGCCGGCTGCGCGCCGCCGGGACGGTCGGGAACGCTCACGGGGGTGGCCTCGTGGCTTCAAGCGCCTGCGCGTTCATGGCTCGGAGCGCCTGCGCGCGTCAGTAAGGATTGGCGATCGGAAGATCGATGGCCGGGTAGAGCGAGATGATCTTCGGCCCGCCGGGCGTGAGGATCACCTCCTCCTCGATGCGCGCGGCCGACACGCCGTCGCTCGCCGGGCAGTAAGTCTCGACCGCGAACACCATGCCGGCCTTGAGCTCGATCGGGTCCTTCAGCGAGTTGAGCCGCGAGATCAGCGGGCGCTCGTGCAGGCCGAGCCCCAGGCCATGGCAGAAGTTGAGGCCGAACGCCT
Organism: Burkholderiales bacterium; assembly: GCA_038239945.1. Classification (GTDB taxonomy): domain Bacteria; phylum Pseudomonadota; class Gammaproteobacteria; order Burkholderiales; family Casimicrobiaceae; genus VBCG01. Next base: position 102,723 of record JBBSEG010000001.1, read on the forward strand.
CCATCTCGCTGGAAAAGCCGATCTCGCTGGCCTTCGGCATCGCCCGGGCGATCTTGTCCGACGACACGCCCGGCTTGAGGAGCTCGATCGCGCGGTCCATCCATTCGCGCGCCTTGCGATACGCCGTGCGCTGCGAATCCGTCGCCATTCCGACGTTGAACGTGCGGTAGTAGCACGTGCGGTAGCCCATGAACGACTGGATGATGTCGAAGAACGCCTGGTCGCCCGGGCGGATCAGCCGGTCGGTGAAGTTGTGCGGATGCGGCGAGCAGCGCTCGCCCGAGATCGAGTTGATGGCCTCCACGCAGTCGCTGCCCATCTCGTACAGCCGCTTGGTGGCGAGCCCGACGATCTCGCTTTCCTTGACCCCGGGCTTGAGCGCCTCGGCGATGTCCGTATAGACGCCGTCGACCATCGCCGCGGCGATGTTGAGCAGCGTGAGCTCGTCGATGCTCTTCACTTCGCGCGCCTGCAGCATCACCTGCTGGCCGTCGCGGATCTCGATGCCCTGCTTCTGGAGCTCGAACAACATCGGCGGCTCGACCACGTCGAGGCCGAGTGGCATGTCCGCCACGCCTTCGGCGACCAGGATGGACTTGATCTCCGCCGCCGCATCGCGGAAGAGCGTCGTGTCCGCGCCGGTCGCACCGCGCAGGCCGAGCAGCCCCGCGCGGCAGTGGTCGTGGTGCAGCCACGGCGCATGCAGGCGATGGTGCTTGGCGGCCGACCCGAAGTCCCATATGTACGGGTCGCCGTTGCCGGTGAGGAGCGAATAGCGGGTGAGCTTGTCGCGCGCCCATTCGCCGATCACGGTGCTCGTGGTGTAGCGGATGTTGTGCTGGTCGAACGAGAGCAGCGCGCCCAGGCCCGAGTTCGCGAGCGCGGCGCGCGTGCGGGCGAGCCGGTAGTCGTGGAGGCGCCGGAAATTGACGCGCTCCTCGAAGTCGACCTGCGTGTGCCCGGGCGCCTGCAGCGGGCGGTCCCACCGATGGTGCGGGTCGATGTCGTCCGGACGGACGATCCTCGGTTCCTTGCGGGCACGGGCCAAGCGGATGCTCCTGGTAACGGACCGTCAGCGCCGGCCGAATGCCTGGTCGTACCATGTCATGTCGACGTACTTCGAAGCGTCGCCCAGCGGCTTGGGCGGAACGGCATACTTGCTGCGCAGCGCGAGGACGGTGGCGATGCCGCGCTCGTCCGGCTCGAGATCGCGGGTCAGCCCGCCGCGCGGCGCCAGCAGGAGATCGTACGACTGGCGGGCGAGGGCAGGCGCCATGTCGCGGATGTTGGCGACCAGCAGGGCTTCCACGACCTCGCGGTTGGCGGGATCGACCACGAAGTCGACCCCCGCACGGTAGCCCTTCAGGAAGCCGACCATCTGCGCATCGTGCCCGTGCGCCCAGCTGCGGCGCACGAGGCCCGCCGTGCCCTGGTAGGCGCCGAGCGACTCGGCGGTGGCGAGCACATGGTAGCCGCGATTCTGCGCCAGCACCTCGAACGGTGTGCGCAGCAGCGTGGCGGCGTGCTTGCCCGACAGCAGCTCGCGGTAGCGGTTGGCGGTGCCGCCGGCGCGCTCGTAGGTGACCTCGCCCTCGCGCAGGCCGTTGCGCGCCGCGAGCTCGCGCAGCACGAACGCCGCGCCGGTGGTCATCGCGTCGACCGAGAGCGTCTTGCCGCGAAGCTCGGCGAACGACTGGATCGAGGGCTGCGCCACCACCGCGAGGAAGCCGCCGTCGCCGCCCATGAACGCGGTGAGGTCCGGCTCGTCCGGGATCTTCGCCTCGCCCTGTCCTTCCTGGTAGGCGACGAGGTTGTCGATGAGCGCGAGCGCGATGTCGTTGCGGCCGTCGAACAGCGACCCTACCAGGAAGCCCGAGTTCGGCGTGTAGGCGATCTGCACAACGACACCGTTCGCCTCGAATGCGCCCTGGCGCTGCGCCGCCCAGACCGGAAGATTCCAGCCGCCGTCGAAGGAGATCACGCGCACGGGCAGCAGAACCGGGGCGGCGGGCTGGGCGCGTGCCCCGCTCGCCGGCAGCCACAGCGCGGCGGCCATCAGAGCGGCCACCGTCGCGGATACGACTGAGTCCGCGAGTCTTCGGTTCACCATGCGATCCTCCGGGGGCCTGCTTGAACGCGCATCACGGCGCGGGCGCTGGGCCGACAATAGCCTGACCGCGCGTGGCGCTCAAGTGCGGCCCGTTTCGACGAGCTAGCGCGCGTCGTAGCGATAGAACCCGCGGCCGGACTTGCGGCCGAGGTAGCCCGCGGCCACCATTTCCTTCAGCAACGGCGCAGGCCGGTACTTCGGGTCGTTGAAGTCGGCGTAGAACACGTTCATCACGGCGAGCAGCACGTCGAGCCCGATCATGTCCGCGAGCGCGAGCGGGCCGATGGGGTGGTTGCAGCCGAGCTTCATGCCGTCGTCGATCGCCTGCGCACTCGCAAGTCCCTCCTGCAGCGCGAACACCGCCTCGTTGAGCATCGGGCACAAGACGCGATTGACCGCGAAGCCCGGGCTGTTCCGCACCACGATGGGGGTCTTGCCGAGGCGCCTGGCGAATGCCTCGGCCGCGGCCACGGTGGCGTCCGCGGTCTGCAGCCCGCGAATGACCTCGACCAGCGCCATCATCGGCACCGGATTGAAGAAGTGCAGGCCGACAAAGCGCTGCGGCGCAGTCACCACGGCGCCAAGCGCGGTTATGGAGATCGACGACGTGTTGGAGGCGAGGAGCGCGTCCTTGCCGGCGATGGCGTCCACCCGCCGCAGGATCGCGAGCTTGAGCTCGACGCTTTCCGTCGCGGCCTCGATGACGAGATCGCAGCTGGCGAGCGCGGCGTAATCGGTGGAGCCGGCGATGCGCCGCAGCGCATCGTCCCGCGCGGCGGCCGCCAGCTTGTCCTTCTTCACCAGGCGCTCGAGGCTCGCGCCGATCGCCTCGGTGCCGCGCGCCACCGCCGCGTCGCTCACGTCGACCATGGCGACGCCAAGGCCGGCCACCGCGCACGCCTGCGCGATGCCGTTGCCCATCGTGCCCGCGCCGATGACGCCGACCCGCTCGACGGGCCTCGTCACCTGGCGCCCACGGCGGACAGCGGGGGTGGCAAAACGGCAGCGGCGGTCATGGTCGGCGTCTTTCGCACAACGTCGCGGGCGTGGCGCGGCGCCGCGGCGGCTGCGCGGCCAGCCCGGCCAGCATCGCATCGATCAGCCCCGGCGCAGCGGCGGCGAGGTCGTACGCACCGGGATTCTGCACCCACGCATACATGAGCCCGGTGACGTAGGAATGCAGCGCCAGCGCGGCCAGCGCGGCATCGGTGTCGGCGGGGAGGAAGCCCTCCGCGACGGCCCGCTCCATGAGGTCGTGGATCCGCGCAAGGCACGCGTGGCGCTCGCGCTCCTGGGTGGACGCGAGCGGCGCCATCTCGTCGGCCCCGCCGCAAGTCTGAAACACGAGCTGAAAGACCGCCTGGCAACGGGCGTCGCGGGCGAGGTGCATCAACGTGGCGGTTGCGGTGATGCGCAGGCTCTCGAGCGGATTGGCTGCGCTCGCGGCGGTCGAGTCGAACAGCGTCTCGAGCGGCAGCGTGGCGCGTTCGCACAGGGCGCCCAGCAGGTCGGCCTTGTCGCGAAAGTGCCAGTACACCGCGCCGCGGCTGACGCCGGCGGCGGCGGCTACCTCGCCGAGCGCCGTTCCGGCCACGCCGCGATCGCGAAATACTCGCTCGGCAGCGTCGAGAAGCTGCCCGCGAGTGATCGCCGCCTCGGCCTTGGTCCTGCGCATCGACAGTCCGGTTGAACATCTTTACAAACAGTCGCGATTGTATGTAATCTCCCGGGTTCGCGCCACCATGCGCCGCAATATTCCTGCCCGGAGCACTCCATGCATTCCTTGCGCACCATCGACCGTACCGCCGCAGCGACGCTTGCCCTGCTCCTGGCCGCGTGCGGGCCTTCGGGCCCCCCGCAAGGTGGATTCCATGGGTTTCCGCCCGCCGAGGTGAGCACCATGACCGTGTCGCCGCGTGCGTTCCCGGTCTCGTTCGAGTACGTCGGCCAGACCTACGGGTCGAAGGACGTGGAAGTACGTGCGCGGGTGAACGGCATCGTCGACAAGCGCCTCTACCAGGAGGGGGCGCCGGTCAAGCGCGGCCAGCCGCTGTTCGTGATCGACCCGCGCCCCTACGCCGCGCAGGTTGCGGCCGCCGACGCGGACGTCGCGCGCGCGGACGCCCAGAAAGCGCAGGCCGACCGCGAGGCCGCGCGCCTGAAGCCGCTCGCGGAGCGCAAGGCGATCGGCCAGAAGGACTCCGATGACGCCGCCTCCGCCGCCGACCTCGCTGCAGCCGCGGTGAAGTCCGCGCGCGCCAAGCTGCTCGAGCTCAACCTCAATCTGGACTACACCCGCGTCGACGCTCCGATCGCCGGGCTCACCAGCCGCGCGCAGGTGTCGGAGGGCGCGCTCGCCGTGGCCAACCAGACGCTACTCACCACGATTTCGCAGATCGATCCGATCTGGGTCGGGTTCACGATCTCGGAAAACGAGCAGCTCCGGCTCAATCGCGCCGCCGCCGAAGGCAAGCTCACCCTGCCCAAGGACAACGCGTACGACGTCACCGTGAAGCTGTCGGACGGTACCGCGTTCCCGCGTCGCGGGCGCATCAACTTCTCCGACACGCGCGTCAACCCCGCGACCGGGACCTACGAGGTGCGCGCCGAGCTGCCGAATGGCGACGCGACGCTCAAGCCCGGCCAGTTCGTGCGCGTGGTGCTCCGCGGGGCGCAGCGCCGGGACGCGATCACGGTCCCGCAGCCGGCCGTGCTGGAAGGCCCGCAGGGCAAGTTCGTGTACGTGCCGGGCAAGGACAAGGACGGCAAGGACGTCGCGCTGCCCCGCCCGGTGGTCGTCGGCGACTGGGTGGACGCCGAAGGCGGCAACCTGTGGGTGATCGAGTCCGGCCTGAAGGCGGGCGACATGGTGATCGTCGACGGCTTCGCGAAGCTGCAGCCGGGCGGCCCGATCAAGCTCGGCGGCGCCGCGGGCGCGCCAGGCGCGCCCGGTGCCTCCGGCAAGCCAGCCGGGCCGGGGGGTTCCCCGGCGGCCACGCCGGCGGCCGCGCCCGCCGCCTCCGGCGCGGCGCCGGCCGCCGCGCCGCCCGCCGACGCGAAGCGCTGAGCGCCGCGCGCCATGATCTCCCGCTTCTTCATCGACCGGCCGATCTTCGCGATCGTCATCTCGACGTTCCTGATCATCGCCGGGCTGGCCGCGATGCGCGCGCTGCCCATCGGCCAGTATCCCGACATCGCGCCGCCGGTCGTCACCGTACAGGCGTTCTACCCCGGCGCCTCGGCCAGCACGCTCGCCGAGACGGTCGCGTCGCCGATCGAGAGCGCGATTACAGGCGTTCCCGGCATGCTGTACATGAGCTCGACCTCGCAGTCGTCGGGCACCGTGCAGATCCAGGTCACTTTCGAGATCGGCACGCAGGTCGACATCGCGGCGGTGAACGTCAACAACCGCGTGAAGCAGGTCGAGCCGCGCCTGCCCGAGGAAGTGCGCCGGCAGGGTGTCACCGTCGAGCGCGGCAGCTCCGCGTTCCTGCAGGTGCTGGCGTTCTACTCGCCCGACCTGCGCTACGACGACCTGTTCGTCTCGAACTACGTCACGCTCAACGTGCTCGACCGCCTGAAGCGGCTGCCCGGCACCACCAACGTCCAGATCTTCGGCGCGCACGACTACGCGATGCGCATCTGGCTGCGGCCCGACCGCATGGCGCAGCTCAAGCTCACGCCCTCCGACGTGATCGCCGCGGTCAACGATCAGAACGCGCAGTTCGCCGCGGGCAAGGTCGGCCAGTCGCCGATGGATCAGAAGCAGGAGCTGGTCTACACCATCACGACCCGCGGCCGGCTCTCCGACCCGAAACAATTCGCGCAGATCATCGTGCGCGCCAATCCGGACGGATCGATCATCCGGCTGGTCGACATCGCGCGGGTCGAGCTGGGATCGAAGGACTACGAGTTCATCGGCCGCTACAACGGCAAGCCGGCGACCCTGGTCGGGATCTTCCTGGCCCCGGGCGCGAACGCGCTCGACGTCGCCGAAACCGTCAAGCGCGAGGTCGACGACATGACCGGGCGCTTTCCACCGGGCCTGAGCTACGGCATACCGTACGACACGACGCGCTTCGTCCAGGTGTCGATCCGCGAAGTGGTGAAGACGCTCGGCGAGGCGATGATCCTGGTGTTCCTCGTCGTCTACCTGTTCCTGCAATCGTGGCGCGCCACGCTGATCCCGTTCGCCGCGGTCCCGGTCTCGCTAATCGGCACCTTCGCGGGCATCTACCTGCTCGGCTACTCGATCAACACTCTCACGCTCTTCGGCATGGTGCTCGCCATCGGCATCGTCGTCGACGACGCGATCGTCGTGCTGGAGAACGTCGAGCGCATCATGCGCGAGGACGGCCTCGCGCCGCGCGATGCCGCGATCCGCGCGATGGAGGAAGTGACGGGGCCGATCATCGCCATCGTGCTGACGCTCGTCTCGGTGTTCGTCCCGATCGCGTTCCTCGGCGGCCTGACCGGCGAGCTGTACCGGCAGTTCGCGGTCACGATCGCCATCTCCGTCGTGCTGTCCGGTCTCGTCGCGCTCACGCTGTCGCCGGCGCTGTGCGCGCTGGTCCTGCGGCCGCACCAGGCGCCCAATCGCTTCTTCGCCGCGTTCAACCGCTGGTTCGAGCGGATGACGGGGCACTACAGCGACGGCGTGGTCTGGATGATCCGGCGCAGCGCCGTCGCGGGCGTGCTGTTCCTGGGCATGGTCGCGCTGACCGTGGTGCTGTGGCGCGCGACCCCCGGCTCGCTGGTTCCCGACGAGGACCAGGGCTACTACATCGCCGCCGTCATCCTGCCCGACGGCGCCACGCTCGACCGTACCGCCAAGGTGGTCGCGCAGGTGGAGGCCGCGATCCACTCGAACCCGGCCAACCAGGACATCATCGCCTTCACCGGATTCGACTTCATCGGGGGCGGCTACCGCAACAACGCCGCAACCATCTTCGTCACGCAGAAGCATTGGGACGAGCGCGACGTGACCACGCAGCAGCTCGTCGGCGAGCTGTTCGGCAAGACGGCCGGGATCAAGGAAGCCCTCGTGCTCGCGTTCAATCCGCCGGCGATCTTCGGGCTCGGCAACACCGGGGGCTACGAGTTCTATATCCAGAATCACGGCGACGGCGGCCCGATGCAGCTCGAAGCGGCGAAGAACGCGTTCCTGCAGCGCGCCAACAGCGATCCGCAGCTGGGCGGCGCGCAGACCTTCTGGCGCGCGACGGTGCCCCAGCTCGACGTGGAGGTCGACCGCGAAAAGGCCAAGAGCCTGGGCGTGCCGATCACGGACGTCTACACGGCGTTGTCCGCGACGCTCGGCAATTTCTACGTCAACGACTTCAACAAGTACGGGCGGGCATGGCAGGTGCTGATGGCCGCGGAGCCGTCGTACCGCCAGCGTCCCGACGACATCGGCCAGATCTTCGTGCGGTCCGGAAAGGGCGAGATGATCCCGCTGTCGTCCCTCGCGACCGTCCGGTATTCGTCGGGCCCGGATTCGCTGGAGCGCTTCAACAACCTGCCGTCGGTGAAGATCATCGGGCAGGCCGCGCCGGGCTACAGCTCGGGACAGGGAATCGCGCGCGTCGAGCAGGTCGCCCGCGAGGTGCTGCCGGCCGACTTCAGCTTCGACTGGGGCGGGACCTCGTTCCAGGAGAAGCGCAGCAGCGGCGCCGCGGGGCTGGCGCTGGGGCTCGCGGTGGTGATGGTGTTCCTGATCCTGGCGGCGCAGTACGAGCGCCTGTCGCTGCCGCTGTCGGTGCTGCTCGCCTTGCCGTTTGGGATCTTCGGCGCGCTCGCCGCCATCTGGGTGAAGAACACGCTCGGCATGTGGTTCCCGGGCAGTGCGCGGCTCACCAACGACGTGTATTTCCAGATCGGCCTCGTGACGCTGCTGGGGCTTGCCGCCAAGAACGCGATCCTGATCGTCGAATACGCGGTGCTCAAGAATCACCAGGGGCTGTCGCCTTCCGCGGCCGCGATCGAGGCGGCGCGCCTGCGGTTCCGGCCCATCCTGATGACGTCGCTGGCGTTCATCCTCGGCGTCCTTCCGCTTGCGCTCTCGTCGGGCGCCGGCGCAGGAGCGCGCCATTCCGTCGGCACGGGCGTCATCGGCGGCATGCTCGCCGCGACGTTCCTCGCGATCTTCTTCGTGCCGACGTTCTATCGCATCATCGTCGAGCGCAAGCTCGTCGAGCGGCGCAGCCACGACGAACTCGTCGCCGAGGTCGACCGGCTACATACCGCGCAGCATCACGAGCCGCTGCCCGACGCCCATCCACCGGCCGCGCCACAGGGAGGCACCGATGACTGACGTCCTCGCGCGCCGCGCGCTCGGCCTGTTGCTGGCGGCCTCGCTCGCCGTAGCGGGCTGCAACACGACGCCCACCACGCCCCCCGTGCTCGACCTGCCCCCCGGCACCGTGGCGGGCGACGCTACGGCCCTCGCGCGCTGGTGGAGCGTGTTCGGCGACGCCCGGCTCGACGGCTATGTCGACGAAGCGCTGGCGCACAACCTCGACCTCGCGGCCGCGCTGGCCCGCATCGAGACCGCGCGCGCCGCGGTCAAGCTTGCCCAGTCGGACCTGTACCCGAGCCTCAACCTCGCGGTCGGTGCCGCGCGCAACCGCTCGAGCGAGATCGGCGCCAATCCGCTGCCGCAGGGCTTCTCGCCCCGCTCGAGCGACTTCCGCGTCGCGCTCGAGGCGTCTTACGAGGTCGACATCTGGGGCAAGTACCGAACCGCGACGCGTGCCGCGCGCGCCGATCTCCTCGCCACGCGCTTCGCCCGGGAGACCGTGCAGACGATGGTCGCCGCCGACGTCGCCCGGACCTACTTCCAGTTGCTCGCCACCGATGCGCAGCTCGCCGTGCTGGCCGACACGCTGAAGTCGCGCGAGGACACCGTCGGATTGCAGCGCGATCGCTTCCAGGCGGGCGTGGTCGGCGAGTACGAGGTCGCCTCTGCCGAGGCCGAGCGCGCATCGGTGCTCGCCGACATCGCCACCACGCGGCGCGGCGCGGGCCAGCTCGAGACGGCCCTCACGGTGCTGCTCGGCCGCACGCCGCGCGAGGTGTATACGCCGGACGTGCGCTACGACGCCGCGTCCGCGCGGCTGCTGGAAGTGCCGTCGATCCCTGCGGACCTTCCGTCAAACCTGCTCGAGCGTCGCCCCGACATCCGCCAGGCCGAGACCCAGATCGCCGCGGCGAACCTGCGCATCGACGTCGCACGCGCCGATTATTTCCCGTCGGTGTCGCTCACCGGCTCGCTCGGGCACGAATCGGGCGCGCTCGCGCGCCTGTTCAACGGTCCTGCGCTGATCTTCGGCCTGGGCGCGAACCTGCTGCAGCCGCTGATCGGGCTGAAGGCCGTCGAGGCCAACGTCGAGGCCGCGACGGCGCGGCGCGCAGAGGTCGTGGTGGCCTACCGGCAGGCCGTGCTGAACGCGTTCAGCGATTCACGCAACGCGCTGGTCGCGAGCAGCACCGCGCGCGACGCGCTCGCCGCGCAGGCGCTGCGCCGAGAGCGGCTCGCCCGAGCGCTCGAGCTCGGCGACATCCGCTACAAGGCGGGCTATTCGCCATACCTCGAGGTGCTCGACCTGCAGCGCCAGTTGCTGCAGGCGCAGACGCTCGAGATCGACGCGGCGCGGGACGCGCGCATCGCCGTCGTGGACCTGGCGAAGGCGCTGGGCGGCGGGTGGGATTTTCGGGCGGACCTGGGCGCGCGCTGACGCGAAGCGGCTAGCCCACCGCAGGATTCACTGCAGCGACGGTTTCCACAGGAACTCGTTGCGGTCGGCCGACTTGATCGTCATGCGCAGGAGGCGCCCCTTGCGCGACACCAGGAGCGGCACATCGGTACCTGCGCGGCCGAGCCCCCAGATCCGGCGGAAGAGATCGGCGAGGCTGCCGGGCTTGGTGCCTGCCACCTCGACCACGACGTCGCCGACCTGCACACCCGCGGCCTGCGCGGGGCCAGGGTCCGCGAGCGCGCTCACGACGAGGTGATCGCCGAGCTCCGCCACGTACAACCCGAGCCATGCGCGCGGCGGACCGCTCGCGCGGCCGTGCAGGAGCAAGTCGTCGAGCAGCGGCTCGAGCAGGTCGACCGGCACGAACATGTTCCCCTGCACCTCCTCGTCCTGCACCGATTCCTGCACCAGCAGCGAGCCCACGCCGATCAGCGCGCCGTCGGCGTCGACGAGCGCGGCGCCGCCCCACTGCGGATGCGCGGGCGCCGTGAAGAGCGCCTCGTCCAGCACGTATTCCCAGTAGCCGGCGAACTCGCGCTTCGACACCAACCGCGCCTTCAACGCATGGGAGCGTCCGCCGTGGCCAATGACGTACACGTCGCTGCCGACGCGCGTCGCCTCAGCTCGTCCGCGCGGGAGCGCTCGCACGTCGAAGGGCCCGAGCGGGACGACCAGGCCGAACCCTGTCGCCTGGTCGTAAGCGATCGGATGCCCGGCCACCACCGCACCCGCGTTGCTCGTGAGCCAGATCGTCTGCGCCTCGGTGATGAGGTAGCCGATGGTCAGGATCAGGCCGTCGTCGCGAATAACGATGCCGTTGCCGATGCGCTCGGTGCCGAGGATGTCGGCCGTGAACGCCTGCTCGGGGATCTCCGCGCGCAAAAGCACCACGGCGTCGAGCGCGCGCGACAGGTCGAAGCCCAGCGCTTCGACGGGCGGCTGCAGTTCGGGCGGGAACGCCCAGCTCACGATCTCGGGCATGCGGGGAGGCGCCTCGACGAGGTTCGAATGCGCTATGTTAACGCCCCGGACAAGCCGGCGCGCGCTGCCGGACGAACGAGAGGTGATTCGAGTGATCGCAAGGCACGCGTCTCGAACCGGGCTGCGGGTATTGATGGCGCTTGCAATCGGGATGGCGACGCCGACGCATGCACAGGTACCGCCAAGCGCAACCGAGCGCGCGACCTACACCGGTTTGTTCGCGGCCGCGCTGCGCGACGATGCCGGCGCGATCGACGCGGCGTTGCGCATCGGCGCCACGGTCGACGAGCGCGACGCCGCGGGCCGCACCCCGCTGCACGTGGCCACCTACGCCGCCGGGCACGATGCCATGCGCGCGCTCGTGCGCCGCGGCGCCGATCCGAACGCGCTCGAGGGCGACCGCTACGACATCGTGACGATCGCCGCGGTTGCAAACGATCTGCCGACCCTGCGCGTAGCGCTCGCACTCGGCGGCGATGCGCGCAACGTGACGAGCCGCTACGACGGGACGGCGCTCATCGCAGCCGCGCACCTGGGCCACGCCGATGTCGGGCGCGCGCTCATCGGCGCCGGCGCGCCGCTCGACCACGTCAACAACCTGGGCTGGACGGCGCTGATCGAATCCATCGTTCTGGGCGACGGCGGCGCGCGGCACGCCGACACGCTGCAGGCGCTCGTCCGCGGGGGCGCCAATGTCAATCTCGCCGAGCGCAGCGGCGCGAGTCCGCTGGCGCTTGCGCGCGAGCGCGGCTACCGTGGAATGGCGCAAACGCTGCTCGAAGCGGGCGCGCGCTGAAGCGCCGGTCGACGCGGCAATTCGACGCTCGTATCCCGCGGCAAGGCCGCACGGACGGGACCGGCTCACCGTACGCTCAGCCCGCCCACCCGAGGTGACCAAGAAAATCGCGGGTGCGCTCGGTGCGCGGCGCGTCGAAGATCTGGTCCGGCGGACCCTGCTCGACCAGCCGTCCCGCGTCGAACACGGCGACCCAGTCGCCCACCCGGCGCGCGAACGACATCTCGTGGGTAACCACCACCATGGTCATCCCTTCGTCGGCGAGCGCTTTCATCACGCTCAGCACCTCGCCGATGGTCTCGGGGTCGAGCGCGGAGGTCGGCTCGTCGAAGAGCATCACGTCCGGCTCCATCGCAAGGGCCCGCGCGATCGCCACGCGCTGCTGCTGGCCACCGGAGAGGGCGGACGGATAGCTCGCAGCCTTGTCGGCGAGGCCCACCTTCGCCAGCATCGCCGTCGCGCGCCGATCCGCCTCCGCATTGCCGACGCGCTGCACGGTGCGTGGTCCTTCCGCGACGTTCTGCTGCGCGGTGAGGTGCGGAAACAGCTCGAAACTCTGGAAGACCATCCCCATGCGCTGCCGCATCGTGCGCAGGGTGCGCTCGTCGCGCGCGAGGCGTTCTCCCTCGAACTCGATCTCGCCGCCGTCGATCGTCTCGAGACCATTGGTGCAGCGAAGCAGCGTCGACTTTCCCGACCCCGAGGGTCCGATGAGGCACACGACCTCGCCCGCGTGAACCTCGAGCGTCACGCCGGCGAGCGCGGTGAAGCCTCCGTAGCGCTTCACCACTTCGAGATAGCGGACGACGGTCGCGCCGCCGGACTTCGCGCGCACCGTGCGTGGGTCGGCTGCCGCGCCCACGCTCACTCGGTCACCCGGAACCGCCGCTGCATCCAGTCGACCAGCTTGGCCTGCGGGTAGCCGAGCAGCCAGTACAGCGCCGCCATGGCGGTCAGCATCTCGAGCACGCGAAATGTCTGCGCGCGCACCTGCATCGAGACGTAGGCGAGCTCGGTCACGGCGATCACGGAGACCAGCGACGTGTCCTTGAAGAGCGACACCCACGTGCTCGCGAGCACCGGCAGGATGCGGCGCAGCGCCTGCGGTACGACGATGCGCCGCAGCGCCTGCCCGCGCGACATGCCGAGCGCGAGCGCCGCCTCCACCTGGCCGCGCCGGATCGAGTTGATGCCCGCGCGAAACGTCTCGGCGTTGTAGGCCGTCACGTTCAGCGCCAGCGCTGCCAGCCCGGTGGCCAGCGCCGACAGGCCCACCCCGGTCAGGATGGGTACCACGTAGAAGGCCCAGTACACGACGAGGATCAGCGGCAGGTTGCGGAACAGCTCGACGTAGCCGGCGGCGAGCGCGCGCAGCGGGACGGCACCGTACATCCGCAGCAGCGCGACCGCGATGCCGCCCGGCACGGCGATGGCCATCGTCGCGATCGTGAGCAGGAACGTGGTGGCAGTGCCCGCCGCGAGCGCTTCGCGGTGCTCCCAGACCACCGACCAGTCGAGGGTCATCTCAGGCGCGCGCCTTGTCTGGCCACCCGGATGCGCATGCTCACGAGCGGCCCAGGTGCGCGACCCGCCGGTAGACCGCGTCCACCCCGCGCGTGACGGGAAACAGCATCGTGAAATACAGCGCCATCGCCACCGTGAAGACCTCGATCGGCTGAAAGCTCTGGCCGGCGACGGTTTCCGATTGGCGCATCAGCTCCGGCACGGCGATCACCGAGGCGATCGCCGTGTCCTTGATGGTGATCGACAGCAGCGAGCCGAAGGCCGGCAGCATGCGCACGATCGCCTGAGGCAGCACGATGCGGCGCAGCACCTGCGCACGCGACATGCCGAGCGCCAGCGCGGCCCGCGCCTGGCCCGGCCGCACCGATTCGATGCCGGCGCGCACGATCTCCGCCGCGTACGCCGCAAGATGAATGGTGAGGCCCACGAGCGCCGCCGTGAACGGTGACATCGTGATCCCGCTGACGATAGGCAGCGCGAAGAACGTCCAGACCAGCACCACCAGCACCGGGATGGCGCGCATCGAGTCGATATACAGGACGACCGGCCAGCGCACCCATGCAGGACCGTAGAGCCGCAACGACGCCACGCCGAATCCGGCAGCGAGACTCGCCACGCCCGATACGACCGACAGGAGCAGGGTGACGCCGACCCCGTAGGCGAGGAATCGCCAGCTGTCGGCGACGACCCTGAAGTCGAATTCCATGACGGCGCGCCGATGCTCCTGCCGGCGTCGCTATTTCATCGTGTCGACCACCCGCGCCTCGTCCTTGCGAAGCTGCGGCTCGAGCTCCTTCTCGACCGCGCGCGCCCACTGCAGGAAGACCGCCTGGTTCTTGTCGACCGCCATGCCCACGGGCGCCGCCTTCTCGGTGCTGCCCTGGCAGTTGTCGTCCTTCGGCAGGACGGCGAGCTGCTTCAGCTTGCGGCCCATGGCGACCCACGGCACGCGGTTGATGGGCACTGCGTCGGCCCTCTTAGCCATCACTTCCTCGACCGGCGCGACGCCCGACCCGGCAACGCCGCGCAATTGCGCCTTCGGAAAGCGCTCCTTGACCCAGCTCTCCTCGCCGCCGCCCGTGTAGTAGGCGATCGTGACGCCCGCACGGTTGAGATCGTCGACGGACTTCGCGCCGGCGAAGCGCGGATTCGAAACGAGCCCGAACAGGCACACGCTGGTGCTGGAGTAGACGACGAAGTCCACCACCTTCAGGCGGTCGGCCGTCTCGGCTAGCGGCGTGACGGAAATGTCCACCTGGTTCGACGCCAGCACCGGCACCTTGGTCTCGTGGCTCACCGGAACGGCCTCGAGTTTCACGCCGAGCCGCTGCGCGTATTCGTTGGCGAGCACCCAAGCGGGACCGCTCCAGGCCAAGCCCTGTCCGGAGGTGTTCTCGACCAGCCACGGCGCATTCGCGAGCACGCCCACGCGCAGCACGCCGGACTTGCGAATGGCGTCGATGCGGGGGCTCGCCCCGGCCGGCGGCGCGGGAATTTGGGCGAGCGCCGGCAGGACGACGGCGGCCGACAACAGCAACGCGGCGTAGCGGATGCGGGGCATGGCTCCTCCTGTGGAGCGCGGTCGAGCTGGGCCGTCGCCGCGCTTTTCGATGGCGCCATGATTGGCGAGTCGCACCGGTCTGTCAAACCGGCACCGGCGCCAAACACGAGCGAGGGCACACGCACGCAAACACCCGCCCACGCGGGCTCGTTCGTAGCGGTGCGGCCCGCCGGCGCGGCGCCGTCAGCCCTCGGCCTTGAACACTACGCTGGACGGGCGCGGGACCTCGGCGGTGCTGCGCACGAAGTTGATCTGGATGAACGGATTGGGCGCCTCGAGGAGGGCGCGGATCTGCTCCGTGCCTTCGGTGGCGGCCATCGCGCGGCCGAACAACGGACGCTCCGCCGGCACCCGGCGCCGGCCGGTGACAGCGACCGACAGCTCGGTCAGATCCTCGTCGGCGCTCATGTACCCGTTGAACACGGACAGGGTCTCGATCTCGTATTTGTTGCGCGCGCCGCTGCGGTTGAATTCGGCCGCGCATTGCGACAGATGAAGCACCAGCATCTGCGCACGCGAGCGCGACAACGGCTCGACGATGCGCGCCTGCGCGCAGCGGCGGAATTTGTCGGTGATGCCGAACACCACGGCGTGCGGGCTGAGCCGCTGCAGGAGCCCGCCCTGGATCATCTGCTCGACCATCGTGCGGCTCGACGCTTCGTTCCAGCCGAAATCGCTGGACAGGGCGTCCAGCTTGACGCGCGCGCGTTCGGGCGGCAGCCCCTCGACCCGCAGCAGCACCCGCTCGGCCGCGTCACGCAGCCGCAGCGCGTCAACTCCGAAATACAGCCGCCTGGTGACGAGCGTCAGCGTCTTCACGTGCATCTCCGGCCCGGGTGGCTATGACGTTAGCATGGAGGCCGGGCAGGCCGTCAATTTCGGCCGACGCGCGGCGTCACGGCGCGCCGGGGGACTAAGGCCCGGCAGCGTGCTGCGCGGGTGGTGCGCGCGACCGCTACGAAGGCAGCGTGAGGTCGGACCACGCGGCCTCGCGCGTGCGATCCCATCCGCTCGGCGTTTCGAGCGCGCTGCCGATGCCGTGGAGGGCCCGCTGGAGAAGCCGCGGCAGCGCGTTGATGGCCGGCACGTTGTCGCGGCGGAGGAGTTCGAGATGGCCGAACGAGAACGGCGTGACGTGCAGCAGGTCGCACGCGTGGCTCAGGAGGCGGGAAAGCTCGGGAGACGTGCGATAGAGCCGGGCCGGTCGGCCGTTGGTGGCCTGGCGCAGCATGGCGAGGTACTCGGCCATGGTGAAGCTGGTGCGCCCGCCCATCTCGACGGATTCGACCCGCCGCGGCGGGGGGCGGTCGCACAGCACGGCGATCGCCGCTGCCACGTCGCGCACGTCGACGACTGCGATGCGGCCCCTGGCGTCGGCCGGCACGACGTGCACCGGCCAGCGCGCCAGGCGGCGGATCCACTCGGCGCCGTAGCCGCCGGGCCCGTCCATCAGCGACGGCCGCACGATGGTACAGGGCACGCCGCTGAGCTTGAGCGCGACCTCTCCGCGTAGCTTCGAGAGGATGAAGCGACTGCGCGCGCCCTGCCGCAGCCCGAGCGCCGAGACGTGGACGAGCCGGCGCATCCGCATGCTGCCGCAGGCAACGGCCAGCGCGGCCGGCGCGACGAGGTGGACCCGTTCGAACGTGGCGCGGTTGACCTCGCGCAGGATGCCGACGCAGTTCACCACGGCGTCGGCCCCGCCAATTAGCGGCTCCCAGCGGTCGGGCGCGGTGAGGTCCTCGAACCGCGCTATGCAGCGCTCCGGCGCCCCGGGCGGGGTGAAGCGCGTGGCGACACGCCGCGACCCGACAACCACCTCGTGACCCCGGGAGACGAGCGCCGCGACGACATGACGCCCGAGGAAACCGGTCCCGCCCAGCACGAGCACGCGCATCGGCGCCCTCAATGATCGGGACGGCTGAGCACCCCCGTCCATTGATCGCATGATTCCATGATCGTCAATAATTTCAGTCTTGACAGAAATGTATGACAGTTATAGCGTAACGTCAAGGCCAAGCAATCTATCCTGAACCTGGCGGGCCCATCGGCCCGCCACCCCATGGCGACCCACCCGATAATCGAGCCGGCCGTCCGCGACGGCGGGCTTTCGCCGCTCGCCGAGCGGTTCGTGCTGCATTGGGGCGAGATGGGCGCGCGGTGGGGCGTCAACCGCACATGCGCGCAGATCCATGCGCTGCTCTTCCTGCACGGCCGCCCGTTCGCCGCCGACGAGGTCGTCGCGGCGCTCGGCATCGCACGCTCCAACGTCAGCAACAACCTGCGCGAGCTCCAGAACTGGGGGCTGGTGCGCGTCGTCCACCGGCTCGAGGACCGGCGCGATCATTACGAGACCGCCAGCGACCCCTGGGAGCTCCTGCGCGTGATCGTGCGCGAGCGGCGTGGCCGCGAGTTCGACCCGACCATCGCGACGCTGCGCTCGCTCGTGGCCGACCCTGACTACCATCGCCAGGATGCCGCCACGCAGGCCCGCCTCGGCGATACGCTGCAGCTCATGGAGAGCCTGTCCCAATGGACCGACGAGATGCTGCGTCTCGAGCCCACCACACTGATGCGCCTGATGCGCCTCGGGACGCGCATCCAGGCGCTGCTCGGCCGTCCCAAGCCGCGGGCGCGCCGCCCCGGTCCGCTGCGGCGGGCGCCGTGACGAAAGCGGACGGCGGCGGCGACGGCAACGCCGGGCTTACGATCTACTACGACGCCTCGTGCCCGCTGTGCAGCGCGGAGATGCACGCGCTCGCGGCCCGCGACGCCGGCCGCCGGCTCGCGCTCGTCGATTGCTCGGCACCCGGGTTCGCAGGCGGCACCGATGCTCCGCCGCGGTCCGAGCTGATGCGCCGCATCCATGCCCGCGATGCGCACGGGCGCTGGCTGCGGGGCATTGCCGTGTTCGCGGAAGCCTATCGCGCGGCCGGGTTCACGCGCACCGCGCGCGTGCTCGAGGCGCCCCTGCTGCGGCCATTGCTCGACCTGTGCTACGGGCCGCTCGCCGATCATCGCCGGCTCCTCACCGCCGTCGGGCTGCACCGCGCGCTGGCATGGGTCCTGGGCCGGCCGCGACGCGAATGATCGAGTCCGCGTTGCGCGCCCGGAGGAGAGGTCCGCCTCAATCGACCTTCACGTTGGCGGCGCGGATCACCTTGCCCCAGCGATCGATCTCCGCACCGATCAGCGTCCCGAACGCCCTGGGCCGATGGGGCCGTACCGGGTCGACGCCGATGGCGCGGTATCGGGCGACGACCTCGTCGGACTGCACCGCACGCATGATCTCCGCGTTGACCTTCTCCACGATGGCGACCGGGGTCCCCGCAGGCATGAGGAGTCCGAACCACGTCTCCACGGTCAGGTCGGGGTAGCCCGCCTCCACGATCGTCGGCACGTCGGGGAGCTGCGGATGGCGTTGCGCCGCAAGCATGGCGAGCGGCTTGAGCGACCCCGCCTTGATCTGCGGCAGCGCCGCGATCACCCCGGTCGACATGAATTGCGTGCGACCCGCGATCAGGTCGGACATCGCGGCCGGTATGCCCGCGTACGGGATCATCGCCATCTCCACGCCCGTGGCCCGCTCGAACAGCTCGGTGGAAAGGTGCGTCACGGAGCCGACCGACGTGCCGGCATACGAAAGCGCGCCGGGTCGGGACCTGGCATACGCGATGAACTCCTGTAGCGTGGCGGCCGGAACGCTGTTGGGCACCACCAGCACGAACGACGCGGTGCCGAGGCTGGCCACCGGCGCGAAGTCGCGCACCGGGTCATAGCGCAGTCTGCCCGGCTGCAGGCTCACCTGGGTGGTGAACGGTACGCTGGTCGCGAGCCACGTATAGCCGTCCGGGACGCTCTTCGCGACGAGCTCGGCGGCGATGTTGCCGTCCGCGCCCAGCCTGGTCTCGACCACGATCGGCTGGCCGAGCGCGGGCGCGATCCGCTCGGCGACGATCCGCACCACGACATCGAGCTGGCCCCCGGCCGGAAACGGCACGACCACCCGGATCGGGCGAGTCGGCCATGCATCCTGCGCGGCGACAGGCAGGAGCCAGGCGGCCAGCATCGCGGTCGCGAACCACATCACGGTAAGCCGTTTCATGACCCGATCCTTCGTCTCATCGCGGAACCGGCGCGTGCGCCGCGATCAGCGACTCGTGCGCGAGCTCCTGCCAGAACGCCGCGGGAATGACCGCCGCGCAATGCCGCAGATTGGCGAGCGCCTCGCGCTCGTCGCGCATGCCCGTGACGACGCTCGCCACGACCGGATGCGCGAGCGGGAACTGCAGCGCGGCGGCCGCAATCGCCACGCCGTGCCGGACGCACACCGCCTCGATGCGCCGCGTCCTGGCGACGATGTCTGCCTCCGCCTCGGCATAGAAGAACGTCGCGCCCGGCGTCGCACCGGTGGCCAGAATGCCCGAGTTGAACGGCGCCGCCATCAGCACCGATATGCCCCGGCGCGCGCAGTCGGGCAGGAAGGTGTCGAGCGCCGTGTGGTCGAGCAGCGTGTACCGGCCCGCGAGCATGAAGCAATCGAAGTCGCCGTCGCGGGCGAAGCGCTGCAGGATCTGCCAGTCGTTGACGCCCACGCCGAACGCCTTGATGGTGCCGGCCGCGCGAAGGTCGGACAGCGCGCGGTGCGCCCCCTCCATCGCCTCGCGGTAGCGCTGTTCCACGAGATCGCCCTGCCAGCGGCGATTCACGTCGTGGATCAGAACGATGTCCACCGCATTGGTGCCGAGGCGCTGGAGACTGTTCTCGAGCGAGCGCAGCGTGCCGTCGTAGCCGTAGTCGAACTCCACCTCGAACGCCGACCCCCCGCCGAAGGCCCCGGGCGCAACCCCGCCGCCGGCCGGCTTCAGCAGGCGGCCTACCTTGGTCGAGATCACCTGCGTTCGCCGGTCGACCGTGCGCAGGCATGCTCCCAGGCGATGCTCTGCCAGGCCGAGCCCGTAGAACGGGGCGGTGTCGAAATAGCGCAAGCCGGCGCGCTGCAGCGCCGCGAACGCTCCGGCGGTTGACGTGTCGCTGTCGCTCGGCGCATAGCTGCCGAACGGCGCCGTGCCCACGCCGAGCTGCGCCACCGCGACGTCGCGCCGGCCGATCGGCCGCGTTGCCGACGGCGCGTAGCTCATGGTGCGGCGCGGCCACGCGCGCTCGCGAGGTTGTGGACGTGCACGTGCCGGCCGGCGTCGATCGCGCGCGTGGCGACGCCGATCGGCTCGCCATACTTGCGCACGGTCGCGCCGGCCACGAGCGAATGGAGCGCAAGCTTGTGCCCGAGCGGAATGGCGTCGACCACGCGTACGCGGCGGATCTGCGCTGCGCACCGGACGGCGACGTCCGCCCCCGCGTCCAGGTCGCGCAACGCCACCGCCACGTCGTCGTCCGGATGGAGCACCAGCGCGGCCCAGCCGGCGTCCTCCGCCGAAGCGTGCGGCACGGTCACGATCCAGGCAGGCGCACCTGCACGCCGGCCGCCTCCTCGCGGAGCTTGAGCAGCGCGCCGACGTCGTGATCCTGCAGTCCGCGGGCGAGTCCTTCGGCAAGGCTCGCCAGCGCCGCATGCCCCACCGGCGTGGCCACGCCGAGCCCGTCCGCCATCTGCAGCGCGAGCCGGCAGTCCTTGTGCGCGAGCTTCATCATGAAACCCGGCGAGAAGTCCCCGGCAAGCGGTCGCTTCGGCAGCGCGATGGCGAGCGCGTTGTTCCACGCCATCGTCGTGCGCAGCACGCTCAACATCGTGTCGAGCGTGAGCCCGGACTTGGTGCCCGTCACCAGCGCCTCGACGGACGCTTCGGACACCGCGGTTGCCAGCAGGTTGTTGATCAGCTTCATGGTCTGCCCGGCACCGAGCGCACCGCAGTGGAAGAAATCGGTGCCCATGCAGTCGAGCAACGGGCGCGCCCGCTCAACGGCGGCGGCGCTACCCCCCACCATCAGTGTGAGCGTTCCCGCCACCGCCGCGTCGGCCGTCTTGCCGACCGGGCTGTCGATCATCGCGACATCCAGCGCGGCCAGCGCGGCCCCGACCTTGCGCGTAGTCGCCGGATCGATCGTGCTCATGTCGATGTAGAGGCTGCCCGCGCGAATGCCCGCGACGATGCCGTCTGGTCCGAGTGCAACCCGCTCGACGTCCGGCGCATCCGGCAGCATGGTGATGACGACCTCGCAGCATGCCGCGACCTCGCGCGGCGTGCTCGCCGCGACGGCGCCAGCCGCGACCAGGGCGGCGACGGCCTGCGCCTGCGTATCGGCAACCGTCAACGCGTGTCCATTCCGCAGCAGGTTGCGCGCCATGGGCGCACCCATCGTGCCCAGTCCGATGAAGCCGACGATCATGGCGCGTTCCCCATCGGTTGGTCCGCGGCGCCGCTCATGTGCGCTCGCGCCAGCTCTGCATGTCCCACACCGGCGCCCCGCGCAGGTCTTTCGCGTCCTTGGCATCGAACTGCGCGGCGTCGGGCTTGCGACCGGTCTTGTCGTAGGCGACCCGCACCGTCGGCGCCGCGAGTGCGAACGCGTCGCGCACCTGGTTCCAGGTGAGCGGCTTCGGGATCATCTTGCCCTCCACCATGTATTTCGACGTCTCGAGCAGCGCCAGCGCGTCGCCCTCGGTCGGCCAGCACCAACCGCGCGCGAACAGCACGTCGTCCTTCACCACCTGGCTGCCGAGCTTCGGGTCGAGCTCCCAGTACTTGCGGGAGAGCTCAGACACCTGGCCCGGGTCCATGCCCGACAGCTTCGCCACGGCATCCTGCTGGGCCTGCACGAACGCCGATACCAGGGCCGGCTGGCCCTTGACGAGGTTCGCCGAGCCGATCCAGAACGAGCGGTGCAGGTAATAGCCGTCGGGATAGAACGGCGATTTCTTCACCGAGTCGAGCAGGATGCCGGCGCCTTCGCCGGCCGGACCCTTGTAATGGCTCTCCGTGTAGCCGAACGAGTTGACGATGCCGACGGTGCCGATCTCCGCGTTAGCCTTGAGGAACGCCGGGTTGATCAGCACGGCGGCATCCATGCCGGTCGGGATCGTGGCGGCCTGCGCCTGCGTAGGCGTGTTCACCACCGTGATGCCGTGCGCCTTCGGATCGGGATTGCCGAGCTCGTAGCGCAGCCATTGGAGCAGCACGTTGTACGGGTCGCCGCCCAGCAGCGCGCCGACGGTCTTGCCTTTGAGGTCCGCGACGTTGCGGATCGGCGAATCCTTGCGCGTCGCGAGCACGAAGCGGAAATGGCCCTCCCCCACCGAGATGAGCTGAATCGGCTGGTTCTGCGCAATCAGGCGCACGATCGGCGTGTTGCCCCACATCCCGAAGTCGAGGTTGCCCGACACGAACGCCTCGACCATCGGCAGCGCGGAAGGGTAGTCGCGGTAATCCACCGTGAGGTCGTATCCCGCTTCGCCGGCGTAGCGCTCGAACGTCTTGTTCGCGATCATGTATTGCGTGACGGGCGAGTTGCCGGCCGCCCACGGCTGCCGGCCCACGGAGACCTTGAGCGCCTGACGGCCCTGCGCCCGCACGAACGCGGGCGCGGCGAGCGACATCGAGGCGGCGCCGGCGGCGGCGATGAAGCGGCGGCGCGAGGCGCCCCGGCGAACGTTCCGAATGGTCATGTCTTCCTCCGTTGACAAGCGGTTCACGTGACGGTCGCGCGGTACGCGTCGTCGCGGATGAGGCCCCAGATGTGCTGGCACAGCGACTGGAACTGCGGCAACGCCCGCGTTGCGTCGCCGCGCGGGCGCGGCAGCGAAACGTCGATGACGGCCTTGAGACGGCCGGGATTGGTCGTCATGACCGCGATGCGATCGGCGAGGAATACCGCCTCGTCGATGGCGTGCGTGATGAAGACGGCCGTGCGGCGCTCGGACGGCGGGCGGCTCTGGCCCCAGATGCGCAGGAGCTCGTCCTGCAGGATGAGGCGCGTCTGCGCGTCGAGCGCGGCGAGCGGCTCGTCCATCAGCAGCACCTGCGGCCCGTTGGCGATGAGCCGCGCGAGCGCGACGCGCTGGCGCATGCCGCCCGAGAGCTGGTGCGGATACTTCTCCGCGGCCCCGTCCAGCCCCACGAGCTCGAGGGTCGCGCGCACGCGCGCCTCGCGCGCGGCGACGTCGAGGCCGTCGCCGGCCGGTCCGTAGCGCAGGCCGAACGCCACGTTGCCGTGCACCGTCTGCCACGGGAACAGCGCGTAATCCTGGAACATCACGCCGCGGTCGGGACCCGGCCCGGTGATCGCACGGCCGTCGATCGATACGCTTCCCTCCGTGGGCCGGTCGAGCCCGGCGAGCAGGTTCAGGACGGTCGTCTTGCCGCACCCCGACGGACCCACGATCACCATGAACTCGCCCTGCGCGACGTCGAGCGTGAAGTCCTGCACGGCGATCGTCTGCGCGCCGCCCGTGCCGGCGTAACGCCGGCCGACGCCGGCGAGCGTGAGGCGCGCCGGGCCGCTCATCGCGCCTGCCACGGCATGAGCGCGCGCAGCGCCGCCTGGAGCACGCGGTCGAGCGCGAGCGCGACTGCGCCCACGGCGAGCATGCACACGACGATGCGGTTGAGCTCGATGCTGTACGCGTAGAACACGAACATCATCTGGCCCACTCCGCCCGAGCCCCCGCCGCCGGCCTTCGCGCCCACCGCGAGCTCCGCGGCGATGATGGCGGTCCACGCGACGCCGAGCCCGATGCGCAGCCCGACGGCGATCGCCGGAAGTGCCCCGGGCACGACCACGGTGCGCAGCGTCGCGAAACGGCCGAGGCCCATCGTCGCGGCGGCGCGCAGCAGGGTCGGGCTGACGCGCTTCGCGCCCGCCACGGTGTTCACCACGATCGGGAAGAACGCGGCGTAGGCCACGATCATCAGCGCGGCTGCGGTGCCGGTGCCCAGCCACAGGATCGCCAGCGGCAGGATGGCGATGGCCGCGATCGGGCGAAAGCTCTCGACGACCGGGTCGAGGTTGCGCTCCACCCCCCGGATGGTCCCCATCGCGAGCCCGAGCGGGACCGCCAGCGCCGCGGCGATCGCAAACCCGCCGAATACGCGCCCGAGGCTTTGCAGGATGGCCAGCGGCAGCTCGCCGGAGCCGACCAGCTCGACCGCCGCGGCGACCACGCGTGTGGGCACCGGCGTGCGCGCGTTGCCACCGGCCGTGCCGAGGATCTGCCATGCTGCGATCAGCGCGAGCGGCAGCGCGAAGCCCCAGGCGGCTTGGCGTGCGGCGGTCAATTCCGCGCACCGGTCTCGACGGCCCACGGCGTGAGCCGGCGCGCGATGGCGCGCACGCCGGCGTCGCACAGGTAGCCTAGCAGCCCGATCATCGCGATGAACGACATCACCTCCGGCGTCATCAGCAGCTCGCGGTACCACTCGACCGCATAGCCCAAGCCGCTGGGCGCGCCGATCAGCTCGGCCGCCACCACGGCCGTCCACGCCGACGCCACGCCCAGGCGCACGGCCACGAGCAGGACCGGAAGCGCCGCGGGCACGACGACGCGGGCGACGATCGTCAGTCCCGGCACGCCCATCGTGCGCGCGGCGTCCAGCAGACGGGGGTCGACGCCGCGCACACCTGCGACCGTGCCCAGCAGGATCGGGAAGAACGCCGCGTACGTCATGATGAACACCGGCAGCGCATTACCGATGCCGAAGATGAACAGCCCGAGCGGGATCCAGGCGATGCCCGAGATCGGGCGCAGGAGCTCGACCGTGGGATCGACGATCGCGTCGAACCGGCGATCAAGGCCCATCAGAAGGCCCAGGGGCACTGCCAGCACGGCTGCGAGCGCGAGGCTGCCGACCATCCGGCCAAGGCTGATCGCGGCGTGCACGAACAGCTCGCCGTCCCGCGCGAGATCGGCGAACGCCGCGACCGCCGCGAACGGCATCGGCAGCAGCACGGGGTTGGACTTCCATGCAGAAGCGAGCGCCCAGACGATCGCGAACACCGCCATCGTGCGCAGATACACCAGCAGCGAGTGAGCGCGTGCGCCGGCGCTGCTCACAGCGAGCCGCCCACGCGGATCACCGATTCGCCGGTCTCGCCCGTCAGCTCGCCCCAGGTGCAAGTGCCCGAGCAGACGTCCAGAAGCAGCGCGAGCAGGCGATCGGCCGCCACGTGCGCATCCTCGCGCCCCGCGAACACGTCGCTTGCATCGAAGTCGATCTGCGTGGCGAGGCCGGCCACGGTGCCGGGCCGGGCGCTGATCTTGATCGTGGGCGCCACCGCGCTGCAGTAGCTGTTGCCCGCCCCCGTGGTGAACAGCATCGCGGTCGCACCCGACGCCGCGAAGCCCGTCATGGACTCGGGCGAGAAGCCCGGGGCGTCCATGACGTAGACGCCCGGCCGTCCCGGCGCCTGCGCGACCGCGAGCACGCCCGCGATCGGGCGCGAGCCGCCCTTCGCGATGGCGCCGAGCGACTTCTCCTCGATCGACGACAGCCCACCGCGCAAGTTCTCGGCGCCCGGGTTGTTGCCGGTGAGATCGAGGCCCGTCACCGCCACGGCGGCCTCGCGCCACTGCACGGCGGCGAGGATCTCCGCCGCCACGTCAGGCGATGCGGCGCGGCGCGCCAGCAGGTGCTCGGCGCCGAGCCATTCGATGGTCTCGCCGAAAACGGCGGTTCCGCCGGCGTCGACGATGCGGTCCACCACCGCGCCGGCCAGGGGGTTCGCGACCAGGCCCGAGGTGGCGTCGGAATGGCCGCATTCGATCGCGAG
Source organism: Burkholderiales bacterium (assembly GCA_038239945.1). Taxonomy (GTDB): domain Bacteria; phylum Pseudomonadota; class Gammaproteobacteria; order Burkholderiales; family Casimicrobiaceae; genus VBCG01. The sequence continues at coordinate 128,177 of JBBSEG010000001.1, forward strand.
GAACAGCTCGGACAGCGCAGCCGGCGAGCGACGCAGGCGCGACGCGTCGCGGGCGAGCACGGCGGCGAGGCGCGCGCCCCGCGTGGAGAGCTCGAGCGCGTCCTCGTGCACGTCGTCGAGCGCGATCGACGCGACCGGCTTGCCCGCTGCCGCGATGGCCGCGGCGATCTCGTCGGTGACGCGCCGGTCGGCGCCGACCACCAGCGTGGCCGCCACGTTCGGATTGCGGCCGAGCCCGATGAGCTGCGCCCCGTGCGCCGCCTGGTCGGCGCCGAATTGCCCGCGGCCGTAGGGCGAGGCGAACCCCACGCACCCCTGCACGCCCGCGGCGATACGCGCAGCGGCGCGCGCGACGAGGCCGTTCAGACCAAGCACGAGCACGTGGTTGCGCGTGCCGACCCGCCCGTCGGGCCGTCGATAGCCCGCGTACCCGCCGGCGTCGGTTCCGTTCAGCGCTCCTCCGTGCTCGACCCGCGCCGTGGCGCGTGCTATTTTCGCGCCTATGTTAGCGCTTACATGTCATCGCTTACATGTTAGCGCCGCGCCCGCGCGGGTGTCAAACCCGCCCGCTCGAGGGAACGCGGCGGCCGGATGAGCGCGAAACTGCCACGCCGCGTGGCGCAACCGGCGCTTCGGCCGGCGGCCGCGCCGTCACCACCACCGGCCGCGCCGTCGCCGCGGCCGCGCCTTAGCGATGTCGCGCTCGCCGCCGGCGTGTCCACGATGACCGTCGTGCGCGTCCTGCGCGACCCGCACAAGGTCGCCGCGGCCACGCGCGAGCGCGTCGCGGCCGTGCTGCGCGACACCGGCTACACGCCCGACTTGGTCGCGCGCGGCCTCGCCTCGCGCCGCTCCGGCCTGATCGGCGCGGTCATCCCCCTCCTCACCAACTCGCTGATCGCCGAGATCATGCAGGGACTGACCGACGCGCTCTCGTCCTCGGGCCTGCACTTGATGCTGGGCGCGAGCGGGTTCTCGGCCGCCGAGGAGGAGGTGCTGGTGCGTGCCTTCCTCTCGCGCCGCGTCGACGCGATCTACCTCACCGGCGTGATCCATACGCCCGAGACGGTGCGGATGCTCCAGCGCTCCGGCATCCCGGTCGTGGAAGGCGGCAACCTCACCGACGCGCCAATCGACATGCTGGTCGGCTACTCCAACGTCGCCGCGGCGCGGGTGATGACGCGCCACCTGCTGCGCAGCGGCTATGCGCCGGTCGGCTACATCGGCGCCCATCCGCAGGACAACGACCGCGCGCGCGACCGGCGGCGCGGCTACGAGGCGGCGCTCCGCGCCAGCCGGAGGCCGGTGGAGGCCGCGCTGTGCATGGAGACGTCGCTCGACATCGAGGCCGGCGCGCGGGCGCTGGGCGAGCTTGTGCGGCGCCGGCCGGACGTGCGCGCCGTGTTCTGCTCGGCCGACGCCATCGCGGTGGGCGCGTTGTACGAATGCCAGCGCCAAGGCTTCGCGATTCCCGGCCGCATCGCGATCGCGGGATTCGACGACATCCCGATCGCAGCCCAGGTGGTGCCCGCGCTCACGACGCTGCGCGTGCCCCGCTACGACATCGGGCGCCAGGCCGGCGCAATGATCTGCGACCGGCTCGCCGGACGGCCCGTCAGGCGGCGGATCGTCGACACCGGTTTCGAGATGGTAGCCCGCGCCAGCGCCTGACGCTACATGCTGCGGCGATACTGGCCGCCCACCTCGAACAGCGCGGTGGTGATCTGGCCGAGCGAGCAGACGCGCACGGTGCTCATCAGCTCGTCGAACACGTTGCCGCAGTCGATCACCACGCGGGTCAGCCGGGCCAGCGCCGCGGCCGCTTCGGCGGCATGCGCGGACTGGAACGCCGCCAACCGGACGAGCTGCGACTCCTTCTCGTCGTCGGTCGAGCGCGCCAGCGCGACGGTCGGCGGCGCGCCGTCGCCGTGCGGGTTGCGGAACGTGTTCACGCCGACGATCGGGTAGCTGCCGTCGTGCTTGCGATGCTCGTAGTACAGCGACTCCTCCTGGATCTTGCCGCGCTGGTAGCCCGTCTCCATCGCGCCGAGCACGCCGCCGCGCTCGGACAGCGCCTCGAATTCACGCAGCACCGCTTCCTCGACGAGATCGGTGAGCTCCTCGAGGATGAACGAACCCTGGTTGGGATTCTCGTTCCGGGCGAGGCCCCACTCGCGGTTGATGATGAGCTGGATCGCCATCGCCCGGCGGACGCTCTCCTCCGTAGGCGTGGTGATAGCCTCGTCGTAGGCGTTGGTGTGCAGCGAGTTGGTGTTGTCGTAGGTGGAGATCAGCGCCTGCAGCGTCGTGCGGATGTCGTTGAACGAGATCTCCTGCGCGTGCAGGCTGCGGCCGGAGGTCTGCGAGTGGAACTTGAGCTTCTGCGAGCGCTCGTTGGCGCCGTAGCGCTCGCGCATCGCCACCGCCCAGATGCGCCGCGCCACGCGCCCGATCACCGCGTACTCCGGGTCCATGCCGTAGCTGAAGAAGAACGACAGGTTGGGCGCGAACTCGTCGATGCGCATGCCCCGCGCAAGGTAGGTCTCGACCAACGTGAAGCCGTTGGCGAGCGTGAAGGCGAGCTGCGAGATGGGATTCGCGCCGGCCTCGGCGATGTGATAGCCGGAGATGGACACGGAGTAGAAGTTCCGGACCTGGTGGCGGACGAAGTACTCCTGGATGTCGCCCATCACCTTCAGGCTGAACTCGGTGGAGAAGATGCAGGTGTTCTGGCCCTGGTCCTCCTTGAGGATGTCCGCCTGGACGGTCCCGCGCACGGTCGCGAGCGTCCAGGCGCGGATCTTGGCCGTCTCGTCGTCGGTGGGCTCGCGCCGGTTCTCGGTGCAGAACCGGTCGAGCTGCTGGTCGATCGCGGTGTTCAGGAACATCGCCAGGAGCGTCGGCGCGGGGCCGTTGATGGTCATGGAGACCGAGTTGTTCGGCGCGCACAGGTCGAAGCCGCCGTACAGCACCTTCATGTCGTCGAGCGTGGCGATGGATACGCCCGAATTACCCACCTTGCCGTAAATGTCGGGGCGGCGGTGCGGATCGTTGCCGTAGAGCGTGACCGAGTCGAAGGCCGTGGACAGGCGCTGTGCGGGCATGCCGTCGGCCAACAGGTGAAAGCGCCGGTTGGTGCGGAACGCGTCGCCCTCGCCTGCGAACATGCGCGTCGGATCCTCGCCCTCGCGCTTGAACGCGAACACGCCGGCGGTGAACGGGAAGCTGCCGGGCACATTCTCGGTGAGCTGCCAGCGCAGGATCTCGCCGTCGTCCTCGTAGCGCGGCAGCGCCACCTTGCGCACGCGCGTCCCCGACAGCGTCGTGGTGGTGAGCGCGGTGCGCAGCTCCTCGCCGCGGATCTTCACGACGTACTCGTCGCCGGCGTACGCGGCCTGCGTCTTCGGCCACAGGTCCAGAAGCTTGCGGCTGGCGGGCGTCAGCGCGTCGTTGCGGGCGTGCCACAGCGCGTCGAGCTCGGCGAGCACGCGCGCGCCTCCCTCGGGGCGCTCCAGCGCTTCGGGACGCGCGGGGGAAACGCCCGCGGGCGCGTCGTCACGCGGACCGGCGGGGCCCGGGCCGTACCGTTCGGCGTACATGGCCCGCGTCGCGCGCAGCTGCTGCCGCTCGCGCGCCACGCGCGCCTGATCGTGCGCGAACGCATGAAAGCCACGCACCGCCTCGGCGATCTCGGCCAGGTAGCGCACCCGGGCGGCGGGAACGATCGCGTTGCGCGCCGACGACGCGCGCGTCGCCACGCCCGCCAGCTCGCCCGGTCGCAGCGTCAGCCCGCGCTCGCGCAGGCGGGCGGCGATCGCCTGGTACAGGGCCGTCACGCCGTCGTCGTTGAAGCGCGACGCGATGGTGCCGAACACCGGCATCTCCTCCGGCGCGGCGGCGAACCGCTCGCGATTGCGCTGGTATTGCTTGCGCACGTCCCGCAGCGCGTCCTGCGCGCCCTTGCGATCGAACTTGTTGATGGCGACGAAGTCGGCGAAGTCGAGCATGTCGATCTTCTCGAGCTGCGACGCGGCGCCGAACTCGGGCGTCATCACGTACAGGCTGACGTCAGCGTGCGGCACGATCGCGGCATCGCCCTGGCCGATGCCCGACGTCTCCACGATGATCACGTCGTGACCCGCCGCCTTGCAGGCAGCGATCGCGTCCGGCAGCGCTCCGCTGATCTCGCTGCCCGCCTCCCGGGTGGCGAGCGAGCGCATGTAGATGTTGGGGTGCTCGATGGCATTCATCCGGATGCGGTCGCCGAGCAGCGCGCCGCCCGACTTGCGCCGCGACGGATCGATCGAGACGATCGCGATCTTCAAGGCGTCGCGCTGGTCGAGCCGGAAGCGCCGCACGAGCTCGTCGGTCAGCGAGCTCTTGCCCGCACCACCGGTGCCGGTCACGCCGAGCACGGGCACGCGCGTGGTCGCTGCGGCGGCGAGCAGCGCCGCACGGGTCGGCGCGGGCAGCACGCCCGATTCCAGCGCCGTGATCAGCCGCGCCAGCGTGCGCGTGCGCAACCAGCGATCGGTCGAGCGAAGCGCGTCGAGCGACGCCGGCACGTCCTGAGCGAGGTCCACGTCGCTCGCCGCGATGATCGCGCGGATCATCCCCTGCAGCCCCAGCCGCTGACCGTCCTCGGGGGAGAAGATGCGGGTGACCCCGTAGGCGTGCAGCGCCTCGATCTCGGCGGGCACGATCACGCCGCCGCCACCGCCGAACACCTTGACGTGTCCAGCGCCGCGCTCGCGCAGGAGATCGATCATGTAGCGGAAGAACTCCACGTGCCCGCCCTGGTAGGACGAGATCGCGATCGCGTGCGCGTCTTCCTGGATGGCGCAGGTGACGATCTCGTCCACCGACCGGTTGTGGCCGAGGTGGATGACCTCGCAGCCGCTCGCCTGCAGGATGCGACGCATGATGTTAATCGATGCGTCGTGACCGTCGAACAGGCTCGCCGCGGTGACGAAGCGCACCCGGTGCGCCGGTCGGTAGGGCGCGCCCTGCTGCGGAATGGACAGGTCGGTCATGGCGCCGCCCCCCCGCGCATCAACTCCCCGGCTTGGGCGCCGTCGGAGCAACGCTCGTCGGCGGGCGGACGGGCGTGGTGGTGGCCGGCTTCGTCGGCGTGGCCGCGCCGGGACGCTGCGACGCGGCGAGCGCCTTCTTGGCCGCCTCGTATTCGACGCCCCAGATCGGATGCGTGCGCTCCGCGGGCTCCAGCGTGAAGTTGGGATCGAGCTTCAATGCCTCGGTGAACTGCGCACGGCACAAGGTGCGCCGGCCGAGCACGCAATGGCTGAACGCGACGTACTTGTACGCCCGCACCTTGAGGGCGTCGGTGCCGCTGTCCCAGATCTCGCGTGCACCGGTGAGCATCTTGATCGCCTCGTTGTAGCTGCCGGCATCGTAGAGCGTCGCGCCTTCGTCTACCGCGACCTCCGCCGCGCTCTTGACCGGTACCACCGGGCGCGGGACGTCGACCGGCGCGGCAGGCGCGGGACGCGTCGACGGGCGCGGCGGGCTGGCTTGCGGAGCGGGCGCCGGGCTGGTCGGCGGACGTGGGGCGGGAGTCTCGCAGCCGGCCGCCGCCAGGGCGGCGGCAACGAGCGCGATGACGATCGGATGACGCATGGCTCTTCCTTAGAAATCGTGACGGAGCAGGAACTGCCCGCCCGGCACGAAGGTGAAATCGGTGGCGAACGGCCGCAGCCCACCATTGCGGATCTCGATTCTGTGCCGTCCGGGGGCAAGTTGCACCTCCTTGACGGGCGGCGTGGTGAGCCAGCGCTTGCCGTTGAGGTAGACGTCGCCCCACGGCCGCACGGCGAAGCGCAATACCGCGGGCGCCGGGGCCTGCCCGTCCATCACCGAGGACGTGGGGCGAATCCCGGAGGGCGGCTGGTCCATGAAGATTCCGGACTGCTCCCCCGGTCCCTGCACGTCGGGTGCGCGGCAGTCGGTGGTCAGGCGCCGGTACACCGCCTCGTACGCCTCGGCCCAGGGCGCCGCGGCTTTTTCGGGAGGCGCGAGGTCGAAGCCGGGGCTCGCCAGGAGCGCCGCCTCGAAATGCCGCTCGCACAGGGCGCGCGCGCCGGTGGAGCAGAAATAGAAACCCAGGTACTTGTTGGCCATCGCGATCTCGACCGGATCGCTCAGACCGCCCGTCAGCGCGCCGCGCAAATTGTGGAACGCCGTCACCAGCCGCCCCTGCTCGAACTGGGAGATGCCCTCGGCGAGGCGCAACGAAGCCCGCTGGTTCTGGGCCGGGGGCTCGGCGGCCGTCAGCGGCCGAATGCACGCGAGGGCAACCGCGCTGACCGCAGGGCGCGCGATCGTTTGCGGCGAGGCTGCGGCCGCCCTCCCCGCGGCGGCCGTCGAGCCGGGGGCGGGCGGTGCGCCCTTGTCGGGCGGCGACGCCGCGGCCGGGCCGCTGCCGCCGCCCGCCGGCGCCTTCGCGACGGGAGAGCTTCCCGGAGCGGTCCTGGACGCGCTTTCCACGGGTGACTTGCCGGCCGGCGCAGCCGCCTTGGCGTCCCGCGGCGTGCCCTTTGCGGCAGCGCCGCCCTTCGCCCCGGGCGTCGCGGACTTCGCTTCGGCGCTGCCCGCCTTGGCGTCCGGAGCGGCGGACTTCGTGTCGGCGGACTTCGTGTCGGCGATCGAGGCCTTGGCGTCCGAGCGGTCGGGCGCTGGCACGGCCCCCGTGCGCTCGGCCGCCGGCGAAGGCGTGGAGTCGGGCTGGGCGCACAGGCTGGTGGGCAGCATGCACGCCGCGACGAGCACGGCCGCGCAAAGGCGCATCAAGCTCGGCGGTTCACTTGAACGTATGACTGACCATCGGCGCGCCGCGACGCGCGCTGATCTCGATGTTTTCCGCATGGCTCTCGAACGTCGGGTTGCGCACTTCCAGCTTGTACTTGCCTTCGGGCAGGAGCAGGTCCTTTTTCGGCGGGCTCATGCCGCAATTGCGCCCGTCGATAAAGACGTAGCCCCACGGCCTTATCGAAAGCGGCACGCGTCCGCTCGGGGGCGGCGGGTGCACGGGCGTGTCCGCGGCGGCCACGGCGTCGGGTGGCGGCGGGGGCGGCGCGAAGCCGCAGTCGAACGGCCGCGGCGCACGAGGCACCGCCGTCGGCACTGCAACCCCGGCGACGACCGCGCCGCCGGGCGACCCCGCCACGGTTCCGGCGGCACCCGGCGCTGCCGGTCCTGCGGCCGGTCCGCCGGAGACGCCGGTTCCCGGCACGATCCTGGACGCGTTCGTGCCCGCCGGCCCGCTGGCGCCGCCCGGCGTCGTCGTTCCCGACGCCCCCGGGGTACGCGCGTCGGTCGGGGGCGTCACGGCGCTGCCGTCGGACGCGGCGCTGGGCGGCGGCACCGCCACCTGCGCGGGAGTCGACGGCGAGGTGGCGGCGGGTACGGTAGCGGCGGGTACGGTAGCGGCCGGCACCGTGGCGGCCGGCACCGTGGCCGCAGGCGGCGCGACCGGCTGGGAGGCGGGCGGCGCGGCGGCCGTCCTGCCGGCGTCGGCTACGGGCGGTACCGGGTCGACCGGGATCGTGCGCGAGAACCACCATACGCCGCCGCCCATCACGGCCAGCAGCACGGCGCCCATCGCGACACTCGGCAGGATCATCAGCCCCGCGCGCACCTTGTATGTATCGTCGTCGGCCGGCGGGATGATGGTGGTCGGCCGGGTGCGGGTGCCCTCCGGGGAAGGCACCTTCGCGATCGTGGGGCCGATGGTGCGCGGGTTTCCCATGCCGGTCTGCGGCGACGCGCCCGCCGCTGGAGCGGCCTGCGGCGACGCGCCCGCCGCTGGAGCGGCCTGCGGCGTCGCGGGCGCCTTGGGCGCGGTCGGCTTTGGCGCGGGCGCTCCCGTCGCCACGCGAGGCGGCGCGAGCGGCGGCCGGTACGCGTCCGGATTGACGATCGTGACCGGGACGGGCGCGACCTCGGTCGGCGGCACATCCGCGCCGCCGGAGCGAATCCAGCTCTGCGGCTGGCCCGCGATCATCGAGCGCGCGAGCTCGTCGAGAGCGCCCGGGTCGTCCGCCGCCGACTCCCCGGACGGCGCGGACGCGAGCGACGCCGGCGCGTCGCGGCGGGCGCTGGCCGCGACGCTCACCGGCGCGAGCGTGCGCAGGCCCAGCAACTCCCGGAACTCGGCGATCGACTGCGGTCGCTGCTCGGGCCGCACCGCAAGCCCGCGATCGAGCGCTGCAAGGAAGCCTGGGCTGTACCCCGGCACCGAGTGCTCGAGCGAGCCCATCGGGTCCGACACCATGCGCGTGACCGACGTGGAGGGAGCCTTGCCGGTGATCGCGAGGCACAGCACGGCCGAGAGCGCGTAGATGTCGGTCCACGGCCCTTGCTTGAGCGTGGCGTCGTCGGCGTACTGCTCGATCGGCGCATAGCCGGGCTTGAGGATGACCGTCACGGCCTGGGTCAGGTCGCCGATGATCCGGCGCGCGGCGCCGAAGTCGAGCAGCAGCGGAGCGCCGTTGCTGAGGATCAGGATGTTGTCCGGCGCGATGTCGCGGTGGTAGCACTTGGCGTTGTGCAGCGTCTCCAGGGCGTCGAGGAGCGGCGCGAGCAGCCCCTTCATCCAGCCCTCGTCGGGGTGCGGGTGCTCCTTGAGCGCGTCCTTGAGCGTGCGGCCCTCGTAGAGCGGCATCACCATGTAGGCGGTGTCGTTCGACTCCCAGAACCGGAACACCTTCACCAGGGCCGGATGGTCGAACTGGGCCAGGAGCCGCGCCTCGTTGACAAAGCTCTTGAGGCCGGCCCGGAATGTCTGCTCGTGCTGGGGCGAGCGCACCGCCACGGTGAAGTCGCCGCGCCGGCTGGCGAGCGCGCTCGGCATGTACTCCTTGAGCGCCACGCGCCGGTGCAGGGTGTGATCGAACGCCTCGTAGACGATGCCGAAGCCGCCCTCGCCGATGATCGCCGTGACCTCGAAGTCGCCCACCCGCGATCCGAGCGGCAGCGCATTGCCGCTGGGCGCGCGCGACGGCGCGCTGGCGGCGGTGGGGCCGGGTGCCGCGCTCATCGCATGGCGCCCGCGTGCGCCGGCTGGCGCATCAGTGTGATCATAAGCGACGGGGACAGGCCGGCGTCGGTGGTGAACCCGCGCAGGGGGCCGCCGTTGACGGTATTGGTCCACCAGTAGCTCGTGGTCCCGTCCGGATCGAACTGAAGCGGCAGCTCCGGCCAGGGAAGCGCGTGCGCGAGAGGCATCGGTACGGTGGGCACATCGAGCCCGGAGTCATTGAGGATGGAGAGGATGTCATTGCCCCCTCCCGCTGACAACCCGTTTGCGAGGGCGACCGGGAGCGGAATCGCGAGGATGGCTTCGTCGAAGGCCTCGATGCTGGTCGGGCGCTCGAGCGCCTGCGCGACCGTGCGCCCGAGCGCCGCGAGCCAGCCATGCGCGCCGTCGAGCAGCGGGGCGGGCGACGCCCGCGGCGGCAGCGCCACCCCCGCGCAGAGCGGATAGTCGCGTCCGACCCGGTCGTGGCTGGGCGAAAGGAGGCCAATCAGCGTGAGCCCGCTGCGGGTGACGCTGGCCGGCACGGCGCAATTCCAGATCGGCGCCTGTTCGTACGCGCCGCGCCACTGTGGATCGCTGGTGCGCAGCATGGCGAGGCCGTCGCGCAGCCACTCGTCGATCGCGGTCACGAGGTTGTGCGCCAGGCGCCGGTGCACGAAATCGCCGGCGCACGGCAGCTTGCCGAACCAGCCGATCGCGGGCGGCTCGCTCATAGCCTGGACGGGCACGAGAACAACTCGAGCTCGGGCAGTCGGATCGGATTGCGCACGCTGGCCGCGGTGATGTCCAGGACCACGCGGCGCCCGTCGAGGTTCAACGTCGCGGTGAATTTCTCAGGCGCGGCGCCTGGGGTGATCTGCGCCTTGTCGAACAGCCGGTGCAGCGCCCATGGGCCCTCGAAGCTGATGCGCGACCCGCCCGAGAGCTGGGGCGAAAGCTGCACGCTCACCTGGCTGCGTCCCGCCGGCCCCGGCCACGGGATCGAGCGCCAGGTCTGCGGCCCGTAGACGTACGACACCGTGGTGCCGTCGACGTCGAGGGCGAAGGTGGTGATCGACGGGTCCATTTCGAGCACCTTCACGTCGAGGCGGAACTGCGGGCGGCTCGCGCCGGTGCCGAAGAACGCGTCGCGGATGACCTGCGCGCGCTGGAAGTTGATGATCGACGCCGACGTGCCCGGCGGCGCGCCGTCGATCGTGCGCCGATACGTCCATGGCCGCGTCGACGTATCGACGTATTGCTGGAGATTCTTGCTGAAGAACGATTCGAGCTGCCCACCCGGCGCGAACAGCTTCGCGAAGTCGTCCGGAGTGACGTCGCGGGTGGACGAGCGCACGAAGGGATAGCGCCCGGCGATGGCCTTGCGGCAGAAATCGCCCACTTCCGCGTCCATCTGGGCGCTGACGTTGCTGCGGGCGGCGGCGGTGGTCTGCGCCGAGCTCGAACCCGCGAGGCCCTCCAGCATCGGCCGCAAGGGCACCGGCAGCCGCGCGGCCTCGGCACGGACCTTCGCCGACGTGTCGACCGGGGGCGGCGGCATCCCGGTGCGGGTCGCCTGCTCGGTGGCCACGAGCGTGGAATAGAGCTCGTTGAGCAGCAGGCGAAGCTGCTCCACGCTGCCGCCTTCCTTCGGCGACCCCGCCATCACGCGCCAGGCGTCGAAATAGTCGTCGACGAGCGTTTTCTCGATGCGCCCGGCGCGCGTCGGATCGTCCCCGCCGGTGCCGATGCGCGGCGCCATCGAGCCGAAGATCCGCGACACGGCATTGTTCGCGCCCTGCTTCACGATCTCGGCGGCCTGCGCGCTCACCGCGCCCGTCGTCCGGCCGGTCTCGGTGAGCTGCGTCTCCAGGGCGACGGCCTTGACGAGCTTCACGAGCGGCGAGTCCGGCGCCGACAGCACGCGCACGAGGTTGATCGAGGCGGTGAGGTTGCCAGTCGGCGCCAGGCGCAGCTCGGCCAGGAACTGCTCCCACGTCTGCCGGTATTCCTCGAGGTAGATGCGGCGGATCTCGTTGACCAGCCGGTCGTCGAGCGCGTCGGCGATCTTGCCGGCGGTACCGCGCTGCTCCTGCGTGCCAAGCACCCAACTCTCGTCGAGCGTGAGCAGGAGTCGCCGGTCGTTGAGCACCGCCTGCATCGCCCGGTAACCTTCGCGCGTGTAGAGCGCCGGGATGCCGTTGTCGAGCGACTTGTTCGACGCCCGCACAAACACGTTCTTCGATTCCGGGCCGATGGCGCCGACCAGCGTGAAGTCCGGGCCGTTGGTCTTCTCGGCCGCCACCAGCTTGATCTGGGCGTAGAGCCGCCGCGCCGCGGTGAACTGCGTCAGGCGCTGGCGCGCGTCGGCCACCAGCGCCTGGTCCATGGGATATGGTGACTGGCGAACGCGCTCGCCGAACAGCCGCTGGAGGTGCGCCGCCAGCGACTGCTGCGACTCCTTGTTGAGGTTGCCGGCCTCGCTCGCCTGCCACTCGGCGGTCACCGCCGGCAGCAGGTACGACTGCCGATAGTTGGTGGCGTCGTGCAGCATCAGATAGGCCTTAAGCCGGCCGTAGAGCGCCTCGAGGCTGTCGGGTGGCGCCTCGCGCAGCAGCCGCTCGAGCCGCAGGGCGACGCGCGGCAGCAGGAGATCCTCGAGCAGGCGCTCGTACGCGCCGTCGGCCAGCACCACCACCTTGCGCCCCTGGTAGAGCCCGAACTGGTACGTGACCGGAGGCGAGGCGACGTCGAACGACGAGCTCTGCGGCAGCGTGTGCGCCTCGTCGAGGATGGGCAGGAGCGTGGCCAGGTCGTCGCTGGTCGTATTGGGAGCCGCCTGCACCTTGCTCGCCAGCTCGGCGGCGCGCGGCGTGACGTCGGCCAGGTAGTTGCGGTTGTTCACGTAGCTATAGCTCCACGCGGCCAGCGCGCCGATCAGCAGCACCGTGCACACCGCCACGCCCACGGCCTGCGCGATCCGGCGCCGCTTCTCCTTCGCCGGGTTGCGCTCGACGACGTGCGACTCGGCGAAGATCACCTTCTGGAGCAGGTTGCGAAGGAAGTAGCTGCGGCCGGTGCCCTGGGCCGCCGTGGCGCTCTGCACCTGCGCCGATACGCCGAACGTGCGCTGGATGGCGCCGAGCACGCGGTCGAGGGGTGCGCCCTCCTGCGTGCCGCTCGTGAGGTAGACGCCGCGCACCAGCGGGGGCGTGGTGAACTTCGACTCGCTGAACAGCGTGTTCAGGAAGCGGTCGAGCGCCTCGCGAAGGCCCGCGAGCTCCTGCGAGAACGCGTAGGTGAGGCCGCGCCGCTGCACGTCGGGCTCGACCTGCAGCACGTCGGGCAGCGCCTCCTCGATGCGCTTCTGGAGCAGCCCGAACTCGCCGCGGAACGCGCTGCCGACGTCGTTGCGCGTGCTGTCGCTGGCGGCCAGCGGAACGGTGAATCCCCAGACCTGCGCGCGCTCTTCGTTGGAGAGCTTCGCGAAATACTCCTGGAAGCCCGCGAGCAGGTCGACCTTGGTGACGAGCACGTACAGCGGGAAGCGCACGCGCAGCGCCTGGTCGAGCTCGGCTAAGCGCCGCCGCAGGGCGGCCGCATGGCGCTCGCGCTCCAGCGGGTCGGAGGCGAGGAGGTCGGGCACGCTGATCGTCAGCAGCACGCCGTTGATGGGCGCGCGCGGCCGGAACTTGCGCAACAGTGCGAGGAAGCCCTGCCACTCGGCGTGGTCGAGCGCCTCGTTGCTCTCCTGCGTGGTATAGCGGCCGGCGGTGTCGAGCAGCACGGCGTCGTTGGTGAACCACCAGTCGCAGTTCCGCGTGCCGCCCACGCCGCGGATCGCGGACTTGCCGAACTCCTTCGCGAGCGGGAACTCGATGCCCGAGTTGACGAGCGCGGTGGTCTTCCCCGAGCCCGGCGCGCCGATGATCATGTACCACGGCATCTGGTAGACATACCGGCGCGTGAAGCGCGCGAAGAAGCCGCTCTGGCCGGCGATCCGGCTGGTCTTGAGCGTCGCGATCGCGTGGTCGAAGCGCTTGCGCAGCTCCGCCACCTCCTCCGCGCCCAGGCCGCGATCTGCCGCCGCAGGGGCGCCCGGCGGGCTGTCCTTCGACAGCTCCTTGAGGAGCGCGGCATTCGCGCGCCGGTTGCGCAGCCACCCCGTGATGCGCACCGTGAGCCAGATCACGAACACGACCACGATCAGCCCTGCCCGCACCGCCGGGGACTCGAGCGGCACCCATCCGCCGATGGAGATCGCGTCGCCGCCGAACCAGATCAGCAGCGCGAGCGCGATGAGCCCGAGCAGGACCAGCACGGTCCCGTTGAAGATCCAGGAGAAGATGCGGCGCATCGCGGGTTACTTCGGCACGGGGCGCGGCGGCGCGACGGGCGCAGCGCCGGGGGGCGGAGCGACCGGCACCGCGTTGGACGGCGGCGGCGCCGTGGGCGCGTTCGGCGCGGCGCGCAGCTGCTGGTCGCGGTCGGGCGGCGCCACGAGCAGCGTCACCTCGACCCGCCGGTTGCGCGCGCGGTTGGCGGGCGTGTCGTTGGGCGCGACCGGGTTGGCATCCGCCTGGCCTTCAGCGCGCACGCGGCTCTGCACCTTAAGCTGCTCGTCGAGCAGCCGCTTGACGACGTCGGCGCGCGCCTGCGAGAGCTGGAAGTTGGACGGGAAGCGGATCGTGCGGATCGGCACGTTGTCGGTGTAGCCGGTGACCACCACGGTGCCCGTGACTTCGTTCAGAGCGGCCGCGATGCGGTTGAGGACGCCGACATAGCGGTCCTTCACGATCGTCTGGCCCGGGTCGAACAGGCCGTCGCCCTTGAGGATGACGACGCTGCGGTCGGGCTCGTCGCGCACCTCGACCAGCCCCTCGCGGATCTCCGGCGCAAGGAAGGCGGCGAAACGCGGCGGCGCGGGCTGCGCCGGCTTGGTGATGACGATGCGCGGCGCGCGCACGCCGTTGATGGCCGAGGCGAACAGATCGGACTGGCGGTTAAGCGCGAACAGGAACCACAGGAACAGCCCCAGCGCGAGCAGCGCCGCCAGCGCGGCGGCCACCCACAGCGGCAGGAGCTCCCAGCTGCGCTTGGCGGGCGGCAGGGACGGCGCCCAGTGCAGCGCGAGCGGCCGCTCGTACTCGCCGTGGCTCTGCCGGATGATCTGCACCAGCCGCTGCTTGAGCGTCTCGAGCTGCGTGCGGCCGTTGTCGACGATCCGGAAGCGCCCCTCGAAGCCGAGCGCGAGACAGTAGTACATGAGCTCGAGCAGCCAGCCGTGCTGCTGCGGGTTCTGCGCCAGCTTGGCCAGGAGCTGGAAGAACTTCTCGCCGCCCCAGGTCTCGTTGTGGAAGGTGACGAGCAGGCTGTGGCGCGACCAGATGCCCGAGCCTCCCCAGGGTGTCTGCGCCGCCGTCTCGTCGAGCGCCGTGCACAGGCAGTAGCGCGCGCCGATCACCGTCTCGGCCGGCACGCCGAGCGAGCGTGCGCGCAGCTCGAACGCCTGGATCTGCTGCACCAGGTACTCGCGCACCTGCGCCGGATCGGGATGCTGGACCGTGGCGCGCAGCTGGGGGATGAGGTTGAGCAGCGGATTCGCGGCCGCCACCAGCGGATTCGCGCCGGACAGGATCTCCGGCTCGAGCGACGGTTGCGGGGTCGCGCCCGGCGCCGGCGCCCGGGGCGGCGGGGCTGCGAGCGGCGATTCCGCGTCGAGGGGATTATCGTGCGGCATGGAGTGGGACGTCAGGCGGGCAGGTCAGCCGCCGCGGATCGCCCAGAATTCGAGCTTGATGCCGGGGAACTCGCCGGCGATGTGCATGGCCAGGCCGCCCGAGCTTTCCAGCTGGCGCCACAGCTCGTCCGTGGTGTCGAGCTCGAAGTAGTTGAAGCCTGCATGATAGGGAATCTGCCGTGGGGCGATCGGCAGCGCCCGCAGCGTGACGCCCGGGAGATGGAGGTTCACCAGGTCGCGGATCTTCTCGACCGGCCCGATCTTCACCTGGGTGGGGAAGCGGTTGCGCACCATTTCGGCCGGCACGTCGGCGGCCACCGCCAGGACGAAGGACGCGGAGCGCTGCACTTCGACCGGCGGCATGATGGCCACCCGCACCCCGTACGCGCGCTCGTGCAGCTCGATCGGGATGGCGTTCTGCTCGAGCACCATCGACAGCGACCGACGGATGTCGGTCATCAGCGGCGTGAAGCAGGTCTGCGGATCGTCGTGGTCGTAGACGGGATACTCCATCGGGCGGCGGCTCTCGCGGGCGAAGGTCGAGATGTCGCCGGCGAGCTCCAGCAGCAGCATGTAGAGTCGCTCGGAGTGGATGAGCCCCTGCTGGAGCGTGTGGCGCACGCGCGGCTCCCAGCGGTTGACGAGCTCGAGGAGCAGGAAATCGCCGACCTCCGAGACGCCGCCGCGGCCCGGCTGCGACAGCCGCGCGGCGACCGCCTCCCCGCGATGGTGCAGCAGCCCCTCGAGCTCCCGCAGGAACGAATCGAGCGGCGGGCAGGCGCGAAGCGCGAGGTTGGGGGGCATGTAGGCGTCGTCGAGCAGGAGCTGGTTGTCCGGCCGGCGGTCGATGACGCGCACCACGCCGAGCACCATCCAGCCGTCGGTCAGCTCGCCCTCCGGCAGCAGCCGCAGCCGCAGGTCCCCCACCTGCATCAGCGCGGCCGGGGAGCCGAGCGTGTTGGCGTCGTTGACCTCGTGCTCGCCGACGCGCACGCGGGTCAGACCCTCCTCGCCGCCCAGCGCGACATCCTCCACGCCGGGACGGCGCATCGGCAGCGCGAGCAGCACCCGCTGGCCGCGGGCGTCGCCGGGCACGTCGACCGGCGCGGGCGGCTCACCCTGCTGCGGAAGGTTGAACGGAGTGCCGTCCGGGAACAGCCCGCGGGCCTCGCGGATCGCCACCTTGCCGAGCTTCAGCGCATCGGCGTCGATGACCAGCGACTCGAAGCCCCAGGCGTGGCTCGCCACCGCGCTGCTGCGCGCGTTGGCGTAGAACTCGAGGTAGCGCTCCTGCTGTTGGAAGTGCTGCGGCCGAAGGAACATGCCTTCGGTCCAGACGACTCGACGCTGCCAGACCACTGATTGCCTCCCCGGGCGCGTCGCGCGACGGCCTGCCTGCGTTCAGGATACCGTCGCGACGTCCATCCGCACGGCCGCCCGCTCGAAGGTCAGCCGCACGCGCTGCTGGCGGGACGGCGCATTGCCGGCCCGCTCGCCGAACGTGGGTGGGGCGATGGGCGCGACCACCCGCCAGATGCTGCGCTCGAGGTCGCGGTAGCCTGCGATCGCGCCGAGGAAGCGGGTCTCGGCGCCGGCCTTGCGCACGAACTCCTGCGCCTCGCCGGGACGCAGTACGAATTCCGTGCGCGCCACCAGGTCGCTGCCCAGGGTGGCCTGGTCGCGCTCGTACAGGGCGAAGAAGTCCGCGCTCTCGAATCCGGTGACCGAGCGCAGCTCGAACACCCGCACGGCCAGCGGAGACGCGCGGCCCCGGACGTCTGGGTTGGCATCGGCGCGGGCCGCGAGCGATACGGCGAGCGTCACGGGCTCCGGCGGTCGTTCTGGTGCGCGCGGCGACGACCCGCACCCGGCAACGGCCGCCCCCAGCGCTGCCAGGAGGACCGAGCGGCGGCTGCACGCGGCCGATGACACATGCGAATCGACGGCAAGCACGACGAGCGGCTTCCCCGGAATCATGATTGAACGGTGCGGCGCAGTGTAAGCGGAGCCGCCGGGCACGGACAAGTGATTATTCGGCGCGAGCGGGGACTTGCGGATCGCCCTACCATGGGGAATGATGACGCCCGCCTCCTCGCTTGGCACGGGGCGGTATTCTGCAGCCGATCGTCGGCCCCATCGCAGTGCGGAGATGCAGTGATTCGCGACAACTGGCTTGTGGACGTTGCGCCGGACGCACCCTGCGGACCCGACCTCCAGTACGACCAGGACTTCCTGGCGCTCGAGGCCGCGTCGCGGGCCAAGCCCGAGCAGCAATACGGCGCCACGATCATCCCGGCCGAGGAGCCGGACTGGTCCAACGTGACCAAGAGCGCGTCGGCGCTGCTCGACCGCTCGCACGACGTGCGCGTCCTCGTCAACCTCGCCCGGGGCGCGACGCACATCGAGGGCATGCGCGGCCTCGCGGACGCGCTCACCGTCGCGCGCGCCTGGCTGACGAAATTCTGGGAGCCGCTGCACCCGACGCTCGTCATCGACGGCGAGCCCGAGCCCGAGATCCGGATGTACGCGCTCGCTTCGTTCGCGGACGGCGACGGCCTGATGCGCGACCTGCGCGCCGCGGATTTCCTGCGCAACCCGGCGCTCACGCTCACCGTGCGCGACCTCGAGAAGATCCTCGACCCGAAGACCGCCGCGTCCGACGCCGGGGTAGGCGTCGACCAGATGCGCGCGGCGGTCGCCGACACGCTGTCGAAGAACGCCGACGCGCTGCGCGAGGCCGGCGAGATCATCGCGTCGGTCACCGCGATCCGCGGCGAGCTGCTGCAGCACGTCGAGCCTTCCGAGCTGCCCGACTTAGCGCCGCTCGTCGACCTGATGAAGCCGATCGCCACCATCGTCGAGGAATTGCGCACTCAGGTGACCGGCACGGCCGCGGGCGGCTCGGCCGCCGGCGTCGACGGCGCCCCCGCCGCGCCGGGCGCGCCGCAGCCCGTCGGCGATATCCGCTCGCGAGAAGATGCGCTACGCGCCCTCGACCGGGTGTGCGATTTCCTCGCCCGCAGCGAGCCCACCAATCCCGCTCCGTTGTTGATCCGCCGCGCCCAGCGGCTCATGACCATGCCGTTCATGGATATCATCCGCGAGCTCGCGCCCGATTCCACCAGTCACGTCGAGAGCATCACCGGAGCAGCCGCCAGCAGTTGAACCCTGCGTGCGCCCGCAGTCGGCGGCGCGCTCATCGAACCCAAGGGAGCCTTGCATGCCCAGAAAAGCCAGTGGTCAGAAGTTCATCGCCCGCAACCGCGCGCCCCGCGTCCAGATCGAATACGACGTGGAAATCTACGGATCGGAGAAGAAGATCCAGCTTCCGTTCGTGATGGGCGTGCTCGCCGACCTGTCGGGCAAGCCTGCCGAGGCGCTCCCCGAGATCGCGGACCGCAAGTTCCTCGAGATCGACATCGACAACTTCGACGCGCGCATGAAGGCGATGAAGCCGCGCGTCGCGTTCCACGTTCCCAACACGCTGACCGGCGAGGGCAACATCGCCGTCGACATCACGTTCGAGAGCCTGGACGACTTCTCGCCAGCGGCGGTGGCGCGCAAGGTCGACGCCCTCAACAAGCTCCTGGAGGCGCGCACCGAGCTGCACAACCTGCTTTCCTACATGGACGGCAAGACCGGCGCCGAGGACCTGATCGCGAAAGTCCTGAAAGACCCGGCGTTGATGAAGACGCTGGCGTCCGCACCCAACCAGGCGTCCGGATCCGCGAGCGCGGCCGGCGCCGACACCGGCGACGCGAAGTAACTCCCGCAGCCCGACATCTTAGAGGCCGATCATGGCGAATGCACAGACCGATACCCAGGCGCGCGGCACCCAGGCGCTGGAAGCCGACGAGTTCTCGTCGCTGCTGAACAAGGAATTCAAGCCCAAGACGGACCAGGCGCGCGAGGCGGTCGAGAACGCCGTGCGCACGCTCGCCGAGCAGGCGCTGGTCAACACGCAGATCGTCTCCACCGACGCCTACCAGTCGATCGAGGCGATCATCGCCGCGCTCGACCACAAGCTGTCCGAGCAGGTCAACGTGATCATGCACAACGCCGAGTTCCAGCAGCTCGAGGGCGCGTGGCGTGGCCTTCACTATCTCGTGAACAACACCGAGACGGACGAGATGCTGAAGATCCGCGTGCTCAACGTGAGCAAGAAGGAGCTCGGCCGCCAGCTGCGCCGCTACAAGGGCACGGGCTGGGACCAGAGCCCCTTCCACAAGATGGTCTACGAGCAGGAGTACGGCCAGTTCGGCGGCGAGCCGTTCGGCTGCCTGGTGGGTGACTATCACTTCGATCACAGCCCGCAGGACGTCGAGATGCTCGCGGAGCTGTCGCGCAACGCCGCGTCGGCGCACTGCCCGTTCATCGCCGGCGCGTCGCCGACCGTCATGCAGATGGACTCGTGGCAGGAGCTCGCCAACCCGCGCGACCTCACCAAGATCTTCAGCAACACCGAGTACGCGTCGTGGCGCAGCCTGCGCGACTCCGAGGACTCGCGCTACGTCGGGCTCGCGATGCCGCGCTTCCTCGCGCGCCTGCCGTACGGGGCCAAGACCAGCCCGGTCGAGGAGTTCGACTTCGAGGAGGACACCGGCAGCGCGGATCACCGCAAATATTGCTGGGCCAACTCCGCCTACGCGATGGCCACCAACATCAACCGCTCGTTCAAGTACTACGGCTGGTGCACGTCGATCCGCGGCATCGAGTCGGGCGGCGTGGTGGAGGACCTGCCGGTGCACACGTTCCCCACCGACGACGGCGGCGTCGACATGAAATGCCCCACCGAGATCGCGATCAGCGACCGTCGCGAGGCGGAGCTCGCCAAGAACGGCTTCATGCCGCTAGTCCACCGGAAGAACGCCGACCTGGCCGCCTTCATCGGCGCCCAGTCGCTGCAGAAGCCGACCGAGTACTACGATCCGGACGCCACTGCCAATGCGAATCTTGCGGCTCGGCTGCCCTATTTATTCGCGTGCTGCCGGTTCGCCCATTACCTAAAATGCATCGTGCGCGACAAAATCGGCAGCTTCCGCGAACGAGGCGATATGGAGAAGTGGCTCAACTCGTGGATTCTGAACTACGTCGATGGCAGTCCGGAGAACTCGTCGCAGGAGATCAAGGCGCGCAAGCCGCTGGCAGCGGCCGAGGTGACGGTCGAGGAAGTCGAAGGTAACCCCGGCTACTACACCTCGAAGTTCTTTCTCCGGCCGCACTACCAGTTGGAAGGCCTCACCGTATCGCTGCGTCTCGTTTCGAAATTGCCGTCGGTGAAAGCAGCCGCAGCTACTTAAGGCGACCGCGGCGCTTCATCCCCCACCGCCCGCGCAACATCGGGCGGATTGTCAAACTCGATCAGGAGCTTCTCATGGCAGTCGGACTGTTTCTCGAAGTGGCTGGTGCTCAGGGCGAATCGCTCAACGCAGCGCATACCAACACCACGCAATGCGTCTCCTTCGCATGGGGCGCGGAGCAACCGAACTCGGTCTCGCGCGGCGGCGGCGGCGGCGCGGCGCTCGGGGACTTCCACCCCCTGACCGTCGTGGCGAAGATGGACAAGGTCTACCCGGCACTGCTCGAGTACGCCGCGAACGGCAAGCACATCGACAAGGTCACGCTGTACGGCGCCAAGATGGGTGGCACGCAGTTCGACTACCTGAAGATCACGCTGTCCGAGACCGTCCTGTGCACGCTGTGCGGAGTGCAGGGAACCGACGGCGACGAAGTGATGTGCACCTACTCGTTTCTGGCCGGCAAGCTCGAGTCCGAGTACTCGGTTCAGACGACTCAGGGCGGCAAGGGCGCGTCCACGACCAAGCAGTTCAACATCAAGACGAACGTATAGCGGTCGGGGGAAGGTCGCCGACCCTCGGCAGACGCGGCGCGCGCCGGTTGCGCGCGTCGCGGTCCTGCGCGCCCGTTCGCGGGAACCCTGCTCGTCCATTTTCCGGGTGCGCGAAACGCGCTCCGGCTCACTTTCGACTTTTCTCGTGGCCGACAACGAACGACTTTCCGCATTGACCGTCGACCAGGACGCCGAGCTCGCGCGGGTCGAGCGCGAGATCCGTGCGAAGCCCGACGACGCGAAGTTGCGCACCTACCTGTTCCAGCTGCTAGCGATCCGCGGCGACTGGCAGCGGGCGCTGGCGCAGCTCCAGGTCGCCGCGCAGCTCACGCCCGTGGCGCTGCCGATGGCCCAGACCTACCGCGAGGCGATCCGCTGCGAGGTGTTCCGCGCCGAGGTGTTCGCCGGGAAGCGCACGCCGTCCATTCTCGGCGAGCCGCCCGCGTGGATGGGGCTGCTGCTCGAATCGATGAAGGCGCTCGCCGAAGGCCACGTGGCGCGCGCCGACGATATGCGCGACGAGGCGCTCGACGCCGCGCCGCCCACGCCGGGCACCATCGACACCACTGCGTTTGAATGGATCGCCGATGCCGATTCGCGGATCGGTCCCGTCTGCGAGGCCATCGTCGACGGCAAGTACGTCTGGATACCCTTCGAGCGCTTGTCCGCGATCAGCATCGAGCCGCCGGCGGACCTCCGCGACTTCGTCTGGGGCGCCGCCAAGCTCGCCTTCCGCAACGGCGGCGACGCCGTGGCGCTGATTCCCACGCGCTACCCCGGCTCGGAAGCGTCGGCCGACGGCGCCATCCGGATGGCCCGCAAGACCGCCTGGAGCGAGCTCAGCGAGGCTACCTACGTCGGCCTCGGCCAGCGGATGTGGGCGACCGACGCCGGCGAGCATGCGATGCTGGACACGCGCGAGATCGCGCTCACGGGCGCGGCGTGACGTCCCGCAGGCGGGCACGAGATGGCCGAGCGGACCAATCGCGCGCCTGACGATGGACCGGTCGGCGATCGGCTGCAGCCCTCGCTGCTCGATCGCCTGACCGACGACGCGCCGGGCGAGCGCGCCGAGGCGTCCGACCAGGTGGCCATGACCCGCACCCGGCTGCGCCGCGCCGTGCTGCGCGACCTCGCGTGGCTGTTCAACGCGACCAGCCTCGCCGTGGACATCCCGCTCGAGAATCATCCCGAGGCGCGCGCTTCCACGATCAACTTCGGCATCGCGGCGCTGGCCGGCTCGCGCATGTCCGAGATCGAGTTCGCCGATCTCGAGCAGACGTTGCGCGAGGCGATCGTCGTGTTCGAGCCGCGCCTGCTCGAGGAAACGGTGCAGGTGCGCAGCATCACGCAGGGCGACCAGCTCGCGCACCACAACACGCTGGGCTTCGAGGTGCGCGCCAAGCTTTGGTCGACGCCCTATCCCCTCGAGCTGCTGCTGCGCTCGAACCTCGATCTCGAGACCGGCCACGTCGTGCTCGAGGAGCAATCCGGAACGGCGGTCTGACGATGGACCCGCGGCTGCTCGACTACTACAACCGCGAGCTCGGCTACTTCCGCCAGCTTGGCAGCGAGTTCGCGGAGCAGTTCCCCAAGGTCGCGGCGCGGCTCGGCATGAAGGGCATCGAGGTCGCCGACCCGTACGTGGAGCGGGTGCTGGAAGGAGCGGCGTTCCTCGGCGCCCGCGTGCAGCTCAAGCTCGACGCGGAGTTCCCGCGCTTCTCGCAGCGCCTGCTCGAGGTGGTCTACCCGAACTACCTCGCGCCCACGCCTTCCGCCGTGATCGTGCGCTTCGCGCCGAAGCAGCAGGAGGCGAGCCTCGGCTCCGGCTTCACCCTCCCGCGCGGGACCGTGCTGCGCGCGCAGATCACCAAGGGCGAGCAGACGGCCTGCGAGTTCCAGACCGCGCACCCGGTCACGCTGTGGCCGATCGAGCTCGCCGAGGCGTGGCTCACCGGCGCGCCGTCCGACCTGCCGATCAATCGCGTTGCCACCGACCGGCCGGTGCGCGGCGCGATCCGCCTGCGCTTCAACACCACGAGCGACATACCGGTGAACGGGCTGTCGATCGCAAGGCTGTCGCTGCACCTCGCGGGCATCGACGACGTTGCCTCGCGCCTCTACGAGCTGATGACCGCGCGCGTTCTGGGGGTGATGGTGTGCGGCCCGGAGCGCCCGGTCAAATGGCATCGCACGCTGCCCGCGCACGCGGTCTCGGGCGAAGGCTTCGGTGACGACGAGGCGCTGTTCCCGTACGAGGCCCGCGGCTTCCAGGGCTACCGGCTGCTGCACGAGTACTTCGCGTTTCCGCAGCGCTACCAGTTCGTGGCCATCGACGGGCTCGCGGCGGCGCTGAAGGACGCGCCGGGCCAGTCGTTCGAGCTCGTCCTCCTCCTCGACCGCAGCGCGCCGGACCTCGAGCGGGTGGTCGACGCCAAGCAGTTCGCGCTGTTCTGCGCACCGGCCGTCAACCTGTTCCAGCGCCGCAGCGACCGCATTCCTGTCGCCGCGGACGTCTTCGAGCATCACGTCGTGATCGACCGGGCCCGTCCGCTCGACTTCGAGGTGTATTCGATCACCCAGATGCTCGGCCACGCGCCCGACGACAACGAGCCGCAGGTGTTCCGGCCGTTCTACGGCTCGATCTCGGGCGACGACCGCACCTACGGGCGCTACTACTCGATGCGTCGCGAGCCGCGCCTGTTGTCCGACAAGGCGCGCCGCCAGGGCCCGCGCACGGCATACATCGGCAGCGAGGTGTTCGTCACGCTGGTCGACCAGGCGGAGGCGCCGTATCGCGCCGACCTGCGCCAGCTCACGGTCATCGCGCAATGCACGAACCGCGATCTCGCGCTGCTGATGCCCGTCGGCGGCCGCACCGACTTCTCGCTGGTCGCCTCCGCGCCGGTCGACAGCGTCACCGTCATCCGCGGTCCCACGCGCCCGTCGCCCTCGCTCGCCGAGCGCGAGATCACGTGGCGCATGATCAGCCACCTCGGGCTCAACTATCTCGCGCTGACCGAGGTCGACAAGCAGCAAGGCGCGATGAGCCTGCGCCGGATGCTCGAGCTCTATTCGGCGCTCGCCGATCCGGCGACGCGGCGGCAGATCGAGGGCGTGCAGGGTGTCGGCCTCAAGCCGGTGACGCGCCGCATGCCGCGGCCCGGTCCGCTGGTGTTCGGCCGCGGCGTCGAGATTACCGTCACGCTCGACGAGACCGCCTTCGCCGGCGCGTTCGCGTTCCTCCTCGGGCGGGTGCTCGAACGGTTCTTCTCGCGCCACGTCGGACTCAACACCTTCACGGAAACGGTGGTCCAGTCGCTGCAGCGCGGCGAGCTGGCCCGCTGGGCGCCGCGCGCAGGCGACCGGCCCGTGCTATGAGCGGCCCCCGCGCAGCGCCCCGCCGCGTCAGCTTCGTCGAGACCCCCGCGGCCCGGCGCGCCGAGATCGACACGGCCTTCGCCGCGATCACGACGGAGCCCTGGCGCTACGATCTGTGGCACGTGCTGCGGCTGGTCGATGCGAAGGAGTCCGCGCTGCCCCTGCTCGGGCGCGCGCCACGCCCTGATCTCGAGGCGATCCGCATCGGCCAGGAGCCGTCGCTGGCGTTCGCCCCGGCGCAGATCCACGGACTGCAGGCCGGCTACGGCAGGCAGCCCCCGCGCCTGCTGATCCTGGGCTTCGGCCTGCTCGGCCCGAACGGACCGCTGCCCATCCACCTCACCGAGTACGCACGCGAGCGGATGCGCTCGTTCAACGACCTCACCTTGGTCCGCTTCCTCGACCTCATCAATCACCGCTTCGGCCTGCTGTTCTATCGCGCGTGGGCCGATGCACAGTCGACGGTCAGCCTCGACCGGCCGGCGGACGACTCGTTCAGCCGCTACGCGGCGAGCCTCGTGCACATCGGCGATGCGTCCCAACGCGATCGCGATGCCGTGCCGGACCACGCAAAGCTGTTCGTCTCCGGCCATCTCGTCCGCGAGACGCGCAACGCGGAAGGGCTGGAGCGGATCCTCGCAACGTTCTTCCTGACCGGTGTGCGGATCGAGCAGTGGGTCGCGCGGCAGATGCGCCTCACCCGCGACCAGCAGACGCGCCTCGGCGCCGGCCGGCCGGCCGAGAACCTCGGCATCGGCGCGGTGGTGGGCGAGTACGTCCCCGACGTGCAGTCGACGTTCCGCATCCGTCTCGGGCCGCTGCCTCTCGCAGGCTACGAGTCGCACTTGCCGGGCGGCCGGCCGTTCGAGCAGGTCCTGTCGTGGCTGCGCAACTACATCGGGTTCGAGCTCGCGTGGGACGTCCGCCTGGTGCTGCGCCGCGACGAGGTGCCGCGTGCCGCGCTCGGCAGCACCGGCCGTCTCGGCTGGACCACCTGGATGGGCACGCGCCGCCGCGACGACGACGCCGACGACCTCGTGCTGGTGCACGAAAACATCGCCGCACGAGCGCTTCCGCTCGCTGCATGACCTGACGCTAAAGGGCCCGCATGACGAACCCGCGTTCCATCCGCACCGCCTCCGCTCCGCCGCGAGGCCGGCCATGAGCGAGATCAGCCGTCTCGCGCTCTTCGGCAAGCTCAATCCGCTGCTGTACAAGGCGATCGAGGGCGCCACCGTCTTCTGCAAGCTGCGCGGCAATCCCTACGTCGAGCTGGTGCACTGGCTCCAGCAGATCCTGCAGACGCAGGACAGCGACCTGCACCGCATCCTGCGGCAGTTCGAGATCGATCCTGCGCGCCTGGCCGGGGATATCACCAACGCGCTCGACCGCCTGCCGCGCGGCGCCACCTCGATCTCGGACCTCTCCGAGCACGTCGAGAATGCCGTCGAGCGCGGCTGGGTTTACGGCTCGCTCATGTTCCGCGACAGCCAGGTGCGGGGCGGCTACCTGATGCTCGGTCTCTTGAAGACCACCTCGCTGCGCAATGTCCTGTACGCGATTTCCAAGGAGTTCCAGAAGATCCCCGGCGATGCCCTGGCCGACGCGCTCCCCGCGCTCCTCAAGAGCTCGCCCGAGTCGAGCCTCAAGGCGAACGACGGCACCGAACTCGCGTCCGCCGAGCCGGGCGAGGCCAGCAGCGCGCTCGCCCCGGCGCAGATGGGCAAGCAGGAGGCCCTGAAGAAGTTTGCCGTGGATCTCACCGAGCGTGCCCGCAAAGGCGAGATCGATCCCGTCACGGGTCGCGACGGCGAGATTCGCCAGATCGTCGACATCCTGATGCGGCGCCGGCAGAACAACCCGCTGCTGACCGGCGAGGCGGGGGTGGGCAAGACCGCCGTCGTCGAAGGCTTCGCGCGCCGGATCGCCAGCGGCGACGTGCCGCCGCAGCTGAAGGACGTTTCGCTCCTCACTCTCGATGTCGGCCTCCTCCAGGCGGGCGCGAGCATGAAGGGCGAGTTCGAGCAGCGCCTGCGCTCGGTGATCGACGAGGTGCAGGCTTCCCCGAAGCCGATCATCCTGTTCATCGACGAGGTGCACACGCTGGTGGGCGCCGGCGGCGCCGCCGGCACGGGCGATGCCGCGAACCTCCTCAAGCCGGCGCTCGCGCGCGGGACGCTGCGCACGATCGGCGCAACCACCTGGGCCGAATACAAGAAATACATCGAAAAGGACCCCGCGCTCACGCGAAGGTTTCAGGTCGTGCAAGTGCCCGAGCCCGACGAGGTGAAGGCCATCCTCATGCTGCGGGGCGTGGCGAGCGTGCTCGAAAAGCATCATCGCGTCATGCTGCTCGACGCGGCGATCGAGGCCGCGGTCCGCCTGTCGCATCGGTACATCCCCGCGCGCCAGCTTCCCGACAAGGCGGTGAGCCTGCTCGACACGTCCTGCGCGCGCGTCGCCGTGAGCCAGCACGCGACCCCTCCCGACGTCGAGGACGCGCGCCGGGCGATCGAGGCGCTCGACATCGAGCTGGAGATCATCGCGCGCGAGGAGGCCGTCGGCCTGTCCGTCGACGCGCGCAAGGATGCGGCCAACCAGCAGCTCGCGCACCATCGCGAGCGGCTGACGGCCCTGGAGGCGCGCTGGGCGGAGGAGAAGGGGTTCGTCGACCGGATCCTCGAGCTGCGTGCGCAGTTGCGCGTCGGCAACGCACCGGTCGACGCGCCCGTGGACGGCGCGCCGGTCGCAGCGACCTCCGGCGCGACGGCCGCAGCCTCGGCAGGTGGAACCGCGCCCAGCGCCGCGCCGGCCGCCGTTCCCGCCACTCCGACCGCCACTCCCGCCACTCCCGCCGCTCCGGTCGCCGCCTCCGCTGCGCCCACACCGGGCCGCAAGCCGCAAGCAGCCACTGCCGGGGAAGACGCGCCGCAACCGCTCGACCCGGCCGCGCGCGCTGCCGCGCTCGACGAGTTGCGCGGCCTGGAGGCGAAGCTCACGACGCTGCAGGGCGACCGTCCGCTCATCCTGCCCGCGGTCGACGACCAGGCGGTGGCGGCAGTGGTCGCCGACTGGACCGGCATTCCAGTGGGCCGGATGGTCAAGAACGAGGTGGAGAACGTCCTCAAGCTGGCGGACACGTTGAACCAGCGCGTGATTGGCCAGCGGCACGGTCTCGAGATGATCGCCCGCCGCATCCAGACGTCGCGCGCGAAGCTCGACAATCCGCAGAAGCCCATCGGAGTCTTTCTGCTGTGCGGACCCTCCGGCGTCGGCAAGACCGAGACCGCCCTGGCGCTCGCCGAGACGCTCTACGGCGGCGAGCAGAACCTGATCACCATCAACATGAGCGAATACCAGGAGGCGCACACCGTCTCGTCGCTCAAGGGCGCGCCGCCGGGGTACGTCGGCTACGGTGAAGGCGGCGTCCTCACCGAGGCCGTGCGGCGGCGTCCGTACAGCGTCGTGCTGCTCGACGAGGTCGAGAAGGCGCACGCCGACGTGCACGAAATCTTCTTCCAGGTCTTCGACAAGGGCTGGATGGAGGACGGCGAGGGCCGCTACATCGACTTCAAGAACACCATCATCATCCTGACGTCCAACGCCGGCACCGACCTCATCGCCAGCATGAGCCGCGATCCCGCGCTGATGCCCGAGCCCGAGGCCGTCGCGAAGGCGCTGCGCGAGCCGCTGCTGAAGGTATTCCCGCCTGCGCTGCTCGGCCGGCTGGTCGTGATTCCGTACTTCCCGCTGTCCGACGAGATGCTGGCAAGCATCGTCCGGCTGCAGCTCGCCCGCATCCGCAAGCGCGTGCAGGCCAACCACGGCGTGTCGTTCGACTACGACGACACCGCCATCAAGCTGATCATCGACCGCTGCACCGAGGTCGAATCCGGCGGCCGGATGATCGACGCCGTCCTGACCAACAGCGTGCTGCCCACCGTCAGCCAGGAGATCCTCCGGCGGATGCTCGACGGGCGGACGTTGTCCGCGGTGAAGCTCGCCGGCGCCAGCGGCGATTTCGCCTACGACTATGTCGACTAGCGTCAACCCTGCAAGCCACGGGAGCTGAAATGCCGACCGCGACCGATGTCAACCGCCTGGCCATGGCGCACACGCCGCTGGGCCGCAAGCTCTTCTTCCGCGAGATGAGCGGCCACGAGGAGCTGTCGCGCCCGTTCGAGTACCGGCTCGAGGTCTGGGCCGAGGACGATTCCGCCGTCGATCCAAAGGCCCTGCTCGGCCGCAGCATCACGGCCGAGATCGAGATCAAGGGCAACGGGAGCCGCTTCATCGACGGCCAGTGCACGCGCTTCGCGTACATCGGCACCGAGGGCAGCGGGCGCCGCGACACCCGGTACTACCGGTACGAGGCGCGCCTGAGCCCGTGGATCTTCTACATGGGGCTGCAGTCGACGTCGCGCGTCTTCCAGAACGTCTCGGTGCCGGACATCCTGTCGGTGGTGTTCGCGAAGTACTCGGAGTTCTCGGTGGAATTCAGCCCGACGCGCGAGTACCGCGTGTGGGAGTACTGCGTCCAGTACCAGGAGACCGACCTCAACTTCATGATGCGGCTCTGCGAGCACGAGGGCATTTACTATTACTTCAAGCACGAGCTCGGCCGCCACACGCTCATGCTGTGCGACGACATGGGCGCGCATCCGGTGCTGCCGTACTACGCCAAGATCCCGCACATG
This sequence comes from Burkholderiales bacterium, assembly GCA_038239945.1. Classification (GTDB taxonomy): domain Bacteria; phylum Pseudomonadota; class Gammaproteobacteria; order Burkholderiales; family Casimicrobiaceae; genus VBCG01. Next base: position 156,880 of record JBBSEG010000001.1, read on the forward strand.
CCGCCGGACAAGATCGTGGTGCCGACCGAGGAGTACATCGACAACCTGCGCATGGCCCAGGAGGTCGACGTCGGCAACTTCTACACCAAGGACTACGACCTCAAGCATCCGTCGGCGGACCTGAAGGCGCTCAACCAGCAGCCGATGTCCTACCCGCACGGCAGCTACGAAATCTTTGACTGGCCCGGCAACTACGTCGAGGTCAAGCACGGCGAGCAGTACGCGCGCCTGCGACTCGAGGAGCTGCAGCACACGCGCGAGCTCGTGACGGGGCAAACCACGGCGCGGGGCGTCACGCCCGGCTACCGATTCACCCTGGAGCGCTGCGCGCGCCGCGACCAAAATCGCGAATACCTCATCCGCTCGGTCGACACGTACTTTCGCGACAACTCGCCGTTGTCGGGGGGCGGCGGGGCCGACTGGAGCCTGACGTTTGTCGCGCAGCCCACCTCGTTCCCGTATCGCCCGCCGCGCCTGACGCCCAAGCCGTATGCCCCTGGGCCGCAGACCGCCATCGTGGTCGGCCTAAAGGATCACCCGGACGAGGAGATCGTCTGCGACGAGTATGGACGCGTCCGCGTGCAGTTCCATTGGGACCGCGAGCACAACTACAACGAGGAAAGTTCGTGCTGGATGCGCATCTCCAACGCGTGGGCTGGAAGCAACTGGGGGTCCATCTCGCTACCGCGCGTGGGCCAGGAAGTGATTGTCGACTTCCTCAATGGCGACTGCGACTACCCGATCATCGTCGGCCGCGTCTACAACGCCGAGCACAAGACACCCTACGACCTGCCGCGCTGGAAGGAATACTCGACCTGGAAGTCGCGCAGCACGAAGAAGGGCGGGAACAACGACTGGAACGAGATCCGCTACTACGACTACAAAGGCAAGGAGCAAGTGTTTATCCACTGCCAGCGCCGCTGGGACGTGCGCGTCAAGTGGAGCTCGTACATCACCGTCAAGGAGTCGTACCACCTGCTCGTCGGCACCGAGCTTCATACGATTTACGGTGACTACAACCTTCACGTCGGTGGGAAGTGGTATGTCGAGGTCGACTCCGACCTCGACTTTTACGCCAAGGGCAACATCAAGGTCGGCACCGCCAGCGATATCCGGATGAGCGCCGTCCGCATCGACGTGAGCGCCAACCGCATCGTGCTCGATGCCAAGGACACGTTGATCTTCCGGGTCAACAACAATTTCGTGAAGATCGATGCGTCCGGGGTTACGATCCAGGGAACGATGACGCTCATCAACTGCGGTGGCGGCGCACCGCCCGCCGTGGTCGCGGACATCGATGGCCCGCTGGACGCCGAACCCGCCGACACGGGCGAGCCCGGCTACCTCGATCGGCCCTACCACGGTAGTGGCGGGGGCGGCCGAAAGCACTGGGACGTCTACAACGGATCGGGTCTGGACATCGGAGGCGGCAAGACGGCCAAGGTGTTTCGGAATGATGATGGGTCCGTCAGCGTCGGCAAGGCCATCAAGATCAAGCCGTCCAGCGCAGACCCCAAGTTCACTGACAAAGTCCTCGACGATCTAGGCAACATCTCGTCTACGCCATCGGGACGTGACCGTCTTGGCAAGCTCGACAATTCCGGCCATACCGTCAACATCGAGCGGATCAACAACGGCGCGAACTCACAGGAAATCTCCTCCAACGACGCCGACGCGTCAAAAGCCGGGGTCCCCAGCTTCAACGGTGGATCGGGCACCAGCGGAACGGGGACCGGGCGCGGATCTGACTCAACCGTTCAATACAATCCGGACTTCAAGCCGCCCACGACAGGGCCGGATCCTGCGCATCCGCTAAATCCGCCGCAGACGGTTCCGTCCGACGATATCCTCTTTCACGAGCTCGGCCACAGCGAGCATGGCGTCGGAGGGCAGCAGGACTCGACGCCCCTGCCGGCGCAAGGCGATGGTCGCCAGTTCGACAACAACGAGGAAAAGGCGACGACCGACGAAGAGAACAAATACCGGAGCGAGCGTGGCATACCCCAGCGTTTCGATCATCATAATCTCTGAAACCCATTGTTGCGCCATGGCAACCCGCCAGCCTATACGCCCGGGTCGTCAGCGCGGCGGGAGGCCCACATGACTGAGCGCCGCGATCCCGAACCGGTCGAGGACGCGCGCCGACGGATTCACGTCGCGCTGTCCGTGAAGGTCGATTCCTCGCATCTCGAGGTCACAACGACCCTCGTCAATTCGACCCAGCAGACTGTGTACGTCTTCAATGTCCTCTGGGACTTTTCCCCTGCCGGACCCATTGTCGGGCCGGACAGCCCCGCCTACGCCTGCATCCAGGAGTGTGAACTCAGACTCGCGCGCAGGGCGCTGCCTTACCCCGCGGGAAAGAAGATGCTCGTGGCGATCGATCCATATCTCAGTCCCGTCGAACCCGGGGCGACGCTTAACGAACACATGGTGTTCCCCGCTCCGGTCCACGAATATTCATGCTACTTCCGCCGCAGCCTGGACTCTCCCGTCGAGACGCTCCAAGCGTCCTCGGCGCGCTTCGAGTACGGCGTGGTGGTTGGTGCAGTGGAAGGCGCGTTCGGGCCCGCTCCGGTCGCCGGCGCGCGCCGACTGATCAACCCGACCAAGGTCAACGGCATCATCGGTGTCAAATCCGCGCCAGTCGCCTGCGAAGTGACCGTTCTTCGCCGCATGGACGAGTTCCAGCGGTTCTGACGACGGGTAATCCGACATGCCACCCGCAGCTCGTATCACCAACGTAACCGCGCAGGCATCCAAATTGTCCCCGACCGGGGCACATGAAACGGATGATCGGTTGACAGGAACCAGCGTCGCCGGCGCCGAACGCGTCTGTCGTGGGCCTGCCGACCTAGATTCTCGAGGACGGGCCTAGACGTGCTGCGGGTTGCGAGAAACGAGATCCAAAAATGGTGAAAGCGACCGATGCCCACCGCTTGGCCCAGGCCCACACGCCTCTGGGAGCCAAGCTGATCTTCCGCGAGATGAGCGGACGCGAGGAGCTATCGCGCCCCTTCGAGTACCGGCTCGAGCTCTGGGCCGAGGACGACAGCACGATCGATCCGAAGGCCGTGCTCGGGCGCGGAATGACTGCCGAGATCGAGATCAAGGGCGGAGGATCCCGCTTCATCGACGCGCAATGCACTCGATTCTCGTATATCGGGACTGAAGGCGGCTCCCGGCGCGACACCCGGTTCTTCCGCTACGAGGCGCGGCTAAGCCCCTGGATCTACTACATGGGGATGCAGTCGACCTCGCGGGTGTTTCAAAACAAGACCGTGCCGGACATCCTCCGCGTGGTCTTCGCGAAGTATTCGGAGTTTTCCGTCGAGATCACCCTCACGCGCGAGTACCGCGTCTGGGAATACTGCGTGCAGTATCAGGAGACCGACCTCAATTTCATGAGCCGGCTCTGCGAGCACGAGGGAGTCTACTATTATTTCCGGCACGAGCTCGGACGTCATACGCTCGTGCTGTGCGACGACATGGGCGCGCACGCAGTGCTCGCCGGCTACGCGCGCATTCCCCACTTGCCGCCGGACAAAGTCGTGGTCCCGAACGAGGAGTTCATCGACAACCTGCGCATGGCGCAGGAAGTCGATCCGGGTAATTTTTTCACCAAGGACTTCGATCTCAAGCATCCTTCCGCCGATCTAAAGGCCGTGAGCCATCGATCGATGGGATTTCCTCACGGAAACTACGAGATTTTCGACTGGCCGGGCGGATACGTTGAAGTTCATCATGGCGAACAGTATGCGCGCGTCCGTCTGGAGGAACTGCAACAGGCGAAGGAGATGGTTACGGCCGAAAGTACTGCGCGTGGACTGGCCCCGGGCTTTCGGTTCACGCTCGAACGTTGTGTTCGGCGTGACCAGAACCGCGAATACCTGATCCGCGCCGTCGACCTTTACTTCCGCGACAACTCACCCCTGTCGGGAGGCGGGGTGGCCGACTGGCGACTCACGTTCCTCGGACAGCCGACGACATATCCCTATCGTCCGCCGCGCATCAGTCCCAAGCCCTACGCCACCGGTCCGCAAACGGCCATAGTCGTCGGCCTCAAGGATCATCGGGATGAGGAGATCGTCTGCGACGAACACGGCCGGGTGCGCGTCCAGTTCAACTGGGACCGCGAGCATGACTTCGACGAGGACAGCTCGTGCCTGATCCGCGTATCGAGCTCGTGGGCAGGCAGCAACTGGGGGCAGATCTCGCTCCCACGGGTAGGGCAAGAGGTCATCGTAGACTTCCTTAATGGCGACGCTGATTACCCCATCATCATCGGCCGAGTCTACAACGCAGAGCATAAGCCGCCCTACGACCTGCCGCGTTGGAAGGAATATGCCACGATCAAGTCTAGAAGCACGAAGCACGGCGGCAACTACGATTTCAACGAGATGCGCTTTCTCGATACGAAGGGCAGGGAGCAGGTCTTCATCCACTCCCAGAAGCGCATGGACATCCGCGTGCGCGGTTCCGAATATCACACCGTTGGCGGGTCCCGTCACGATCTGATCGGCTGGACGGCGGCCGACGGAACCAAGGGCGGCGACCACTATCACACGGTCGGCAAGGATTGCGAATGGCACACCACGAACGACCACACCGAAAAGGTGGACGGGACCCTCGACCATACGGTGGCCGGGGAAACCAAGATTCTGCATCAGGCCCGATGCTCGGAAGTCGTGCGCGGCAGGCTCTCGACCGCGGCGGACGAGCTGATCTTCGAAGCTGACTCGAAGATCAGCCTGAAGGTCGGCGGGAGTTCGATCGTCATCGACGCAATGGGCGTTTCGGTCGACGGGCGCTTCGTGAAACTCAACTGCGGCGCCTTTGGCACCGACGCGTCGCCCGCCAATACCAAGAATCCCTACGACGCCTATGGCGCCGACACCGGCGAGCCCGGGTATCTCGATCGGGTCAGGGGTGGGTGGGGGCCGCGCACGCGGACCTACAACGATGGGTCGGTCCACCACGCCGTGCAGCACCCGCGCGCCGGCGAGGATCCGCGAATGACGGCCATCCGGAACAATCTTGCTGGGACCGAGCGGGGTCGGCAGGTGCTCGAGGCGTTCGATCGCAGCGGTGCCAACGTCACCTTTCTCACCACGCAAGCCACCGAATTCAACCCGACGACGAACACGATCAATGTCAATCCCAACCAAGGGAATTCGGTCACGGGGTTTGCGCACGAGATGGGGCACGCGCAGGTCGCGTCGGAACATCGCCGCCCCGATGTGAACACAATGACGCGTGCCGACTACATCCGCGCGCAGCTTGCCGAGGATGCCCACAACGAGCGACAGGCTTACGAGACCGAAACGGCTCCCGGCAGTACGACCGGCCAGCACAACACGATCACTCGAACCACCTACATGAATGCGTACAACGCTGAGCACGCTCGTCTTGCCGCTGCAGAGCCAAACGCTTCTCCTGAGGATATCGAACGGCGTTCGCACGACGCCGCCGAAAACGCGCTCATGGCTGACTATATGGCGGGGAGAGTCACCACTGGCAATACATCGCCGCCGCAGTCATACCGCGACTATTGGGGTGCCGACTACGATGCCCATCACCCTGCGACGCCATGATCCCGGTCCGGGGAACCGAACGATGTCACCCCCGGGACACCGCAGTTCTGCCGCGACGGTTCGCCGGTCGCTTCTGCCGCTGCTGATGGCGTTAACGCTCGCAGGCGCAGCTGAGTGCGCCGAAAGGAAACCGATGGCCAACGTTGCCGATGTCGCAACTATGCTGCAAGCGTCGGAGCCGGATCTTGCGGCGCGCCTAAGGGATCCACGGACGACCGCCGAGGAGATTCCGCTACCGTTCTTGAAGCCTGACCAGCGCTACGTTGAGGTCATCACCCGAACCGGACGATATCCGACCAAATTTCCGGTACTGGTCGACGGCCATCACGCCGTATATCTGGCTGACCGGCCGGACGAGTTGAAGCGCGTGGCACGCACCTCGGGTTTTAAACTGGACACGCGGGCCGCCGTAGTCGCGTATGTGGCGACACTGCTTCGTCTGGGCCAGCCTTACTCGCGCAGGCTGATGGTCCTCGAGCGTTTTACCGAGCTTCAGATCGTCACCAGCGCCAAGCCGGATGAGCGCGTCCGCTACGACCTACTGGCCGCGAAATACGCGGGGCAAATAGGTCCGCCGGCAGTAGAATTCAAGGACGGCGTCGCGAAGGGTTCGGGGTTCGTGGTGCGCGCGCAGACCCTTGAAAGGCTTAGCTTTTCGGTCCATCGCGACGGTCTCGCCGATATCAGCATCGCCGAGCTCGAGCCGGACCTTCCGATCGACATGCAGGCATGATCAATGCCTTCACACGCACAGGAGGTTGACTGACCATGCCCGCCGCTGCTCGATTCAGCGATATGACAGTCCACGGCTCGCCCATGGTGCCCGGTACCGGCAGCATGAATGTGCTGGTTGGCAACCTCCCCGCGTGGCGGGCCATGGCACCCGGGGCTGTCGTCTCGTTCCTCGCGCTCGTGGCGAAGATCACCATTAACGTCAACATACTGGCCGCGGCGCTCAGCTCGAACAACGTGCCGGCCGCGGCGAAAGCCGGCAAGGACCTCGCGGACCAGGTTCCGAAGGCGGTCGCGATGATCGGCGCGAATGACAAGATCGTCTGTCCGATGCTCCTGCTGCGGATCTCAGGCCCACCTCACGGCATGGGCGTGATGACCGCCGGCAGCACCACGGTGATGGTCAACAATCTCCCCGCCGGACGCGTCGGTGACCAGATCCGCGAGTTGCTATCCCCTGAGCCCAACATGTGCGCAGTGGGTTTGCCAACGGTGCAGATCGGCGGTTGAGCGGAGGAGGACATGGGGTTCCCGCAGATGGGCGCCGGCGTGCCGGGCGTGATCGGCGCCTCCGAGGTGAGCGGAATGAATCTCGCAATCCTCGGCACCGCGATCTACGCGAACCTGGCCTCGAAGGGCGCGCGCAAGGCGGCGGCGAAGCTCGCCGAGCGCGAGCTCGGCCGGGCAATCCTCAAGATCGCCTTCACCAAGCGCAACATCAGCTTCGCCCACAAGGCATGGACCGTCGCGTTCACGCACATTGCCGAGCACTTCGGCACCAAGGCCGCCATCGGCAAGGCGACCCACGGCGTATTCCTCAAGGCCCTGCGAAACCGCGCCGCCGTGGAGGGTTTGGTCAAGTCCGCCGTCGGCCGGAGCTCCAACCGCGTGATCTCGCGGCGCTTCGTCCACCAGCTCACCATCGGCGAGCCGGTGATCATCGTGGAGCGCGAATTCGGCGAGGTGATCGGCGAGGCGTTCAAGATGGAGGGGGGCAAGATCGTCAAGGCCACCGAGAAGGTGATCGAGAATGGCGTGGAGCGCGTCATCTGGAACGGTGACTGCAAGGTGCTGCGCGTCATCTACAACATCTATGGGCGGCCCATCACCGCTTTCCCGATCCGGGCGATCGGCGAAGGCCTGTAGGAGGCGCATGAGCGGGGAAGACGAAGGCGTCGACGACATGGTCCCGGCGGTGGTCAAGCGCGCGTTCGAGGACGAGTCGGATTTCATCGTCGGCCGCGTGCGCACGATGCGCGCAGCGGGCGAGTCGATCATCCAGAAGGCCCTGACGTGGGTGCCCTACATCGACGAAATCTTCGAGGAGCAGCAGATCAACGTTCCCGCCGCGTGCAGCGACGTGAATCGCGAGGAGCGGGTGCGGATTGTCGTCGGCAAGATCGAGCAGGAGCTCAAATGCAAGCTCGGCGCGGCGACCATCGCGGACATCCGCGAGGACATCTTCGAGCTCTATAACACGATGATCTCGCTCGATTGACGCGCACGGCGACCGGGGCGGCGATCGCGCGCGACGGTGTCGCTCGGAAGCGCGGCGGAAACGGCCCCCCGACGCCCCCGGTGCCGTCATCGCGCGGTCGCGACGATGCCCGCGAGCGTCTCCTTGAGCGGATCGCGCAGCGCGTCGATGTCCTCGACCTTCACGATCTCCTCGAACACGTTCACCCCCGACATCTCGGTGCTCTCCAGGATGAGCTCGTCGGGTGGCAGTACCGTCGCGATCTTCGGACCGATGAACGTGACCGGCAGCTCGCCGAGTCCGTCGATGCGGCCCTTCGAGATGGGGAAGTGCAGCGTGTCGAACAACGCCGCCAGGCCGGGCTGGCGCTCGAGCATCAGATGCATCGTCAGGTAATGGAGAAGATAGATCTGGAGGTCCGCGACGCTGCGCCCCTGGTCGTCGACGAGGTCCTTGAGGCGCCGCGGGGAGTAGCCCGAATACGCGAGCACGAACTTGAGCGGCGAGCTCACGGTGATGGTCTTGCGGTCCTTGCCGCTCGCCAGCACGTGCTCGTATTCCCACGGACACAGCTCGAGGGTCGTCGTGAGCTGCATCAGCGGCGACTTGAGCTCGGGCGTGATGACGTACGGCGGCCGCGAGGCCACCCGCTCGTATTGCGTCTGCAGCTCCGTGAACGCCTGGTCCGACGACCGCACCTGCTCGACGGCGCCGCGCCCCTGCACGTGCTCGCCCAGCACGAGGCGCTGCCGGAACAGGGGCGCCAGCGTCGCGATGTGCGAGCGCAGCCGCTCGGCGAGCGCCTGCGCGATCAGGCGGGTCAGGCGGCGGCGCTGGAGCAGCGTCTTGTGCGTGAGCGTGGCATCCATGGGCGGTCGTTCCTTGCGAAAAGGTCCGTGACACTGGGTGACGCGCAGCACCGGAGGGCGGGTGGGCGGCCATTCTAGTCCAATCGTCGCACCGCACGGCGCCTTCGGATGCGACGTGGCCGGTCACGCGCGCCGCAGGCGCCCGCGCGCGGCGCCGGCCATGCGCCGACGAAACCGCATTGACTCCGCGGCGCGCGCACGTAAGATCGACGGCGGTCGCGCGGCGCGGGCGCAGGTGCCGGCGAAGTTGCCCATGTCCGCAGGACCGCCTCGTCGCGCGAGCAACGCGCGCCCTCACCGCACCCACGCCGCATGATCGAAATCTACGCCGTCAGCTACAACGGCCAGCCCTCGGCCGCCTCGATGCGCGGCGCCTTCGGGCCGGAAGGCGGCACCGTGGGCCGCAGCCCCGACAACCGGTTGGCGTTGGCCGACCCTGCGCGGCACGTGTCGCGCATCCAGGCCAAGGTGCGCTGGGACGGCCGGCGCTACTGGATCGCGAACACCTCCGAGGCCAATCCGCTGTTCCTCAACGACGAGGAGATCGAGTCGGGCAAGGAGCGTCCACTCGTGGCCGGCGACGAGCTCCGCGTGGGCCTTTACGTGCTCCGCGTGCGCGAGCCCGTGGGTCCGACGGTCGACTACCGTCCCGCCGGCGGCAGCGCCGGCACGGAGCAGACACTCGGCGCCGGCGCGGCGCCGCGACCCGGGTCGCCGCCTGCCGCGGCGTCGATCGACGGGCTCTTGGGCCACGCCGGCGCGGCGGCCAATCCTTTCGCGGACCTGCTCGGCAGCAGCTCGCCGCTCGCCAGCGCGCCGGCGGCGCGGATGGACCCCCTCGGCGCGCTTTCAGGCAACGCCTCGCTCGCAGGCGCAGGACGCGCGGGCTCCGCCGACCCGCTGGCCGGACTGGGTCAGCCGGCGCGGCCCGCCGCAGTGCCGCCGCCGCACCGCCCGTCCGCTGGGGCCGACCCGTTCGCCGGGCTGATCGCCGCGACCCCCGCCGCACCCATGCCCGCTGCGCCGGCCGGCTCGAGCCATCCGTTGGCCGCGCTCGCGCGACCCTCGGCCGATCCGTTCGCCGATCTCCTCGGCGCCTCCGGATCATCGGTCGGCGGTGCCCCCATGCCCGCCCGTCCGGCCGGACCGGCGGCCACCCACATTCCCGACGACTTCAATCCGTTCGCGATGCCGGCGACGCCCGCGCGCAACACGGCCGACCCGTTGCGCGATCTCGCGGACGATGGCATCGACCTCGCGTCGCTGAGCGGCGAGAAGCGCGTGTCGCTGGTCGATTTCGATCCGTCGGCGAAGATCGACCCGCGCGACACGCTGCGAGGCGGCACCCCCAGCCTGGTCGATTCGCAGCACGCGGCCGACCCGATGAAGCTGTTCGGCGGTCCGGAAGACCGGCTGGTCGCCGGCAACGCCGCGGCGCCGGCCGGCCGCACGCCGATGCGCGACGACTTCGCCGAGCTCGGCGCCAATTTCACGCCGCCGCGCGCGCTGGCGGATCCGCGCGCGCCCGGCGCGGGACAGGTGCCCGCACCGGCTGCGGCGGGAGCCGGCCGGGCGCCTCCATCCGTACCCGCAGCCGAGCGGGTCGCCCCCATCGCGCCCGAGGTCCGCCCCCCCGCACCGCCGGCGCGGGCGGCGTCGCTGCCCGCGAGCGGGTCCATCGATCTGGCCGGGCTTGCAGCGTCCGCACCCGCGTCGCCGATCCCCGCCTATCCCCTGCCGGGCGCGCCGGTGCCCGCAATGGGTGGGCCGGCCCGCCCGGCGCTGGGCGGCGGCGGCGGCGGCGGCAGCCTTTCCTCCGCGGCCCCCGGGGATCTCCTCGCCGCCTTTCTCGAGGGCGCGCATGCACAGGCCATGAACCTGCCGAACGGCCTGACGCCTGAACTGATGCGCACCATGGGCCGGCTCGTCTATCACGCGGTCGCGGGCGCGATGACGCTCATCTCGGCGCGGCAGATCACCAAGCGCGAGATGGGCGCCGAGGTGACGATGATCGTCCCGAAGGGCAACAATCCCCTCAAGTTCCTGCCGACGCCGGAGGCCGCGCTGATGCAGATACTGGGACCGAAGATGCCCGGCTTCATGTCGTCGGTCGACGCGATGGAGGACGCGTTCGACGACCTCCGCGCGCACGAGGTGGGGGTGATCGCCGGCACGCGCGCCGCGCTGGGCGAGGTGCTGCGCCGCTTCGACCCCAAGGTGCTCGAAGCCCGGCTCGGAACCGGCGGCCTGATCGACAATCTCGTTCCCGCGACCCGCCGGTCGAAGCTGTGGGCGGCCTTCGAGGCGCAGTTCAACGAGGTGCACCGCGAGGCCGAGGAAGACTTCAACAAGCTCTTCGGCGAGGCGTTCATCGTCGCCTACCAGGCCGAGGTCGCGCGCCATCGGAGCCCGCCGCGGTGAGCACCCTCGCCGGCATGCGCATCACCACCTTCGCGGTCTGCGAGCAGGGCGCGCGCGAGTACAACGACGACACGTTCGCCGACGCGGACCTGATGGCCGGACGCGCGCTGGTGGTGTCCGACGGCGCCGGCGGCCACCAGGGCGGCGCGATCGCCGCCCGGGTGGTCACGGACCACGTCCTCCTTCATCTCGCCCAGGCGCCCCATTGGCACGACGACACGCTGCGGGCGGCGGTGGACGCCGCGTCGTCCGCGGTACGGCGCCGCCAGCAGGAAGAGCGCGCGCTCGCTAAGATGAGCGCCACCGTGGTCGTGCTCTGCCTCGATGCCGGCGCCCGGCTGGCGCGCTGGGCCCATCTCGGCGACACGCGGCTGCTGCTGTTTCGCAGGGGCACGGCGGAGCAGCTCACGCGCGACCACAGCGTGCTGCAGAGCTTCGCCGACGCCGGCCTCCTCGAGAGCATGGGCGACAGCCATCCGGACCGCAGCGTGCTCTATGCCGCGGTCGGGGCCGAAGGCGAGACGCGGCCGGAAGTGGGCATGCGCGCGGACCTGGAGGAAGGCGACGCATTCCTGATCTGCACCGACGGCGTGTGGGACACGCTGCCGAGCGCGTCCATCGAGCGCCTGCTGGGCTTCGCCGGCAGCGTGCAGGAGTGGGTGGAGTCCATCGCCGCAGCCGTGAAAGCGGCAGCGCGTCCCGGACAGGACAACTTCACGGCCATCGCCGCCTGGTTCGGCTCGCCCACCGAGGTCACGGTCATCCGGGCCTGACGCTTCGGGCACTTTCCGGCTGCGGGGCCGTCCAATGGCCCTTCGCGCCTCCCGCGCGCGACCTCCCGCTTCCGAAGGTCTCCGCTATGAGCTCGTCCCGCGCCCTGCGCCAGTTGTTCCTGTTGCTCGCCGCCGCATCGTTTCTGCTCGCCGGCCCGGTTTCCCGCGTTTCCGCTGCAGGCGCCGCGACCGTCCTGCCCGCCGGCGTGGTGGCCGGCCCGTCGGTGGAGGGCGTCAGCGAATACCGGCTGCGCAACGGCCTGCGTGTGCTGCTGTATCCGGACGCGACCAAGCCCACGCTCACCGTGAACGTCACCTACGAGGTCGGCTCGCGGTACGAGAACTACGGCGAGACCGGCATGGCGCACTTGCTCGAGCACATGCTGTTCAAGGGGACGCCTTCGGTGAAGTCGGTGTTCGCCGAGCTCTCGCGCCGCGGCGCGGACTTCAACGGCAACACGTCGTACGACCGCACGACCTACTTCGAGACGATCACGGCGTCGGATGCGAACCTCGACTGGGCACTGCGCATGGAGTCGGAGCGGATGACCCGGTCGACCTTCAGCAAGGCCGAGCTGGATTCGGAGATGACCGTCGTGCGCAACGAGTTCGAGCGCGGCGAGAACGAACCCACCTCCGTGCTCTGGAAGCGCATGGCCGCGGGCGCCTTCGACTGGCACAGCTACGGCAAGCCGACGATCGGCAACCGCTCCGACATCGAGAACGTGCCCTTCGAGCGGCTGCGCGCCTTCTACGGCCGGTACTACCAGCCGGACAACGCGGTGGTCACCATCGCCGGCCGCTGCGATCCGGCGCGCGCGCTGGCGCTCGTCGCGCGCTATTTCGGCCCGCTGCAAAAGCCCGCGCGCGTGCTGCCGAAGCAATACACCGTCGAGCCCGCGCAGGACGGGCTGCGCGAGGTCACGGCGCAGCGTGTCGCCAGCACGCAGTACGTGGCGGCGCTCTTCCACATGCCGCCCGGGCCCCATCCGGACGACACCGCCGCCGCGGCGCTCGCCGAGATCATGACGGTGCAACCGGCCGGCCGCCTGTACAAGGCGCTGGTCGAGACGCACAAGGCCTCGAGCGTGTCGAACTATTTCTTCGAGCTCCACGATCCCGGCTTCGTCATCTTCTTCGCGCAGGTGCCTCCGGGCGAGACCCTTGCGGCCACGCGGACCGCACTGATCGACACGCTCACCGGGCTGGCGTCGCAGCCGGTCACCGAGGCGGAGGTGGCGCGCGTGCGCAGCAAGGCGCTCAAGGACTTCGACGACACGCTCAACGACCCGCAGCGGCTGGGCGTGGCGCTGGCCGAGGCGATCGCGCTCGGCGACTGGCGCCTCTTCTTCCTGCAGCGCGACCGCTGGCGCGCACTGAAGGCCGGCGACGTCAATCGCGTGGCCGCCGAGTACTACAAGATCTCGAACGCCACGATCGGCGAGTTCCTGCCGGTGGACAAGCCCAACCGCGCTCCGGTGATCGCGTCCGTCGACATTCCGGCCATGCTGCGCAACTACACGGGCGACACGGCGGTCGCCGCCGGCGAGGCGTTCGATTCGTCGCCGGCCAACCTCGCCGCGCGCACCACGCGCTTCACGTTGCCCAACGGAATGAAGGTGGCGCTCCTGCCCAAGAAGACGCGCGGCGCCACCGTGAATTTCGAGTTCCGCATGGACTATGGCGACGAGGCGTCGCTGCGCGACACGCTGCCGCTGCCGGGCCTCACCGCCGGCATGCTGAAGCGCGGCACGCAGACCCTCGACCGGCAGGCTTTCGAGGACGCGCTCGACGAGCGCAAGGCCGCCGTCGATTTCTCCGCCAGCGCGGGCACCCTGGTCGGCGCGGGCCATACCATCGGCACGAACCTCGCCTCCGTGCTCGAACTGCTGCAGCAGGCGGTAGCCACGCCGGCGCTCAAGCCCGAGGAGTTCGAGCAGGTGAAGCTCCAGCGCCGCACGCGGCTCACGCAGGGCCGCAGCGATCCCACGGCGATCGCGCGCCGCGCGGTCGCGCGCGAAGGCAACCCCTATCCGCCGGGCGACATCCGCTACGTGCCCACGATCGACGAGGAGCTCGCGCTGCTCGACCACAGCACCATCGACGCGGTGCGCGCGTTCCACGCGAAGTTCTACGGCACCGAGCACGCGGAGCTTGCGATCGTCGGCGACTTCGACGCAACCGCGATCCGCGTGGAAGTCGCCGCGCTGTTCGGCAACCTGCGCAGCGCCACGCCCTATGCGCGCGTACCCGACCCGTACGTGGCCACACGTCACGCCGAAAGCCGTTTCGAGACGCCGGACAAGCCGAACGCCATGATGGTGTCCAAGCTGGCCGTGCCGATCAACGACCTGTCGCCCGACTTCGGGCCCGTGCTGGTCGCGAACCGCATCCTGGGCGGGGACGCCGACTCGCGCCTGTTCGAGCGCATCCGCGTGCGCGAAGGCCTATCGTATGGCGTCGGCACGCAGCTCGCGCCGGCGCGCGTCGACTCCAACACGCAGCTCTTGTTCTACGCGATCTTCGCGCCCCAGAACCTGGACAAGGTCCGCCGTGCCTTCGACGAGGAGCTCGCCCGTGCGCGGAGCGAAGGCTACACGGCCCGCGAGATCGACGCCGCGCGCAAGTCGCTGCTGGAGGAGCTGCGGCTCGCGCGTGCGCAGGACGCCGACCTGGCGGGCGACCTGGTCACGCAGGACTATCTCGGACGCACGTGGGACGACGCCCGGCGCATCGACACGGCGATCGGCGCGGTCACGCTCGACGCCGCGAACGCCGCGCTGAAGAAGTACGTGTCCGCCGACTCGATGGCGAGCGTCTTCGCGGGGGACTTCGCGAAGCCTTGATCAGCCGATGCCCGTCATGGCCCGCAGGCCGGCGGCGATCCCCGGCGTACAGGCCAGGCACGCCGCCTTGGCGGTGGGGGTCGCCGGAACGAACGGCGCCGCATACCCGCCGGCTTCCTCCACCAGCAGCAGCCCGCCGATCGCATCCCAGATGGACAGCTCGAGCTCGATGAAGCCGTCGTAGCGGCCGCGCGCGACGTGCGCGAGCTGCAGAGCGCCCGAGCCCAGGTTCCGCATGGCCACGCCGCGCTCCATCATCTTGCGCCGGATGGCAAGATGCGCCTCGGACGGCGAGCGATCGTGATGGCCGAACGCGACGAATGCGCGGTCGAGCGCGTCGGTCGCGGCGACATGCAGGGAATGCCGGCCCTGCGCGTCCTCGTACCAGGCGCCGGCGCCGCGCCGGGCGTGGTAGAGCTCGCCGGCCACCGGGTCGAAGGTCGCGGCAATCTGCGCCCGGCCCGTCTCGACATAGGCGATCGCCACGTTCCAGAATGGCACGCCGCGCAGAAAATTGTGCGTGCCGTCGATTGGGTCGATCACCCAGCAGCGGTCGATCGGACCGGCAAAATCCGCGGCCGTTTCCTCGCCCAGAAATCCGTCCGCGGGAAAGGCCGTGGCGATTTCGGCGCGCAGCAGGTTCTCGACGTCGCGGTCGGCTTCGCTCACCCAGTCCTGCATGCCCTTGAGCTCGACCGCGAGCGTCGCGCGGTTGTGCCAGTGGGCCAGCGCGCGAGCCCCGGCGCGGCGTGCGAGGGACTGGACGAAGGCATCGCGTGCGACGAGATCGGGACGGTCGGCCAGGTTCAAGCGGGAGTGCCCCTGGAGGGTCGCGCCGCACGCGAACGCGGCACGCTTCGTGCACCTTCGGCACGGGAAGCGCCGACGTGCCGCCCGGCGCCTTGCAGGCAGGTAACCGTGACAACCCGTGCAGGCAGGACTTCCCGCAGAGAGGTGCACCATGCGTCAACCGCCGAGTCCCTTGCTGCTGAGCGCGCGCAAGCGCCGCCCGCGCCGCAACCCACCCGCGGGCGCGCACGGCGTGACGCCGCCGCCACCGGCCAGCGGGCCCTCGCCCGCGCAATGCGCGCTGGTGCAGCCGGATGCGTACGACGCGCGGCGCGCCGCCGCCGAGGACGACGAAGCGCATCCGGCACGCTAGGCGCGACGCCCCTCAGCGCGCCAGCCCGGAGACTTCGCGGTCCCACTTGTCGAGCAGGCGCTTGCGCTCGGCGGAGCTGCCGTACTTCGCAAAGTCGTAGTTGATCAGCTTGAGCTCCGACAGCCTGGGGGCGTTGGGGGGAATCGGCGTGCTCTTGTTCGACGGCAGCTGGAAGTTCTTGAGATCGCCGCCGATCTTCTGCGCGGCCGGCGTGAGCGCCCAATCGTAGAACTTCCTGGCGTTGTCCAGATTGCGCGCGCCCTTGACGATGCTCATCGAGCCCACCTCGTACCCGGTGCCTTCGCACGGCGACACGATCTTGATGGGAAAGCCGTTGGCCACTTCGGTCATGGCATCGTGCATGAACGTCACGGCGATGGTCGTCTCGCCGCGCGACGCGGCGCGCACGGGACCGACGCCCGTGCGGGGGTAGTTGCTGATGTTGCGGTGCCAAGCTTTCAGCATCTCGAAGGCCTTGTCCTCGCCGAAGATCTGGACGAGCGTCGCGACGGTCGAGTACGCGGTGCCGGACGCGTTCGGATTAGCCATCTGGACCTCATCGCGATACTCGGGCTTGCCGAGGTCGGCCCAGCACTTGGGCTCGGGCAGCTTCTTCTTGGCCAGCACTTCGGTGTTATAGGCAATGCCGAGCGCGCCCGTGTAGACGCCCACCGTGTGGTACTTCGATTGCTCGGCCTGCCGCACCGCCCAATCCTGGAGCTGGGGCAGAAGCGGCGATTTGTAGACGTCGGTGAGGCTCTGCTCCGCCGCCTGGAGGTGGGGATCGCCCGTGCCGGTGTACCAGACGTCGAGCTTGGGATTCGCACGCTCCGCAGCGACCTGCGCCATCGCCTCGCCCGACGCCCGCTGCGAGATCCCCACCTTGATCCCGGTGTCCTTCTCGAACGCCTGGGCGACCGCCTCGCACCACGGGATCTGCACGCTGCAGACCACGTTCACCTGGCCCTGCGCCAGCGCGCCGCCCGCGGCGAGCAGGCCCGCCAGCGCGAGCGTTTTTCTCCATGTGCTGCGCTTCATCGTTATCCTCCGTGTCGCAGGCGGTTCGCGCCGCCCGTCGTCGCGCACTGTAGCGTGCCCGCGGCCAACCGGCCAGCGGCGGCCAGCGGAGACCACATCGGGACGCCGGCCCCTACAAGTCGACCGAGCGCTGGGTCCGGATCGATTCCTGGATGGCGATGGCGATGCGCGTGGCCTCCGTCGCATCTGCGAGCGTCATCGGCAGGGGGCGATCCTCGCGCACCGCGTCGACGAACGCGTTCACCTCCAGCACGAACGCCTCCTCGAATCGCTCGTAGAACGTCGGCGTGCATTCGTTGCGCACCCCGTGGACGTCCGCGATCTCGACGCGCGTGAGGCGCGGATTGGCGCCGATGGTCAGGCGGCCTCCGGTGCCGATGATCTCGGTGAGCGACTCGTGGCCGTGCGCCATCGTGCGCGACGCCTGGAAGCACGCCACCTTGCCGTCTGCGAACTCGCACAGCGCGATGCCGTTGTCGAGGTCGTTGCACGCCCTTAGCCCTTCGTGCACGGCCACCGTGCCCGTCGCGAACACGCGCACCGGCCGCGGCGCGCCGAGGAACCAGCGGGCGGCGTCGATATCGTGCACGCTCATGTCGAGGAAGATTCCGCCGCTCTTGGGCGCGTAGCGCACGAACATGCCCGACGGATCGTTCCGGTCGGCGGTCTGCGAGCGCACCATGAACGGCGCGCCGATCAGCCCCGCCGCGATCTTGGCCTGCGCATCGGTGTAGCCCGGATCGAAGCGCCGCACGTAGCCGATCATCACCTTCAGGTCGGGCCGGCGGGCGGCCGCGGCCTCGACGCGCTCGCAGTGCGCGACCTCGAGCGACGTGGGCTTCTCGCTGAACACGTGGCGACCGGCCTCGATCGCGGCGATGATCTGATGCGCGTGCTCGCTGGTGGGCGTCGCGAGGAACACCGCCTCGACGTCACGGTCGCTCAGCAGGTCGTCGAAGTCGGCGTAGGTGGCTCGCACGCCGAGCTCGCGCGCGGCCCACGCGCGCTGGTCCGCCCCCGGATCGCACGCCGCCACCAGCTCGGCCTGCGGCACGCGGGTGGCGAGATTGCGCGCGTGCCGCGCACCCATCCGGCCGAGCCCGGCGATGCCGACCCGCAACCGCTCCGCGGAACGGACCTGCGCCGCGGCCGTCACAGGAGCACGATGCGCTGCTCGCGCCAGGAGGTGGTGGCGGCGTCCGCCAGCTCGAGCGCCTTCAGGCCGTCCTCGATGGTGGTGCGCACCGGCTGGCCCGAGGCGACCGCAGCGACGAAATGCGCCATCTCGTTCGCGTAGGCGACGCGATAGCGCTCGAGGAAGAAGTGCTCGGGCAGGTCGTTGCACACGGCCGCGCCGCCCGACGCCGTGACTTCCGTCGGCCGGTGGTTGCCGGCCTGCAGCATGCCTTTCGGGCCGAGCACCTCGAAGCGCTGGTCGTAGCCGTACGCCGCCCGGCGCGTGGTGTTGATCTGCGCCAACCGGCCGCCGCGCGTTCGGATCGTGACGGCCGTGCAATCGATGTCGCCTTCGCGGCCGATGGCCGGGTCGGTGAGGCAGCTGCCGGTCGCGTAGACCGACGCCGCCTCGTCGCCCATGATCCAGCGGAACACGTCGAAGTCGTGGATCAGCATGTCCTTGAAGATGCCGCCGGACACGCGGATGTACTCGACCGGAGGAGCGCCCGGGTCGCGGCTGGTCTGCACGAGCATTTCCGGCGGTCCGATCTCGCCGGCGTCCAGACGCGCCTTGAGCGCCGCGAACGTCGGATCGTAGCGGCGCTGGAACCCGATCAGGCAGGCCACGCCGGCGCGCCGGACGGCCTCGGCGCACGTGCGCGCCCGCGCGAGGTCGAGGTCGACGGGCTTCTCGCAGAAGATCGCCTTGCCGGCGGCGGCCGCGCGCATGATCAGATCGGCGTGCGTGTCGGTGGACGACGCGATCACCACGGCGCCTACCGCGGGATCGCCCATGGCGGTCGCAACGTCGGCCACGCCTGCGCCGAGCGCCTGCGCAAGCGCGCCCGCGGCGTCGGCGTTCACGTCCACGACGTACTTCAGCCGCACCCCCGGCTGCCGCACCACGTTGCCACCGTGGATCTTGCCGATGCGGCCGGCTCCGAACAGCGCCACGTCCATCGTTCAGGGTTCCTCAGGTGGGCTCGCCGGCGTGCCGGCCGCGCCCGCGGGGCTGCGCAGCATCCATTCGTGCGCAGGGTCGTTGTGGAAGTGCCAGGCGCGCCGCGGACCCGCCATGACGTTGAGGTAATACGACTCGTAGCCGTACGGCACCACGACCGGGTGGTAGCCGCGCGGCACCATCACGACGTCGTGATTCTCGACCGCGAGCGACTCGTCGAGCGAGCGGTCGTCGGTGTACACCCGCTGGAACGCGAAGCCCTGCGGCGGGTCGAGGCGGTGGTAGTAGGTTTCCTCCAGCGAGCTCTCGTCGGGCAGCGCATCGCGGTCGTGCTTGTGCGGCGGGTAGCTCGACGAGTGTCCCGCCGGCGTGCGCACCTCGACCACCAGCAGATGCATGGCGGGCTCGCCCTGCGGCAGGATGTCGCACACGAACCGCTGGTTCGCGCCCGCGCCGCGCGCGAAGCGCTTCATCGTCGAAGGCTCGATGAGGCGCGGCTCGAGGTCCGCGCCGGCGGGCGCGCTGGCCACTCCGATCTCGGCATCCGTGTGCGCCTGGATCTCGAGCCGCTCCGGCGCGGGAACGTATACGGCATAGGGCGCGCGGTCCTCGAAAACGCTGCGGCGCTCGCCGATGTCGCTCCAGTCGTGCGCGGTAGTGCGCGCCGTGACGCGGCCGCTCAACACCACCGTGCAGGTCTCCGCGTCGGGCACCTGCACGGACAGGCGCTCGCCGGCTTTGAGGCGGTACGCGGTGAAGCCGACGTAGCGCCATCCGGCCGAGCGCGGCGTCACCTCGACGATGGTGCGGCCGTCGCGCCGGGCCTTGACGAGCAGCGTCACGGCGCAGCTCCCGAAGCCGGCGCGTCGCACCACGTCCGCGCGAGATCCCGCGCGGCTGGCGCGTCGGGGCGGTCGAGCGCGTCGACCAGGCCGCGCACGTGGCGATACCCCATCTCGGCATAGCGATAGCTCGGCGCAACCGATGGGTCCTGCTCGGCCTCGACGACCAGCCAGCCGCGATAGTCCGCCGCGCGCAACTGCGCCAGCACGGCGCGAAAATCGACCACGCCGTCGCCGGGAACCGTGAACGCGCCGTTGATCACCGCCTCGAGAAAGCTCCACCCGCGGTTCCGCGCCAGGTCGATCACGGCCGGCCGCACGTCCTTGCAGTGCACGTGGCATACCCGTCCGGCGTGATGGCGAAGCATCGCGACGGGGTCGCCGCCCGCGAACGTCAGGTGGCCGGTGTCGAAGAGCAGTCCCACCTCGTCGCCGGTGCCCGTCATCAGCCGGTCGACGTCGCCGGGTGCCTGCACATAGGCGCCCATGTGATGATGATAGGCGAGCCGAACGCCGTGCGCGAGCGTGTGCCGGGCGAACGCGGTTACGCGCCCGCAGTAGGCGCTCCAGGCGTCGTCGCCGCGCAGTTGCGGCCGCTTGTACAAAGGGACGGGAGCGCCCTGGATCGCGTCGGCGACCTCGCCGTAGACCATCACGGTGGCGCCGTTCTCGGCCAGCAGGCGCAGGTGCGCGCCGACGGCCGCGATCTCGTCGTCCACGGAGCCCGTCGCGAGGCGGCCCGAATACCAGCCGGAGACGAGCGCCAGCCCATGCGTGCCGAGCACGCCGGCGAGCGCCTTCGATTCGCGTGGAAACTTGTTGCCGAGCTCGAAGCCGTCGTAGCCGATGGCCTTGCCTTCGGACAGCGCCACTTCGAGCGACGTCTCGCCGCCCAGCGAAGGGAGGTCGTCGTTGCTCCATGAGATCGGGTTGATGCCGATCCGCACGTCCCAGCCGCTCATCTGACCTCCGCCGCTCGTCCCCGCGCGCGGCGTCGCGGGCCGCAGGTGCCGCGCGCGCGCTTCATGGGGCTTGATGCCGCTTGCCGGCTTCGTACGCCGCGCGCGCCTGCGCCACCTGGGGCCGCTCCGAGACCTCCGGCACCGCCACGTCCCACCACCACCCGCCCGCCTCGGTCGTGCGCGCGGGATCGGTGTCGATCACGATCACGCAGGTTCCGTCGGCGGCCCGCGCCCGCGCCAGCGCGTCTTCCAGCGCCGGGATCCCGTCCACGTGCTCGGCGTGCGCGCCGAGCGATGCGGCGTGGGCGGCGAAGTCGATGGCCGGCGCGCCGGCGGCAGTCTGCCGGCAATCGCGCAGCAGGTTGTTGAACGGCGCGCCGCCGGTGGCCTGCTGGAGTCGATTGATGCAACCGTAGCCGCGGTTGTCGAGCACCACCACGATCAGCTTGCAGCCAAGCATCACCGAGGTGGCGAGCTCCGAGTTGAGCATGAGGTAGCTGCCGTCGCCCACGATCACGATCACCTCGCGCTTCGGGCGCGCCAGCTTCACGCCGAGCCCGCCCGCGATCTCGTAGCCCATGCACGAGTAGCCGTACTCGACGTGGTAGGCGCCGGGCACCGCGGCGTTCCAGAGCTTGTGCAGCTCCGCCGGCAACGTGCCCGCGGCGCACACGACGATGTCGTCGGCCGGCGAGTCCGCGGCCGAGCGCTGCACCGCTCCGATGACCTCGCCCTCGTAGGGAACCGGCGCGTCGCGCCGGCTCGTGATGCGCTGCACGGCGGCGCGCCACTGCTCGCCCGCCGAGCGCGCGGCGCTCGTCCAGCCCGCATCGGCGCGCCAATCTCCGAGCGCCTCCGACAACGCCGCGAGGCCGAGTCGCGCATCGGCGACGAGCGGCAGGCCATGCCATTTCGTTGCGTCGTAGCCGTTCACGTTGAGGTTGATGCGCCGCGCCTGCGCGAACAGCGAATGCGATCCGGTGGTGAAGTCCTGCAGGCGCGTGCCGACCGCCAGCACGAGGTCGGCCTGCGCGCCGAGGTCGCTCGCGGCCGTCGATCCCGTCACGCCCACCGCGCCGACCTGCAGCGGATGGTCGAAGGGCAAGGCGCTCTTGCCGGCCTGGGTCTCGGTGACCGGCACGCCGTGACGCTCGGCGAAGCTGCGCAAAGCGCCCGCAGCATGGGCATACAGCACCCCGCCGCCGGCGACGATGAGCGGCTGGCGCGCGGTGCGCATGAGATCGGCGGCCGCGCGCAGGTCGGCCTGGTCCGGCGGCGCGGCGCGGAACCGCACCGGAGCCGGCGCAAAGAATGCTGCTGGGTAGTCGTATGCCATCGCCTGGACGTCCTGCGGAAGTGCGATCGTCACCGGCCCGCAAGAGGCCGGATCGGTGAGCACGTGCACCGCGCGCGGCAGCGCCGTCAGGAGCTCCGCGGGATGCCAGATGCGATCGAAGTAGCGGGACACGGGCCTCAGGCAGTCGTTGGCCGACACGTCGCCGTTGCCGAAGTCCTCCACCTGCTGCAGAACCGGATCGGGCGCGCGCGATGCGAACACGTCGCCCGGCAGCAGCAGCACGGGCAGCCGGTTGACATGCGCCAGCGCCGCGGCGGTGACGAGGTTGGTCGCGCCCGGCCCGATGGACGTGGTGCAGGCCATCATCCGGCGGCGGAACTGCGCCTTCGCGTAGGCGATGGCGGCATGCGCCATGGCCTGCTCGTTGTGCGCGCGGTAGACGGGGAGCACGTCGCGGTGCGCGTGCAGCGCTTCGCCGAGGCCCGCGACGTTGCCGTGTCCGAAGATCGCGAACACGCCGGCGAACAGCGGCGCCTGCGCCGCGGCGCCGCCGCCCGGCGCATCGTCGGCCGTGCGCAGCGCCGCAAGGTAGCGCACCAGCGCCTGGGCCATCGTGAGGCGCACCGTGGCGCTCATGCCCGGCTCCCCACGTGCGCCCCGGCGCGTGCGCTCATGGGCCCTGCTCCCGGGCGGCGATCGCCGGCGCCGGCTGCGGCTGCGCGCGCCGCCACGCCTCGATGAGCGCTGCGTAGTTGGCACCGATGCGGCGCTGAAGCTCGGCGTCGTCGATCGCCCCGGCAAGCCATGCGCGCGATGGCGCCTCGAAGATGGTGCGGCCGACCGCGAAGCCGCGACACGATCGCGCCGCGCGCGCCGCCGCAAAACCCGCCGCCAGCACGTGCGGCTCCGCGCCGAGCCCCAGCAGCACGACGCCGCGGCAATAGGGGTCGCGCTCGTCGATCAGGGCATCCACGCCGTCCCATTGCGCAGCGTCGAGCGGCTCGAGCTTCCACCATTCTGGATAGATGCCGAGGTTGTAGAAGCGCTTCATCGCCCGCAGCACCGTGTCGGGCTCGCGCGGCGGGGTGCGCGGCGGAACGATCTCGAGGAGCAACTCGTGCCCGCTCGCCTGCACGGCGTCATACAAGGCGCGCACCTGCGCCTCCTGCTCGAGCCGGTGCAGGATGGCGTCGTCGGGATGGTACGCAACGAGGCACTTGACGATGTGCTCGGCCGGCCACGTGACGAGCCGCGTGCCGATCGACCGCCCGCGCTCGAACACGACCGGGTTGGAGCCCGGCAACTCGACCGGCCGGCCGATCCACCACCCGCGTCCGGTGGCGGCATTGAGCGCATCCTGCCCGTAGGTGTCGTCGCACAGGATGCCGACGCTTCCGCCCGCATCCGGCAGCGCCTGCACCTGCGCGACGGCGTTGACAAACAATTGCTTCAGGCGCAGCAGGCTCGACTCGGGGGCGCCGGCCTCCTGCGCCAGCGTGAAGAACTGGCCGCGATGGTCGAACGCGAACGCGAATACCTCGTCGCGTCGCGCCCGCGGGGCGGTCACGCGATGCAGGCGCGTCAGCGTGGCATCCTGGTCGGGCCGCGCGATGTGCGCCGCGTTGGCCAGGAAATAGTCGAGCTCGATGCGGGTCGGCATCGCGGGCGCGCAACCATGGCGCGAGACGACGAGCGCGCCGCAGGCATTGGCGACGCGCGTGCAACGGTGGTAGTCCTCCCCACGCACCCAGCCCGACAGGAAGCCGGCGGAGAACGCATCCCCGGCACCCAGCACGTTGAGAACCGCGACGTCGACGCCCCGGCCGTTGTACGCGGCATCGAGCGACGCCGGTATCGCGCCGTCGATCACGGCGCAGCCGAACGGGCCGCGCTTCACCACCAGCACGGCCGCGCAGACGCGCCGGACGGCCGAGAGCGACACCATGATGTCGGTGCTGCCCCCGGCGATGTTGAATTCCTCGATGGTGCCGATCACGAGGTCGAACTTCGGCAGGATGCGTTGCAGGTGAGCGGTGACCGCGCCCGATGCGATGAAGCGTGTCTCGCCGTCGCCGCGCGCCGTGAGCCCCCACAGCACCGGCCGGTAATCGATGTCGAGCACCGTTCGCACGTCGTTGCGCCGCGCACGATCGAGCGCGAGGTTGCTGATCCGGTCCACGTGCGCGGTGGAGAAATGGGTGCCGGTGATCAGCAGCGCGCGACTGCTCGCGATGTACGCCTCCTCGACCGCCGCCTCGTCGATCGCCATGTCGGCGCAGTTCTCGCGCAGGAAGATCAGCGGGAAGGTGCTCTGGTCCTTGATGCCCAGCACGACCGCGCCGGTCAGGCGCGCGGGGTCGACCCCCACGTGGCTGACGTCGCAGCCCTCCTTGACCATTGTCTCGACCAGGAAGCGGCCGAGCGCGTCGTCGCCGATTCGCGAGATCAGGCCGGCCTTCAGGCCGAGCCGGGCGCAGCCAAAGGCCGTGTTGGCCGACGACCCGCCAAGGTATTTCGCGAAGCTCGTGACGTCCTCCAGCCGCGCGCCGATCTGCTGGGCGTAGAAGTCGACGGCGAAGCGGCCGAGGCACACCACGTCGAGCGCGCGACCGGGGGCGAAGCGAGCCTGATTCCGCATGAGTGGGCGAGGATTGGTGCCGAAAGGTGCGACGGAGAGGGACCGCACGGACGCGCAATTAAATCATGGATCGACGGCGAGGCGGCGCCCGCTCGCGCCGTCGAACAGATGGATCGCTGCGGGCCCCACGCGCAGGCGCACGCGATCCCCAGGCGCGAGCCGGCGGATGCGGTCGACTCGCGCGCACGTCCGCCGGCCGGCGACGTCGAGGTAGACATAGGTTTCCGGTCCGAGGGTCTCGACCACCTCGACGCGCGCCTCGATCGGCCCGTCCGCGACGAGCTCGACGTGCTCGGGCCGGAAGGCCGCCGCGACCGCGGTCCCGGCGGATAAGACGGAGCCCGCGAGTGCCATCGTGTCGCCGCCGGGCAGCACCAGGCGCACGCCGTCGCCGTGGGCCTCGAGCGTTCCGTGCCATACGTTGATGGCGGGCGACCCGATGAACTGCGCCACGTGCAGCGTCGCAGGATGGTCGTACACGTCGAGCGGCCGGCCAATCTGCTCCATGCGCCCGGCGTTCATCACCACCATCCGGTCGGCCATCGTCATGGCCTCCACCTGGTCGTGCGTGACGTAGATGGAGGTCGCCCTGAGCCGCTGGTGCAAGGCGCGGATCTCCGTGCGCATCGTGACGCGCAGCTTGGCGTCGAGGTTCGACAGCGGCTCGTCGAACAGGAAGAGCTGCGGCTGACGCACGATCGCGCGTCCCATCGCGACCCGCTGGCGCTGGCCGCCGGACAGCGCGCGCGGGCGCCGGTCGAGCAGCGCCTCGAGCGCCAGGGTCACGGCGGTGGCGTCGACCTGCCGCCGCACCTCCGCGGACGGCCGCTTCCGCAGCTTGAGCGAGAAGCTCATGTTCTCGCGGACGTCCAGATGCGGGTAGAGGGCGTAGCTCTGGAACACCATCGCCACGTCGCGCTCGCGCGGCTCGAGCTCGTTGACGCGCCGTCCGCCGATGGCGATCTCGCCGGTGGTGATCGGCTCGAGGCCCGCGATCATGCGCAGCAGCGTCGACTTGCCGCATCCGGATGCGCCCACCAGGACGATGAACTCGCCGTCCTCGACGTCGAGGTCGATGTCCTGCATCACGACCACGTCGTCGAAGCGCTTGCCGACGTTGCGGATACTGACCGACGCCACAACGGCTCCCCTACTTGACCGCGCCAAGCGTGAGCCCGCGCACGATGAAGCGCTGGCCGAGCGCCATTAGCAGCACCGCCGGCAGCGTCGCGACGATCGAGGCGGCCGCCATCTGGCCGTGCTGCGTCTCGTACTGCTGCGCGAAGCGCGCGATTGCCACGGGCACGGTCGCGAGCTCGCGCGAGGTGAGGCTGAGCGCGATCGGGAACTCGTTCCAGCTGAAGATGAACGCGAGGATCCCCGACGCGACCAGCCCTGGCACAACCAGCGGCAGCGTCACGCGGCGGAACGCCTCGAGCGGCCGGCAGCCGTCGACGAGCGCCGCCTCCTCGATCTCCGGCGGCACCTCGCGGAAGAACGCGCGCATCAGCCAGACGGTCATCGGCAGGTTGATCGTGACGTGGGTGAGCACGAGCGCAAGCCGCGTGTCGTAGAGGCCGAGCGCGCGAAACGCCACGTACCACGGACCGATCAGCGTCATCACCGGGATCATGTGGAACAGCAGAGTCCAGCCGAGGAACCCGGCGCTCACCCACAGCGGCCAGCGTAACCGGTGCAGCGAGTACGCGGCGAGCGTCGCCACCGTCAGCACCACGGCCGTGCTGGCCGAGGCGACGATGAGGCTGTTGACGACGTTGGCGAGGAAATCGGACCGGCGCCCGAACAGCACGTCCGCGTAGTTCGAGATCGTCGGCGTGAACGGCCACGCGCCCGAATAGATGGCGATCTGGTACTTGAACGAGGCCGTGAGTATCCACGCGAACGGACCCAGCACTGCGAGCACCGAGAGGCCCAGCATGCACGTCGCCAGCCAGCCGCCGCCGGCGACGGCCAGCGGCGCTGCCGTGGCGCACGCCACGCGGCGCTGCGTTCGCAGCACGGCGTCCATCAGCCTTGCGCCGTCCGCACGGCCTGCCGTCCCACCAGCAGGAACGCCACGATCGCGGCGATAAGCGCCAGCGACAGCAACGCGCCGTAACCGAGCTGGTTCTGCTCGAAGAACACCTTGTAGAGATGCAGCGTCACCAGCTCCGTGGCATTGCCGGGCCCGCCGGAAGTCAGCAGGTAGACCTCGTCGAACACCTTGAACGCCAGGATCGAGCGGAAGAGCAGCGCGACCACGATGGCCGGGCGCAGCAGCGGCAACATCACCCGGCGCAGCAGCTGGGCGCGCGTCGCGCCGTCCACGCGCGCGGCTTCCAGCACGTCCACGGGCAGCGCCTCGACGGCCGCGAACAGGATCAGAAAAACGAACGGCACCCAGTGCCAGACGTCGACCAGGATCACGGACCACAGCGCGAGCGCCGGCGACGCGAGCCAGTTGACCGCGGGTAGGCCCAGCGCCGTGAGCGCCTGGTTGAACACGCCGAAGTCGTAGTTGTACATGAGCTTCCACATGCTGCCGATGGCCACCGGCGGAACCAGGATCGGCAGGATCATCACCGTGCGGACCAGCCCCTTGCCGCGCGCAACCCCGGCCACCAGCAGGGCGAGCGCGAGCCCCAGCACCATCTCGATCGACACTGCGGCCGCCACGAACAGCAGCGTATTGCGCAGCGCCGCTGGAATCACGTCGTCGGCGCGCAGCAACGCGAGGTTGGCGAGCGGCGTGAACCTCCAGCGCTCGGCGCCCTGCGCGAACTCGATGGTCGACACGCTCATCCGGACGAGATTGATCATCGGATAGAGCGTCAGGACCACGAACAGCGCCACCGCCGGCAACAGGCTCCAGTGCCGGAAGCTGCGGTTGGCGAGCTCGACGGCGGCGCTGCGCAGCACTACTCGGGGAGCGGCGGCAGGCTGCCGGTGCGGCGGCCGTTCTTGCGGAACAGGTCCTCGATCTCGCGCGCCGCGGTGTTGAGCGCCTTGCCCGGGCTCATCTCTCCGATCAGCGCCTGGTTGAGCCGCAGGCCCAGCACCTGCTCGACCTGCGCGCCCTCGGCAAAGCCGAGCTCCTGCACCGCGAACTTCTGCGTCTCGAGATAGGCCGGCATCCAGCGCAGCCTGGGCTCCTTGGCCAGGTCCGACGTGAAGACATCGGTGCGGTCGGGGATGCCCCCTGCCTGCGCGAACGCACGCTGCGCGTCGTATGAAACGAACCAGCGCGCGAACGCGAGCGCCGCCTTCTTCTGGGCGTCCGACGCATTCTTCGGGATGCCGGCGTTCCAGTTGCCGATCACGGCGCCCGCGGCGCCGCCTCGACCGCGCGGCAGCGGGACCGTCTCGAGCTTCCCGACCACCGCCGATTTCGCCGGATCCTCGAAGCTCGCGAACGCGGCAGTCACGACATCGCCCAGGACCGCCTTCCCCGTCGCGAGGAGCTGGATCACGTCCCCCTGGCCAAGGGAGCCGTAGTTGGGCGGACCGCAGCGCTTCAACAGGTCGATATAGAGATCGAGCGCGGACTTGCCCTGCGCGCTATTGATCGTCACCGTGTAGTCGCCCGCCGCCGGGTCCTTGACCACGGCCGCCCCCTCGGCCAGCATCACGCTCTGCCAGTCGTAGCGAATGCCGTTGCCCTTCTCACCGCGCGCGGCGAACCCGTAGGTCTTCGGCGGATCGTGGAACTTGGCGCACACCGCAAGCACGTCCTGCCAGGTCTTCGGCGGCATCAGACCCGCCTGCCTCAGCAGGTCGGCGCGGTAGTAGAGCAACTGCACGTTCCCGAGCACCGTGAACGCCATCAGCTTGCCGCCCTCGGCGGTACGCCAGCGCTTCTGCGCGTTCCAGTAGCCCGAATCGCCGTAGCTCATGACCTCCTTCGGCAGGTCGAAGGCGGCGTCGATCTCCTTCAAGGGCGCCAGGAAGCCGCCCTCGTAGAACTCGATGGTCCACTGCGTGTCGAGCATCAGGAGGTCGTACGGGCTCTGCCCGCTGCGCACCGCGTTGCGCGCCTTCTCGAGCAGTCCCCCGAACGGCACGACGTCGAGCTTGACCTGGTTGCCGGTCTGGTCTTCGTAGACCCCCACCACCTTCTCGAACGCCGGGTACCAGGGTGTGGACGAGATCAGCACGGTGATCGGCGGCTGCCTGCCCACCTCGACGAACGGCTTCTGCGCCGAAGCCGGCGTGCACAGGCTCAACGCCAGCGCGAGCGTGGCAAGCGATGCGGGGATGAACCTCGGGCGTGCAGTCACAGCGTCTCCTCCTCGGGTGTCGCCGCTTCGGTGGTCCTGGTGTCGATCGCGTAGCGGTCGTAGATCTCGACGGGCGCATCGTGGGCCTGCAATTCCCGCGCGATGCCACCGTGGAAGCGCCGCTCGAGCGCCGCGTCGCGGAACGGGCGCAGCTGGCGCGGGTCGTTCGCCAGGTCGTAGAGCGTCGTGCCGAAGTCCGGCTCGAAGCGCTTGTCGTCGTGCATCGGAATGCGCCGTGCGTCCATCAGCGCGTCGACGCGCATCACCGGCATGCCCTTGGTGAAATCGAACGGCGCGGCCATTGTCGCGGTCTGCATCTCCGCGACGCTGAACAGTGAGTCGAGGTGCATGGGCATCAGCGTGTATTCGTGCAGTCCGGGCGCGTACAGGTCGCGTGGATAGAGGTAGTACGTGTAGCGGCCGTCGGTGGCGCCGATCGGGCCGCCGAACATGCCGAAGATCCCGATGTCGCGGTGCGGCGCGTCGGCGGCGAGCAGCGGCAGCACCGAGCGCCCGCGGGCCTCGGCGGGCGCCGGCAACCCGAACAGGTCGAGGAACGTGGGCATCAGGTCCATGGTCTGCGTCAGCCCGCTGCGGCGCGTGCCCGCCTGCGCCGCGTGGCCGGGATGATGGACGATCAGCGGGATGTGCGAGATTTCGGTGTAGTAGGGCTGCAGGTTCTTGCCCCACCAGTCGTGCTCGGCGAGCAGGAACCCGTGGTCGGTGGAGAGCACCAGCGCGGTGTCGCGCCAGAGGTCGTGCGCGTCGAAGTAATCAAGCAGCCGGCCGAAGTATGCATCGCACGCCGCCACCAGCGCCGCGTAGTTGGCGCGGATCTCCGCGATCTCCCCGGCAGTGCTGCCGGTCGACTTCTCGTACAGCGGCCAATCGAGGATGCCGCCCTTCCAGCCGGTGGCGTAGGCCTCCTTGAAGCGACCCGGCGCCTGGAACGGCTCGTGCGGATCGAAGCACTCGAGCATGAGGAACCAGTTGTCCGCGGTACGGTTGTGGTCGAGGAACTCGAACCCCGAAGCAAAGCACCGCGCGAGGGGCAGGTCGGCTTCCTCGGTCATGAACTCGCTGTTGATCGCGTGCTGGATGCGCTTCCAGCTGCCGTCGTAGGCGTGCTTCGGTCGCCGCCAGCTGCTGTCGAAGTCGTAGTGCTTCGCGGCGTACTTGGCGCGCAGCCGCTCTACCGGAGGCTCGACCATGGCCTTCCAGGCGTCGTATTCCTGCCCGCGGATGAAGTCCCAGGTCCGGAAGCGGTTGTGGTAGGTGGCGCCCCCATCCTCGAAATAGTGGAGGTGGTCGCTTACGAGGTGCGTATGCACGCCGGCCTCCCACAGGGCCCGCGGGAACGAATTGTCGAAGGGCTCGAGCGGCCCCCAGCTGCGGTGCATGAAGTTGAGACGGCCCGTGTGGAGGTCCCGGCGCGCCGGCATGCAGGGCAGGCTGCCCACGAAGTGCCGGTCGAACGTCACGCCGCGGCGCGAGAACCGGTCGAAGTTGGGCGTCTGCACCCAGGGCGAGCCGTAGCAGCCCATGGCCGAGCGGCACAGCGAGTCGAACAGCACGAATACCGTCTTCATCGGTCGGGCTCCGTTGGCAGGGCCGTAGGGTAGGCCCTCCCGGGCATGCTGTAAAATTCCCGTTTCGTGGCTCGCCATAACCCCTGGTAATGTCTCTACTGCGCGCAGCGGGCCTTCTCCGCCCGTTCCTGGCGGTCGCACGAACGGGCAACCTGAGCGCCGCAGCGCGCGAGCTCGCGATCACGCAGCCGGCGCTCACCAAGAGCGTGCGCAAGCTCGAGCGGCAGTTCGGCGTGGCGCTGTTCGAGCGCAAGTCGCGTGGCATGGCGCTCACGCCGAGCGGGACCGCGCTGCTGGCGCATGCGCGGGCGATCGAGGCGCACTGCCGCGTCGCCGACAGCGAGCTCGACGCCCGTGCGCGGGGCGAGACCGGCAGCATCCGCCTCGGGGCCGGCACGTACTGGGGCAATACGGTCATGCCGCAGGCGGTGGCGGCGCTGCAGCAGCAGTTGCCCGGGCTGGAGGTCACGCTCGAGGTCGGCGTCTACGCAGCCATCCTGGCCCGGCTGTTCGCGGGCGAGCTGGATCTCGTGGTGGGTGCGCTGCCCGAGCTCGTCGCGCTTCCGGCCGGCATCGAGCGCAGGGACTTCATGCGCATCCACCTGCGGGTGGTGGCTGGCACGCAACATCCGCTGCACCGGCGCACGCGCGTCTCGGCCGCCGAGCTCGCGCGGTATCCGTGGGTGCTCTACCAGCACGATCGCGACGTATTGGACAAGTTGGCCGCCGCGATGCGCCGCGACGGCGCTCCGGAGCCACGCGTGAGCGTCGAGACGTCGTCGCTGCTGGCGGTGATGGAGTTGCTGCGCTCGGGACCGTACCTGGCATGCGTCGCCGACGCGTTCCTCCGCGCATCTCCGGATCTCGGCGTCGCCCCGGTGCGATACCTGCGCGAGATCTGGACGTTTCCGTCCGGCGCGCTGTTCCACTCTTCGCTGCGCGACTTTCCGCCGATTCGCTCGTTGCTCGAGCTGGTGTCGCGGCGCTCCGCCGCGCCGGTCGAGCGCGCCGCGACGCGCGCCCGCCGGTGAGCGAACGCCTCGCGCCGCGCGACCTCGCGCTGATTCTCGTGGTGGTCGGGCTCTGGGGTTTCGCCTTCGTCCCCATCAAGTGGGCGCTGGAAACGGTGCCCCCGTTCGCGCTTGCCGGCTTGCGCTTCCTGCTTGCGGCGCTGCCCGCCGTGCTGTTCGTGCCGCGCCCGTCGGTGCCATGGCAGGGTGTAGTCCTCTACGGCACTGCGATCGGCATCTTCCAGTTCGGCCTGCTGTTCCTCGGGATGAAGATCGGCATGCCGGCGGGATTGTCGTCGCTCGTGATCCAGATGCAGGTGTTCTTCACGCTGGCGCTCGGCGCATGGTGGCTACACGACCGGCTGCAGTCGCACAACCTTGCGGGCGCCGCGCTGGCGGCGGGCGGCATCGCGCTGCTGGGATGGCACCGGCTCGCCGGCGCGTCCGGCGCCACGTTCGCCGGCTTCGCGCTGGTAGTGGCCGCGGCGTTCGCTTGGGCGATCGGCAACATCTCGGCGAAGCGGCTGATGCAGGGCCGCCCGGACGAGATGCTGGGCCTCGTCGTCTGGTCGAGCCTCGTCCCGCCGCTGCCGCTGTTCGCGCTGTCGTATGCGGTCGAGGGCGGTCCGGCCGTCGTGCACGCGGTCGCCGGGATGAGCGCCTTCACGCTCGGCTGCGTGCTGCTGCTCGCCTACGGCGCCACGCTGTTCGGCTTCGTGAGCTGGAACCGGCTTCTGCACCGGTATCCGACCTCGCTGGTTTCACCCTTCGGGCTGCTCATCCCCGTCTCGGGACTCGCGAGCGGGGCTCTGCTCGCCGGCGAGCGGCTCGAGCCCCTGCAGATGACCGGCTCGGCGCTGGTGCTCGCAGGGCTCGCGTGGAATGTGTACGCGCCGCGCCGGATTCGCGCGTGAGCGCGAGAGTGAGCGCGCGAGTGAGCGCCTCGCACTTCGCGCACCACACCACGCACGCAATACGCGCGCTCGCCCGCAAGCGGCGCGAAACCTAGTCGCCGGGCGGCGCAGCCGACACGGCGACACTGCCGGGAGGGCGCGCCGTGCCGTCGCGCGCAGGTAGCTCGGCCGCGATGCCGTCCGGTCGGCGCGCGCCGGCGATCGGGGCCGTTGGTGGCGCGCGCCGCCGCCGCACGTAACCGCGCAGGAACGTCCGCACCGCCCCATCGGGAAACTCGACCGTGATCTCATCGCCCGCCGTCCATTGCACGCGACCCGTGCCGAAACGCGGTACGCCCACGGCATCCCCCGCACTCAGCGGACGGGTCATCCGTCGCCGCGACGCCACGCCATCGGCGGCGCCGGATCGCACCGGCGCTCCGGCCGTCCGCGCAGCGGCGCGCCGGCAACCGTCGCACTTGCCGCACCGCTCGAACGACGGCGTCTCGCCGAAATACTCGAGCAGGACGCGCCACCGGCACAGCCCCGTCTGCGCGTAGAAAATCATCCGCTCGAGCTTTTCGTAGTCGCCCTGCCCGCGCGCTAGATAGTCGCGGGCCAGGCCGGCGAGCACGTCACGCGGCGCATTCGCCTCGGCGAGCCGGTAGCGGCGCGTCCCGCTGCGACGCACGATGCCGGAATCCTTGAGCAGCTTCAGGACCACCTTGAGCTTGTTCGCGCCGATCGGCGCGACGCTCGCGCGGACCTCGTCGAAGCCGACGCCGCGCTCGACTGCGCCGAGCTCGGCCAGCTTGCGATGCACGGCGTGGATCTCGGCGTCGACGGGATAGCGCCGGATCAGGAAGAACTGCTGGACGCGCTTGTCCTTGCGGTCGTAGAGCAGGACGCAATGGGCGGCCTTGCCATCGCGGCCGGCGCGGCCCGATTCCTGGTAATAGGCTTCGAGGCTTGCGGGAATCTGGTAGTGCACCACGAAGCGAACGTCGGGCTTGTCGATGCCGAGACCGAACGCGTTGGTTGCGACCATGAGCCGCACGCCGCCGGTCATGAAGGCGTCCTGCGCCTCGCGCCGCTCGCGCGCGCCGAGCTCCCCGTGGTACAGGGCCACCGGGACGCCGGCCGCACGCAACGCCGCGTGCACGCGCTCGGCATTGGCTACCGTGGCGGCGTACACAATGCCCGTGCCGTCTTGACGCTCCACGATCCCCTGCAGCGCCGCCAGCTTCGCGCCGTCGCCGTCGGTCATCTCCACGGCATATTCGAGATTGTCGCGGTAGATGCTCGCATTGATCATGCGCATCCGGGGACGGTCGAGCTGCTTGGCGATGTCCTCCGCAACGGCGCCGGTCGCCGTGGCCGTCAGCGCGAGCACCGGCGGATCGCCCAGCGCCTTCAGGACGTGGCCGAGATCGAGATACGCGGGACGAAAATCGTGGCCCCATTCCGAGATGCAGTGCGCCTCGTCCACCACGAACAGCCCGACGCGGTTGCGACGCAGGGCCCCGAGGAACGCCGGCTGCGTGAGCCGCTCCGGCGTGGTGAACACGATGCTCGCTGCACCGCGCCCCACGCGCGCGACCGCGTCCGCCTCGGCGCGCGCCCCGAGCGCGCTGTTGTCCTGCGCGACCAGCACGCCGTTGCCGTCGAGCCTGTCGGCCTGATCTTTCATGAGCGCGATCAGCGGCGAGACCACGACGGTCGTACCGGCCAGATGCAACGCCGGAACCTGGTAGCACAACGACTTGCCCGCGCCGGTGGGCATGACCGCCAGTGTGTCCTTGCCGCCGAGGACGTTGGCGATCACCTCTTCCTGCCCGGCACGCAGCGCCTTCAAGCCGAACGTGCGGCGCAGCGTGCGCTTGAGGGCCTCCGGATCGGCACGGCGCGCGATCCGGGCCCCGCGCTTCCTGCCTCGGGGACCCTGCCGTTCAGGCGCTGGTGAGCCGTCGCTCGATATCGACATGTGTGAACCGCGTGGGTTGACGAAACGGGTGGTGCGGTGGATGCGGCGCGCTCAGCGCGACGGCCGGTCGCCCGCGCGGTCGGCGTCGTCTCCGTCCACCTCGGCGGGATCGTCTTCGTCCAGGTCGACGAGGTCGTCCACGTCCAGCCCTTCGAGCGTCGCAACCTCGCGTTCCGGCTGGTCGTCGCTCTCGAGCGCGCCCGCACCCACCTCGGAGAGCTCCTGGTCGACCGGCCGGGCGGAATCGCGGCCGGCGGCCGCGCGCTCGCCGGTGCCGTTGCGATCGGTGTCGCTGTCGAGATTGGGGTCGCCCAAGTCGGGGCCGGCCGTAGCCCCCCGCCCGTCCTCGTCGGGGTCGGACGTGGTGCCCCGGGCGAGTGGCAACCCATCGTCGTGATTGAGACCGCGATTGCCGACGACATCGCTGCCGGAGTCGCTGGAATCGCTCGGCCCGAGCGCAGCGGTGCCGTGTCCCTTGCCGATATGGGGCGGGCTTTCGCCGGTCTGGTTCAGGGTGCTGTTGGTCATGGCGGCTCCTCGGCCCTCACGACGCAAGCCGTGTGCCATGTCGCCCGATCGATCTACGCGCAGGCGTCATGGGCAAGTGTCGACCGAACGCGCCACGATGGCTGTAAACCTTGCCAGTCAAAGCGACCGACTTACCCGGTATAAATTTCCCTTGCCGCGGTCGTGCCCGCGAGCCGGCGATTGCATCGATGCTTGTCCGGGCGGTGGCGTGCAGGTAAGGTAACTGCGATGGACCAATGCCACGCGCCCTGGCATCCGGGAGCCGGATGAGCCGCCCGCAACGCACCGGCCTGACCGTGGTCTTCCTGTGGTTTCTCATCGGCGGCGCGGCGCATTTCCTCGCCACCGAGGGCGAGATGAAGCTCGTCCCGCCCTACATCCCGTGGCCTCGCGCAGCGGTGCTCGTCAGTGGCGTGTTCGAGCTGGCCGGTTGCGTCGGACTGCTGATGCCCAGGACGCGCCGCGCCGCCGGCATCGGCCTGTGCCTGCTCACGATTGCGGTGACGCCCGTGCATGTCTACATGCTGCAACGGCCCGATCGCTTCGACCTGCCCTACTGGGTGCTGGTCGCGCGCCTGCCGATACAGGCACTGCTGCTGGCCCTCATCGCGTGGAGCGCAGTGCTGCGCCCGACCCACCGCGTCCTGCGAGCCGGCTGAGCGCGTGGACATCGCGCGGCTCGCGGCGCTCTTCGAGTTCTCGGTCGATCCGCTCGAGCTCGTCGTCCGGGGAACCCTGCTGTTCCTGGGACTGGTTCTGGTGCTGCGGTTCGTGCTCCGGCGCGACATCGGGTCGATGAGCGTGGCCGACGTGCTCTTCATCGTGCTGATCGCCGACGCTGCGCAAAACGGCATGGCCGGCGAGTACACGACCATCAGCGACGCTGCCGTGCTCATCGCCACGCTGGTGGGCTGGAATCTCGCGCTCGATTGGCTGAGCTATCGCTTCAGCTGGTTTCGTCGCGTGGTCGAGCCGCCGCCGATACCGCTGATCCAGCGCGGCCAATGGGTCCGGGCGAACCTTAAGCGCGAATGGATCACGACCGACGAGGTGCTGTCCAAGCTGCGCGAGCAAGGCATCGACGACATCGCGCTGGTCGAGGTGGCGTGCCTCGAGCCGGGCGGGGAGATCGGCGTGATCCGCACGGATCGCGCGCCGGCGCAGAAGCGCACGCGTCGAAAGCCAGGGGCCGCGTAAGCCGCGCTTGGGCGTTTTCGGCACGTCGCGACTCATCCGGCGGCCGGCGGCTTCCCGGCGAGCAGGCTCTCGAGCAACTCGGGTGAGAGCGGCTTCGTGAGATGGTGGTCGAAGCCCGCGTCGATCGCACGGGTGCGATCCTGCGGTTGACCGTAGCCGGTGAGCGCGATCATCGTCGCGCGCGAGCCACCGGCGCGGATGGTGCGCGCGACCTCGTAACCGCTTCGGTCGGGCAGACCGATGTCGATCAGCACGCATTCCGGCCGTCGCTCCGCAGCGAGCCGGATACCCTCGGCGCCTGTCGATGCCTCCGTCACCTGGTGACCCAGCAATGCAAGGAGCAGGACGGTGGTGGTGCGGGCGTCGTCGTTGTCCTCGACGAGGAGAATGTCGCGGCACGACGCGGGCGACCGTTCAGTCGCGGCGCACCGGTCGTCGGTCACCGGTACGGGAATGGTTGGCAGGCAGACCGTGAAACGAGCGCCCGCGCCGGCCCCGCCGCTCGCGGCCGCGACGGTTCCGCCGTGCAACTCGACCAAGCGCTTCACCACGGCCAGTCCGACGCCCAGCCCGCCCAGCGGCCGGCTCAAGTCCTGCGGCGCCTGCACGAACAATTCGAAAACGTGGTCCAGCTGGTCGGCGGGAATGCCGTTGCCATGATCGCCGACCGCTATCGTTGCATCCCCTGCCTGCTCGAACACATCCACGCCGATGGCCCCTCCCCCGGGACTGAACTTCACGGCATTGTCGAGCAGGTTCGCGACCACCTGCTCCAGCCGCGCGCGGTCGCCGCGCACCCACACGGGACGTGGCGCATCGAGTCGGATCGAATAGCGCGCCAGCCGGTCCGAGTCGCGCCAAAGGTCCACCAGTCGGGTGACGAGCTCCGCCAGGTCGAGCGGCTCCAGCACCAGCGTCGCCTTGCCAACCGTGATCCGGCTGACGTCCAGCAGGTCTTCGACGAGACGGGTCATGTGAGCGGTCTGGCGCTCGATCACGCCCCGCGCCGACAGCGCCGCCGGCCCCGCGGGGGCGGCGAGCTTGAGGACGTGTGACGAGGTCGCGATGGCGGCGAGCGGATTGCGCAGCTCGTGGCTCAGCATCGCGAGGAATTCATCCTTGGTCCGATCGGCCTGCTCCAGCGCGCGCCGCTCGCGTTCGACCAGGTTGCGCCGCTCGACTTCGACAGCGGCCGCCTTCTCGAGCGCGACCACGAGCTCCGCGATCTCCGTGATCTCGCTGTCCACGGCCGCTTCGTTGCCGACGCTGCCGCGAGCGACTCGCGCGGCAAGCGTGCTGATCGGCGCCGCGATCAGGCGACCGAGCCATAACGCGGCCACGATCGCGAGAAAAGCGCAGCAGGCCGCGGCCCCGCCCATCAGCCACGTCGCCCGCTTCGCCCCCGCCAGCACCACTTGGCTTGGAATGGCGATCCCGATGCTCCAGTGGGCGAGGTCAGACGTATCGAACGCCGTATACGAATCCAGTCCTTCCGCCGTGAGGCCTCGATACCAACCCTGCCGCGCCCCAGCGATCGCGTTGAGAAACGCGCTGCTGGCAGCGCTGCCGACGGGGCGCTTCGGCAGCCGCGCGACGAATTTGCCATCCGCGTCCACCAAACCGCATACCCAGTCAGCCGGCAGCGCCTGCTCGACGAGCAGCCGTTCGAAGCTCTCCGGACGCACGACTGCCGTGACGACGTAGACGACGTGACCGTCACGGACGACCGGCACCCGGATCGGAATGGCGAGCGCGTCGGTCAACGGCCGCGGGCGCAGGCCGACCACCACAGGGCGGGCGCTTGCGACGACCGCGCGGGTGGATTCGCGATCGACGCGCGACGGCAGGGGCTGGCCGAACGGAACCGAGGCGTTCACGAGCTGGCGGCCGTCGGGAGCGTCGAGGACCAGGTTTTCCCAGTCGGCCTGCGTGCGAAGCGCAGCCACGGCGTCGGAATGGAACGCCGCGAGGTCGTCCGCAGCGATGCTGCGCAGCGAGGCCAACGCCTGCAGCGTGGTGACATAGCCCTTGAGTTGCGCGTCAACGGCCGACATCACCGCACGCGCGCGGTCGCGGGCGGCCTGCGCGAAATTGTCCTGGGCAAGACCGACCAGCAGCGCGGCGACCGCGGCGCCGAACGCCACGAGCGGAATCGCCGTGGCGACGACCAGCGCGATCAGC
>JBBSEG010000002.1:0-188644 GCA_038239945.1 Burkholderiales bacterium
ATCAGGCTGCCATCGGGCATGACATGCCACACCAGGCGGGTGCCCGGCCCGGCGCCGATCTGCTCGCGCACCTGCCGCGGCACGGTGGTCTGGCCCTTGGCGGTGATGGTGGATTCGGGCATGGCGGCTCCTTACGAATAGCCCAATGGTAAGGCCTCCGATTGCTGGCTGCAAGGCCAGGCGGGCCACGCTTCAGCCGACCTGCGCCTCGGCTTCGGGCAGGCGCAGCTGGCCGGAGATCAGGCGGGGGAGCAGGGTGTCGCGGAGTGTGGCGAGGGTTTGTGCTTGTTCCTCGATCTCACGAAACCGCTCGTAAAGCGGAGCGATGGTGCGACCAAAGCACTCGGCGACCTCGCGCGAAGGCATGAGAAACGAAATGCGCCACATGTTGGTTTGACTAAGCTTCGCCTGCACCGCTCCTGTAACGAAAGGCTGAATGTTCGTCCGTCGCAGCGAGAGCATCACATGTTCCGTACATACGCCGTTCTTTCCCTGAAGGACGTGCGCATGGTTATTGACCCAAAATTTTCCCCATACGTACTGAGTGATCGGAAATCCCAACTCATCGACTACCGATCCATCTTCACCAATAAGCAGATGAACCCCTTCGAATAGGAAGTCGTCAACGCTGTCCATCAGGGCGGCCGCCCCGTAATATGGGTACGGGCCTCTACGCTGGGCTCGCTCTTGCCCCGCAAGCGGCACGCGGCGCGAATCAAAGATCGACACCGCATCGCGCAAGTTAACGTGGACCCAGGCCCTTGGAACTATACACTGCGCAGACTCCTCGAAACTGTCCGGAAACAAGGCCGCTGTGGCTTCGTCCATGCCCGCCGGCGCGAGGCCTTGCTGCTTGGCGCGAACGGGATCGAAATCTACGAACCACGACTTGAACAGCGCCTGCGCGATGGCTTCGAGGGTGACGTTGGTTTCGCGCAGGAGGGCGATGCGGTCGTCAAGACTTCCTAACACCTCAACAACTTGATCTTGCTCGCGGACGCTTGGCGTTGCTACCCCCATCGTCTTAGCCGCGCCCACATTGAAATGCTGCTGAACCGCACCCACCGTATGCGATGCGATGTGGTGCGCCGCAATCGAGTTGACCCAATAACAAAGAAAACGCGGACGCATCGCGACGCCGCATCGGACGATCACGAGATCGGAGCAGTTCGCGTCCTCGAGCCAATCGGGAATGACGGCGCATGTGCCAGGCTTGCCAGTTCGAACGATGGCGACGTCCCCTGGCCGAAGGGCGGACTTCTTGATCCGCCTGTGAAACTCTGCACTTACGAATTTCAGGTCCGTCGTGTTGACTGCAAATCGATCAATGTTCAGCGACCGTAGGAACGGAACTCCAGACTCAACATATTCGGAAGCCATCGGACCGACGTAGCCAACGGTCACTTCGTCTGCAACCAAATTTAGAGGCTTGAGGGGCCACTCAGAACTCATACCCCAGCCCCCCAAGCTTCTGCCGGATCACCTGATCCAGCTCCGCACCTTTCGCCATTTGTTCGCCTAGTTTCTCGGTCAGCACCTGCATCTTCGTGGCGAAGTCGTCATCGTTTTCCTCCACTGCCTCTGCACCCACGTAGCGCCCTGGCGTCAGCACATGGCCGTGCTCGGCGATCTCGGCCAGCTTCACGCTGCGGCAGTAGCCCGCCACGTCGGCGTACTCGCCCGAGCCGGCCTCGCCGCGCCACGAGGCCACCGTGCCGGCGATGCGCTCAATCACCTCATCGGTGAGCTCGCACTGCACCCGGCCGATCATCACCGCCAGTTTGCGTGCGTCGATGAACAGCACCTCGCCCACCCGCGCCCGCTTACACTTGGCGAGGAACCACAGGCACGCCGGTATCTGCGTGTTGAAGAACAACTGTCCCGGCAACGCGATCATCACTTCCACCACGTCGGCCTCGACCATCGCGGCGCGGATCTGGCCTTCGTTGTTCTGGCTCGAGCTCATGCTGCCGTTGGCGAGCACGATGCCGGCGCGGCCGCCGGGCTTCAGGTGGTGCAGCATGTGCTGCAGCCACGCGTAGTTCGCGTTGCCCTGCGGCGGGTCGCCGTACACCCAGCGCGCGTCGCCGGTCAGGCTGGCGTGCCACCAGTCGCTGATGTTGAACGGCGGATTGGCGAGGATGAAGTCGGCGCGCAGGTCGGGAAACTGGTCCTTGGTGAAGCTGTCGGCCGGCTCCCGGCCGAGGTTGAAGTCGATGCCGCGGATGGCCAGGTTCATCGCCGCCAAACGCCACGTGGTCGGGTTGGCCTCCTGGCCGAAGATGGCCACGTCGCCCAGCTTGCCGCCGTGCGCTTCGATGAACTCCTCGCTCTGCACGAACATGCCGCCCGACCCGCAGCACGGGTCGTACACCTTGCCGTGGTGCGGCGCGAGCACCGCCACCAGCGTCTTGACGATGCTGCGCGGCGTGTAGAACTGACCGCCGCGCTTGCCCTCGGCGCTGGCGAACATGCCGAGGAAGTATTCGTAGACTTGGCCGAGCACATCGCGCGCCTCGCTGGCATTGGCGCCGAAGCCGATGGTGGACACCAGGTCCACCAGCTCGCCGAGCTTGCCGTCGGGCAGCTGTGCTCGTGCGTAGCGCTTGTCCAGAATGCCTTTGAGCTTGGGGTTCTCGACCTCGATCAGTGAGAGCGCATCGTCGATGCGCTTGCCGATGTCGGGCTGCTTGGCGGCCGAGCGCAGCGCTTCCCAGCGTGCTGGCTCCGGCACCCAGAAGACGTTGACCTCGCGGTAGTAGTCGCGGTCTTCCAGCTCGCCGGCCAGCAATTCCGGCGTGCCGTCGGGCAAGAAATAGTCGTCGGCCGGGTCGGCAAAGCGACTCGTCAATTCGGTGCGCTTGGCGCTGAAGGTGTCGGAGATGTACTTGACGAAAATCAGGCCGAGCACCAGGTGCTTGTACTCGGCCGCATCCATGTTGGCGCGCAGCTTGTCGGCGGTGGCCCAGAGTGTTCGTTTGATGTCTTCGTGCATTGTCGTGTGGTGTCCGTTGGCGAATCTGGCCGATTGGAAATGCGATGTGACTTCAGGACTATTTTTCTTCGTGCTAGCACGAGGCCTTCCGGTCCGCCATGGGTCACATGTCGACTATTGATCGCCGGCGAGGAGGCGGCCGTCGACGGCCGCGAATAAAACACGCCGCTTCGCGTATTGCCCCGGCGGATCGTCGTACGCGGAGGTAGTACAGCGTAGACGGCACGCGCGAATCGCGCGTCGCTGGCCGCTCCGCGCGAAGCCACGGCACGTCACGCCTTTCGCCTGTGCCGCACTAACTCTCGTGCAGAGCCTCTATTCCTCCCGCCGCGTGCCGCGGCCCTCTATCTTGCTCTGCACATGTTGAGGGCAAATGTCGAGCTTACAGTTGTTCGGATGCGGATGTTTAGTGGTAACGCTCCCCGCGCCGATCAACGAAAGGTGTGGTCGTAGCACAGCTAGACGTTGATTTTTCGTGGGCACAAAAGGCCTGAATCTGGTGGCAAGCCAGTGTCGCTGACGTACATCGTAGCGATGACCTCCGCATTTGCAAATGCGCAAATTCCGTCGATTTTACCCCCGAGCGTCACGCACTTTCGGAATCTTCGTCGGCCACTTTGGCTACGCCTTCGTCACCGATTTCACTGTCAGCCGGCGCGCAATTCGCCGCGCTACTTTGCCGCGGTCGCATCCGCTCCAGCGAGGCGCGAAGCGCGTCCGGAAGCGGGCTCGAATGCACGATCCCTGCATCGAAATTGGTGCTCGCCAGCGCGATTTCTCGCGCCACCCGAAGCCGTTCCTGCGCCCGTTGCTCCGCAATCCTGATGCCCAGTTCTGGCTGGAATTGCCCGCTCCGAACTCGCGCGACGAGCGCAGCACAATAGCCAACGAGATTGCTGATTCTTTGATGCTTCACCCGCCCCGCCAGCTCGTCCAGGGCCTCTTGCGCATGCGTCGGATCTAGCCCCGCGAGGGTTCGCTGCAACGCCGATCGTTCGCCGCTGCTAACGCCTTGGGGGTATTCAAGCTCACCATCATCACCACAGAGCACCGGCGCTGCCGGCGGACCAGAACCCTGCTCCGGCACCGGTGGTGGTAGTGAGTTACTTAACGCGTAAGTAGTGGTTCGTAGGACACCGGTGACCCCCACCCTGGTCACCCGTGTCCGGGACCCCTGGACATGGGGACCCTCCCCCCCGGACATTTTGTCCTGGGGTTCCCCACACGCAAGCCGATAGCCATTGCTCGTTTGCGACCGGTCGGGGCGATGGCGGGTCTCGACAACGAGAAAGCCGCGGTCGGCCAGCTCGCCGAGGATCCGGCGCACCGACCGATCGGTGATCGAGCACTTGGTCACCAGGCGCCGATGGCTGGGGAAGCAGAAGCCGGTGTCGTCGGCCTCGTCGGCCAGCGCCATCAGCACCAGCTTCGCCGTCGGCGGCAGGGTCGCCGCCCAAGCCCAGTGCATTACCCGCAAGCTCACGGGCGTGCCCCGCGAGGCTTCGTAGAGCCCCTCGACGAGCTCTGGCGGCGGTTGCTGCGCATACCCGCCAGTCTTCCAACTCCACCGCGCAACACAACCCGCTACAGCGTAAAAGGGGGTAGTAGAGCGTGGAACCGCGACGCGGCCAAGTCGGCGCGGGCATGCCGACCCCCTCCAGTACGCCCTACTACACCCCTAGCTGGTTTGCGGTGGCGCCGTCCAACGGCACACTCGGACGACCTGCTCGAGGCCGACCTTCGCCCCCGCCGCCGCTCACGCATTCCACCCCGATGGATGACTCCACCCTCCCGCGACCCATGGTCCGCTGCCTCACCAAGCCCGAGGCCGCGCAGTACCTGGGCATCGGCATCACCCTCTTCGATCAACTGCGCATTCCGGCGCTGCGCTTCGGCCGCCGCTGTCTCTACGACCGCGTTGACCTGGACGCCTGGCTGGACGACTATAAGCAGCAAGGGCGGGCCGGAAAGGAGGTTCAATGGCCCGTGAAACCGGGATCTACCGGCGGCCCGATTCTGGCTTCTGGTGGATTGCAACAACGCTACCGAACGGCGAGCGCATACGCCAAAGCACTGGGACTGAAGATTGAAGAGAAGCCGAAGCCCTCGTCGCCAAGCTGAAGGTCGAGGGGTTCCGGGAGGTCAACTTCGGGGTCAAGCCCCAGCGCTCCTGGCAGGAGGCCGTGGTCCGGTATCTCCTGGTCAAGCAGCATCTTCGCAGCATCGTGGACGTGCGCCGCATCTGCCGCCGCCTCGACCCCTACCTGGGCACTCTGCAGTTGCGCGAGATCAGCGGTGACGTGATCTGGCACATCACCCAGGCAGAGTTGAGGCGCGGCAACCAGCCGGCGACGTGAATCGCTATCGCGCCACCAT
The DNA here is from genome assembly GCA_038239945.1 of Burkholderiales bacterium. GTDB lineage: Bacteria > Pseudomonadota > Gammaproteobacteria > Burkholderiales > Casimicrobiaceae > VBCG01. The sequence goes on from JBBSEG010000002.1 coordinate 5,372, forward strand.
TCGCAACCTGTTGCGCACCGCGCGCGACGAGTGGCAGTGGATCGAGATGATGCCGAAGATCCGCTTGTTGTCCGGCGAACGTGAACGTGATCGATGGCTGACGCAGGATGAAGCCGACCGCTTGATCGCGGTCGCAGCGCCGCACCTGAAAGCACTGCTCCGCTTTGCGTTGGCGACCGGTTGCCGGGCGCGGGAGATCACCGGTCTGGAATGGGACCGCGTCGACCTGAAGCGTGGGACGGCGTGGTTGAACCAGACAAGAACGTGGTGAATCTGTCACGTTTTTGTCACGTTCCGAAGAAGCGCAGAGTCGCCGGATGACGTAACTCTATGATTCTTTGGTAGGCCGTGCTGGGTTCGAACCAGCGACCAACGGATTAAAAGTCCGCTGCTCTACCGGGCTGAGCTAACGGCCCCCGAGCATCGATTATAGCGAGGGGCCTCCGCGACGAGGCTCCGCCATCCTCACCCCGCCTGCGTCACCAGCTCCGCCCGATTGCTGTTGAACCCGGTCTGGCTGCCCAGCGTGCGGATCGGCTCATCGATACGCTCCTGCCAGATGAGCGACTCCATCGCGATGTGGAACGGATGATCCTGGACGGTCAACGCCGACACCACCTCGTCGCCCATGTAGTGGCAATGCACCGCCCATCCCGGCGCGGATAGCATCAAGTCCCCCTCGCTCCACTCGACCCGCTCGCCTTCGACGATGCTGTGGCCGTGGCCGCGGAACCAGTAGTTGATCGCGGAGGAGATGTGTCGATGCGGGACATGGCGATTGCCTGGCGGCGAGCTCGACAGCGTGGCGAAGAAGCTGCCCGTGGTGCCGTTGCGCCGCTCGGTCGCAGGGTTGTAAAGCACGAACAGGCGCCGGCCATCGTAGCCCGGAGCGAGATCACGCACCGCGGGCAGGTGGCGCGCGACTTCCTCCCACCGCCACAGCAACGGCTTGGACTCGACCACGTCGATGTCCACGAGATATTCGTAGCCGAGCAGCCACGCGCCCTCGTCGCCGAGCTGTATGCGTCCCGCCAGGTCGCGCGACCGCTGTTTGCCCGGTACGGCGGCCGGGTCGGCTTTCACGGGTTCTGGATTCTCCTCGACGAAATGCACGTCGAGCTTCTCCAGCACCGGCGCATTCGAATAGGAGAGGCGGACCATCGGCTCGCGGCCCTCGTTGCGGTAGCTGTGCACGCGCATCGACGGGACATTCCAGACGTCCCACTTCGAAACCGCGAGCGCGCGACCGTCGACGGTCGCCAGGCCGGACCCGCCGATGCACATCTCGAGCAGGTTGGAATTGCGACGCAGGGACGTCGTGCTCTCGCCGGGCTTGAGCACGTTGAGCGTCACGTCGATGCCAGGCGCGAAGCCCAAGCCGGGCGCGACCGCGAGCGGGTGGACGATCATCGAGGCGCGGCGGCCATTGGCCGGTCGCTCGCTGTCGATCAGGCGCTCGACCTCCGCGGCGATCTGCTGCTTGCGTACCACGACGGAAGGCCCCAGCACCTGCTTGCGCGGAGGTGCGCCGCTGACGTCGACGAACGGGTTCTGCACATCCATGAATTGGCTGTCAATCACGCCATGAGGTATAATCAATCTTGAATGATTTTTATCCTCCTGTCAATCCTGCCCTGGATACCGTGATGACCGATCTCGAGAAGCTGATGAACCACCAGCAATGCGCCGACGTGACGATGCGCTTCTTCCTGGCACTCGACACGCGCGATCCTCAGGCCGGCGCCGAGTGCTTCACCGGGGACGGCCAGTGGGATCGGCAGGGCAACGTGCTCGCGGGCCGGGCGGCGATCCGCGCAGCGCTCGAGCAGCGGCCCGCCGACCGCGCGACTGCGCACGTGATCTCGAACCTGCTCGTCGATTTCGTCGACGACGACCACGCCCAGGTCCGGTTTCACCTGACCGCGTTCGAGGGCAGCGTCCCCTCCGATGGTCAACCGCCGGCACCTCGACTCGCGGGCATCCGGCAGGCCACCGACTCGCTCACGAGAACCAGGGACGGTTGGCGCATCGCCGACAAGCGCTCGCGGGCACTGTTTCGAGGGGCGGCGTGAGGTCGACATCCACCCGGCCAACTAGCCTGGAAACGCGCGCGCGATTGATCGCCGCGGCCATCGAGTGCATTGGAGAGATGGGCTACGCAAACGCGACCACGCCGTTGATCGCCGAGCGCGCCGGCGTATCCCGCGGCGCACTGCAATACCACTTCGATTCGCGGGCCGACCTCGTGATCGCCGTAATCGACGAAGTCGCCGTCGCGCTGAATTTCGGGCTTGACGTGGAGTCGCTCCAGGCGGCGTCGCTCGAGCAGCGCGTCGATGCCGTGATCGATCGATATTGGCAGGGGTTCGGCGGGCCGCTGTTCCGCGCCGCGCTGAACGTGTGGCTCGCGGCAGGCAGCGACGAGCCGCTCGCGCAGCGACTGAAGGCGCACGTCCTGCGCATCGCGAAGCGCAGCGCGCAATCGTGGCGCGAGCTCTTCGCGGATACGCCGCGGTCGGCAGCGCAACTCGCGGCGATCCGGCGGCTGGTGATGAGCACCGTACGCGGCTACGCGGTGATGCGCATCTTCGAGAGCACGCCGCAGTGGAAGGACGATCGCGCGATCCTGCGCCGGCTGACGCTGTCGGCGTTGCGCGACCCGGCCGCGCGGCCTACCGCCGTCCCGACGTCACGAACTCGAGCGACGACCTGAACAGCGGCAGGTCCTGCGCGTAATCGGCGGCATCGGCGCGATCGATCTGCACCCATTCGCGGGTGCTCGCCACGCCGCCCGGCTGGAAGGGCACGACGTTGTCGCGGGAGAACTGGAGCTCGGTTGCCGCCGCCACCGGCAGCCGCAAGCCCACGCCCCCGCCACTGATGCAGGCGAACATCTTGTCGGACGCGAAGTAGGCGTCGAGGCCATTGATCTTCCGGGACGTCACGCCGGGCAGCGCGAGCAGCAGCAGGTCGATCGCTGCCTTGCGCGCGGCCTTGATCGGGTCGTTCGCCACGCTACGCGTCAATGCGAGTCCGGCATGAGGAACGGGGGCACCGACGAGAACTCGATCCCCTCGTCGTTGAGCGCCTGCGCTTCCTCGGGCGACGCCTGGCCGCGGATCGCGCGGGGCGGCGTCTCCTCGTAATGGATCTTGCGGGCTTCCTCGGGGAAGCGCGCGCCCACGTTCTCCGTGTGCTTGACGATCTCGCGCAGCTTGGCGATCACTTCGGCGGGGACGCCGGCCATCATCGTCGCGTCGCCCGACCCGGGCCCTTGGGTCGCTGACGGGGCGTTGCCGCTATCGCCCTCATGTCGCACGGACGCGCTGTTCGACGCGGATGCGGCCGTAGACGCCGCTGCGGCGTTCGCGCGGGCTTTCGAGCCGCTCCTGCGCCCGCCCTTCGGCACGCTCACCCGCGCGGAAGGCACGCGCCCGATCTCGCCGTCGCCGCACATCGGGCACGACACGAGGCCGCCCGCCCGCTGCCGCGCGTATTCCTCTCCCGAGGCGAACCAGCCCTCGAAGCGATGGTCGTGCGCGCAGGCGAGCTCGAAGACGATCATGGAGATGTAACGCGGCGAGGCGCGGACCCGACGACCGGGCGGGCGTGTGGTTCCATCACGCGGCCGCCGCCTCCATCCGGTCGATGCGCCACATCTGGTAGCGCACCGCGAGCACGCAGCCGCCGATGATCGCCGCGAAGGTCAGGATGGAGCCGAGCGCGAGCGTGGAGATGCCGGTCAAACCCTGTCCGATCGTGCACCCGAGCGCGGTGACGCCGCCGAAGCCCATCAGCACCGCCCCGGCGATATGGTTGCCGATGTCCTCGACCGAGGCGAAGCCTTCCCATCGGAACGTGCGCGTGAGCATCGCCATCGCGAAGGACCCGGCGAGCATGCCCAGCACGCCGGCAATGCCGAAGGTCAGCACACGCGACTGGTCGGTCCAGAGCACGAGCAGCTCGAGGAGATACGCGACCGGCGCGACGAAGCTGAACGACTCCATGCGCCCGGAGTTGGTGGCGACGAACCGCTCCTCGAGGGTCTGCGGGTCCTCGGCGAGGTAGCCCAGATGGCCGGACACGTACCAGCCGGCGACGATCACCGCACCGACGACGAGGCCGCCGACGATCAGCTCGCGCGTGGTCCGGAATTCGCGATCCGCGAAGACATAGAGCGCCAGCGCGGCGGCGACGAGCATCGGCAGCCAGGTCTTGACGGCGGCGCCTACGCCCGCGGCCATCGCGAGCGCAGGCAGGTCGGACGTCTGGGCGCCGAGGGCACTCAAGTCGAGCCGCACCGGATCGAGCCCGTTGGCCCGCCACGGCGCGAAGGCACCCTTCAGGGTCATGTACGCGGCGATCGCCAGGAAGGTCAGCACGACCAGCGACTTCAGGTTGCCGGCGCCGGCCCGGATGAGCGTCTTGCTGCCGCATCCGGAGCCGAGGGTCATGCCGAAGCCGAACATCGCGCCGCCCACGAGGTGCGACAGCCAGGGCACCTGCGGATTGGTGTAGAGGGTCTTGGTGAGGTCGATCAGGCCCGCCGCCTGGAGCGCCGCGCTGCCCGCGATGGCCACGGCGATGGCGAGCAGCCACATGCGCATCCGGCGCCAGTCGCCGAAGTTCAGCGCGTCGGTGATGGCGCCCATCGTGCAGAAGCTGACGCGATTCGCCACGGCGCCGAACACGAACGCCAGGGCAAAGGCGAGGCCGGTCACCAGGTGGGCGATTGCCTGCGGGTCGGACATCGGGAAAGTATGGCACGGGGGGTCGGCCCCGCCCGTTGCCGCACCCGGCGGCGGCGCTTGACCCCGTTCGGGGCGCCCGGCCGTTCATAGCCTCGGGGGCCGGACCTTGCCGGCCGACAGGAGACGGTGATGAAAGCAGAGATGGGGACCGCGGCACCGCGCCGCAACGGACTTCGCCGCCGCGCGCTCGGGGCGTTGACGGCGGCGTTGGCCGCCCTGCTGGTCGCCGGCCCGGCCGGTGCGCACTGGAACGAGCCGCGCATCGCGGACATCGAGGTGTTCGACCGCCAGGACGGCGCGACCCTCGCGGTGTACGAGCGCGAGGGCCGGCGCTACATCGTCGGCACGCCCGGCCACGAATATTCGCTGCGCATCCGCAACCTGTCGGGAGAACGCATCCTGGCGGTCACCAGCGTGGACGGCGTGAACGTGGTGAGCGGCGAGACCGCCTCGCCGGACCAGTCCGGCTACGTGGTGGAAGGCGGCGGCACGGTCGAGATCGCCGGCTGGCGCAAGAGCATGGAGCGCACCGCCGCGTTCTATTTCACCGACTTGGGCGACAGCTACGCCGCGCGGACCGGCCGGCCGGGCAACGTGGGCATCATCGGCGTGGCGGTCTTCCGCGAGCGGCCGCGTCCCATCGCCTACAAGCCGCAATGGCGTGACCGGATCGCGAGCTCCGACGCCGCGACCGCGCGTAGCCAGGCTGCACCCGCAGCGTCCAGCGAGGCGGCATCGCCTTACGCCGGCAACGGCGCTGCTTCGGGCGCGGGCGAGCGGCAGCCGGCGCCGATGGCGCAGCGTCCGGAAGCCGCGAAGGACGAGCTGGCCGACGCCCGCGCCGGCGAGCGTGCTGCGAAGACCATGGCCGCGCCGCTCGGCACCGGCCACGGGCGCAACGAATCGTCGTACGCGACGCGCGTCGCGTTCGAGCGCGCCAGCCCCTCGCCCAACCAGACCATCAGCGTGCAGTACGACCGCCGCGAGACGCTTGCGGCACTCGGCATCGTGCCCACGCCTTCGCCGTACTACGCGCGCCGCTCGCCCCAACCGTTCCCCGGCGCGCTGACCTTTGCGCCGGACCCGCGCTGAGCGAAGGATCGCGCCACGGCAGCCATGGCGCGGCCCGCCATTGCCGCGACCCCGGCACGCTCGCATACTGCGCGGGCCATGCCGGGGTCTGCGCTCGACGAAACCACCTGCGACGAGGATCTGATGCTCGCCTACGCCGCCGGCGACGCCGCCGCCTTCGACGCCCTGTACGCGCGTCACAAGGGCGGCGCGTATCGGTATTTCGCGCGCCAGTGCGGGAGCGCGGCCGTGGCCGACGAGCTGTTCCAGGACCTGTGGATGAACGTGATCCGTGCGCGAGCGGGCTACCGGCCCGCCGCCAAGTTCACGACGTGGCTGTACACGCTCGCGCGCCATCGCCTGGTCGACCACTGGCGCGCCACGGGACAGGCGAAGCTCGTGTCGATCGACGACGACGATGACGACGACACGCGCGAAAAGGTGCACGCGCTGCCGGGCTCGCGTCTCGACCAGCCGGAGGTGCGCGGCGAGGCGCACGCGCTCAGCACGCGCCTGCATGCGGCCGTGGCCGCGCTGCCGGTGGCGCAGCGGGACGCGTTCCTCCTGCATCAGGAAGGCGGCTTGGGGCTCGCCGAGATCGCCGCGATGACCGACGTCGGCATCGAGACCGTGAAGAGCCGGTTGCGCTATGCGATCGCGAAGCTGCGCGCCGAGCTGGCCGACTGGCACGAAGGCGCCGCATGACGGACGAGCGCGATCCGCACGACCCGGCCGTGGACGCGGCGTGGCGCGAGCATGCGCATGACGAGCCCCCGCGCGCCGTGGACGATGCGATCCGCGCGGCCGCGCATCGCGCCGTCGGCAGCGGACCGCGCAAGGCCGCTCCGGTCGCGCGCCTGCGCTGGCAGACGTGGGCGCCGCTGGCGATCGCGGCCACCCTCGGCGTGATCGCGCTTGGCGTCGTGCAGCTCGCGCCGCGCGACCCGGACGCGACGCGCGAGGTGGTGAGCGACGTGGTGGGCGCCGCGCCACCCGCGGCACCGCCCAGTGTGCCCTCCCCTGCGCCGATCGGATCGCGGGCGGATAGCGAGACCCGGCTCGGTCGAACATCGCGCGGCGCGAGCCCGGCGAAGCCATCCGCGCTGGTCGCCCAGGGCGCGAATTCCGCGCTGACGCCATCGCCGGTCGACGCGATCCCGCGGGAGCCGCAGGCGTTTCCGCGCATGCGCGAGCAGGCCAAGGAGCAGCGCAGCGGTGCCACGCCGGAAGCTCCCCCTCGATCGCCGCCACGCGATGTGCCCGTACCCTTTCCCGCGTCCGGCGGCGCTGCGCCAGCGGGCGCGCCCCCGGGCGGGCCCGCGCTGGCGCCGGCGCCGGCGCCTATGCCCGTGCCCCCACCCGCAGTCGAAAACGAGCCCTCGGCGCGCAGGCCAGCCTTGGCGGCGGCGCGCAGCCCGGCCCCGGCCGTCGATGCCGCCACGGCGAGCGAAGGCAAGCTCGAAGCCCAACCGCGATCCATCGACGCGCAGTCGCGCAGCGCGAGCGCCGACCGTGGCGCGGGGCAAAGTGCTGCGACCCGCGACACGACCGCGGCGGCGCCCATGCGCAAGGACGCGCTGGCGGACGAGCGTTCCGCCGACGCACGCAAGGCGATGGCACCGCGCGCACCGGATGACTTCTTCGCGTCGATCCGGCGCTTGCGCGATGAAGGCCGCGAAGCGGAGGCGATCGCGATGCTCGCGCAGTATCGCGCCGCGTTCGGCAATGACGACAACCGGCTGCCGGGCGACCTGCGGCTGTGGGCGCTGCGGGTATCGCGCCCGTGACTGTCGCGGTCAGCAGTCGTCTACCGCTGCCGGCATCTCCCGCAGCAGTCGCTTGATCGGCGCCGGCAGCGCGCCGGCGAGCGCCGCCTCGCGCGTGAGCCATATGAAAAACGCGTGCTCTGCGATCTCCGAGGCGTGCGCGGCAGGCTCGACCGCGATGCGCCGCGGATGGAGCGTCAGCGCAAAATGGGTGAAGCCGTGCAGCAGCGGCGAGAGCTCGCGCGACGAGTTGCCCACCAGCGCATAGCGCGCGCGCAGCGCGGCCGCCACGTCGTCGTCGAGTGCCAGCTCCGGCAGGCTCAGCAGGCCGCCCCAGATGCCCACCGGAGGGCGCCGCTCGAAGAGGATCTCGTCGCCACGCTCGAGCACGAGCACGCGCAGCGCGCGCGACGGCGAGGCCTTGCGGGGCCGCGGCGACGGCAGCTCGGCCGTGCGGCCGCACAGGCGCGCGACGCAGTCCTCGGCGACCGGACACACGAGACAGCGCGCGCGACGCACGCAGACCGTCGCGCCCAGGTCCATCATGCCCTGCGTGTAGCGCTCGACGTCCCGGTCGGCGAGCCGCGCCTCGGCGGCATGCCACAACAGCGCCGCGACCCGCGGCGCGCCTGGGAACCCGTCGATGCCCGCGTGACGCGCCAGCACGCGCTTGACGTTGCCATCGAGGATCGCGCCGCGCTCGCCGGCCGAGAACGCGGCGATCGCCGCCGCGGTCGACCGGCCAATGCCGGGCAGCGTCGCGAGCGTGGCCGCGTCGCACGGGAATGCTCCGCAATGATCCGTCACAACCATGCGGGCGGCCGCGTGCAGCAGATGCGCGCGCCGGTAATAGCCGAGCCCGCTCCAGCGCTCGAGCACCTGCTCGACGGGCGCCGCGGCCAGCGCAGCGACGTCGGGAAACGCAGCGACGAACCGCTCGTAGTAGGCCAGCACGGTGGTCACCTGCGTCTGCTGGAGCATGATCTCCGACAGCCAGATGCGATACGCGTCGCGGGTGCCTTGCCACGGCAGCCCGTTGCGCCCGTGCAGGCGCTGCCACGCCACGACGCGCGCGGCGAAGGTGAGGGGGCGCGGCGCGCCGCTCAGCGCTGCCCGAGCCGCTGGCGCGCCTTGATGGCGGCTTCGGATTGCGGATAGCGGCCGATCAATTCCTCGAGCGTGCGCCGCGCCGCGGCGTTGTCGTTGAGATCGGCCTGCGCGGATGCGATGTTGAGCAGCGCATCGGGGGCCTTGGTGCTATCGGGCCACGTCTGCAGCAGCTGCCGCTGCGTCGTGATGGCGATGCGGTAGTCGCGTCGAGCGTACTGCGCGTTGCCCACCCAATACTGTGCGGACGCGGCCAGCGGGCTGCGCGGATACGTCCTGAGGAAGGTGCCGAACGCCGTGATGGCCCCCGCGTAGTCGCCGCGCTTGAACTGGTCGAGCGACGCGTCGTAGGCGCGCTGCTCGCCGACGGCATCGACGGTACGCGGCGGCAACGCGCCCGGCATCGGCGCCACCGGAACCGCGGCGAGGGGCGGCAGGACGCCGGACACGCCCTGCGCCGGCGGCGAAGCGGTCGACGTCGGCGGGGCGCCGGATGGGGACGGGATCAAGGTCACCGTCCCGGCACCGGGCGGCGCGGCGGCGGCAACACCCGGCGGTGTCGCGTCGGCGGAGGGCGGCGTGACGCCCGCGACAGCGGTCGACTCCATCTTGCGCAGGCGCGTGTCAAGGTCGACGTAGAGGTCGCGCTGGCGCTTCTGCGCCTGCTCGAGCTCATAGGTCAGCACCTCGATCTGGCCGCGCAGCTTGGCCAGGTCGCCGCGCATCTGCTCGGTCTGGTTGAAGAGATCCACCAGCCCCTGGCTCTTCAGCTGCTGCTCGAGGGCCACGATGCGGTCCTCGAGCTGGCGCTGCACCGAGACCAGCCGCTGGTTGGTGGATTCGATCCGCCGCCGGGCCTCCTCGTCGTCGAACAGCGCGGCGTTCGCGGATTGCGCGACCGCGACGAAGGTGAGCGCCGCGACGAGCGCGCGCGGACCGCGCGTACGCCCGGGAAACTTGTGGACGCTCACGTGCCGGAGACGCTATTCGCCCGAATAGAGGATGTCGTCGCGGCGGTTCTCCGCCCACGCGCTTTCGTCGTGAGCCTGCGCACGGGGCTTCTCCTTGCCGAAGCTGACGCTCTCGACCTGGGTTTCCTGCGCCCCGAGCAGCGTGAGCATGCGCTTCACCGAATCGGCCCGCTTCTGGCCCAGCGCGATGTTGTATTCGCGCGAGCCGCGCTCGTCGGTGTTGCCCTGCACGGTCATGCGCGCGGTGCGATTCTGCTGCAGGTAGCGGCCATGCGCCTCGACCGTGTTCTTGAACTCGTCGCGGACCGAGAAGCTGTCGAAGTCGAAGTACACGCTGCGCTTGGACAGCGGACTGCTCGGATCGCGCAGCGCGTTGCTGCCCGAGGCCATGCCGCCTGCCCCCGTGGAGGACCCGGTGACGCCGCCCGCACCCGCGCCGCTGGTGCTGGCCCCGCCGGACGCCGTGCCGGCGGCGTTGCGATCCTCGATGGGCGCGGTGCCCTCGGTGGTGGGCGAGCTCGAACAGCCGACGACCATCGATGCGATGAATGCCGCGAAAATCAGTTTGCGCATGGGACCTCCTGCTTGGACGAAAGAGCGGACGATGAGCGAGCGAGCGACATCGAGTGGGCGCGAGGCTTCGGACGAAGCATGGCCGAGGCTGGCAAGGATCATTACCGTGGCAGCGGTCCCCACGCGGGCTCGCGCACATCCGTGGCGGGCGCGACGAGGCGCTGCTTGACGCGGCCGTCGCTGGAAACCGCGGCCAATATACCACGGCCTCCGGCCTCGCTCGCGTAGATGATGAGCCGCCCGTTGGGCGCGACGCTCGGGCTTTCGTCGCCGGGCCCGGCCGTGAGGATTTGCGTCTGGCGCGTCGCGTAATCCATGAACGCCAGCTGGAACCGGCTTCCGTCGCGTCGCACGTACACGAAGCCGCTGCCATCCGGCAACGGCCGCGGCGTGACGTTGTAGCTGCCCTCGAACGTCAGCCGCTCAACCCCGCCGCTGCCGACGTTGGCGCGGTAGACCTGCGGCGAGCCGCCGCGGTCGGAGGTGAACAGGATCCACTGGCCGTCAGGCGAGAACGCGGCCTCGGTGTCGATCGCCGCGGAGCTCAGGAAGCGCGTGACGTTGCTGCCGTCGGCGTTCATGAGATAGATCTGCGACGTGCCGTCCTTGGTGAGCGTGACCGCGAGCCTGCGGCTGTCGGGTGACCACGCCGGCGAGCTGTTGCTGCCACGGAAATTGGCCACGGCGTGGCGCTCGCCGTTCGCGAGCGACTGGACGTAGACGACCGGCTTCTTGTTCTCGAACGATACGTACGCGAGGCGCGTGCCGTCGGGCGACCAGCGCGGCGACAGCAGCGGCTCCTGCGAGGTGACGACCGTCTGCGGGTCGGCGCCGTCCGCATCGGCGACCAGCAGCTGGAAGCGCGGGCCGGCCTTCGTGATGTACGCGATGCGCGTCGAGAACACGCCGGCGTCGCCGGTGAGCTTCTCGTAGATGACGTCGGCGATGCGATGCGCGGTCGCGCGAAACTGCTGCGGCGAGACGGTGTAGACGATCGACGCGAGGGTCTGCTGCTTGACGACATCGACCAGGCCGAAGCGCACCTCGATGCGCCCATCGCCGGTGGGCTTCATCGCCCCGACCACCACCGCATCGGCGCTGCGCGCGCGCCACGGTCCCGGCTGCACATCCTCGATGCGGACCGGGCGCGGCGCGATGCCTGCCGGATCGACCAGCCGGAAGAGCCCGGAACGCGCCAGATCCGCGCCGATGATGCCGGTGATACCCAGCGGATACGCGTTCTCGGCGTCGAATGGAACGATCGACACCGGTATGGTGGTGCCGGCGCCGCCGACGATTTCGATCGACAACTGCGCGCGCGCTGCGCCGAACGGCAACAGGACGAGCACCCACAGTGTGGCAATCAGGCGGGCGAGGCGGGTCATTGCGGGAACGTCATTCGGGCAGGCCTCCGGCAATACGGCGGGCGACGGTCGAACGGGACTGCAGGCGGATCAATGCGGCGCGACCGTGGCGGCGAAGCCGAACGCTGACGTGATGCGCTCGCCGACGCGACGCGCCTCGTCGCGATCGGCGTAGGGTCCGACATAGACGCGGAACAACCCGCCCGACTGGCGGACCTTCGCTTCGACCTCGGCCGCTCGCATTTGGTTCTGGACGTGCGCGAGGAAGTTCTGCGCGTTCGGATAGCTCGAAAACGCGCCGAGCTGCACGGCGAAGCCCGTCGCGGGGGTTCCGGCGGAGACGCTGCCGGGCGGTCCGCGCGTCGCCTCGGCGGCGGGCAGCGCAATGGCGGCGATCTCGGCGGGCGGCGCGACCACGTGGGCGGCCGCCACCTGTGCCAGCGGCGCCGCCGCAACGGCGACCGGCGCGCCGCCGCCGATCCCCGGCACGATCGCCTCGACTTCGACCTCCCCGCTGCCCGGCTGCGCGATGCCGACCTTGTGCGCGGCGGCGAAGGACAGATCGATGACGCGATCGTGGAGAAAGGGGCCGCGATCGTTGACGCGCACGATCACGGAGCGGCCGGTCGCCACGTTGGTCACGCGCGCATAGCTCGGCAGCGGCAGTGTCGGATGCGCGGCGGTCATGGCGTACATGTCGTAGGTCTCGCCGATGGACGTCTTCTGGCCATGGAACTTGCGCCCGTACCACGAGGCGATGCCCCGCTCGCGGTAGGTGCGCAGCGACGTGGCCGGGACGTACTCGCGCCCTAGCACCGTGTAGGGCCGGTTGGCGAAGCGATGCAGCGGCTCGAGGCGCGGCACCGCGTCCGGCAGCGCGTCGAGATCGGCGGGCGCGTTGTCGCCGGGGCCGTCGTCCTTGTAATAGCGCGGCGACCCGCCCGGCGCGGGCGCGGTGGACGGAACGCCCGACGGCAAGGAGGCGCGGCGAAGCGGCGTGCTGCAACCGGCGACGGTCGCGATCAGCAGGAATACGACGAAACGGCGCAAGGCGGCGAGCGGGTGAGGAGCCTGCGCGAATCTACCACCTGCCCGTCGACGCGCCGCAGGTCGAGGATGCGGGCCGTCGTCCAGCGGGCGTGTTAGCAGAGATGCTACCCCCCGCGGCCCGCTCGCCGCCCATGCGCCCCCCGGAGGTAGCATCTCTGCTAACACTCCCCGGCCACGGGAGCTAGCATCTCTGCTAACACGGCCGTCGGGCGGGTCCGTTAACATGCAGCGGATGGCCGCTTCTCCCGCCGCTGCCGCCCCTTCCGCCGAGCCGCAGAAGTGGCCCGATCTTGTGTGGCTCGTCCGTCACGGCCAGAGCGCCGGCAACGTCGCGCGCGATGCGGCCGAAGCCGCGGAAGCGCTCCGCATCGACATCGAATGGCGCGACGTGGATACGCCGCTCTCCGCATTGGGCGAGCAGCAGTCCGACGCGCTGGGCCGCTGGTTCGCCGCGATGCCGCCCGACCAGCGGCCCAATGTCGTGCTCTCGTCGCCATACGTGCGGGCCAGCAGCACGGCGCAGCGCATCGTCGCCGGCCTCGGCGGGCCCACCGGCGCGGTGACCTTCGTGCACGACGAGCGGCTGCGCGAAAAGGAGTTCGGCATCCTCGACCGGCTGACCAAAGCGGGCATCGTGCATCGATATCCGGACCTGGCCGAGCAGCGCAAGCACGTGGGCAAGTTCTATTTCCGCCCTCCCGGCGGCGAGAGCTGGTGCGACGTCATCCTGCGCCTGCGCAGCGTGGCCGAGACGATCACGCGCGAATATCGGCGCGAGCGCGTCCTCGTCGTGTCCCACCAGGTGATCGTGAATTGCTTTCGCTACCTGCTCGAGCGGCTCGACGAGCAGCAGATCCTCGACATCGACAGCGCCGCCGACGTCCCGAACTGCTCCGTCACCTCGTACGCATTCGACGCGGCGCGCGGCCGCCACGGCAAGCTGGTTCGGCAGCTGGTCAACTTCGTGGCGCCGCTGGCCGCGGCCAACGCCCCGGTCACCGCGGCACCCGACGTGCCGGCGGCACCGAAATCATGACCCGCCAGGAGCCCTCCCACGCGGACGCGGTCCGGGTCGATGACGCGTTGCTGCGGGATTGGCCGTTGCCGGGTCCGCCCGAAGGCGGCAAGGAAGCCCGCGGCTGCGTGCTGGTGGTCGCCGGCTCGCCCGAAATCGCAGGTGCGGCGCGGCTCACCGCCGAGGCGACGCTGCGCGCCGGCGCCGGGAAGCTCGTGGTCGCGACGGCCGCGACGGTCGCGCCGCATCTTTCGCTTGCCGTGCCGGAGGCTCGCGTGATCGCGTTACCGCCGACCCCGGCTGGCGGCTTCGCGATGGCCGCACTCGACCTGCTGCGCGAAACCGCCGGGTCCGCGCACGCGCTGGTCATCGGGCCGGGCATGCAGGACGAGACCGCGACGCGTGCCCTCGCGGCCGCGCTGCTCGGAACCACCCACGGGTCCTGCGTGCTCGACGCCTACGCGATGGGCGCGGTGCTCGCCGATCGTCCGCCGCCGGTGACCGCCGCCGTCCACCCGGCACTCGTCGTGACCCCGCATGCCGGCGAGATGGCGCACCTCACCGGGCAGGACAAGGATGCGATCACGGCCGATCCGGCGCCGGCGGCGCGCGCCGCCGCCCGCGCCTGGCAGGCCGTCGTCGTGCTCAAGGGCCCCGTGACGTGGATCGCGGCACCGGACGGTCGGCTGTGGCGCCACGAAGGTGGCAATGCGGGCCTCGGCGTGTCCGGGTCGGGCGACGTGCTTGCCGGAATCGTCGGCGGCCTCGCGGCGCGCGGTGTGCCCGTCGAGCAGGCGGCGGTGTGGGGCGTGCGGCTGCACGCCCGTGCCGGTGAGCGCCTCGCCGCCCAGTTCGGCACCGTAGGCTATCTCGCCCGCGAGATCGCCCGCGAAGTGCCGGCGATGATGGAGATGCTGCTGCCGCGCGCGAAGGATCGCATCGGCTTCCAGTGACATCCCTTCCCGCGCCCGGTATTCCGATGCGCCGCATTTGGGCGCCCTCCACTCATCCCGCCAGCACCCGTTTCGCCCGCGCCACGACGTTCTCGACGGTGAAGCCGAATTCGCGCAGTAGCACCTCGGCCGGCGCCGACGCGCCGAAGTGGTCGATGCCGAGCATGTCGCCGCGCTCCCCGATATAGCGCTGCCACCCCTGCGCAACGCCGAGCTCGACCGCCAGTCGCGCGGTGACGGCCGGTGGGAGCACCTCGTCGCGATACGACTGCGGTTGCGCCTCGAATCGATCCCAGCTCGGCATGGACACGCATCGCACCGCGACGCCCTCCGCCTGAAGCTGCTCTGCCGCGGCGACGATCAACCCGACCTCCGAACCGGTGGCGATGAGGATCAGGCCGGGCACGCGATCCTGCGCCGCGCCGGGCACGCAGTCCTTCAACACATACGCGCCGCGCCGCAGGCCGTCCGCCGCCGCGTAGCGGCTTCGATCAAGCGTGGGAATGTCCTGCCGCGACAGAATCAGCAGGACCGGCTGGTCACGGGTCTCGATCGCCACCCGCCAGGCCACCGCGGTCTCATTGGCGTCGGCGGGTCGGATCACGCTCACGTTGGGGATCGCGCGGAGGCTCGCGAGCTGTTCCACCGGCTGATGGGTCGGGCCGTCCTCGCCCAGCGCGACGCTGTCGTGGGTGAACACGTGCACGACGTGCAACCCGGTGAGCGCCGCGAGCCGGATCGCGGGACGCATGTAGTCCGAGAAGATCAGGAACGTGGCTCCGTAGGGGATGAAGCCGCCGTGCGCCGCGAGGCCATTCACGATTGCACCCATCGCATGCTCGCGCACGCCGAAGTGCAGGTTGCGGCCGGCGCAGCTCCAGCCACCAGGATCGGACCCTTCGGTGTCCTGGCCGGGCGCCACCGGGGGGTTGAAGTCGCCCATTCCCTTGAGCGCGGTATGGGTGGAGGGATCAAGATCGGCCGATCCGCCGAAGAGCGACGGCAACGTCGGCGCCAAGGCGTTCATCACCTTGCCGCCGGCCACCCTCGTCGCCATGCCTTTCGCGTCGGCGGGGAACACCGGCATCCCCGCATCCCAGCCGTCCGGCAGGTCACCGCGCAGGCGCAGCTGAAGCTCGTGCGCCAGGTCGGGGAACGCGGCGGCATAGGCCTGCATCCGCGCCTCCCAATCCCGTTGCGCCGCCGCGCCGCGCTCGAGCGCCGCGCGGAAATGCGCGCTTGCCTCCGGCGGCACGAGGAAGGGCGGATCGACGGGCCAGCCGAGCGCGATCTTGGTCTTCGTCACGTTGTCGGCACCGAGCGGCGAGCCATGTGCCTTGAAGCTGTCCTGAAGCGGCGAGCCGAAACCCAGGTGCGTTCGCACCAGGATCAGCGTGGGGCGCTGCGTCTGCAAAGCCGCCGCGTCGAGCGCGGCACCGATCGCGTCGATGTCGTTGCCGTCGGCCACGAAGACGGTGTTCCACCCGTAGGCCGCGAAGCGCTGCGCGCGGTCCTCGGAAAAGGTGATGTCCGTGCCGGCCGAGAGGCTCACGTAGTTGTCGTCGTAGAGGCAAGTCAGCTTGGCGAGCTCCAAGTGTCCCGCCAGCGACGCGGCCTCCGCCGCCACCCCTTCCATCAGGTCTCCATCGCTGACCAGCGCCCACGTGCGGTGATCGACGATCGCGTGACCTTCGCGGTTGTAGCGCGCGGCCAGGTGCGCCTCGGCGATCGCCATTCCGACGGCGTTCGCGAGCCCCTGGCCAAGCGGGCCGGTCGTCACCTCGACGCCCGGCGTGTGATCCCGCTCGGGGTGGCCGGGGGCCTTGCTACCCCATTGGCGGAACCGCTTGATGTCCTCCATCGACAGGTCGTAGCCGGCCAGGTGCAGCAGGCTATAGAGCAGCGCCGACCCGTGACCCGCCGACAGCACGAAGCGATCGCGGTCGGCCCAGCTCGGGTTCGCGGGATTGTGCTTGAGGCGGTGCTCCCACAACGCGTAGGCCATCGGCGCCGCGTCCAGCGGCAGGCCGGGATGGCCGCTGTTGGCGCGTTGCACCATGTCCACGGACAGGAAGCGAAGCGTGTCGATGCATTGCTGGTCGAGCGAGCTGGCCATGCGAAATTCCTTCAATGTGACGGGGGACGGTCCGGCGCTGGCGCGTATTCGCCGCGGCGCGCGGTGCGGTTGTCGCGCGCTCGTTGATAAAGCGCCGCCTGCGCGGCCGGCACGTTCGCCGTATCGCCCTTCCACAGGTCGAGGGCCGGCTGCTGGATCGCGCGCGCGAACGAGAACGCCAGCGCCCAAGGCAGGCGTGAGCGATACGCGGCATTCATCGCCGACAGGCGCGCCGATGCGAGCGACGCCGACTGGCCCCCCGACAGGAACGCGATGCCGGGCACCGCCGCGGGAACGCTGCGCAGGAGGCACGTCACGGTCGCCTGGGCGACGTCGGCGACGCTGTCCTGCTGGGCGCATGTCAGCCCCGGCACCACCATGTTCGGCTTCAAAAGGATGCCCTCGAGCATCACTCCCTGGGCGTTCAGCTGCCGGAAAACGACGTGCAGCGTTTCCTCGGTCACCTCGTCGCAGCGCGCGAGCGTGTGGTCGCCGTCCATCAGGACCTCGGGCTCCACGATGGGCACGAGCGCGGCTTCCTGGCACAGCGCCGCGTAGCGGGCGAGCGCATGCGCGTTGGCTTCGATGCACGCGCGGCTCGGCAGGCCTGCATCGATCGCGATGACGGCACGCCACTTGGCGAAACGCGCCCCCATGCGCGCGTAGTCGGCGAGACGATCGCGCAGCCCGTCCAGCCCCTCGGTGATTTGCTCCCCGGGGTGCCCGGCCATGGCCTTCGCACCCGCGTCGACCTTGATGCCCGGAACGATGCGTGCGTCGACGAGCGCCTGAGCAAACGGCACGCCGGCGAGCGTTTGTTGGCGGATCGTCTCGTCGTAGAGAATGGCGCCGTTGATGCTCTCGCCGAGTCCGGGCGTGGTGACGATCAGGTCGCGATACGCGCGGCGGGCCTCGGGCGTCTGCGGGATGCCGAGCTTCGCGAAGCGCGCGTTGCACGTCGGGTTGCTCTCGTCCATCGCCAACAGGCCCTTGTCGCCGGCGACGAGCGCCTGCGCGGTATCGATGAGCGCTTGCGAGTTCATGCGGGTTCCCCCCATTGCCAGTCCCTGATCTGCGTCATGTCGAAGTCCTTGGTGATGGTGCCCTCTTCCTTGTAGCCGCGCACGTTAAGATTGACGTTCGCTCAGCTCGGGTGAGAGCGTGGGCGCTGCAGTCGTCATCGCCATCGGTCCCGGTTGACCCACTGGTTCATCAGCCAGCCGGCCAACAACGAGCGGTGCGTCCGCGCACACGCCTCGGCGGCCTGTCGGATTCCCTCGGCCTGCGTGGGGTACGCGTGCACCACGCGTGCAATCTTGCGCAGCCCGATTCCCGAGACCATCGCAAGCGAGATGTCGTTGATCATCTCGCCCGCATGGCGCGCGACTACGGTGGCCCCCAGGATGGTGTCCGTGCCCTCGCGCACGTGAATCTTCACGAAGCCGTCCTCCTCGCCGTCGGCGATGGCGCGGTCGACCGTGTGCATCGGCACCGTGAACGTCTTCACCGGGATCCCGAGCCCGCGCGCCTGCCGGACGTAGATGCCGACGTGCGCGATCTCCGGATCGGTGTAGGTGCACCAGGGGATCGTCAGGGCGCTGAGGCGTTTTCGTCCGAAGAACAGCGCATTGCTCACGACGATGCGTGCCGAAGCGCCGGCGATGTCGGTGAACTGGTGCTCGAGGCAGACGTCGCCGGCCGCGTAGATGCGCGGGTTGGTGGTGCGCAGGAAGTCGTCGACGTGCACGCCCGCCAAGGGAGCGAAGTCCACTCCGGCGGCCTCGAGGCCGAGGTTCTCGATCGCGGGAACGCGGCCGATGCCGGTGAGGATCTGGTCGACGACCACCGTCGCGACGTTGCCGTCGTTGACCGTCTCGATGTGCTTCCGGCCACCGTCGACATAGACCCGGACCGCTTCGGTATTGAGATGGATCTCGACGCCGTCACGCGCCATGGACTCGGCCAGGATCTGCGCCGCATCCCGCTCCTCCTTCGGCAGGAACAGCGGCTCGTTGTGGGCAATCACCGTGCGGGCGCCGAAGCGCGCGAAGGCCTGCGCGAGCTCGCAGCCCAGGGGCCCGCCGCCGATCACGAGCAGGCTCGCCGGCAGCTCGACCAAGTCGAACACCGTCTCGTTGGTCAGGTAACCCGCTTCCGCCAGGCCAGGAATCGTCGGCGTCATCGAGCGTGAGCCGGTCGCGATCATCGCCCTGCGGAAGCGCAGGCGCGTTCCGTCGACATCCACGGCATCGCCGCTGGTGAAGCGCGCGGTGCCGAAGAACACGTCGACGCCGGCAGCGGCCAGGCGCACGGCGGCATCGACCCGGCCGATGCGCGCGCGGATGCGTCGCACCCGCTGCATCGCCATCGGGAAGTCGACCAGGATCGGGTCGGGCGACACGGCGCCGAAGCTCTCGGCGTTGCGCAGGTCGGCATAGAAGCGCGCGGTGCGAAGGAGGCTCTTCGACGGGATGCAGCCGTAGTTGAGGCAGTCGCCGCCCATCAGGTCGCGCTCGACCAGCGCGACGCGCGCGCCGAGCGCGGCCGCCTTGCGGGCCGCCACCAGTCCCGCGGGACCGGCACCCACGATCAGCAGGTGATATGGGTCGCGCGGCCGCGGGTTGCGCCAGCCGGGCGGGTGCAGGTCGGCGCGCAGCTCGGAGTCGAACCGTCCTCCGGGCATGGCGGCCTCGATGGACGTGAGATCCCGGCGCAGGGACGTGGCCATGCGCGCTACAGCCAGCCGCCGCGGAAGCCCGCGCTGCGCAGGCCCCTGCGGATGACCGGATTGCCGCGGCCGAGGCGCCAGGGCAGGCCGGTCCGATAGTTCTCGATCATCAGGACGATCATCCCCTGGTCGAGGCCGAACCGTCCCGCGGAGAGCCAGCCGCCGGGCCCCGCCTCGGTCACCGTGGGATTGAAGCCGCAGGCATGGATCAGGTCGCGCCCATCGCGCGCCGCGGACGCCGCCATGCCGCGCAGCGCCGGCAGCACGAGGTCCGGCGCAAACACCAGCGACGAGAGCAGCGCCGAGCCGTCGAGGGTGCCATCGTCGGGTCCGTACGGCACGCCGCGCGCCGAATAGCCGTAGAACGCCTGGTGACGCCCGGCCACGAGGCAGGGCTCCGCACTCGGCCCGTCGCCAGCGGACAGGCCCCAGCAATCCGTGCCGTACCCGGCGAAGCTGCGCGGGTTGCGGATCGCGTACTCGCGCTGCACGAGCGTGGCGCGGCGGCTGTTCTCGAAGTAATCGCAGCGCTTCTCGCGCATGAACGCGTCGCGGATGCCGCGAAAATCGATCCACGCATGCGAATACTGGTGGATGAACAGCGGACCCGCGTACAGAAAGTCGATCCCGTATAGGTTTTCCCACTGGTACGTTTCGGTCCAGGCCGGAAAGCCGGCCTCGGTCAGCGGATGGGTCGACGAGCCGAGGCCCAGCACGTAGAGGAGCAGCGCTTCGCTGTACCCCTCCCAGCCATAGTGGAGGAACCCGGACTCGGGCCGCCATCCCTGCGAAAGGGCGCCACCGTCGCGCTGCGCCCAGCGCCAGTCCACCCGCAGGTAGAGCGCATCGGCGAGCCGGCGGAGCTCGGTCTCGTCCGGCGTCGCCGCGTCGAAGTACGCCGCGGCGGTGAGCACGCCCGCGATCAGCAGCGCGGTGTCGATCAGCGAGACCTCGGAGCGCCACATGCGCCGACCGGTCTGCATGTCCAGGAAATGGTAATAGAGGCCGCGGTGACCCGTGGCGTCGACGGCCCCCGACTGGTCGCTGTCCATGAAGAAGCGCAGGCACAGGAGCGTGCGCGCCGCCGCGTCGCTTCGCGCGAGCCACCCGCGCTCGACCGCGACCGGATAAGCGCCGAGCGCGAAACCGACCACCGCGATGCTCGACGGCGCGTCGGGGCGCGTGGTGTCGGCGATCAGGCCGTTGGCCGGATTGATGCCCTGCAGGAAATAATCGAACGCGTCGTGCTGGAGCGAATCGAGCAGCGCGTCGTCGGCGGCCGTATCGGTCATGCGGGGCCGGAGGGCGGCGCGGCGATCGCACGGTCGACGATCGCCTGCGCCTCCTGCAGGATGCGCTGCAGGTGATCGGCGCCCGCAAAGCTCTCCGCATAGATCTTGTAGATGTCTTCGGTGCCGGACGGACGCGCGGCGAACCAGCCGCGCGCCGCGCTCACCTTGATGCCCCCGATCGGCGCTCCGTTGCCCGGCGCGTTGGCCATCACTGCCGTGATCGGCTCGCCGGCGAGCTCGCGGGCCGTGATGCGCTCGGGCGCAAGCGCGCCCAGCTGCCGTTTCTGCTGGGCATTCGCCGGCGCCTCGACGCGATCGGCGACCGGATCGCCGAACGCGTGCGCGATCTCGTCGTACAGGAGGCCCGGATGGCGAGCGCACCGCGCGGTGATCTCGGCCGAAAGGAGCGCCGGGACGATGCCGTCCTTGTCGGTGGTCCACACGCTCCCGTCGCGCCGCAGGAACGACGCGCCCGCGCTCTCCTCGCCGCCGAACCCGAGCGAGCCGTCGGCGAGGCCGGGCGCGAACCACTTGAAGCCGACCGGCACCTCGTACAGCGTGCGTCCGAGCCGCGCGGTGACGAGATCGATGATGCGCGTGCTCACGACCGTCTTGCCCACCGCGGCGCGCGCTGCCCATTGCGGCCGGTGCGTGAACAGGTAGTCGATCGCCACCGACAGGTAGTGGTTCGGCTCGACCAGGCCCTGCGAGGTGACGATCCCGTGCCGATCATGGTCGGTGTCGCAGGCGAACGCGATGTCGAACCGGTCCTTGATGTCGAGCAGCCGCCGCATCGCGTAGGGCGACGAGGGATCCATGCGGATCTTCCCGTCCCAGTCGAGGGTCATGAACCGGAACGTCGGGTCGACCTCGTCGCTCACGACGGTGAGGTCGAGCCGGTAGCGCTCGGCGATACGCGCCCAGTAATGCACGCCGGCCCCGCCGAGCGGGTCGACCCCCATGCGGATCCCGCTCGCACGGATCGCGTCGAAGTCGAGCACGGTGCCCAGGTCGCCGACGTACGCCTCGACGTAGTCGTGCCGGTGCGTGGTGGCGGCCGAGAGCGCCCGGGCATGCGGCATGCGCTGCACGCCCGCGAGCCCGGCGGCGAGAAAATCGTTCGCCGCCGCTTCGATCCATCCGGTGATGTCCTGGTCGGCCGGACCGCCGTTCGGCGGGTTGTACTTGAAGCCGCCGTTGTCGGGCGGGTTGTGCGACGGCGTGACGACGATGCCGTCGGCAAGCCCGGCGGACCGCCCGCGGTTGTAGGTGAGGATCGCGTGCGAGATCGCCGGCGTCGGCGTGTATTCGTCGTTCGCGGCCAGCATCACCTCGACGCCGTTCGCCGCCAGCACTTCCAGCGCGCTCGCGCACGCCGGCTCCGAGAGCGCATGCGTGTCGATGCCGAGGAACAGCGGGCCGTCGATGCCCTTGGACCGGCGGTGCCGGCAGATCGCCTGCGTGATCGCGAGCACGTGCCACTCGTTGAACGAGACCGTGAACGAAGAGCCGCGATGTCCGGACGTGCCGAAGGCCACGCGCTGCGCGGGAATCGCCGGGTCGGGGACCCCGGTGTAGTACGCGGTGACCAGCCGGGCGACGTCGACGAGCGCTTCGCGCGGGGCCGGTTGGCCCGCGAGCGGGCTGATGAGGGTGCCCATGGCCGCTACGGCGCCGTCGCCGCACGCCGCGCGCGGCGGTAGCGGCGGATGAGCGCGTTGGTCGAGCTGTCGTGAGCCAGGCGGGGCTCCCCTGCGCTCTCGAGCTCGGGAATCGTGCGCAGCGCGAGCACCTTGCCGAGCTCCACGCCCCACTGATCGAACGAATCGATGTCCCAGATCACGCCCTGGGTGAATACGCTGTGCTCGTAGAGCGCCACCAGCGCGCCGAGCGTTGCGGGCGTCAGCCGCTCGGCGAGCAGGGTGTTGCTCGGCCGGTTGCCTTCGAACACGCGGTGCGCGACGAGCTCCGGCGGAGCGCCGTCGGCGGCCACCTCGGTGGCGGTCTTGCCGAACGCCAGCGCCTCGGTCTGTGCGAACAGGTTGGACATGAGGAGGTCGTGCTGCCGACCGAGCGGATTTAGGCTCTGGCAGAAGCCGATGAAGTCGCACGGCACGATGCGGGTGCCCTGGTGAATGAGCTGGTAGAAGGAATGCTGCCCGTTGGTGCCCGGCTCGCCCCACAGGATCGGCGCGGTCTCGTAATCGACGCGGTCGCCGCGGCGCGTCACGTGCTTGCCGTTGCTCTCCATCGTGAGCTGCTGCAGGTAGGCCGGGAAGCGCTTCAGGTACTGGTCGTAGGGCAGCACTGCGAGCGTGGCCGCGCCGAGGAAGTTGTTGTTCCAGACCGCGAGCAGCCCCATCAGGGCGGGCATGCTGCGCTCGACCGGCGCGCTGCGGAAGTGCTCGTCCATCGCGTGGAAGCCGGCGAGCATCGCGCGGAATTGCGCGGGTCCGATGGCGATCATCAGCGCGAGGCCGATCGCCGAGTCCATCGAGTAGCGGCCGCCCACCCAGTCCCAGAAGCCGAACATGTTCTCGGCGGCAATGCCGAACTGCGCCACGGCGGCAGCGTTGGTCGACACGGCGACGAAGTGGCGCGCCACGGCGCTCTCGTCGCGCAGCGCAGCAACGGTCCATGCGCGCGCCGCGCCGGCATTGGTGAGGGTCTCGAGCGTGGTGAAGGTTTTCGAGCAGACGATGAACAACGTCTCCGCGGCGTCGAGGTCGCGGGTCGCCTCGCGGAAATCGGTGCCGTCGACGTTCGAGACGAAGCGCACCGACAGATCGCGCTGGCTGTAGTGGCGCAGGGCTTCGCACGCCATCACCGGCCCCAGGTCGGATCCGCCGATGCCGATGCTGACGATGTTGCGGATTCGCCTGCCGGTATGTCCTTTCCACTCGCCGTTGCGCACGCGGTCGGAGAACGACGCCATGCGATCCAGCACGGCGTGCACGTCGGCGACGACGTCGCGGCCGTCGACGGTGATCGACTGGCCCGCCGGCGCGCGCAACGCGACGTGCAGCGCGGCACGGTTCTCGGTGGTGTTGATCGCGTCGCCTCGAAACATCGCCGCGGTGCGCTCGCGCAGCCCGCAGTCGGCCGCGAGCGCGGCGAGGAGGCGCAGCGTCTCGTCGTCGACGCGCTGCTTCGAGTAGTCCAGGTAGAGACCGGCGGCTTCCAGGGTGAGGCGCTCCCCGCGCGTCGCGTCGGCCGCGAAGCGCTCGCGCAGGTGCATGCCGCCGGCGCTCGCCTGGTGCCGCACGAGCGCCTGCCACGCGGGCCGGCCGGTCAACGGACCCCGGGCCGCCTCGACGTCGGGGGCTGCGGTCACGTGGAGGCTGCCCCGGCGAGCTGCGTGCTCTTCAGCCGGATGCTCTCCAGCAGCGCCCGCCACGACTTCGCGAACGCGTCGGCGCCCTCCCGCTGCAGGCGCGCGGCGAGGGCGTCGACGTCGATGCCCGCGCGTGCGAACGCGGCGAGCGTCGCCTCGCCGTCGCCGCCGTCCAGGGCCATCGCCGCGCCAACCGTGCCATGCTCGGCGAACGCCTGCAGCGTCTTGTCGGGCATCGTGTCGATGGTGTCCGGCGCGGCGAGCGCGGCGACGTACAGCGTGTCGGCCGCCGCAGGGTCCTTGGTACCGGTGCTAGCCCAGAGCAGCCGCTGCGGCCGTGCGCCGGCTTGCGCGAGCCGCTGCCAGCGCGCCCCCGCGAGGAGGTCGCGGTATGCCTTGTAGGTGCGCTGCGCGACCGCGATGCCGAGGCGGTTGCGCAGCTCGGGACTCACCGCATCCTTGATGGCGACGTCCCAGCGGCTGATGAAGAGCGATGCGACCGATGCCACGCGAAGATCCAGCCCGGCGGCGAGCCTGCGCTCGATGCCGCGCAGGTACGCCTCCGCCGCCGCCACGTAGTGCTCGCGCGAGAACAGCAGCGTGACGTTCACCGGAATCCCGGCGAAGATCGATTCCTCGATGGCGGTGAGACCCGCCAGCGTGCCCGGAATCTTGATGAACAGGTTCGGGCGACCGGCCGTGGCGGACAGGCGCGTCGCCGCCTCGATCGTCGGCCGGGCGTCGTCGGCCAGCAGCGGCGACACCTCGAGCGAGACCCAGCCGTCGACCCCGCCCGAGCCATCGTGGACCGGACGGAACAGGTCGGCCGCGCGCGTGAGGTCCTGCAGCGCGAGCGTGAAGAACAGGTCCTCGCCGGAGCGGCCCTGCCGCGCGAGCGCGGCGATGGCGTCGTCGTACGCCGTGCCGGTGCCGATCGCATGCTCGAAGATGGTCGGATTGGAGGTCAGGCCCGTGACCGACAGCTCGCGGATGTATCGCGCAAGCGTGCCGTCGCCCAGCATGTCGCGGGTGATGTTGTCGAGCCAGAGGCTCTGGCCGAGCTCGTGCAGCGTGCGCGTGGCGGCATTCATGGGGTCTCCTGATAGAGGCGGGGGCGTTCGGCGGCGGGCGGCAACAGGCGCGGCAGGTCTGCATCGGCGAGCTCGCCGATGTGCTCGACCGTGACGTCCGCGGCGGGATAGGTCGCGAGGTTGACCGGGTCGACCGCATAATGGCCCTGGCGAGGAAACACCGTGGTCAGTCGCTCGCGCCAGGCGGTCTTCATCGCCGCAAGGATGCGCAGCTTGTCGTCGACCATGATGTAGTGCCGCGCGGGATAGCGGCGCTGCACCGCGTCAAGCATCTGCTCCTTGTGCACGTAGATCAACACGCGCCCGTCCACCGCGTCGTACAGGCCGGACCGTTGCACCTTGCGCGGCTGGAACACGACGTCGCCGTCCGAGAGAATGACGGTGGGTCCGGCGCGGCCCAGCACGCGGAGGACGTCTAGCGCGCGCGGATAGAGGCGCTCCTCGAACGGGTAGTCGATCAAAAAGCCGGAGATCTGCAGCAACTGCTGCGCGTCGGCGCCTTCGGGGTCGATGTCGGCGCGATAGCGTTGCAGCGCGCCCAGGTAATCGGCGTAGCCCAGCTCGCTGCGCAGCGTCTCGAATGCCACCCAGTAGCGCGCGGCGGTCGTGCTGCCGAACGCCTCCTCCAGGTGGCGGCGCAGGTCGAGGACGATCCGGTCGTTGTCGAGAAGCGTGTTGTCGACGTCGAACAGGAAGACGACCTCGGCGCTCATGCGGGACTGGCCGCTGGATCCGGATTGAGCCAGCCGCCGTCGGCCGCGATCAATGCGTCGGCGGCGGCCGGTCCCCATGTGCCGGGTGCATATGGCAACGCGGCGTGATGATGCGCGAGCACCGGCTCGACGACGGCCCAGGCCGCCTCGACGGCTTCCTGGCTCGCGAACAGCGCCCCGTCGCCGATCATCGCGTCCCCGAGCAGCCGCTCGTAGGGCGAGTCCTCGTGCGGTGTGTCGTCGGCGAGGTACAGCTCGCGCTGGTCGCCGACGAATTCCTTGCCGTCCCGCTTGACGCGCGCCGCCAGCGCGATCGCCGACGCCGGCTGCAGCCGGAACCGCACGTAGTTCGCCCGGCCTGGCGGCGGCGGCCACGAATCGTCGAAAAGCCGCTGCGGCGGTGGCTTCATCTGCACCAGCACTTCGCCCACCGAGCTCGGCAGCAGCTTGCCCGCCCGCAGGTACCACGGCACCCCCCCCCAGCGCCACGAGTCGATGAACAGGCGCAGCGCGCAGAACGTCTCGACGTCGGAGTCGCCGGCGACGTCCTTCTCACTGCGATAGCCGGCGTACTGGCCGCGCACCACGTCGTCCGCCGCGAGCGGACGCATCGCGTGGAACACGCTTGCCTTCGCCCCCTGCACGCCGACGAAGCTCTGGAACGCCGGCGGCTCCATCGCCAGCAGCGCGACGATCTGGAACAAATGGTTCTCCACCACGTCGCGCAGCGCGCCGGCGCTCTCGTAGAACCCGCCGCGCTGGCCGACGCCGAAATCCTCGGCGAGCGTGATCTGGACGCTGGCGATCTGGTTGCGGTTCCAGATCGGCTCGAGAAAGGAATTGGCGAACCGGAAATAGAGGATGTTCATGATCGCCTCCTTCCCGAGATAGTGGTCGATGCGGAAGATCGCCGACTCCGGGAACACTGAACGGGCGATGGCGTCGAGCTCGCGCGCCGAGGCGAGATCGCGGCCGAAGGGCTTTTCGACGATGACGCGCGCGTTCGTCGCGAGCCCGGCGGCGCCGAGGCTCTCGATCACCGTTGCGAACAGCGCCGGCGGAATGGCGAGATAGTGCGCCGGGCGCTGCGCGCCGCCAAGCGCCGACTTGAGGCACTGGAACGTCGCGCTGTCCATGTAGTCGCCGCTGACGTAGCGCACGAGGCTCATCAACCGGTCGAAGGCGGCCGGATCGTCGACCGGGCCGTCGTGCTCGATGCTTTCGCGCACCCGCTGGCGCACCTGTTCATCGGTCATGACGGAGGACGCCACGCCGATGACCGGCACGCGCATCGTGCCCTTCTTCACCATCGCGTAGAGCGCGGGGAAGATCTTCTTGCTCGCGAGATCGCCGCTGAAGCCGAACACGACCAGCGCGTCGGAGTGCGGCGCGGGCCCGGCCCGGCCGGCAGCGGCGGGGGCAGCCTCGCCCGGGGTGCTGTCGAGAGCCGTCACGCGGTGCCCTCGGCCTTCTTCTCGACGTGGCCGCCGAACGCGTGGCGCATCGCGGAGAGCACCTGGCTCGCGAAGTCTCCCTCGCCGCGCGAGGTGAAGCGCTCGTACAGTGCGGCGCTCAGCACCGGCGTGGGCACGCCTTCGTCGATGGCGGCCTGGATCGTCCAGCGTCCTTCGCCGGAATCGGACACCCGTCCGCTGTACGCGGCAAGGCCCGGATCCTTTAACAGCGCGCCGGCCGTGAGGTCCAGGAGCCACGAGCCGATCACGCTGCCGCGCCGCCACACTTCGGCGATGTCGGGCAGGTTCATGTCGTACTGGTAGAGCGAAGGCTCGCGCAACGGCGTGGTCTCCGCGTCGCTCGCATGCGCGCGCAGGCCGACGTCGGCGTTGCGCAGGATGTTGAGCCCTTCCGCGTACGCGGCCATCACGCCGTACTCGATGCCGTTGTGGACCATCTTCACGAAGTGGCCGGCGCCGTGCGGACCGCAGTGAAGCATCCCCTGCTCGGCCTCGGCGGGCTCGCCGTCGCGGCCGCGCGTGCGCGGGGCCGTGTCCACCCCCGGCGCGAGGGAGGCGAAGATGGGGCCGAGCCGCGCGACGACGTCGGCCTCGCCGCCGATCATCAGGCAGTAGCCGCGGTCCTGGCCGGCGATGCCGCCGCTCGTCCCGACGTCCACGTAGTGAATGCCGGACGCGGCCAGCGTCGTCGCACGGCGAATGTCGTCGCGATAATACGAGTTGCCGCCGTCGATGACGATGTCGCCCGGCGCGAGATGCGCCACTAGCGCATCGAGTTCCTGGTCGACCACGGCCGCGGGGACCATCATCCAGATCGCCCGCGGCCCGGTCATTTTGGCTGCCAGATCGGCCAGCGATGCGGCGCCCGTGGCGCCCTCCCCCTGCATCTGCGCGACCGCTGCGGCCTGCGTGTCGTACACGACGCAAGCGTGGCCCGCCTTCATGAGGCGCCGGACCATGCTGGCGCCCATCCGACCCAATCCGATCATTCCGAGTTGCATCGCAGCTCCGTTCTCGGTGCCTGACCGCTACCGGGCCGGACCGCCATAGACGACCACCTCGTGCGACCGACCGTCATCCACCAGCGCGATCGCATCGCCCGGGACCGCAGCGCCGTCAACCGTGATGCCAGTATGCGACGCCGACGCGGCGGCCTGATGACATGCGATGGCGTAGGTGGTCGCGCCGAACCGGTAGCGCAGGTCGAACGAGCTCCATCCGAGCGGCCACAGCGGACGCACGCGCAGCGTGTTGCCCTCGCGTAATACGCCGAGCAGCGACTCGACGATCAACTGGTACATCCAGCCGGCCGACCCCGTGTACCACGTCCAGCCGCCGCGGCCGGCATGGGGGTCGAAGGCATAGACGTCGCCGGCGACGACGTAAGGCTCGACCTTGTAGGTGGCCACGTCGTCGGCGCTGTCGCCGTGGCGGATCGGGTCGAGGAGCTCGAACACGCCCCACGCACGCGCGGCGTCGCCCTGCGCCGCGAATGCGAGGGCCGCCCAGACCGCCGCGTGCGTGTACTGCCCGCCGTTCTCGCGCACCCCCGGGATGTAGCCCTGGATATACCCGGGCGAGGGCATCGACCGGTCGAACGGAGGATCGAGAAGCTGGACGAGCGCGGTGTCGTGGTGCACGAGATGCCGGTCGAGTGCGTCCATCGCGAGCCGCCCGCGCGCCGGCGGGGCGGCACCCGACAGCACCGCCCAGCTTTGCGCGATCGAGTCGATCCGGCACTCGCGATTGGCCGCCGAGCCCAGCACCGAACCGTCGTCGAACCATGCGCGTCGATACCACTCCCCGTCCCACGCCGATGCCTCGATACGCGCACGCAATCCGGTGGCCTCCGCCTCGCAGGTCGCGGCGAAGGCCTCGTCGCCGCGAGAGCGCGCAACCGGAGCAAACCGGGTGAGCACGGCAACCAGGAAAAATCCCAGCCAGACGCTCTCGCCCGCGCCGCCTGCGCCGACCAGGTTCATGCCGTCGTTCCAATCGCAGGAGCCCATCAGCGGCAGCCCGTGCCGACCGAAATGCAGGGCCCGGCGAATGGAGCGAACGCAATGCTCGTAGAGGCCGGCCGTCTCGTCCGACACTTTCGGCAGCTCGTAGTTCGACTGCTCGCCCGCGTTCAGCAGTCGGCTGTCGAGGAACGGAATCGGCGCCTCGAGCACGGCGGCGTCGCCGGTGGCCTCGACATAGCGGCTGGTCGCGAGCGGCAGCCAGAGGTAGTCGTCGGAGCAGCGCGTGCGCACGCCCTTGCCCGAGGGCGGATGCCACCAGTGCTGCACGTCGCCTTCGCGGAACTGGCGCGATGCCGCCCGCAGCAGGTGCGCGCGCACCAGTCCCGGCTCGGCGTGCACCAGCGCCATCACGTCCTGCAACTGGTCGCGAAAGCCGAACGCGCCGCTCGACTGGTAGAACGCGGTGCGCCCCCACAGGCGCGAGCCGATCACCTGGTAGAGCAGCCAGCCGTTGGCGAGCGCATTCAGCCCCGGATCGGGTGTTGCGACCTGCACCGCGTCAAGCGCATGCCGCCAGTAGCTGTGCACCGCCTCGAGCGTGGCATGCGCCGCGCCCGCGCCGCGCCATCGGCCGACGAGCTCGCGCGCCTCCGCGGCGGTCTTGCCCGCGCCGAGCCGAAAGACGACCTCGCGGGTCGCGCCCGGCGCGAGTCCGATCGCGACGCGCAGCGCCGCGCACGGGTCGAGCGCCGCGCCCAGGCGGCCGGACCAGCGCGGCTCCAGGAGCGCCGCCGGCGCGGCCAGCGTTCCGAACGGCCCGAAGAACTCGCCGCGATCGGCACAGGCGTCCACCTGCGCGTCCTCCGTGCCGGTATCGACGTCGAAAAACGCGGTGCGGCCGGCGAAGTCGGTGTTGTAGGCGTTGCTCGCGAACAGCGCGCTGCCCGCGCCGTCGCGCTCGGTCACCACGTGCATCAGGGTCTTCGCGCGCTCGTCGCCCAGCACCCATTCGAGATAGCCGGTCACCGCGATGCGGCGCGGCCGGTCGCTGCCGTTGCGCAACGCGAGCGTGCAGAACTTGACGGGAGCGTCGATCGCCACGTGGACGCGCAATGTCGACTCCATGCCGTCGTCCGTGTGCTCGAACACGCTATAGCCGAAGCCGTGGCGCGTGACGTAGGTCCCTGCGCCGGGAACGGGCAGCCGCGTGGGCGACCACGTGCGCCCGGTAGTCTCGTCGCGCAGGTAGATGGCTTCCGTGTTCGGATCGGCGACCGGGTCGTTGGACCAGGGAGTCAGGCGGAACTCGTGGGCGTTCTCGCTCCACGTCGCCGCGCTCCCGCTTTCCGAGACGAGCGTGCCGAATTCCGGGTTGGCGAGCACGTTGACCCAGGGCGCAGGCGTCGTCTCGCCAGCCGCCAGGGTGATCACGTATTCGCGTCCGTCGCCGGTGAAGCCGCCGAGCCCGTTGAAGGCGATCCGCTCGCCATCTTCGGCCCGCGGCGCGGTGCGCGCGGCCGGATCCGCGCCACTCGCCGGTGGCGCCTCGGATGGGGGCGCCTCGGATGGGGGCGCCTCGGATGGGGGCGCCTCGGATGGGGGCACCTCGGATGGGGGCACCTCGGATGGGGGCACCTCAGATGGGGGCACCTCAGATGGGGGCACCTCGGATGGGGGCACCTCGGATGGGGGCACCTCGGATGGGGGCGCCTCGGATGGGGGCACCTCGGATGGGGGCGCCTCGGCCCGGGTTTCGACGGATGCCGACGGTGCGGGTACCGCGTCGTCCAGCACTACGCGGGCGGCGCTCTGCAGCAGGATGCGGTCGCCGTCGTCGAGCGCGGCACCGTCGAGCACGAAGAGGCCGCGCCGCTTGCCGACGAGGCTCGCCCCCGGACCCGCGGCTGCGGACTGGCGGATTTCATCAGCCAAGGATCGCGAGCCGTCGCCGGCCGCCGCGACGATCACGAGCTCGGTCTCGATGCCCATGGCGCGCCAATAGGCATGCGCCTGGATCGATTGGCGGACCCGGTCGAGGCGCGCCCGATCGCCCGACTGCATCAGCACGATCGGGACGTCGCCCGACACACCGAAGCCCCAGAGATCGGATTGCCCGCGCCGATTACGCGCGATCAAGCCCGGATCCGCGCGCAGCGCCGCGCCGGCGCACAGGATCGAGCCCGCCATGAGGTCGAACTCCAGCGCGAGCGCGGCGTCGATGGCAAGCGCATCGAGCGTCGCCCGGCGGAAGCCATCCGCCTGGTCGAGCGCCTGCGTCGCCCATCCCGGTGCATCGGCCTGGCGCGCGAGCGCTACGCACGAGTCGCGGCTCGCCGCCACTCCCGTGACCCAGTCCACGGTGACCGAAGCGCCGGCGTCGAGCGCGACCGGCACGCGGATCGCGGCGACCGCGTCCAGGACGGGACCGTCGGTGCCTGACAGGGCGCCGTCGTCGTCCATGGCGACGGGGTCGGCGACGCTTCGTCCGCGCCCCACGAACCGCAGGCGATCCGTCTCGCAGGAAATCGCGCCGCCGCCGGCCGTGGCCGCGAGCGCCCGATGGAACAGCCAGGGCGTCGGGTCGTCGTGGGCGCTCGGACGCCGCGTCGCGAGGATGCCCGGCAGCGTCGCGTCGATGAAGGTCTCGACGAAGAGCTTGCTGAAGGCCGGATGCGCCGCATCGGTCGACGCAGGCGCGAGCACGATCTCGGCGAAGCTCGTCGCCGTCAGCCTGCGCCGCCGTTCGGAATGGTTGGTGATGCACAGGCGTCGCAGCTCCACGTCCGCGCCGGCGCAGATCGCGACATCGAGGCGCGTCGCAAGCCCTCGCTCGGTGCGGGAAAACGTCGCCGTGGCGCCCTCGAAGTCGGCTGCGTACGCCTGCGGCGCCGCGCGGACGGGATCGATGCCGGCGGACCATACGGCGCCGCTGTCCGCATCGCGCAAGAAGCAGTAGGTCCCTCCGCCGCCCTGCGCGCGGTCTTCGCGCCAGCGGGTCAGGGCAAGGCCGTTCCAGCGCAGGTAGCCGCTGCCCGCGCTCGTGACCATCCCGTGGCAGGCACCGTTCGACAGTAGCTTTACTCGAAACATGGCATCAGGGTTCCGGATGGCGGCGCATGCTGCGGGTCCAGCCCGCGATGCCGACGTGGCATTATCGGCCAAGCCGACTCGTGCGCCCGGCGCCCGCGTCGCGTCGCACCGTTCGGCGAGCCGAACGGCCCGCTCGCCGCCTGCAGTGAGCGCGCCAACTGCCGGTCGCGAGCCGCCCATCCAGCTCGCGCATTCAACCACGCGAAAGCAACCGCCATGTCGCTCTATAACGCCGTTGTCCTGATCGACCACCACCACGCCAAGATCGTGCAGTTCGACGCCGACCATGCGGAAGGCCATACGGTCAAGGATCATCCTCGCAATACCCGCCAGCATGGCAGCGACGTGCGCACCGAGCACGAGTTCTTCGGCCACGTATGCGATGCGCTCGCGGGGATCGCCCGGGTGCTGATCGCCGGCCCGCACACTTCGCAATCGGACTTTCGCCACTACGTCGAAAAGCACCGCCCGCACCTGGTTCCGCAGATCGCCGGCTGGGAGACCGTCGATCATCCCAGCGAGGGCCAGCTGGTGGCGCTCGCACGCCGCTTCTTCGTCGAGCACGAGCGGATGGCGAATTCGAAGCTGCCGTCGTAACGCGCCGGCGTTGACTCGCGCGGGCGTCGCATTTGCGGGCGTCGCATTTGCGGGCGTCGCATTTGCGGGCGTCGCATTTGCGGGCGTCGCATTGCGCGCGGCGGACGACGGCATGCGCGCGCCGCGGCGCCCCTAACCCCCGCAGCGATTCTCGTCGTGACGACCTACGTCCTCGCCTGGAATCCGCGCCTGTGGAACTGGCCCGGGCTGCCGCGCGACATCGCGCGGCTTCGGCGGCGCGGCCACGTGGACCTCGAGTGGTCGTGCGGGCGCACGCGCAACCTGGAGCCTGGCAGC
Organism: Burkholderiales bacterium; assembly: GCA_038239945.1. Taxonomy (GTDB): domain Bacteria; phylum Pseudomonadota; class Gammaproteobacteria; order Burkholderiales; family Casimicrobiaceae; genus VBCG01. Next base: position 38,690 of record JBBSEG010000002.1, read on the forward strand.
CGCGCGTTCTTCATACGGCTCGGCGTTGCGCCGAAAGGCCTGATCGGCTCAGGTTACACGCTGACGGCCCCGGTCAGCGGCCCGCACTGGCTCCCGGAAAAGCGCGCGCGCGGTGTCACGACGCATCACCTGCGCCTGCGGCTGGACGTCCTGGCGGAGCTGCCTGTCATTGCGATCGACGAGTTGGCCCGGCCACCCTTCGGGCGCTTTCGCTGGGCGATCCGCCAGTCCGGCATGCGCCTGCCGAGCGCGCTCGCGGACAGCCTCGAGCCCTGGTGGGAGGCGCGCGTGGCCGCGGCCCGCGAGGCCCGTCCGCCGCGGTTGACGAAGCGCGCCGGGCTGGCGTAGGGTTCGCCCCCCCCACCCGGCCCCTGAATCGCTGCATGGCCGACGTCGCTGCGCTCCAAACGATGCTCTCCCGCGTCGCCCTCGGCGATCGGACGGCTTTTCGCGCGCTCTACGACGCCACCTCCCCGTCTCTGTTCGGCGTCGCGCTGCGTATATTGAAGCGTCGGGAGCGCGCCGAGGACGTGCTGCAGGACACGTTCGTGAGCGTCTGGCAGCGCGCCGGCAGCTATTCGGCGGCCGCCAGCCAGCCGATGACGTGGCTCACGGCCATCGTGCGCAACCGGGCGCTCGACCTGCTGCGTGGCGACACCCTGCGCGCGACCGAGTCGATCCACAACGAGGAGACCGGCGACATGGACGAGCCGCCCGACGAGCGTCCCGATCCGCTCGGCCTCCTCGAGCAGGCCACCGACGCGCTCGCGATCCGCGGCTGCATGGACGAGATCAAGGGTCCGCAGCGGCAGTGCCTTGCGCTTGCGTATTACCACGGCCTGTCGCATGCGGAGGTGGCGCAGCGCATCGCGTCCCCGATCGGCAGCGTCAAGGTCTGGATCCGGCGGGGGCTCGATCGCCTGAAGCGCTGCCTCGACAAGACTCCATGAACTACGACCGACCCGACCTGCTCGACCGCCTGGCCGCCGAATACGTGCTGGGCTCGATGACCTTGCGCGCGCGCCGGCGGTTCGAGCGATTGCGCGTCGCCCTGCCTTCGGCCGAGGCGGCGGCCCGGGATTGGGAGCGGCGCCTCATGCCGCTATCGGACGCGGTGCCCGTCGAGGCGCCGCCGGCCGGCACCTGGCAGTCGATCGACCGGCGCACCGGCGGCGCAGCCGCCCGGGACCCGCGCTCCGCCGCGCGGGCAGCCGGCCCGTCGTGGATGGCGTGGCTCAAGCCGGCCTTGGGCTTCGCGTTCGGCGTCGTCGCGACGATCGGGCTCCTGCGCGTGGACCCCGGCGCGCTGTTGCCGATCGACGCGATCGTGCAGCAGCGCGGCACGCTTCCGCCGAGCTACGTCGGCCTGCTCACCGACGCTCAGAACAACCCGGTGCTGCTGCTGAGCTCCACGCGCCAGGGCCGCCTGTTGTCGATCAAGCGCCTGGTCCCGGTCGATGTCCCGGCCGGCGCGGTGCCGGTACTGTGGGCGCTGCCGCGCGATGGCGCTCCGTTCGCGCTGGGGGCGTTGCCCGCCGGCGACCACGCGGTGCTGATGCTGGCCGACACGTCGGAGAAGCTGTTCGCCAACGTGCCGCGCCTCGCCGTGTCGCTCGAGCGCGCCGCGCCGGCGCCGGGTGCCGCGCCCGCGGCGTTCCTACTATCGGGACATTGCGTCAAGCTCTGGTAGGCGGCGCGCTCGAAGGGTGTCTCCGATCGCGGGGGTGGGCCGTATATCCCATCAGAAAGCGACTGCTTTCGACCCACCCTACCGAGGAGATTCTCATGCATGCATCGCATCCGCAGGTGGTACGTCCCCACGTCGATTCGTCGCGCATCGCGATGTTCGCCACCGGCCTCACGACCCTTGCTGCGGCCGTGGGCATCGCCGCATGCCTGTCCGCGGGCACGGCAGCCGCGCAACAGGTCGCCGAGCGCAACGGCATGCTCGCGAGCGTCGACGGCAAGACGCTCTACACGTTCGACAAGGACGCGGCGAACAAGAGCAACTGCGCGGGTGGCTGCGCGATCGCCTGGCCGCCGTTTATCGCCACCGACACCGCGAAGGACGGCGGCGCCTTCACGGTGATCGGGCGCGACGACGGCCGGATGCAATGGGCCCGCGACGGCAAGCCGCTCTACTTCTTCGCCGGCGATCTGGCGCCCGGCGACCGGCAGGGCGACGGCCAGGGCGGCGTGTGGCACGCCGTGCGGGCGACGCCGGCGCGCGCGGGGTCCGGGGCGAACGCCGCCGGCGGCGCCGCCTACGCCTCGTCGGACTACGGCTACGCGTACCAGCCCTGACCGGCCCGATGCATCGGCACGGCCTGCCCAAGCCCGGGCGGTCCGTGCCGTGCGCATGCGGTAATCTCTGCGCTCCGGGACGCGGCACAGGTCCCCTCGATCTCGGAGCGACACATGCGCACACTGATGGGTTGGATGGTTGCCGCCGCGCTCGCGCTGGCGGCGTTCGAGGCGGCGGCCCAGTCGCAGTCGCCGACGGAACGCTTCGAGCAGTTTCTCGGGTCGATCGCGAAGGACTCGGATGCCGCGACCGACAAGCTCTTCGTCGGCTCGCAGGAAGAGAAGATCAGCCCCAAGGCGGTCGCCGCGCTGAAGGCGCGCTTCAAGTCCACGATCGGCCTGTACGGCAAATACCTCGGCTACGAGAAGATCAGCGACCGGGAGTTCAGCCCCTCGCTGCGCCGCGTCACCTATCTGCAGAAGTTCGAGTCGGTGCCGGCCATATGGGTGATCTACCTCTACAGGCCAGGCCCCCACGATTGGCTCATCAGCAGCCTCAATTTCGTCAGCACCGACCAGATCGGCACGATCCTGAACGGCATTCCGTAGCCCGCGCGCGACTTGGCCTGCGTGGCGGTCTCGGCTACGCTTGCCGCGCGCGCGGCCGAACGGTGCGCGGCACCACGCCAAGGCGCACGCGCCATTCACCGCACTACCCGACAGGAGCCGGCTCATGGGCAATCGCGACAAGCAGAAAAAGGAACCGAAGAAGCCGAAGCAGCCGAAGAAGCCCACGCCGGCGACGGCGTCGCACCGATAGTCGCCGGCTCGCCACGCCCGGGGGTGCGTCGCGACGGCCGGAAAGCCGGTGCGCCTGCCCGGCGCGGCTTCGCATGATCGTCGCGCGCACCGCGCGGCTCGCGCTGCGCGAGCTCGCCCTGGCCGATGCGCCATTCATCGTTGCGCTGCTCAACGACCGGGATTGGCTGCGCAACATCGGCGACAAGCACGTGCACTCCGAAGCGGCGGCGCGGGAATACATCGCCGCGGGGCCGCGGACGATGTACGCACGTCACGGGTTCGGGCTGTGGGTGGCCGAGCGCAGCGCCGATGCGGTGCCCATGGGACTGTGCGGGCTGATCCGGCGGCCGTCGCTCGACGACGTCGACATCGGCTTTGCGTTCCTCCCCGCGTACCGCGGCCACGGCTACGCGCGGGAAGGCGCGGCGGCCGCGCTCGATCTTGCGCGCGGCCGCTTCGAGCTGACGCGCGTCGTCGGCATCGTGACGCCCGCCAACGCCGCCTCGGTGCGCCTGCTCGAAAAGCTCGGCCTGCGTTACGAGCGGGACGTGCCCGCCGATTCGGGCGAAGTGCTGGCGCTGTACGGTCTCGACCTGTGACCGCCAGTGCGCCGTCGCCTCCCGGCCTGCGCTTTCCTTTGCGTGCCCGCTCGCCGACAATGCACGTCAGGCGGTGCTGCGCGCCGGCAGCTTCGCCGGGAGGGCCATCGATCCTGCGCGCTTTGTGGAAAGGTCCGAAGATGAACAGATCCGTGCCATCGATCCTTGCGCTCTGCGTGCTGCTCGCCTCGTGCGCTCACCTGATGCCCGGCCGCTTGGGCGAGCCGCGACCGGTGCACGTCACCGTCAATGCCGACCGCAAGCTCGTGGTCGACCAGGAGCCGATCTACGTCAAGGCCAAGGACGCAACGATCGTGTGGCGGCTGCCTGCGCTGTCGCGTCTCACCTTCGCGCCGGGTGCCGAGCGGATCATCGTCACCGAAAGCCCGGTCGACGAGTTCAAGTGCTCGGTCACCGACAGCGGCAAGATGCTGACCTGCATCGACCGGAACACCAAGTCGGGTCGCTACAAGTACATGCTGAGCGTGCAGGAGGACGGCAAGCCGCTCGAGCCGCTCGATCCCACCATCTTCAATCACTAGCCGTTCTGCGCGGGCCGCTTGACCGCCGCCTGCCGCTCGGGGCCCGAGGCCAGCCACGCCTGCGCGGCGTCGAGGGCGAGATCGGTCGGCAACGCGCGGCCGTGCGCGAATGACCTCGTGTCGCGCTCGGACGCCATCGCCTGCCTGATCGCCGCCACATGCGGCCCGAGGAAGGCCTCGTCGGCCGGATCACGGCACATGCCCGTCTGCGCGGTTTGCGTCTCCGCGGCGCCGAACAAGCCGGCCGCCCGTTCCCAGTCGCCGCATGCGCTCGCGAGTGCCGCCGACACTTCGAAGATGCTTTGGGCGACCGGTTGGGAGCCGGTCCTCCGGGCGATCGCAATGACTTCGCGCAGGGTTCGGCCCGCCTCAGCCAGCGCCCCCCGGCCGATGTGGACCATGGCGTGGTTGAGCAGCGCGATCGCGACGCTTTCCTCGTCGCCCAGCTCCTGCGCCAGCGCGTGTACCTGCGCATACAGGGCTTCGGCGGCATCGAGCGCGCCCTCGATGCGATTCTGCTGCGCCAGGGCATTGAGAGCCGCGGCCAGCCTGCGCCGGTCCGGATGGGCGCGCGCGAGCTCGACGGCCTCCTCCGCATAGCGCCGGCCGGTGGCGAGCTCGCCTTCGCCCTGGGCCGCGACGGACAGGAGCTGCAGCAGTGCCGCCACGCGATCGGTGTCGCCGATGTTGCGCGCGATGTCGAGGCTTTCCTCGAGCAGGCGCCGGCTCTCCGCATACTTTCCCATGAAGACGCCGAGCTGCCCCGCGTCGAAGAGCGCGCGGCAGCGCAGCCGGCCGCGCTCTCCGGCGCCCAGCCGCGACAACGCTTCGACGGCCATCCGGTAGCCAAGCCCCAAGAGACCGCGATTCATCCAGTAGAAGCTCAGCGCCGAGGCGAGACGCAGGCCAGCCTCCGCGCCGTGCGCGCTGCGCCCGGCGCACGCGTGGGCCGCGAGCAGGTTGTCGCGCTCGACGTCCAGCCGCGCGAGCCAGACGGCTTGCTCGGGGCCGAACAGCCCGGGACGGGCAAGCTCGGCGAGCGCCAGGTAATGCTCCAGGTGACGCTGGTGGACCGCGTCGCCGTCGCCGGCTTCGCGCAGCCGGTCGTGGCCGTAATGCCGCAGCGTGTCGAGCAGGCGGTAGCGGCCCCCGCTGTCGAGCTCGACCAGCGATTTCTCCGTCAGGCGCGCGAGCACGTCCATGACATCGTCCCCCGCTTCCGCAGACGCCGACCCGCGACCCACCGCTTCTGCCGCGGCGAGCGTCCAGCCGCCCGCGAACACCGAGAGCGCGCGAAACAGCGCCTGCTCTGCGTCGGCGAGCAGGTCGTAGCTCCAGTCGATCAGCGCGCGCAGCGTCTGTTGCCGCGGCAGGAGCGTCTGGTCGCGACTGCGCAGCAAGGCGAAGCGGTCCGCTAGGCGCATCCCGATGTCCCGCACCGACATCGACCGCAGGCGCGCCGCCGCGAGCTCGAGCGCGAGCGGAATGCCGTCGAGCTGGCTGCAAAGATCCGCCACGATGGCTGCGTTGGCGTCGGTGATCCTGAAATCGGCGCGGGCGGCAACCGCGCGCTCGGCGAACAGGCGCACGGCTTCGTACCGGCCCACCGCGACGGGCGAGGTCGCCTGCCCCCGCGCGGGCGTCGCGAGCGCGGGCAACGCGAAAATGGCCTCGCCGCCGATGTGGAAGGCCTCCCGGCTCGACGCGAGGACCGAGATCGCCGGGCCGGCCGCCAGCAGCGATTTCGCCAGCGCCGCGCACGCGTCCAGCAGGTGCTCGCAGTTATCGAGCACCAGCAGCAGGTGGCGGTCGCGCACGAAGCGCTCCAGAGCGGCGGCGATCGGCTGGCCGGGCTCCTCCGTCACGCCGAGCACCGAGGCGAGCGCCTGCGCCACCCGCTCCGGCGCGCGCAGCGGAGCGAGCTCGACGAACCAGACGCCGTCGGGAAAGCCGTCCAGCACCTCGGCGGCGAGCTGCAGCGAAAGCCGGGTCTTGCCGAGGCCGCCGACGCCGGTGAGCGTGAGCAGCCGCGTGCGGCCGAGCAGCGCCTGCGCGTCGCGCAATACCTGCTCGCGGCCGACGAAGGAAGTGAGCTGGTGCGGCAGGTTGTTGGGCGTGGACTCGAGCGAGCGCAGCGCCGGAAAGCGGTCGCGCAGCGCCGGATGCAGCACCTGGAACACGCGCTCTGGGCTCGTGAGATCGCGCAGCCGGACGCTGCCGAGATCGCGCAAGCCGAGGCCGCCGGCCATGCGCGCCGCAACGCGCAGGGCGACAGCCTCCGAGACGAGGACCTGGCCGCCGTGCGCGGCCGCCATGATGCGCGCGGCACGGTTCACCGCAGTGCCGAAGAAGTCGTTGTCCCGACGCTCGTGGATGCCCAGGTGCAGGCCGCATCGCACCGGCAGCGGGATGCCGAGCACCGCCTCGCCTTCCGTGAGCGCCTGCTGCAGGTCCACCGCGGCCTCGATTGCGTCCAGCGGATCGGCGAACGCCGCGTGCGCGCCGTCGCCGGTCATCTTGACCAGCGCACCACCGTGGCGCGCGATGGTCGCGCGGGCGATGGCGTCGTGCTGCGCGAGCGCCGGCCGCATGCGCTCCGGCTCCCGCTCCCACAGGCGGGTGCTGCCCTCGATGTCGGTGAACAGGAAGGTGGTGGCGGAGGCTGGGTCCTGCACGTGCGTAACCGGTGGCAGCGCGCGAAGGCTCCCACTGTACGGCAGGTCATCGGCCGGCGTACCATCGTCGCCCGCGGCGGCGCGACCCGCCCATTAACTCCAGTCGACCCGCCGAAGCCCCACACGTGACGACCGATCTCCTTCCGCCGGCGCCGCTTCTGGGGGCCTTCCTGGCGGCGAGCTTGCTGCTGGCGATCACGCCGGGCCCGGGCGTGTTCTACATCGTCACCCGCAGCGTCACGCAAGGGCGCTTGGCGGGGCTCGCCTCCGTGGGGGGCGTTGCGCTCGGCAATCTGTGCAACGCGATCGGCGCGTCGGTCGGTCTCGCGGCGCTGTTCGCGGTGTCGAGCGTCGCGTTCACCGTCGTCAAGCTCGTGGGCGCGCTGTACCTGGTATGGCTCGGCGTGGAGACGCTGCGCGCGCCGGCCCGGCCGATGCAGGGCGCACCCGCCAAGCGCGAGGCGCATGCCCGGATCTTCGTCGATGGCTTCTTGGTCGCGTTGCTCAACCCGAAGACCGCGCTCTTCTTCGCGGCCTTCCTGCCGCAGTTCCTGCACGATCCGGCCACGCCCGTCGCCCGCACGCTCGTGCTCGGTGCGATGTTCGTCGGGATGGCGGCCGTCACCGACAGCCTCTACGCGATCGGTGCCGGCGCGCTGCGGCCGTGGCTGCAGCGAGCGGGCGGCATTGCGCGCGTCGGCCGCTACCTCACCGGCGCCGCGTTCATCGGGCTCGGCGTGCTCACGGCGCTGTCCTGCCCTCGCACGCGACCGTAGCGTCCGCGCCACGCTGCAACCGTCGCGGGCGTGCTGCCGAACCGATGCGCCCCCCGGCGGTCTGGTACATACTTGGGGGGCCGGCCGTCGCGCCGGCGCTGTGTGTTCGACGGGCCGCGCCCGCGCCGCAGGCGTTTCCCGCACAGACTCGTCATCGACCGGGACCGCCCACCCATGAAGCGCGTCACCCTGTACAGCTCGTCGTCCCGCGCGCGCCCCGCGCGGCCGCCCGCCGCCCCTCCGCCCGGCGCCGGCGACCCCCACTCCCCGCCGTCCTCAGCAACCGTAGAGCCGCCGGCCGTAAAGGGCTGGCGACGCGCGTGGCGCCGCAGCGAGCGGCCGGTGCTGTTCGGCGCTGGCGCGCTGGTGGTGCTGGGCCTGGTGGTGGCGCACGGCGCGCTGGCCCCGCGTCCGCAGGCGCTGACGCAGGACGACATAGACAACGCGGTGCGCCATTCGCTCGAGACCAAGCCGCTGCCGAGCTGGGCATCGAAGGCCTACGAGACGGTGCGCCCGGCGGTGGTCAAGGTGCGCGACTACGAGGCCGGCGAGGATGGGCGTGACGACATCGAGCGCGGCGTAGGCACCGGCGTGGTCATCGTCGACAAGGGGATCATCCTGACCAACCTGCACGTAGTCGCCGGAGCGAAGCGCGTCGGGGTGCTGTTCTCGGACGGCACGGAATCCGACGCCGACGTGCTCTCCACCCAGCCCGAGAACGACCTGGCCGTGCTGCAGGCGAAGACGCTGCCCGACGACCTCGTCGCCGCCACGCTGCGCTCGACATCCGATCTCGCGGTCGGCGACGACGTGATGGCGGTCGGCTATCCGTTCGGCATCGGCGCCTCCGCGTCGGCCGGGATCGTATCGGGACTGCGCCGCGAGTACCGTTCGCCGGAGGGTAAGCGCGTACTCACCAACCTGATCCAGTTCGACGCGGCCGCCAATCCCGGCAACTCCGGCGGTCCCTTGGTCACCGCCGACGGCGAGGTCGTGGGCATCGTCACGGGCATCCTCAATCCCACCAGCCAGCGCGTGTTCGTCGGCATCGGCTTCGCCGTGCCGATCGAGAACGCCGCCGCAGCATTCGGCACCCCGCCGTTCTGATCGCGCGCACCCGACGGACATCCATGGACACACGAGAGCTCAACGGCGGCCAGATCGCCACCCTGATGGAGCGCATCCTCTACGAGGTCAAGAAGGTGGTCGTGGGACAGGACCACTTCCTCGAGCGCGTGCTGGTCGCGATCCTCGCGCAGGGCCACCTGCTGGTCGAAGGCGTTCCGGGCCTCGCCAAGACGCTCACGGTCAAGACCCTCGCCCGCACCATCCGGGGCACCTTCAAGCGCATCCAGTTCACGCCCGACCTGGTGCCGGCCGATCTGGTCGGAACGCGCATCTACAACCAGAAGACCGGCGACTTCGCCACCTCCCTCGGGCCCGTGTTCACCAACCTGCTGCTCGCCGACGAGATCAACCGCGCCCCCGCCAAGGTGCAGAGCGCGCTGCTCGAGGTGATGCAGGAATACCAGGTCACCATTGCCGGGGAAACCCACAAGGTGGCCGAGCCGTTTCTCGTGATGGCGACGCAGAACCCCATCGAGACCGAGGGGACGTATCCGCTGCCCGAGGCGCAGGTCGACCGCTTCATGATGAAGGTGCTGGTCGGCTATCCGACGGAGGAGGAGGAATTCGTCATCGTGCAGCGCGTGACAGGCGGTGGGCAGGAGGTGGTGCCGGTCGCGACCACCGACCAGCTGTCGGCGCTGCAGCGCGAATGCCGCAAGGGCTACGTCGACCCGTCGCTGGTGCAGTACGCGGTGAAGCTGGTGGCGGCGACCCGCGACCCCGAGCGCTTCGGACTGAAGGAGTTCGGCAAGTACCTGCAGTTCGGCGCGAGCCCGCGCGGCTCGATCCACCTGATCGAAGGCGCGCGCGCGCTCGCCTTCCTGCGCGGCCGCGACTACGTGCTCCCGCAGGACGTCACCGATCTCGTGCCGGACGTGCTGCGCCATCGCCTGGTGCTGTCGTACGAGGCACTCGCCGAAGGCCTCACTGCCGACCAGTTGCTCATCCGCGTGATGCAGCAGATCCCCGCGCCCGACAAGCCGCTGGAAACCCATGTCCGGATCGGGCCCCAGCTCTGACGCAGTCCTGCGGCGCCTCGAGTGGACGGTCATCCGCCGGCTCGACGGACTGCTGCACGGGGACTACCGCACGCTGTTTCGCGGCTTCGGCCTCGATCTTGCCGACCTGCGCGAGTACCAGTACCACGACGACGTGCGTCACATCGACTGGAACGTGACCGCGCGCCTGCAGACGCCCTACGTCCGCGAATTCAACGAGGACCGCGAGGTCACGGCCTGGTTCCTGCTGGACATGAGCCCGTCGGTGGATTTCGGCTCGCACCTCGTGAAGAAGCGCGCGCTGTCGATCGATTTCGTGGCGCTGCTCGCGCGGCTGCTTACGCGTCACGGCAACAAGGTCGGCGCGATCTTCTATGGCGATTCGGTGGACGCCGTCGTGCCCGCCGGCAGCGGCCGTCGCCACGTGCTGCACATCGTGCACCGGATGCTCGACCGGCCCGAGCGGACGCAGGCGAGGGCGACCGATCTCCAGGCGTTCCTGCAGGCGTCGCAAACGATGGTGCGGCGCCGCTCGCTGGTGTTCGTCGTGTCCGACTTCATCAGCGCACCCGGCTGGGAGAAGCCGCTCGCGCTTCTCGCACAGCGCAGCGAGATCCTCGCGGTGCGGCTCTACGACCCCCTCGAGATGGAGCTGCCCGACCTTGGGATGGTCGTGGTGCAGGACGCCGAGACCGGCGAGCAGGTGTTCGTGGACACCCACGATCGTGGCTTCCGGCGGCGCTTCGCCACGCTCGCCGAGGCGCGCGAGCGCGCGCTGCGCGCGGCGTTCCGCTCGGCGGGCGTGGACACGCTCGAGCTGTCCACCTCCGACGACCTGGTCGACACCATCCTGCGCTTCGCCGACCTGCGCAAGCAGCGTAGCCGGCTGGCCGCCGGGGGCTCGCTGCCGGGGCATCTGCAGTTCGCCGCGGGCCGCGCATGACGGCACGCCCGTCGCGCTGACCCCGCCATGACGTTCCTCTGGCCGGAGATGCTGTGGCTGCTGGCGCTGGTGCCCGCGCTGGTCGCGGCCTACTGGTGGCTGCTCCGCCGCAAGAAGCAGGCGACCGTGCGCTACGCGAGCCTCGGCCTGATCAAGGTGGCCATGGCCGGCGGCCAGCGCTTCCGCAGGCACGTACCACCGCTGCTGTTCCTCGCCGCGCTCGTCGTGATGATCGCCGCCGTGGCGCGGCCGGCGGCCGTCGTCACGCTGCCGTCGCAGCACGAGACCGTGATCCTGGCGATGGACGTGTCGGGTAGCATGCGCGCCGCCGACGTCGAGCCGAACCGCATCACGGCGGCGCAGAACGCGGCGAAGCAGTTCATCAACGACCAGCCGCGCACCGCGAAGATCGGCATCGTGACCTTCGCCGGGGCCGCGGCGCTGGTGCAGCCGCCCACCCAAAACAAGGAGGACCTGCTGGCGGCGATCGACCGCTTCCAGCTCCAGCGCGCCACGGCCATCGGCAGCGGCATCCTGGTGTCGCTCAAGGCCATCTTCCCCGACGTCGAGTTCGACCTGCGCGGCTCCAACCCCCGCCCGGAGGCGCAGCGCGGCTCGCGCGCGCTCGACCCCACGGCCAAGGCCGCCGATAAGAAAGACCCCGTCAAGCCCGTGCCAGCCGGGTCGTATTCCAACGCCGCGATCATCCTGCTGACCGACGGCCAGGCCACCACGGGCCCCGACCCGATCGAGGCGGCGCGCATGGCCGCCGACCGCGGCGTGCGCATCTTCACGGTGGGCATCGGCACGCCCACCGGCGAGGTGATCGGCTTCGAGGGCTGGTCGATGCGCGTGCGGCTGGACGAGGAGTCCCTCAAGACCATCGCCAACGTGACACGCGGCGAGTACTTCTACGCCGGAACTGCCGTCGACCTGAAGAAGATCTACGAGAACCTCAACACCAAGCTCGTGATGGAGAAGAAGGAGACGGAGATCACCGCCCTGTTCGCGGCGGTGGCCACCGTGCTCGCGGTGATCGCGGCGCTGCTGTCGGTGCTGTGGTTCAACCGCATCCTGTGAAGGCCGCCGGTGCGGCGACGGCCGCGACGGACGAACCGGCAACACGTTCCGCATCCCCGCCCGCCGTGCGCCGCGCGCGCATCCTCGGGCTGGCCGCAGTGCTCCTCGGGGGCGGGTCGTATGTCGTCCTCCCCACTCCGCTGCCGAGCGCCTTTCCCTGGCTCACACTGGTGCTCTCGCTCGGCGGCATCGCCGCTGCTGTCGTCGCGCTGCGGCTGCGCCGCCGCGGCCGTCTCGCCACCGGCCTGGCGTGCATCGGGCTGGCGCTTTGCCTCGCGTTCCCGGCCCTGGTCGTATTCGTGCTCGTGCGCTACCTCAACTTCAGCGCGTGACGCCGGCCGGTCCCGCGCCTCGCGCACGCCGCCACCCGTCGCGTTGAACCCATGCGCGATCGCCTGCTCGCCGACGCGCTCGTTGTGGCGCACTTCGCATTCATCGCCTTCGTCGCGGGCGGCGGCGCGCTGGTCGCATGGCGCCGGTGGAACGCGCTCCTGCACCTGCCGGCCCTCGCGTGGGGTGTCTACGTGGAGCTGAGCGCGACGATCTGCCCGCTCACGCCGCTCGAGAACGCGCTGCGGCACGCGGCCGGGCAGGCCGGCTACGCCGGCGGCTTCGTCGACGAATACCTGGTGCGGGTGATCTACCCGCCGGGGCTGACGCCCGGCATCCAGCTCGGCATCGGCGCGGGGTTGATCGCGCTCAACGTGGCGCTGTATGGATACGCGTGGCGCAAGCCGCGACCGGCGCCTCGCGGCACGCCGGGCGTCAGGTCGTGACCAGCTTGCGGTGCGCCGACACGCTCATCAGCACGCCGAGGCCGATGAACAGCGAGATCAGCGCCGTTCCCCCGTAGGACATCAGCGGCAGCGGCACGCCCACCACCGGCAGCACGCCGCTCACCATGCCCATGTTGACGAACGCATAGGTGAAGAACATCAGCGTGATCGTGCCGGCGAGGAGCCGCGCGAACATCGTCGACGCGTTGGCCGTGATGAGCAGCGCGCGGGCGATCAGCACGAGGTAGAGGATCAGCAGCAGGCAGTTGCCGATCAGGCCGAACTCCTCGCCGAACACCGCGAAGATGAAGTCCGTGTGGCGCTCGGGCAGGAAATCGAGGTGCGTCTGCGTGCCGTTGAGCCATCCCTTGCCGACCACGCCTCCCGAGCCGATCGCAATCGACGCCTGCGTGGAGTGATAGCCCGCGCCGAGCGGATCGCGCGTGGGGTCGATGAACGTGAGGATGCGCTCCTGCTGGTAGCCGTGCAGGTGCTGCCACACGAGGGGGCCGGTCGCGGCCGCCAGCGCGAACAGGCCCACGATGATCTTCCACGACAGCCCGGCCAGGAACAGCACGTAGAAGCCCGAGGCGCCGATGAGCAGTGCGGTGCCCAGATCGGGCTGCCGCTTGACCAGGTACACGGGCACCACGATCAGGATGCCGGCGAACACGAAGTCCTTCCAGCCGATGCGCCCCTCGAATTTCTGGAAGTACCAGGCCAGCATGATCGGCATCGCGATCTTCATCAGCTCGGAGGGCTGGAAGCGCGCGACGCCCAGGTTCAGCCAGCGGCGCGAGCCGTTCACCACCACACCGAACAGCGCCACGCCGATTAGCATCAGAACGGCCGCGACATAGAGCGGCACGGCAACGCGGGCGAGCGTCTGCGGCGGGATGTTGGCCGTGATCCACATCAGGATCACCGCGAAGCCGATGCTCGCGACCTGCGTGGACACGCGCCCGACGCTCTGGTCCGCCGCGGAGAACAGCGTGACCAGGCCGACGCCGACGATGCCGATGGCCACCGCGAACAGCATCGTGTCGATGCGGCGGGTGAGCGCTTCCCAGAATCGCCCGAGGAAGATCAGCATGGGTGACCGAGGTCCATCCGCACGTCAGTCGCTCTCGTCGTCGCTCGGCCGGTCGGGCTGCAGCGGCACCGCCCCCGGGTCGCTCTTGCCGAGCAGGTAATGGTCGAGCACCTTGCGCGCGATCGGCGCCGCGGCCTGCGCGCCGAACCCGCCGTTCTCGACCAGCACCGCCAACGCGATGCGCGGCTGGTCGAGCGGGGCGTAGGCCATAAACCACGCGTGGTCGCGCAGGCGCTCGTCCACCTTGTGCTCGGTGTACTTCTCTCCCTTGAGCGAATACACCTGCGCCGTGCCGGTCTTGCCGCCGCTCGCGTACTTCGCATCGCGAAACGCCGCGGCGCTGGTGCCTTCCTTGTTCACGCCGGCGAGCGCGTGCTTGATCACCGCCAGGTACTCCGGCTTGATGTCGAGGTGGGTCGCCGGCTGCGCCGCGACCTCCCGCACCTCGCCGGTGCGCAGGTTCTGCACCGACTTCACCAGGTGCGGCGTGTAGCCCACGCCGTCGTTGGCGACCATCGCGATGGCGTGCGCGAGCTGGATCGGCGTGAACGCGTTGTAGCCCTGACCGATGCCCGCTGAGATGGAATCGCCGAGATACCACTTGCGGTGTTCCTCGCGATATTGCTTGCCCGCGAAGCGCTGTCGCTTCCAGTCGCGCGAAGGCAGCGTGCCCGTGAGCTCGCCCTCGATGTCGATGCCGGTCTTGCCGCCGAACCCCAGCCGCGACATGAAGCGCGCGGTCTCGTCGATGTCCGTCTCGCTCGCCAGGATGTAGTAGTACGTGTCGCAGGAGACGACGATCGACTTGTACATGTCGACCGTGCCATGGCCGCCGGGCTTGTCGTCGCGGAAGCGATGCGCCTGTCCCGGGATCTGGAAGAAGCCCGGGTCGTAGATCGTCTGCTGCGGCGTGCGCTTGCCCGAGTTGAGCGCGGACAGCGCCAGAAACGGCTTGATCGTCGAGCCCGGCGGATAGGCGCCCCGCAGCGGCCGGTTGAGCAGCGGCTTGTCGGGCGATTCGTTCAACTCCTGCCAGTTCGCGGGGTCGATGCCCTCGACGAACAGGTTCGGGTCGTAGCCGGGCTTCGAGACGAACGCCAGTACGTCGCCGGAGGTCGGGTCGATCGCGACCAGCGCGCCGCGGCGATCGCCGAACGCGACCTCGGCGGCCTCCTGCAGGCCGATGTCGAGGGACAGACGCAGATTGTTGCCGGATACCGGCGGGCTGCGCGACAGCGTGCGCACCGCGCGGCCGCCGGCGTCGACCTCGACCTCCTCGACGCCCGTGGTGCCGTGCAGCTCGCGCTCGTACGACAGTTCCACGCCGACCTTGCCGATATAGTCGGAGCCCTTGTAGTTGGCGGTCTCCTCCCACTCTCCGATGCGCTCGATGTCCTTGTCCGTGATGCGGCCGATGTAGCCGACCACGTGCGACGCGTGCTCGCCGTACGGATACTGGCGGAACAGCCGCGCCTTGATCTCGACACCGGGGAAGCGGTAGCGATTGACGGCGAAGCGCGCGACCTCCTCGTCGGAGAGGCGCGTGCGCAGCGGCAGGCTCTCGAAGTTCTTCGACTCGTCGAGCAGCTTCCTGAACCGCTTGCGGTCGCGCGGCTGGATGTCGACGATCTCCGCGAGCTGGTCGATCGTCTTGTCGAGGCTCGCCACGCGCGCGGGCATCACCTCGAGCGTGTAGGCCGAGTAGCTCTGCGCCAGCACCACGCCGTTGCGGTCGGTGATCACGCCGCGATTCGGCACGATCGGCACGATCGCGATCCGGTTGGTCTCGGCGAGCGTCTGGAAGTGCGCGTGCTGCAACACCTGCAGGTAGAAGAAGCGCGCGAACAGCCCGCCGAAGGCGATGACGACGAGCGCGCCCGCCACCATCAGCCGGCGCCGGAACAGGAACAGCTCGCGCTCCGCGTTGCGCAGCTCGGATGCGCCGAAGCCCGACGGCTGGCGGCGCGATGCGAACAGGAGCCGGCGGCGGGTCATGCGTTGGCTCCGCCGCTCACCGGTCGCTCCCGCGACGCGGACGCTGCGGATGCTGCAGCAGCACCGACAGCAGCGGCCACAGCAAGGCTCCCACGATGGGCGGCGCGGCATAAGTCCAGCGGGGCATGGCGGCACCGCCGATGAACCGCACGAGCAGCACTAGCGCGGCGCAGATGCCGAGCAGCACGGCGACCTGCACCGCCTGCTGCCACAGCGGGAACCGCAGCACGCGCCGGCGGAAATAGTCGGCCGCGAACGCCAGCACGGCGTAGGCGAGCGCGTGCTGCCCGAAGAGCGTCGCGTCGGCCACGTCCATCACCAGGCCGACGAACCAGGACGTGCCCACGCCGACGAAGCGCGGCGCCTGGATGCACCAGTACAGCAGCACCACCGCGAGGAAGTCGGGCCGCAGCGCCATGAACACGCCGCTCGCCGGCGCGATGTTGGCGAGCAGCGCGACGAGGAGCGTGGCGAGGACGAACCAGGGCTGCGGCGGGCGGAGGATCTCCTCCGGGCTGGCGGGCGCGAACGAGACCACGTCGGACAGCACCCTCATCCGCGGCGGCCGCGGCCGCGGCCGCGCTTGACGACGTCGGACTCGGCCGGCTCCTCGGGCCGCGCCGGCGACGCGGCGGCCTGGCCCAGCACCAGCAGGTATTGCGACCGGTCGACGCCCGACAGCGGACGCGTGGCGATGCGCGCGAACATCTGGCCCGTGTCGCGCTCGATGTCGACCACCTCGGCGACCGGCAGGTTCGGCGGATAGGTGCCGTCGATCCCCGAGGTGAGCAGCCGATCGCCGATGCGCACGTCTGCGGACGGAGCCGTGAAGCGCAGGTCGGGCGCCCGACCGGTGCCGTTGCCGAACAGCACGCTGCGCACCCCGCTGCGCTCGACCTTCACAGGCACCGCCTGGTCCTTGTCCGTCACCAGCGTGACTTCAGCCATGTACGGGAACACACGCGTCACCTGGCCCACCACGCCGCGCTCGTCGAGCACCGCCTCGCCGGGCGCAAGACCCCCCTGCACGCCCTTGTTCACGAAGAGCTTCTGCGTGAACGGGTCGCGGCCGGTGTAGAGCACCTCGACCGCCGTGCCCGCGCC
Source organism: Burkholderiales bacterium (assembly GCA_038239945.1). Taxonomy (GTDB): domain Bacteria; phylum Pseudomonadota; class Gammaproteobacteria; order Burkholderiales; family Casimicrobiaceae; genus VBCG01. Next base: position 55,444 of record JBBSEG010000002.1, read on the forward strand.
GCCGTAGCGGCCCTGGAGATCGAGGAGCGTCTTCAGGCGCTCGTTCTCGTCGCGCACCTGAGGGTACGCCTGCGCCACGGGACCCTGGGCGGTCAGCGCCTGGCGCAGCTCGACGTTCTCCTCGGCCAGGCGCGCCTTGTCCGCGAAATAGCGCCCGACGAACGCCACCGCCTCGCCCGGCATCTCGATCGCGCGCTGCGCGGGGTACAGGATGATCGCGGCAATTTGGCGGATGCCCTCGAGATAGCGGTAGCGCGTGTCGAGGAACAGCAGCGCGATCGAGAGCATGCCGAAGAATGCGAGGCGCGCGAGCGGGCTCGGGCCGCGGTGGAAGAACGCAGGTGATTCAACGGGGATCGGCCGCATCGCCAAGTCATCCGCCCGCGGCCGCGCGCATCGTCAATCGCTGGTGAAGATGGTCTGGAGCTTTTCCATGTTCTCGAGCGCCTTGCCGCATCCGCGCACCACGCAGGTCAGCGGGTCATCGGCGACGATCACGGGCAGGCCGGTCTCCTCCATCAGCAGCCGGTCGACGTCGCGCAGGAGCGCGCCCCCGCCGGTGAGCACCATGCCGCGCTCGGCGATGTCGGCGCCGAGCTCGGGCGGCGTGCGCTCGAGCGCGCTCTTCACCGCCGACACGATGCTGTTGAGCGGGTCGGTGAGGGCCTCGAGGATCTCGTTGGAGGACACCGTGAAGCTGCGCGGGATGCCCTCTGCGAGGTTGCGGCCCTTCACTTCCATTTCCTTGACCTCGGAGCCGGGGAAGGCGGACCCGATGGTCTTCTTGATCATTTCGGCCGTGGTCTCGCCGATCAGCATGCCGTAGTTGCGGCGGATGTAGTTGACGATGGCCTCGTCGAACTTGTCGCCGCCCACGCGCACGCTGCCCGCGTACACCATGCCGCCGAGCGAGATGACGCCAACCTCGGTGGTGCCGCCGCCGATGTCGACGACCATCGAGCCCGTGGCGTCCCCCACCGGCAGGTCGGCGCCGATGGCTGCGGCCATGGGCTCCTCGATGAGGTAGACCTTGGACGCGCCCGCGCCGAGCGCGGACTCGCGGATCGCGCGCCGCTCGACCTGCGTCGACCCGCAGGGCACGCAGATGATGATGCGCGGGCTGGGCGAGAACAGCCGCGAGTCGAGCACCTTCTTGATGAACTGCTTCAGCATCTGCTCGGTGACGGTGAAGTCGGCGATGACGCCATCCTTCATCGGGCGGATGGCCGTGATGTTGCCGGGCGTGCGCCCCAGCATCTGCTTCGCGGCGATGCCGACTTCCTGGATGACCTTCTTGCCGTTGGGCCCGCCTTCCTGGCGGATGGCGACCACCGAGGGCTCGTTGAGCACGATGCCCTTGCCACGCACGTAGATGAGCGTGTTGGCGGTGCCGAGGTCGATCGCGAGGTCGCTGCCGAAATACCCTTTGAAGAACTCGAACATTACGTGGCCGGGCGTTGCGGCGAGCACGGCCGCGGGCCGTCGTCGCCGTGCTTGAGAAGTGGCCGGTATGATAACCTAAGGTGCTTTCCTTCTGCACTGATTTGACGCGGTTTTTAGCCAGTTCGGGTGCGGGCGCGCGAGGCGCGGTCCCCGCCTCGCGCGACGGCCTTCCGCGGCCTCTCCTCCGATCGACCGCCCGCCCGCCATGGCCCTGACGCTCGACGACATCAACCGCATCGCCCATCTCGCGCGCATCGAGATCGACGCGCACGACGCCGCGCAGGTGCTTGGCAAGCTCACCGCGATCTTCGGCATGATCAACGAGCTGCAGTCGATCGACACCACCGGGATCGTCCCGATGTCGCACGCCCAGGATGTCGCGTTGCCGCTGCGCGAGGACCGCGTGACGGAGCCCGACCAGCACGCGGCCTTCCAGGCTCTGGCGCCCTCGGTCCAGGACGGCCTCTACCTCGTCCCCAAGGTGCTCGAGTGAGCGCGCCGGCGCACCGGCGGAGGCTCCGCTAGCCGTGGCCGCGCTCGACGACACGGTCGCGGGGCTCGCGCAGGCGCTGCGTGAGCGGCGCCTGTCCAGCGTCGAGGCCACGCAGGAGGCCCTGCGCCGCATCGCGGGCGCGCAGCCGCAGCTCAACGCTTTCATCACCGTGGACGAGGACGGTGCGCTCGCCGCGGCGCGCGACGCCGACGCGGCGCTCGCCCGCGGCGACGCCGGCCATCTCGCCGGCGTGCCCATCGCGCACAAGGACGTGTTGATGACCGCCGGGCTGCGCACCACCTGCGGCTCGCGGATGCTCGAGCGCTTCGTCGCTCCCTACGACGCGAACGTGGTCGCGGGCCTCAAGGCCGCGGGCACCGTGCTGGTCGGCAAGACCAACATGGACGAGTTCGCGATGGGCTCGTCGAACGAGACCTCGTACTTCGGGCCGGTCCGCAACCCGTGGGACCCGCGCTACGTGCCCGGCGGTAGCTCGGGCGGATCGGCCGCGGCGGTGGCGGCGCGGCTGGTGCCCGCCGCGACGGGCACCGACACCGGCGGGTCGATCCGCCAGCCGGCCGCGCTCTCGGGGATCTGCGGCCTCAAGCCCACCTACGGCATCAGCTCGCGCTACGGCCTGATCGCGTTCGCGTCGAGCCTCGACACCCCCGGGCCGTTCGCGCGCACCGCCGAGGATTGCGCGCTGCTCCTCAACGCGATGGCGGGTCACGACCCGCGCGACGCGACGTCGATCGAGCGCCCGCGCGAGGACTATGCACGCCGGCTGCGCGACGCGCCCTCGGGGCGTCCGCTCGAGGGCCTGCGCATCGGCCTGCCGCGCGAGTACCGGGGGGAGGGCATCTCATCCGACGTGTCCGCGGCGGTCGACGAGGCGGTCGCGGAGTTTCGGCGCCTCGGCGCCACGACCGTCGACCTCTCGCTGCCCACGGTGAAATATTCGGTGCCGGTCTATTACGTGATCGCGCCCGCCGAGGCGTCGTCGAACCTGTCGCGCTTCGACGGTGCGCGCTACGGGCATCGGGCCGAGCACTACACCGACCTGCTCGACATGTACAAGAAATCGCGCAGCGAGGGTTTCGGCGCGGAGGTGAAGCGGCGCATCCTGGTGGGCACCTACGTGCTGTCGCACGGCTACTACGACGCCTACTACCTCAAGGCACAGCAGGTGCGCCGGCTCATCGCCGACGATTTCCAGCGCGCGTTCGCGCAGTGCGAGATCATCCTCGGCCCGACTGCGCCTACCGCCGCGTTCGAGCTGGGCGCGAAGACGGACGATCCGGTGCAGATGTACCTCAACGACATCTTCACCATCGCGGGCAACCTGACCGGCACCCCCGCCCTGTCGATCCCCGGCGGCTTCTCGAAGGACGGCCTGCCGATCGGTCTCCAGCTCCAGGCCAACTATTTCGAGGAAGCGCGGCTGCTCGAGGTGGCGCATCGCTTTCAACACGCCACCGACTGGCATGCGCGCGCGCCGGAGATGAGCGGCACGGCAGTCGCGAAGGCGCGCGCATGAAATGGGAAGTGGTGATCGGCCTGGAGACGCATGCGCAGCTCTCCACAGCCGCCAAGATCTTCTCCGGCGCGTCGACGGCGTTCGGTGCGCCACCCAACACGCAGGCGTCGGCGGTTGACATTGCACTGCCCGGCACCCTGCCCGTGCTCAACCGCGGCGCGGTCGAGCGGGCGATCCGTTTCGGCCTCGCGGTGGGCGGAACCATCAATCCGCGCAGCGTGTTCGCGCGCAAGAACTACTTTTACCCGGACCTGCCGAAGGGCTACCAGATCTCGCAATACGAGATTCCCGTCGTGCAGGGCGGCCGCGTGAAGATCGTCACCGATGAGGGCGAGAAGCACGTGCAGCTGACGCGGGCGCACCTGGAAGAGGACGCCGGCAAGTCGCTGCACGAGGACTTCCACGGCATGACGGGCATCGACCTCAATCGCGCGGGCACGCCGCTGCTGGAGATCGTGTCGGAGCCCGACCTGCGCAGCGCGGCGGAGGTCGTGGCCTACGCACGCACGCTGCATGGCCTCGTGATGTGGATCGGCATTTGCGACGGCAACATGCAGGAAGGCAGCTTCCGATGCGACGCCAACGTCTCCGTGCGCCCGATGGGCGAGACGAAGCTCGGCACGCGCTGCGAGATCAAGAACCTCAACAGCTTCCGCTTCATGAAGGAGGCGATCGAATTTGAGCTGCGCCGCCAGGTGGAGCTGATCGAGGATGGCGGCAGGGTCGTGCAGGAGACGCGTCTCTACGACCCCGACCGCGGCGAGACGCGCTCGATGCGCCGCAAAGAAGACGCGCAGGATTACCGCTACTTCCCCGACCCCGACCTGCCGCCGCTCGCGATCGACGCCGCGTGGATCGAGCGCGTGCGCGCCGGGCTGCCCGAGCTCCCCGAAGCGATGAGGGCGCGGCTCGTGGCGCAGCTCGCGCTCACGCCGTACGAGGCCGCGGCGATCACCTCGCGGCGCGCGCTCGCGGGCTATTTCGAGGACACGGTCGCGGCACTTCACGGGCTGCACGCCAAGCTCGCGGCGACGTGGGTGCTGGGCGAGCTCGCCGCCGCGCTCAACCGCAGCGACCTCGACATCGGGTACGCGAAGGTGGGGCCTGCCGCGCTGGCGGGGCTGATCGCGCGCATCGCCGACGGCACCCTCTCCGGAAAGACCGCGAAGGACGTGTTCGATGCGATGTGGGACGGCGAGGGCGATGCCGACGGAATCGTCGCCCGCCGCGGCCTGCGGCAGATCTCCGACGCGGGCGCGATCGAGAAGCTGGTCGATGACGTGATGGCCGCCCACCCGGCCATCGTCGCCGAGTTCCGCGCCGGCCGGGAGAAGGCCTTCAACTCGCTGGTGGGCAAGGCGATGGCTGCGTCCATGGGCAAGGCCAATCCCGGCCAGGTCAATACCATTCTCAAGCGCAAGCTGCAGTCCTGACGCTCAGTGCACAGCACGAACGTTGCCCGTGGCCGGGCGCTCGGACGTGCCCGCCACGGCGACGTCCACGCGCACGCCCAGCGCCCGCAACACGCGGTCGATCACCTCGGTGCGCGAGGACAGCGCCCCCGGGCTCTCGATTCGCGACAGCGCCGTGCGCGACACCCCGGCGAGGCGTGCGAGCTGGTCCTGGGTGAGCTGCCGCAGCAGGCGGCGCTCCTTGACGAGCGTGCCGAGTTGACGAGCCAGCATGCGTTTCTCCGTGGCAAATGGGCATTGTCGTGCGCGGGGCGTCAAGCAAGGATGCGCCGAACGGATGACGCCCCGGGCGGTCGAACCGCCGGGCTCACGCCCACCGGAACGATCGCGGGCCGGCCGCCGCCGGGCGCATCGCCGACCTGTCGAAGGGCGCCGCGCGACGACTCGGCATGATTGGCGACGGTGTGGTCGACGCCCTGCTCGAGGTCCTCCCCGACCCCGCGAGGCCCGACCCCGCCAGACGCCGCCACCGGCCAGTGCGGTGTGATGCAAGGGTTTATCGATGGCGACATCCCGCTTCGCCCCGTCTACCGGCTGTGGAACGGGCGCGCCGATACCAACCACCGCTACACGCCGGACCTTGCGGTGCGCGACTGATGATCGCGCGCGGCTGGGTGCCTGAAGGCTTCGGCCCGCTGGGTGTCGTATGGTGCGTTTAACGCGGGGGTCGTCGCTCGCAGCATCCGCCCCGCAGCCGGAGACACTGCGCCGCTGAGTCCGCGGGCTTCCGTTCAGTGCATCAACGGCTTGAAGCGCGGCCGGTGCGGACGCGCACCTTCCTCGCCCAGCCGGCGCTTCTTGTCTTCCTCGTACTGGTGGAAGTTGCCCTCGAAGAACACCCACTTCGAGTCGTCCTCGGAGGCGAGGATGTGCGTGGCGATGCGGTCCAGGAACCAGCGATCGTGCGAGATCACGAGCACGCTGCCCGCGAACTCGGTGAGCGCCTCCTCGAGCGCGCGCAGCGTCTCGACGTCGAGGTCGTTCGACGGCTCGTCGAGCAGGAGCACGTTGCCGCCCTTGAGCAGCGTCGCGGCCAGGTGCAGCCGGCCGCGCTCGCCGCCCGACAGCGCGCCCACCATCTTCTGCTGGTCCTGGCCCTTGAAATTAAAGCGCCCGAGATAGGCGCGCGACGGCATCTCGAAGCGCCCCACCTGCAGGATGTCGAGCCCGCCCGAGATGGCCTCCCAGGCGGTCTTGTCGTTCGGCAGCGATTCGCGCGTCTGGTCCACCACCGCGAGCTGCGCGGTGTGACCGATGACGATCTCGCCCTTGTCCGGGCGGTCGGCGCCGGTGATCATCCTGAACAGCGTGGACTTGCCCGCGCCGTTCGGACCGATGATGCCGACGATCGCGCCGGCCGGCACGCGGAACGACAGGTCGTCGACCAGCATGCGGTCGCCGAAGCCCTTGCTCACGTGCTTGAACTCGATGACCTCGTTGCCCAGGCGCTCGGCGACGGGAATGAAGATCTCGGCGGTCTCGTTGCGCTTCTGGTGCTCGTAGGACGACAGCTCCTCGAAGCGGGTCATGCGCGCCTTGTTCTTGGCCTGGCGGCCCTTGGGGTTCTGCCGCACCCACTCCAGCTCCTTCTGCATCGCCTTGACGCGGCCCGCTTCCTGGCGCGACTCGGTGGCGAGCCGCTGCTCCTTCTGCTCCAGCCACGCGCTGTAGTTGCCCTTGTAGGGGATGCCCATCCCGCGGTCGAGCTCGAGGATCCACTCGGCGGCGTTATCGAGGAAGTAGCGGTCGTGGGTCACGGCGATCACCGTGCCCGGATAGCGCTGCAGGAACTGCTCGAGCCACTCGACGCTTTCGGCGTCCAGGTGGTTGGTGGGCTCGTCGAGGAGCAGCATGTCGGGCTTGGACAGCAGGAGCTGGCACAGCGCCACGCGCCGCTTCTCGCCGCCGGACAGCGTGCCGATCGTCGCGTCCCAGGGCGGCAGCCGCAGCGCGTCGGCGGCCACTTCCATCTGCACGGTGGAGTCGCTGCCCGACGCGGCGATGACGGCTTCCAGGGTGGCCTGCTCGGCCGCGAGCGCGTCGAAGTCGGCGTCGGGCTCGGCGTACGCGGCGTACACCTCGTCGAGCCGCACCTTGGCGTTGAGGACCTCGCCCATGCCCTGCTCGACCGCTTCGCGCACGGTCTGGTCGGGCGCGAGCTTCGGCTCCTGCTGCAGGAAGCCGATGCGGAGGTTGGGCATCGGCGTGGCTTCGCCCTCGAACTCCGTGTCGTCGCCGGCCATGATGCGGAGCAGGCTCGACTTGCCCGACCCGTTCAGGCCGAGCACGCCGATCTTGGCGCCGGGAAAGAAGGACAGTGAGATGTCCTTGAGGATCACGCGCTTGGGCGGAACGACCTTGCCCACGCGATTCATCGTGTAGACGTACTGTGCCATCGGATCTGCCGCGAAGGGTTCGGGGAACCCGGCATTATCGCAGGTTGTCGATGCCGCTCCGCCGGGGAGCGGGTGCCGCTTCGCCGCTACGGCGTGCGGGGGCTCGGCGAGACGCTGCTGGCCACGGGCTGGGCGCCGATGCGAACGCTGCCCGTCGCAGGGCTGGCGCCCGCGGCGGCGTCCTTCGCCTCGCCGAGCGTGCGAAGCTCCCGCCAGCGAAACTTGTCCTGGTCGTAGCGCAGGGTGATCGTGGCGCTGTCGCGCTTGCGCTCGGCGATGAACACGTCCTGCTTGGTGACTTCGCGCGCGATGCCCTCGAGCTCGGTGTCGAGTGCCGGCGGAACCGGCTTGGCGCCGAAGGCGCGGCGCTTGGTCTCGAGCTCCTGGCGGCGCTTGACGAGCTGCGCACTGTAGGCCTGCGCCGAGGCGACCTGCGTGTCGAGAGTGCCGAGCGCGCGGTTGCGCGCAAGGTCGATCTCGTCCTCGCTGGTGTACGACTGCAGCAGGGCGCGGTCACGCCGGTCGACCATCTCGCGCTCGCGCGACGTGATCTTGAGGCGCTCCTCCTCCGCCTGCTTCGCGCGGCGCTGCTCGAGCGTGGGCGCGGGCTCGATGCGCTTGACCGCGATGCCCTGCTTGTTGAGCTCGACGCTGGCCTTTTCGACCGCCTCGGGCGGCATCTTGTCGGAGTAGTGGACGGCGCCCTTTTCGTCGACCCACTTGTAAGTGGCCGCGACGACGGGCGCCGCGAGCAGCGCGGCCGCGAACGCTGCACCGAGCGGAATGACCAACAGGCGACGGGAGACCATGGGCGCGCTTAAGTGATGGGGAGTCAATGCAGGCTCGCGGCGATGCCGTAGCGGCCGCGATATTCGAGGACCTCGCGCTCATGCTCGGCCAGCTCGGGCCGCGCGGCGATGAAGGACATCAGGTCGTCCAGCGTGGCGATGGCCACCACCGGAATGCCATAGCGGTCGCGCACTTCCTGGACGGCCGACACCTCGCCCTGCCCGCGCTCCATGCGGTCAAGCGCGATCAGCACCCCTGCGGGGATGGCGCCCGCGGCGCGGATCAACTCCACCGATTCCCGCACCGAGGTTCCCGCCGTGATCACGTCGTCGACGATCACCACACGACCTGCGAGCGGAGCCCCGACGAGGCTCCCGCCTTCGCCATGGTCCTTGGCTTCCTTGCGGTTGAAGCTGTACGGCAGATTGTGACCTTTTTCGGCAAGCGCGATGGCGGTGGCCGCCGCCAGGATGATGCCCTTGTAGGCCGGTCCGAACAGTTGATCGCACTCGAGGGCGGCCGCCAGCAACGCGCTTGCGTAGAATCCGCCGAGCCGCCGCAGGCTTTCGCCGTCGTTGAACAATCCCGCGTTGAAGAAGTAAGGGCTGGCGCGCCCGGCCTTGGTGGTGAAGCGCCCGAACCGTAGCACTTCGCGTGCCATGGAGAAGGCGAGGAAGTCCTGGCGGAAGTCGGACATCTGGGTGGGGATCGGCGGATGCGCGAGGCGATTATAGCGTCGCCCCTACGCGCGATGCGGCTCCGGCGTCCGGCGAAACACACGCTGCGGCGGAACCCGGCAGCCCTTCATCGATGCGCATCATTACCTGCAACGTCAACGGCTTGCGCGCCGCGGAGCGAAGGGGCTTCGCGCGCTGGCTCGCGCGTGTCGAGCCGTGGGACGTGGTGTGCGTGCAGGAGCTGCGCTGCCTCGAGTGCGACGTGCCGCGCAGCCTGCGCGCGCCGCGCAAATCCCTCGCGGCGTTCCACCCGGCGGCGCGCAAGGGCTACAGCGGCGTCGGCCTGTACGCGAAACATCCGCACCACGCAGCGGCGGGCTTCGGGCACGCGGAGTTCGACGGCGAAGGCCGCTACCTGCAGGCGGACTTCGCGGAGCTGTCGGTCATCAGCCTCTACATGCCGTCGGGCTCGAGCGGCCCGCATCGCCAGGCGTCCAAGTTCCGCTTCCTCGACGCGTTCCTGCCGCATCTTGCGAAGCTCGTCGCGGGGGGGCGCGAGGTCGTGCTGTGCGGCGACTGGAACATCGCGCACCAACCCATCGACCTCACCAACTGGCGCGCCAACCAGAAGCACTCGGGCTTCCTGCCGGAGGAGCGCGCGTGGCTCACGCACGTGTTCGACGAGCTCGGCTTCGTCGACGTGTTCCGCTCGGTCGACGCGCGGCCCGGCCAGTACACGTGGTGGTCGAATCGCGGCCAGGCGTGGCTCAAGAACGTCGGCTGGCGCATCGACTACCAGATCGCGACGCCTGGCATCGCCGCGACCGCGCGCGCCGCGTCGATCTACCGCAACCGGCGCTTCTCGGACCACGCGCCGCTGATCGTCGACTACGACTACGCGCTGCGCTAGGGCCGTCCTCGTGATCCGCATCGCCAACCTGACGCTCGCCCGCGGAACCCGTCGCCTCCTGGAAGGCGCGAACCTCACCGTGCACGTCGGCCACAAGGTGGGCCTGGTGGGCGCCAACGGCAGCGGCAAGACGAGCCTGTTCGCAGCGCTGCGCGGCGAGCTCGCGCCGGATGCGGGCAGCCTCGAGCGCCCGCCGCGGTGGACGCTCGCGCACGTCGCGCAGGAGACGCCGGTCGTCGAGATTGCCGCGCTCGAGTTCGTGCTCGACGGCGACCGCGAGCTCCGGGCGGTCGAGCGCGCCCTCGCCGCGGCCGACGCCGCGCCGCCGGACGACGCTGCCGCGGACGGCGCGGCGCTGGCCGAGCTCCACCATCGCTTCGAGGCGATCGGCGGCTATGGCGCGCCGGCCCGCGCCGCCACGCTGATGGCGGGCCTCGGCTTCTCGGCTGCGCGCCACCGTGACCCGGTGAACAGCTTCTCCGGCGGGTGGCGCATGCGTCTCAATCTCGCGCAGGCGCTGATGAGCCGGTCCGATCTGCTGCTGCTCGACGAGCCCACCAACCACCTCGACCTCGACGCCGTGCTCTGGCTCGAGGACTGGCTCGCCCGCTATCCCGGCACGCTCCTGCTGATCACCCACGACCGCGACTTCCTCGACGCGGTGGTGGACACGATCGTGCACCTCGATGGGCGCAAGCTGCGCGCCTACACGGGCAACTACGCGCAGTTCGAGCGCGAGCGGGCGCAGCAGCTCGCACTGCAGCAGGCCGCGTACGCGAAGCAGCAGCGGCAGGTCGCACACCTGCACAGCTTCATCGACCGGTTCCGCGCGAAGGCGACCAAGGCAAAGCAGGCACAGAGCCGCATCAAGGCGCTCGAGCGGATGGAGCTGATCGCCGCCGCGCACGTCGACAGTCCGTTCTCGTTCACCTTCGCGCCCACCGCGACCGGCGCGCGCCAGCTACTTCGCCTCGAGCACGTCACGCTCGGCTACGCGGACGCGCCGCCGATCCTCGCCAACCTCGAGTGGTCGGTCCTGAGCGGCGCACGCATTGGGCTGCTCGGGCCCAACGGCGCCGGCAAGTCGACGCTGCTCAAGGCCATCGCCGGCCTGTTGCCTCCGCGCGCCGGCGCGCGGCTGGCCGCGCAGCAGCTCAACATCGGCTACTTCGCGCAGCATCAGGTCGAGCAGCTGCGCACCGACGAATCGGCCTTGCGGCACCTCCAGCGGCTCGAGCCGGCCGCCCGCGACCAGGACCTGCGCGACTTCCTGGGCGGCTTCGACTTCCGCGGCGAGCGCGCGCTCGCCCCCGTCCACGAGCTGTCGGGCGGCGAGAAGGCGCGGCTCACCCTTTCCCTCCTGGTCCGCCAGCGGCCGAACCTGCTGCTGCTCGACGAGCCGACCAACCACCTCGACATCGAGATGCGCGAAGCGCTCACCGAGGCTCTGCAGGACTACGACGGCGCGCTGATCGTGGTCGCGCACGACCGCCACCTGCTGCGCGCGACGACCGACGAGCTCTGGCGCGTGCACGACGGCGGCATCGAGCCGTTCGACGGCGACCTCGACGACTATCGCGACTGGGTGCTGGCGGAGCGGCGGCGAGTGCAGCGGGCGGAGTCGTCCGCCGCGGCGACGGCCATTCCCGGCGCGGCGGCCGACGGCGCGGACCGCCGCACGCAGAAGCGCCAGGCCGCGGCCGCGCGCCAGCAGCGGGCCGATGCGCGCCGGCCGTTCACCGCGCGACAATCCGCGATCGAGGCGGAGCTCGCCACGCTCGGCGCGGAGAAGCAGGCGCTCGACGCGTGGCTCGCGACGCCGGAGGCCTACGCGGAGTCGGGCAAGCCGCGGCTGGTCGAGACGATGGAGCGCGCCGGCGCTCTCATCTGGACGCTCGCGCGCCTCGAGGCCGAATGGCTCGAGCTCACCGAGGCGCTCGAGCGGGCGGACGCTACGGCGCGCGACGCCGGGTGAGCTTCAACCCCGACCATGTCGCGTCAACCGCGCACACCTTGATGTCGACCAGCCCGATCGGCAGCGCGGCGTCGCGCACGCGCTCTTCCATCATGTCGGTGGCGACGCTCGCGGCGCGCTTAGGCCACGACACTCAGATCATACCGCCGGACGCCAGATGCGGAAGCAGGCGCTTCAGGTGAGGCGCAAGCGCCGCGGCGCGGGTCACGAACACCCAGCCGAAGTCGAAGCTCGCGACGCGCGCAAGCCTCACGACGTCGGGAGGCGCGCCCGCCAGTAGCGCATCGACGTGCGCCGGCGGGTCCACCAGCAGCAGGCGGTGCCCGGACTTGATCCCCAGCTTCGCGACGAGCGGCTTGCCGGAGTAGCCGGCGGCGCTCCCGTCGAGTGGCGCGGCCATCAGCTCGAGAGCGGGCCGGGCCGGTGGAAGAGATACACCGCGAACCCCAGCGTATCGCGCCCCCAGCGCAGGTACGCATCGCGCCAGCGGCGGCTGCGGTCGAGCATCGCTGGTGCGTCGGGATCCTCGGGCTGCTCGCGCACGTAGCGCTCGATCGAGCGGCTGTACTTCCATTCGTACTCGTCCCACTCGTCGAGCGAAGCGGTGAACGCGTGCATGGGCACGAGGCCCGCGTCGACGCCGGCGTTCACGTTGCCGCGATGATCGAGGAACTGCGAGTCGGGTCCGCCGAGGAGCGTGAGGTACTCGGTGGTGGGTCGCGCGCGCCAGTACCCTTCGCCGATCAGCACGTATCCCCCGGAGCGCGTCCACGACCTCAACTGGCGGCAGATCCCGCCCATGCCGCCCGCGATCCCGCCGCCGCCGAGCATGACGGACAGGTGGAAGGTCTCGGGGTCGGCCTGGAAATCGCGGATGTCGGTGTCGTCGAGGTGCAGCTTGCCGAGCGCGCCGGTCCACTCGGCACGCTCGCGCGCGGCGTCCAGCATGAACGACGAGTTGTCGATCGCGACGACCGTCGCGCCGAAGCGCTCGATGATGCGCAGGCTGAGCTCGGCCCGGCCGCAGCCGAGGTCGAGCACCCGGGACCCGTCGTCGAGCGGCAGAAGATCGAGCACGCGCTCGATCTTCGCGCCGGAGATCGGGTTGCAGTAGTCGTGATCGCGGTGGGCGATCGCGCTGAACTTCTGGTTGTTCATGCGGCTCCCGACGCTGGCACCGCGCTACGCGGCAGCCCCGCCCCGCGCTCCCGCGCCCCCTCGCCAGGGCGCAACCCGCAAGAGTAATACCATTCCGGGCAGCGCGAGCACCGTGCACAACAGGAAGAATTCGAACCAGCCCGTTTGCTCGACGATCCAGCCGGTCGAGGCGTTGACCAGCGAGCGCGGGACCACCGCCAGGCTGGTGAATAGCGCGAACTGGGTGGCGGTGTAGCGCGGATCGGTGGCGCGGGCGATGTACGCCGTGAACGCGACGGTGCCGAGCCCCACGCCGAGCGCCTCGAAGGCGATCACCCCGGCCAGGAGGAGGCGGTCCGCCTGGTGGACGTGCGCGAGCCAGGCGAAGCCCAGGATCGACAGCACCTGCACGGCGCCGAACAGCCACAGCGCGCGGTTGATGCCGATTTTGACCATCCACAGCCCGCCCAGCACGCCCCCCGCGAGGCTCGTCCACAGACCCGCGTTCTTCGCGATCACGCCGATGTCCGTCTTGGTGAAGCCCATGTCGAGGTAGAACGGCGTGGCCAGCGCGGTGGCCATCGAGTCGCCGAGCTTGTAGAGGAACACGAAGGCGAGCACGGTGAGCGCCGCGCGAGGGCCGTTGCGCTCGACGAACTCCCGGAACGGCTCCACCACCGCCTCGCGCAGCGTGCGCGGACGCCCATGCACGGCCGCCGGCTCGGCCACCGCCAGGGTCATCGCCATGCCTGGCAGCATGAAGAGGCCGGTGATCAGGAACACGCTCGACCAGGGCAGATGGTCGGCGAGGATCAGCGCCAGCGCCCCCGGCACCAGGCTCGCCACGCGGTACGCGTTCACGTGGATCGACGTGCCGAGGCCAAGCTCGTGGTCGGGCAGGATCTCGCGCCGGAACGCGTCGATCGCGATGTCCTGCGTGGCCGAGAGTAGCGCGATCGACGTGGTGAGCGCGACGATGGTCCAGACGTCCCGCTGCGGGGCGAGCCAGCCGAGCAGCGGGATGGCCGCCAGGAGCGCGACCTGGGTGGCCAGCATCCACCCGCGCCGGCGGCCCAGCAGCGGCAGGGCGTAGCGATCGACCAGCGGCGACCACAGGAATTTCCAGGTGTACGGCGCCTGCACCAGCGTGAAGAAGCCGATCGTCCGAAGGTCGAGGCCTTCAGTGCGCAGCCACGCCGGCACCAGGTTGATCAGCAGCCACAGCGGCAGGCCCGAGGAAAACCCGGTGAACACACAGACGAGCATGCGCCGGTTGAGCAGCGCGGCGCGCCAGGTCGGGCGCGGCGCTTGCTGCACCGGCGCGTCGTCAGCCACGGCGGATGCGATACACCGCCAGCGCACCGCGCGCGTTCGGCGCGAAGCGCACCGCATGCCCGTTGGCGAGCACCACGCGGTCCACGACGTCGTAGCCGCGCGCAACCAGGAAGGCGTCGAAGTCGGCCACGGTGCACAGGTGGATGTTCGGCGTGTCGTACCACGCGTAGGGCAGCGAGGTGGACACCGGCATGCGGCCGCGCAGGATCTGCAGGCGGTGCGACCAGTGGCCGAAGTTCGGGAACGTGACGATCGCCTCGCGGGCCACCCGCAGCATGTCCGCGACCAGCTCCTCGATCCGGCGCATCGCCTGCAGGGTCTGCGACAGGATGACCAGGTCGAACGCGCCGTCGTCGAAGCCGGCCAGGCCGCGCTCCAGGTCGCTCTGGATCACGTCGATGCCGTTGCGCAGGCTGGCGAGCACGCCCGGGTCGGCGATCTCGATGCCGTAGCCCGTGACGGCCCGCGTGCGCCGCAGGTGCGCCAGCAGCGTGCCATCGCCGCAGCCGAGGTCGAGCACGCGGGCGCCTTGGCCGATCCACCCGGCGATGACCGCATAGTCGGGGCGCAGCGCGGCGTCCGCGGGCTGTGGTCCGGCCGGCAGCGGCGCGCCTGCGTCGGCCGTCGCGATGCGCGCGGCCAGGGCGCGCGTGGTGGGCGGCGCGACCGGCTCGTCGGCGATCCGGTCGAAATAGCTGCCCACCACCGCGTGATACTGCGCGTTGTCGAGCAGGAACGCGTCGTGCCCGTGCGGCGCGACGATTTCCGCGTACGTCACCTCGTGACGGCGGCGCACGAGCGCCCGCATCATCTCGCGCGAGCGCGCCACCGGAAAGCGCCAGTCGGTGGTGAAGCCCACCAGCAGGAAGCGGCACCGCGCCGGCGACAGCGCCTGCGCAAGGTCGCCCCCGGTCGCAGCGGCCGGGTCGAAATAGTCGAGCGCCTTGGTGATGCGCAGGTAGGTGTTGGCGTCGTAGTAGTCGGCGAACTTCTCGCCCTGGTGGCGCAGGTACGACTCGATCTGGAACTCCGGCGCGAAGGAGAAGCGCAGGCCGTCGCGAAGCTGGCGGCCGAAGCGCGTCTCCATCTGCTCGTCGGACAGGTAGGTGATGTGACCGATCATCCGGGCGACGCGCAGCCCGCGGCGCGGCTTGGCTGCGTGCGCGTAGAAGTGGCCGCCGTGGAATTCCGGATCAGTCATGATCGCCTGCCGCGCCACCTCGTTGAACGCGATGTTCTCGGCCGACAGGTTGGGGGCCGCCGCGATCACCAGCGCATGGCGCACCCGTTGCGGATAGCGGATCGCCCAGCCGAGCGCCTGCATTCCGCCGAGGCTCCCGCCCATCACCGCCGCCCACTGGTCAATGCCGAGCCGGTCGGCCAGCCGCGCCTGCGAGTCGACCCAGTCTTCGACGGTGACCAGCGGAAAGTCGCTGCCGTAGGGCGCACCCGTGGCCGCGTCGATCGACTGCGGGCCCGTCGACCCGAAGCAGCTCCCGAGGTTGTTCACGCCCACGACGAAGAAGCGCTCGGTGTCGACCGGCTTGCCGGGCCCCACCATGTTGTCCCACCAGCCGACGTTGTCGGGCTCGGCGGCGTAGAAGCCGGCGACGTGATGCGACGCGTTCAGCGCGTGGCACACAAGCACCGCGTTGCTGGCGTCGGCGTTGAGCGTGCCGTAGGTCTCGAAGGCGAGCTCGTAGGCGGCGAGCGAACGCCCGCAGGCCAGCGGCAGCGGCTCGTCGAAGCGGACCACGCGCGCCTCGACGGCACCCACCGAGTGGTGCGCCGCCGCGGGGCCGGATCCGGTGCCCCCGGTGGTGGCTGAAAAGGCCGACATTCCTTCGCGAAGCCAACAAAAAACCCGACCAGCGGGCGGCTTGATCGGGTTGCCGGCGTTGGCCGGGACAACACCGCTTTAGCCGCATTTATCGGACGGCAACCGCCACCGTCCCGCGCCCGCAAGCTGGATCAAATCGGCGCCCGACGGATTCTACTCCCCCAAGACAGTGCGGGAGCGGGAGGGCCGGCGGAGGGCGCCCGGAAATGCCCCGACAAACGGCCCCTTTCCGGCATTGCGAGCGCAATGACAATGGAATAATATGCCAGCGTCATTGAGGCCGGCCCGGCACACAGTGGCCCTGCCCCGGAGCGTGAACGATGAAGTCCAGCAAGCTCGCCGCCGTCCTCGCCTGCTTTGCCGCATTTGCGCTCAGCGCCGGCGTCGCGCACGCCCAGAGCGCGTCGCGCGGGCAGAGCCTGTACGGCATGTTTCCCTATGGCTGCTCGGATTGCCACGCCACCGATCCTAAGAAGGACCCCGAGAGGAACAAGCCGCAGGGAGGCGTCAGGTCCGGGATCGTGTGGCAGAACATCCTGCTCGGCATCAATGGCCAGGTCGACGGCAACAACGACATGACCACGCTGCTGAAGCCGTTCTACGACAGCAACCAGATCACCGACGCGGACCTGCAGGACATCTCGGCCTACCTCAACACCGTCTTCGGCGGCGGCGGCAATCCGACCGGCACCGTCGCGGCGCCGGCCTCGGCCGGCTTCGGCAGCGTCACGGTCGGCGGCAACGCGCTGCAGTCCGTAACCGTCACCGTCGCCACGGCGGCGGTCGCGTTCACCGCGAGCAACGTCAGCGGGCCCAACGCCGCCGAGTTCACGGTCTCCAGCAACACGTGCACCGGCTCGGTCGCGCCGGGCACGTGCCAGGTCGGCGTGAGCTTCGCTCCGGCCTCCGCGGGGGCCAAGTCGGCGTCGCTGGTGATCGCGAACGCCGCAGGCAACAAGACGGTCGCGCTGTCGGGAACCGGCACTGCCGCGGCGGCCGGCGGACAACTGTCCTTCCCCGGTTCCGTCGGCCTGCCCGCCACGAACGTCGGGGCGCAATCGAACCCGGTCGTGGTGATGGTGTCGAACATCGGCGGCAGCCCGGTCACGGTGAACGGAGTGACGAGCGCCGCCGCGGCCGAGTTCCTGGTGCTCAGCAACAACTGCGCGGGCAATATCGTGCCGGCCGGCGGCACCTGCCAGTTCAGCGTGGCATTCAAGCCGGCGGCGTCGGGTGCGCGCACCTCGACGATCGCGATTGCGAGCAACGGCTCAGGCAGCCCGCAGTCGATCGCCGTGAGCGGCACCGGCAACGCTGCGAGCGGCGGTGGAGGCGGCGGCACGAAGGTGCAGGCCATCGAGTACTACCATGCGGTCTTCGATCACTACTTCATCACGATCATCCCGGACGAGATCACCAAGCTCGACAACGGGACGTTCGTGGGCTGGGCGCGGACCGGGCTGTCGTTCAACGTCTACGCGACCGCCGGCGCGCCCGCCGGAACCGATGCCGTCTACCGGTTCTTCAGCACCTCCTTCGCACCGAAGAGCTCGCACTTCTACACGGCCAACCCGGCGGAATACGCGGGACTGCTGACCAACCCCAACTGGCAGTTCGAAGCGCCCGTGTTCAACGTGAACATGCCCTCCGGGGCCGGCGTGTGCCCGGCCGGAACGGTGCCGGTGTACCGGATGTACAACAACGGGCAGGGCGCAGCCCCGAACCATCGCTTCACGACGGACGTCGCGACCCGCACCGCCATGCTCGATCGCCCGCCGGACAAGGCGTGGCTGGCCGAAGGCGCCGGGATCGGCGTGGGGATGTGCTCGCCGCAGTGACGCGCCGCTAGCGCTCACGCCTCGCGCGGGGCACGCGCCGTACGGCGCCCTTGCGCGTCGATGAGCAGGTAGTCGACGTCCTGCCCGGCGAGGAACGCGGCCGCATCGCTGCGCAGCATCGCGATGGTCGCAAGCGAGCCGGCCATCGTGCACAGCGGCGCCACCACGCTCGCCGACTGCCACCAGCGCGCGGGCCAGCCGGTGCGGGGGTCGAGGATGTGTGCGTAGCGCACGCCCTCGACCTCCATGAAGCGCTGGTAGTCGCCGCTCGTCGCCACCGCGTTGCCCGCCAGCTCGACCGCTCCCGCGACCCCGGCAGGATCGCGCGGATGGACGATGCCCACCCGCCACGGCCGCCCGTCGGGTTGCGCGCCAACGGTGCGCACGTCGCCGCCGAGGTTCACCAGCGCGTGCATGATGCCGTGCTCGGCGAGCAGCGCGGCGGCGCGATCGGCCGCGTATTCCTTGCCCACGCCGCCGAAGTCGATCTCCATTCCCGCGACCGGCAGGCGCACGCCGTGCGCATCCCATTCGACCCGCGGCCAACCGACCAGCGCAAGCGCCGCGTCGACGTCCACGGCCGTGGGCAGGCTTGCCGGCAACCGGTCGAAACGCCACGCGCGGCGCAGCACTCCCGACGTCAGGTCGAATGCGCCGTCGCTGATTCGATGGCATTCGTCCGCGTAGCGCAGCAGCGCCGCCGTCTCCGCATCGATGGGCACCGGCATGCCGCCGGCCGCGCGGTTGATTGCGCTGGTCACGCTGTCGTCGCGGTAGCGCGAGTACTTCGCCTCGATCCGGTGCACGTCGGCGATGGCGGCCGCGGCCGCGCGGGCGGCCGTGCGGGCGTCAACGGCGGCGACCTGCAGCTCGTGCGTCGAGGCCATCGCGCGAAACGGGAACGTGAATAGCGTCAGAACGACTTCTCGACCCCGAACTCGAACCAGCGCGCGGAGAAGTCGAGGATGCCC
The DNA here is from genome assembly GCA_038239945.1 of Burkholderiales bacterium. GTDB lineage: Bacteria > Pseudomonadota > Gammaproteobacteria > Burkholderiales > Casimicrobiaceae > VBCG01. The sequence goes on from JBBSEG010000002.1 coordinate 74,257, forward strand.
GGGCTGCCGTCGCCGGTCAGATGCCAGCCGGGCTTCTGGCGGTAGAAGCTCATTGCGACGTCGGCGCGCCAGCCGTCGGCGAACTCCTTCGCCAGGCGCACGCTCGGCGTGAACGCGCCGAAGGCCGACAGGCGCGTGTCCGCGGTGTACGGCTGGCCGGTCCGGAAGCCCCGGCCGAGCGGCGGGTCGTGATAGAAGAACGCGTGATCCTGCGAGAGGTAGCGCAACGCGGGGGTGAGCGTCAGACCGTATGGCAGCGACTGGGCCCACGCCGCCTCGACCATATTCGAACGGGCGTCCCACGAGTCGATCAGGAGCCGGTACGACAGGCGGAGCGTCGCGTCGAAACGCGGCATGAACTGGTTGTAGCGCGTGAGCCACGCGACGACGCGCCGGGCGGACGGCCGCCGGTCGAACGGCTTGTACGGGTCGTCGTAGTAGCCGCGGCCGGTCGAGTAGGTGAGGTTCGACTGGACGATCGCATTCGCATTCAGGCTTTGCGTGACGCCCACCAGGAAATCGTAGGTCTCGCGCCGCTTGCCCTCTGCGTTGCCGTTCGTGCTGTCGATATTGTCGCGCGCGCCGCCGGCGCCGAACGCGAAGGTGCGGTTCCTGTCCGCGGTCCATGTGCGCACGTCGAGCGACCATGCGCGCGATCGGTAGTCGCGCTCGCTCGAGTAGGCGAAGCCGCCGCCGACGGCATACCGGTCGTAGTATTTGGTGACCTTCGCATCACCGGCGGTTCGGTATTCGGTGATGCCCAGGCCCGACGCGCCGGACAGCGTGTTGTAGTAGAGCGGCGACGCACCCGACATCGAATCGTAGATGAGCGAGCCTTCGAACGACAGCGAGTCGGAGAGCGGCTTCAGCAGGTACAGCGAAGGGCTGCGCACGCGCATGCGATCGCCGCCCGGCTGCCAGTCGCGGTAGTCGAAGTAGCGGAGTCCGATCGCGCCCTGGTCCGGCGCGGTCTGCGCGTGCGCGGGCGCGGGAATCAGTCCCGGCAGCGCCAGCGCGGCGGCGAGCAGCGCGGCGCCATCGGCGCGTCGGTCAGTTGCACCCACAGCCGCCGCCCCCCACCCCGTAGCCGCCGCCGGCGCCTTCCTTGCTCTGGTAGATGTGTTGCGTGCCCTTCGCTTGCAGCGGTCCGGCGTCGAGCTGCATGTCGGGCCTGGCGAGCTGGCCCTTCTCCCACGGCTGCGGCGGCTGGAACGTCGCGCAGCCGGCCAGGGCGGCAACCCATACGATCGCGAGCAGCCGGCGCGCGGGCATGATGCGGCTGCGCCTAGCGGGCCGCGAGGAGTTCGCGGATGCGGGCCTCGACGCCGTCCTTCTGCTCGTCCCGAAAGCCCTGCTCGACGAGCACGATCCGGCCGCTGCGGTCGATCAGGTAGGAGCTGGGCATGCCCTTCACCGCGTACGCGGCGGGCGTCGCGCCGGCGGCGTCGTACGCGATGGTGAAGCGCGCCGCCGATTGCGCGAGAAAGCGATCGGCGTCCTCGCGCCGCTTGTCGACGTTGACGCCCACGACGGTGAGCCCGCGCGCGCCGTAGCGCTCGACGAGCTCGTTCATCCACGGAAACGAGCGCTTGCACGGGCCGCACCACGACGCCCAGAAATCGACATACACGACCTTCCCCCGCAACTGGTCGAGCGCGACGGTGGCGCCGTTCGCGCCGGCGAGCGTGAACGCCGGTGCGACTTCGCCCAATCCGGCGGCGTGCGCGCCGGTGCCACTCGCAAGGCTCGCGAAGATCAGGACGAACAGAAAGTGGCGCATGACATTGGCATTATCACATGCGCCTTGTGGCCGTCGACCACCGCCGGGCGGCTGCGGCATGAACGGGCGAGCCCTGTTGCAACGGCGCGACGACCGAGGCCCCACCGCGCGCCTTCACGCGTTGAGCTTGTCCATCAACGCGAGGGTGCGGGCGGGGTCTTCCGAGCGCTTCAGCCGCTCGACCGTGGCAACGAGCTGGGCGAGCTCGGTCTGGAGCACCCGCTGCTTGACGTTGAGCAGATGCGACGGATGCATCGAGAAATCGCGCAGTCCGAGGCCCAGCAGCAGGCGCGTCATCGCGAGCTCGCCGGCCATCTCCCCACAGACGGCAATCGGCACCTTGGCCTTGTTCGCAGCTCCGATCGCCAGGGCGAGCAGCTTGATGATCGCCGGATGCAGCGGATCGTAGAGATGCGACACGGCGTCGTCCGCTCGGTCGACCGCGAGCGTGTACTGGATCAGGTCGTTCGTGCCGATGGACAGGAAGTCCAGCTTGCGCAGGAACGCGCCGATGGCGAGTACCGCCGCCGGGACCTCGATCATGCCGCCGACCGGGATCTCGGCGTCGAACGGCACGCGCTGCTCGCGCAAGGCCTCCTTGGCACGGCCCAACATCACCATCGTCTGGTCGATCTCGCTCACCGACGCGAGCATCGGAATCAGGATCCGCACCTTCCCGTAGTGCGACGCCCGCAGGATGGCGCGCAGCTGGGTCAGGAACAGGCGGGGCTCGGCCAGGCAAAAACGCACTGCCCGCAGGCCGAGCGCCGGATTGGGGGCGACGCGCGCGAGGCCGTCGAGCCCTTCCTTGTGCTTGTCGGCGCCCAGGTCGAACGTGCGGATCGTGACGGGCCGCCCGCCCATGCCCGTCGCGACATGCCGGTACGCCTCGAACTGCTCGTCCTCGGTGGGCAGCCCGATTCGATTGAGGAACAGGAATTCCGAGCGGAACAGGCCGATGCCGCTGGCGCCGTTGTCGAGCGCCTGCTCGAGGTCCTCCGGCAACTCGATATTGGCGTTGAGGCCGATCAGCGTGCCGTCGATCGTCTGCGCCGGCTTGCCGCGGAGGCGCTTCAGCTTCTGTCGCGCGAGTTCGAACTCCTCCTGGCGCAGCCGGTACTCGGCGAGCACGGCGCGATCGGGATTGACGATCACGACGTGATGGTTGCCGTCGACGATCAGCATCTCGCCGTCGCGGATGAGCTGGCGCGCGTTGTGCGCGGCAACGACCGCCGGGACGTTGAGGCTCCGCGCGACGATCGCCGTATGCGAGGTCGCGCCGCCGAGGTCGGTGAGGAACGCGGCGAAGTGATGCTGCTTGAACTGGATGACGTCGGCGGGCGACAGGTCGTGCGCGACCAGGATGGTCTGCTCCTCCGCGGAAGCCGCGCGCACGACGCCCGGCCGGCCCATCAGGCGCTTGAGCACACGCTCGCCGACCTGGATGACGTCGGACTTGCGCTCGCGCAGGTAGGCGTCCTCGATCTGGTCGAACTGCTCCACCAGGACGCCCATCTGCTGCGTCAGTGCCCACTCCGCGTTGCAGCGCTGCTCGGCGATGATCTTCTTGGGCGTCTCCGACAGCGTCGTGTCGTTGAGGATCATCCAGTGGACGTCGAGGAAGGCGCCGAACTCGCCCGGCATGTCGCCGGAGGTCATCGCCGCGTGCAGGCCCTCGAGCTCCTTCTGCACCTCGCCCACTGCCGCGTCGAAGCGCGCCACCTCGTCTTGCACCTGCCGCGCGCTGATCGAGTAGTGCGCGACCTCGAGCGTGGCGTGGGAGACGAGCTGCGCGCGCCCGATGGCGATGCCGCCGGACACGCCGATGCCGTGCAGCGCGAAGCTGACGCTCACCGCGCCGCCTTCGAGTGGCTCAGGCCCGGGAGCTGAGGCCGTCCTGCAGGAGCTCCGCGAGCGCCGAGAGCGCGGCCACTTCGTCGGGTCCTTCCACCTCGAGGCGCACCGTGGCGCCGACCGCCGCCGCGAGCATCATCACGGCGAGGATATTGCGCGCGCTCGCCCGGCGGCCGCCGACCACGAGCGACACGCTGGAGCGAAAATGCGAGGAGAGCTGCACGATGCGCGCGCAGGCGCGGGCATGCAGCCCGTGGGGGTTGGTCACAGCAATTTCGCGGACCTGCATGAGCGTTCTCCGATTGCGCACGGGGGTGGCGCCGGTCGTCGCGAGCGGCCGGCACGCCCCTATTGAGCGCGCCGCCGCGGCAATGGTTCCGGGCTGTTACGCAATCGTCAGGTTGCGCAGAATGCCTCGCACGGGGCGCCGCGCGCGCGGTGTGACGCGCTCCAATGGCGGGAGACCGCCGCGCGGCGAAGCGCGCCGGCATGCCTATTGCCCTTCGCCGAAGAAATCCGCGATGAGCGCGCAGATGGCGTCCATGGCCTGCGCCTCGTCGGCGCCCTCGATTTCGAGCGTCACCTTCGAACCCTTGCCGGCCGCGAGCATCATGACGCCCATGATGCTCTTCGCGTTCACCTTGCGAGCGTTGCGCGCGATCTGCACGTCGCTCTGGAACTTCGCCGCGAGCTGCGTCAGCTTCGCCGACGCGCGCGCGTGCAGGCCGAGCTTGTTGACGATCTCAACTTCGCGTCGCTGCATACACGGGATCGATCTCGACGTGCAGCACGCCCTCGCAGCCGCCCGAGATGGCCTTCTTGATGAGCATGTCCATGCCCTTCGTGCGATAGGTGAATGCCCGCACGAGCATCGGCAGGTTGACCCCGGAGACGACCTCGATCCGGCCGGGCTGCGCGAGCTTGATCGCGAGGTTGCATGGCGTGGCCCCGTAGAGGTCCGAGAACACGAGCGCACCTTCGCCGGTGTCGTACGACTCGACCGTGGAACGGGCCTTCGGCAGCAGCAGAAGAGGGTCGTCGCTGGCGCTCACGGCGAACGCGCCGAATTGCGCCGGCGTCTGGCCGAGCACGTGCGTGACGGCTTGGACGAGCGCCTCGCCCAGCGTGCCGTGCGCGATGATGAGGACGCCGATCATGGGGAAGTGCCGCCTGTCGAAAATGTTAGCACGCGCGCAGCAGCGCGTCTGCGAAGAGCCCGGGCACGTCGAAGCCGCTTTGCTCGGCGATCTCGACGAAGCATGTCGGGCTGGTCACGTTTACCTCGGTCAGGTAAGGGCCGATCACGTCGATGCCCGCCACCAGCAGCCCGTCGCGCCACAGCGGCGCGGCGAGCGCCGTGGCGATCTCGCGATCCCGTGCGGTGAGCGGGCGCGCCACCCCCCGGCCGCCCGCCGCGAGATTGCCGCGCGTCTCGCCGGGCTTCGGGATCCGCGCGAGGCAGAACGGCACAACCTCGCCCCCGATCAGGAGGATGCGCTTGTCGCCTTCGACGATCTCGGGGATGAAGCGCTGGGCCATCACCGTGCGCGAACCGAGCACGGACACGGTTTCGAGGATCACGTTGCGGTTCGGGTCGTCGGCACGGACGCGGAAGATCGAGGTGCCGCCCATGCCGTCGAGCGGCTTGACGATGACGTCGCCGAACTCGTCGATGAAGTCGCCGATCCGCGCGCTGTCGCGGGTGACCAGCGTGGGCGTGGTGAATTCGCGGAAGCGGGCAATCGCCAGCTTCTCGTTGTGGTCGCGGATCGCCCGCGACCGGTTGAACACGCGCGCGCCCTGCGCCTCGGCCGCCTCGAGTAGGTACGTCGAGTACACGTACTCCATGTCGAACGGCGGGTCCTTGCGCATCACCACCGCCGCGAAGTCGCGAAGCGGCCGCTCGTCGGGCTCGCCGGCCTCGTACCACGCGTGGTCGTCGTCATGCAGCAAAAGCGGTCGGCTGCGCGCGGCGGTGAGCCCGTCGCGCCAGTAGACGTCGGCCTGCTCGAGCGCGAATACGCGGTGGCCCCGCCTGGCGAGCGCGCGCATCATCGCGATGCTCGTGTCCTTGTATGCCTTGAGCAGCGGGAGAGGATCGAGGATGAATGCGAAGTCCATGGTTGACGGCGGCGGTCGTGGCCGGGGGGCGGGCATCGTAACCGATCCGCGCGGCGGCTGGCGCGGCTGGCTTACGCCACCTCGGCGGCGCGCCCGACGGCCCGTATGCAGGGGCGGGGCGCTCCGGCCGAGGGGCACGCGCGAAGCGGCGTGGCGGTCAGCGCAGCAGCCCCGCGAGCGCGGCCAGCTCGCCCGCCGCGGCCTGCGCCGCGAGCTGCTCGCTCGCCCGGTAGCGCCGGACCACCTCGTCGCCCACCGTCGTGAGCCGGGTGCCGCCGCCTCGCCGGCCGCCGGCCTCGGCCTCGACCACCGGCGCCCGGAAGCAGCGGTTCATCGTGTCCACCAGCAGCCACGCACGACGATACGACATGCCGAGCGCGCGCGCCGCCGCCGAGATCGAGCCGCGCGAGGCGAACGCCCCGAGCAACTCCACCTTGCCGGGGCCGACGGCGATGTCCTCGCCTTTGGTGATGCGCAGGCGGAACTGGGGTCGGGCAGCGGGCACGCGGTTGTCGGTGGCGACAGGGAGTGATCCGTACACTGCCACGAATGCGGCGGCGCCGGAAGCGCCCGCGATCGCGTCAGCGGCTCGCGGGTCTTCGGCCTTGACGCCCGCGCAAGCCATGCCTTAGCCTGCCCGCTATCGCTCGAGGGCACGATGCACCCGCAGGGTATCCCGATCGTCGCCTTCAAGACGCTCGCGCCACCGCTTCATGCGGCGATCGACCGGCCGCGGTTGCTCGCTCAGCTCGACACGCTTGCGACACCCGCGCGCTGGATTACCGGACCCTCCGGCTCGGGCAAGTCCACGCTCGCGGCGCTGCATGCGCGCCGCCTGGGACATCCGATCGTCTGGTACCGGCTCGATGCCCGCGACGACGACCCGGCGTTCTTCTATGCCGCGTTATCGCACGCGATCGCGGCCGGCCCGCGCGACGCGGCTTCGCTGCCCGCGTTCACCGACGAGGACCGCGCACACCCGCTGGCCTTCGCCGCACGCTATTGCGACAGCCTGCGCATAGTGACGCGTGGCGGCACCATCCTCGTGCTCGACGACGTGCATCGGGTCGCGCACGACACGACGCTGCAGGCGCTCGCCGGCTTCTGCGCCGTGGCCGGCGAAGGGCTGACGCTCGTCTACGTCGCGCAGCGCCCCCCTCCGCGAGCTTTTTTCGACGCGATCGCCGCGCGGCGCCTGGCGGTGTGCAACGACCTGTCGCTCGCCTTTGACGCCGCGGAGTGCGCGCGTCTCGCCGGTGCGCTCCGTATGCGCGGCGGGACCGCCGACACGCTGCAGGCCTTGACCGGCGGTCACGCTGGCGCGCTCGTCCTGGCCTGCGAGCTGCTGCGCACGACGCCCGCGGCCGATGCACCGGACGAGCGCGTCGCCCGCGAGATCCACGTGCACCTGCTGGGACGCGTCCTCGACGGCATGCCCGCGGCGCGGTGCGACGCGCTGCTCCGCACGGGGCTCGCGCCGCAATTCACTCGGCCCCTCGCGGACGCGCTCGCCGGCACCGTCGCGGCCGACGAGCTCGACGCGCTGGTCGACCACGGCCTCCTGCGGCGTTCACGCGCAGCGGCGACGGCGCTGCGCTGTACGAGGCGCACGGCCTCGTGCGCCGCGGTCTCGCGTCGATCCTGCTCGCGCGCGACGGCCCGGACGGGCTCGCGCAGGCGTCCGCCCGCACCGCGGCCGCGCTGGAGGCGCACGGCTTCCCGGAAGACGCCCTGGCGCTGCACGTGGAGCGGGGCGCACACGACGCGGCGGCGCGCGTGCTCGCGACGCTGGCGCCGCAGTACGCACGCGCAGGACAGTCGGCGCTGCTCGAAGCCGCGATCGCGCGACTGCCCGACGCCGTTCAGGATCGCTCGCCATGGCTCTCGTTCTGGATGGGCCAGGCGCTGCTGGGTGTCGACGAGGAGTCGGCGCGCGGCCGCTTTGCCCGTGCTTACGACGCCTTTCACGCCGCCGGTGACGACGACGGGCGGCTGCTCGCCGCGGCGAGCGTGGTGACTGCCTATGCGCTCGAGTACGGCGACCTGCGCGGCCTCGACGCGTGGCTTGCGCGCTACGAGGCCGCCGGCGGCGACGCGCGGTTGCCCGCTCCGGGCCGCGACGAGGCGACGCTGTGCCTCGCGGCGCTCTGCGCCGGCGTGATCCGCGCGTCGCATCCTCCCGGCATCGACGGCGAGGCGCTGGTGCGGCGCGTCCGCGAGTTCGTCAACACGCCGTCCGCGTGGCGCACGCCCGACGAAGCCGTGCAGGCCGCGCGCATGCTGGTCGACCATGCGCGCATCTTCGACACGAGCGAGTCGGCGCAGGCGCGCGTGATCGACACGCGCGGCGCCGTCGAGCGCAGCCGCGCCAGCCCGCTGCAGCGCGGCCGATGGTTCATCAGCGCCGGCTGGGCCTATTTCGAGGACGGCAAGCCCGACGAGGCGACGCCGCTGCTGGCGGAGGCGCAGCGGCTCGTCGCGGAATCGGGCTCGCTGCGCCTGGCGTTCGAGCTCGGCATGGCCTGCGTGGACGCCGCGCTCAAGGCTGGCGACCTGCCGGACGCAGTCGCACGGCTCGCCGCCCTCGAAGCGCTCGCGATCGTCGCACCGCCGGCGCAGCGCGCCGAGCACGCGCGCGTCGCGGCGCGCGTCCGGCTGCTCGAGGGGCGGATCGCCGAAGGCCTGCGCTGGGCCGAGGCCGCGCTCGACACCGCGACGGTGGCCGGCTACACGGGCGGCAACCTGCGCCAGTTCGAGCTCGAGTGCATCTACGGCCTCGCCGCGAACGACCGGCTCGGCGACGCGATCGCCATCGCCGACCGCATGCTGCAGGGACTCGCCGCCGCGCAGCGCGACGCGGTTGAAACCATCCGCGATGCGCTCGAATGCCTGGCCGGCGGGCTTCGCGACACGAGCCTGCTCGCGCGGACGTTCGAGAGCGCCGCCCGCATCGGCTTCGTGAACCTGCTGGCCCGCGCCCGGCTGGCGGCCGCACGTTTGTGCCACGCCGCGCTTGCCGCCGGCATCGAACCGGAGTTCGTGCGGCGCATGATTGCCGTCCAGCGCCTTGCGCCGCCGCCGGACGCGGGTGCCGCGTGGCCCTGGGCCGTGCGTGTGCGCACGCTCGGCGGCTTCGAGCTTACGACCCGCGGCGAGCGCTACCGGCCGGCGCACAAGACGCAGGAGAAGCCACTCGAACTGCTGAAGATGCTGCTGGCCGGGCTCGCCGTGGACCGCGCCGGCGTCGACCGCGACTGGATCGTCGACCGTCTGTGGCCCGACGCGGATCCCGCGGCCGGCCGCAAGTCGCTGGAGACGACGCTCGGGCGGCTGCGCCGCCTGCTGCGTGTCGACGACGCGGTGGTCCTGTCCGACGGACGGCTCAACCTGTCGCCGGCGCTGTGCTGGACCGACGTTGTTCCGCTGCGCGAGGCGTTGCGCCCACTGAGCGCGCAACGCGACCGCCATGCCCGGGGCCAGTCCGCGTTGCGCGAGTCCGTGCTCGCCGACCTCAGCGCGGTGGTCGACCTCTTTCGCGGGCCGTTCCTGCCCGGTGACGACGCGCCGTGGATCCTCGCCGCGCGTGAATCGCTCGGCGCGCAGCTGCGCGCGGCCCTCACGATCGCGGACGCCGTCCTCGATGGTGGGGACGATGCGCACCTGGTCGTTGCGGCCGGCCGCGCGTTCACGGCCGATCCGACCTCCGAGGATCTCGCACGCGTGCTGATGCGCGCGCATCTCCGGCGCGGCGAGGCGAGCGAGGCGCTGCGGGTGTATCGGCGCCTGCGTGAGATGCTGTCGATCGTGCTCGGCCTCGAGCCGTCGCGCGAGACCTCGCGTTTGCGCGATTCGATTCACGCCGCAGCGCCCGCGGGCGACGCTGCGGAAGCCGCTCGGCGCTAGCGTCGCCGCCAGCCCGCGAATACCGGAGCACCACGACATGGCCACGACGAAGGTGAAGGAGCCGAACTGGAACCGCGTGCTGAAGGAGCTCGACGCGATCAACAAGGAGCTTGGCGCCGCGACGAAACTATTGAAGGACGCCCAGAAACGCATCCTGACGGTGGGCGCGAAGTTGCCGGGCGGACCCGGAAACGTGAAGAATTGAGCGTCCTTCAGGCGGGGCGCACCTGGGCCGTCAATCCCGTCGCCATCGGCCTGCAGATCTCCGGCGCCAAGATGGACGCCGGGGACTGGGCGGCGATCGAGCGCTTCCTGCAGAAGGCCTACCAGGCCGATGACCTCGGCGCCGTGCTCGAAGGTGGCGCGCGCACGCACGGCACGGTCGAGGGAGGCGCCGCCGGGACGGGCGGCGCCCTCCGCCTCCGGGTGCTGCAGGCGCTCGCGGACCTGGTCGAGGATCCGCAACGCCTCGACCAGGCGATGGACACCCCGACCGCGCGGGCCGCAGTCGCGCTCTACGGCGTCGAGGCCGTGCAGCGCGTGCTGCCGTTCCTCGTGCCGATCGCCAACGCGGTGATCCTGCCGCAGGGCGGCGCGCCGGCCACCGACCCGCTGCATAGCGGCCGCTATGCACCGGTGGACGTGGTGTGCTCGGGCAGTGCCTCGTTCCTCGACCCGGTGCAGGGCCTCATCGGCGATTGCTACCTGGTCGGCGCGATGATCGCCCTCGCGTGGTCGAAGCCGGCGCGCTGGACGAAGGCCATCGCCGCGTCCCGACCAGGCGACGCAACGCGCTTCACGTTCGGGTTCCACGGCGACGGCGGGACCACGCGGCAGTCGACCGCGCTGACGCTGCCGTTCGACGCCGATGCGCGCCCGCTCTACGCCCATTCGTTGCAGGCCGGCGAGGCGTGGCCGGGCCTCCTCGAGAAGGCATTCGCGATGCACGTCTGCGATCTCGCGGGCGATCCGCAGCCGGTGCACTACCAGCGCCTCTCCGCACGGCGCCGGTTGCCGCCGTCCGCGACCCGGGCGCTGTTCGGCGGCCGCGAACGGAAGCGGCCCAACGACCGCTACGGCGGGGGCGATCTCCCGCTCTCGGCCGTGGTCGCATCGCGCTGCGATGCGCGCGGCGTCACACGCGACCCGCTCACCGCGTGGACCTGGAACGACACGGCCTACATGGGCGAGCTCGGGTGGCGAACGACGGGCCTCATCGACAACCACGCGTACGCGGTACTCGGTGTGCTGCCCGCGCAGCCCTCGCGCCATCCGCCCGCGCACGTCGTGCTGCGCAACCCGCTCGGATGCTCGGTGTTCCGGCCCGACGGTCACGCGACCGGGCCTTGGACGCCGGGCGAGGGGCCGAACGGCGCGGCGCACGTACTGCTCAACGCCAACGGCGTCACGGCGCTCCGCGCCGACTGGTTCGACCGCTGTTTCGAGGCGGTGGGATGGGTCGAGGACTAAAGCCGCGGTCCCCTTCGGATCGAGGCGGTCGGCTGCGTCGCTTACTGGCGCCCGCCGGCGCGGCCCGCATGCCGTGCGTACGGAACGCTGCGACGCACGACCGCCGGTTCGCTCCCGCGTCGGCGGCGCGCGCCGGCGGGCGGCGAACACGCCGCAACTCACGCCGGGGCGAACAACCGGCGTTGCTCGGCGGCGCGCTGCTTGCGCGCGATGATCGCCGACATGCGTTCGCGCGGCACCACGCAGAGTCGGATCGCGCCGTCGCAGACCTGCTCGTGGTCGTCGCGCGCCTGCACGCGGAACACGACCTCCCGCTCGCCAAGCGTCTCCACCCACCCAGTCACGCGGATTGTCGCGCCGGGCGCGATGGGACCGCAATGCCGGCAGTCGACGTGCGCGCCCACGACGGTCTCGGCGTCGGCGTCCACCGAAGGCTGTAGCGCCTTCGCGCAGATCGACTCGAGCACGGCCACAAGATAGCCCGTGGCCATCGCATCGACGAGCCGCTCGGCATAGTCGCGGGCGTGGGGCAGGAACCGGAACATGGAGCGCGCGGTCTGGCCCGGCGGCACCGTGTACCACTCGTCGAAGAAGATCTGGCTGATCGCCTCGTGGTTCATGCGCCCTCCACGTGGCGCATCGACCGCGGCTCTGCGGGCGGCGCGGCCAAGGTCGCCGGAGTCGCTCCGGCATCGGTCGCGCCCGGCGGCGGCACCCCGTCGTACACGCGCGAAATCCAGCGGCGTTCCACGGGCTCGTAGGTTCCAGACGAAGTCATGGTGCTCCCCTCACGGCGCCCGGCGACAGGCCGGGCTTCAGGGAGGAGCTTCGAGCCGCGGACCCCACCGATTGCCCACGTTTCGGCCACGCGGGGAACGGTGCGACGAGGCGGCGGGGCTGGAACTCAGACACCGCCAGACCGGTACAGGCCCGGCGCGTGGAGGCGCGGGATAAGAGCCGGCGCTAGATGGGATAGATGATCGAGTTCGGAATGAGCTCGCTGTCGTAGATGCACAGGCGGGAGGCGAAGCGCAGGCCGGCCGGCGTGCGCACCACCTCGTCGACATAGCGGCCGACGTTGAACACCGTGGAGAGCTCCGACAGCTTGGTGCGGAACACCGCGTAGTTCGCCTCGCTGTGGATGCGTCCGTCGACCACCTGCCGCACCACCGGCGCGCCCACGACGTGCCGCTGGTAATACGGATCGTGGAACAGCGTCTCCCGGATGCCGTAGACGCGATCGCGCAGCATGCCCTTGCTCTCGAACGACAGCGTCGCCAGCGGAAACCCGCGCTCGTGATTCTCGCGCGGCACCAGCCGGTAGGTGCAGACGTCCGTGAAGAATTCCGGCCACAGGTCCCAGTCGCCCGAGTCGACCGCGCGCGCGTAGCCGGCGTACAGCTGCCCCAGGTCGACGTAATCGCGCAGGTCCACGCTCACGCCTCCATCACCTCGCGCCAGTAGCGGTACATGCCGCGGATGAGGGTCTCGGTCACCATGTGGTCGGCGTCGGCGACGTCGCGCCCGCCGAGCTCGGCGAGGGTGCGGTGGAACGGCTTCTGCTCGAAGCCTTCCTGCGACAGCTCGATCACCTCCCCGTCGTCGGCCGAGACGAAGCCCGCCGGCCCGAACAGGTTCGCCTGCCGTAGGCGGCGCTGCAGCATGTCCGGCGAATCGTCGGCGAAGCCGAAATGCGTCCACACGAAGTCGAATGCGCCGTGGCCCCGCGGCTGGATGTGGCGGGTCGAGACGCTGTTCACCTGCTGCTGCAGGATGACGCTCGGAAACAGCGTGGTCATCACGGCCGTCGGCCCGCCCCACCAGTCTTCCGGGACGATGTCCAGGAAGCGCGGGTCCTCGAGCGTCATCTGGTCCTTGAAGCTCGACACGGCGCTCACTTCGCCGGCCTTGCCGGCGTTGCCGCGGGTCGAGATCATCGCCGCATGGCGAAAGCGCGCGTCCATCTTGAGCTCGGCCCGGTTGTCCGCGCGCCACAGCCCGAACGTGACGAACCACGTGTGCAGGAGGCCCGGATGATAGGGATCCTTGATGTTCTCCTGCATGAGCTTCCAGTTGCCGGGAATGCGCTGCCGGTTGTAGCCGAGGATCCGCAGCGCGCGCCCGTCGAACAGGCGGTCGAAGTAGCGGAGCACCGTCGGACCGATATAGTCCTCGAGCGGCTCGACCAAAGCGTCGAACGACGCGAACACCACGCCGCCCCGCGTCGCCACGCGGAGCTTGGTCAGCGCATGGTCCTCGTTGCGAAAGTCCGCCGGCATGCCGCCGTTCACGCGCCCGTCCTGGCGCACGCCGCGCTTGAACGGCACGCCTATCAGGTCGCCGTTCAGCGCATAGGTCCACTGGTGGTACGGGCACACGAACTCGGCGCGGTTGCCGTGCCGCGCACGGCAGAACTGCATGCCGCGATGCGCGCAGACGTTCTCGACCACGCGGATCGAGCCGTCGCGCTCGCGCGCCATCACGACCGACCGCTCGCCCACGGCAGTGCGCTTGAAGTCGCCGGGATTGGGGATCTCCGCCTCGAGCCCCACGTAGCACCAGTGGCCCGTATAAAAGAAGCGCTCGAGCTCCTTCGCATGCAGTGCAGCCGAGGTATAGGCGGCGAAGGGAATCCGGCTGGTGCCGTCGGATTCCCAGCGGAGGTCCTCGGGAACGGTCGTGGTTTCGCGCATGGCCAGTCTTTCGGGGCGAGCAGTCGCAGTGTCGGCCCGCGCCCGCGGGTCGCGCGAGGCCTAATGTAACGGAGGACGCCACCGACGTCGCCGGTCAGCCGCGTCGACCCCCCGGGCGATTCGTGCGTGGGGACGCAGTCGCACGGACGCGCCCAGCGGTCAGCCGAAGCGCCGGCCCGCCTCGAGGCCCAGGCCGCTCACCACGCTGCCGAACAGGTCGCCCACCACTACACGGCTGTCCGGAAACGCGGCCGCGAACACCTGCCGCAGGGCGCTCATGCCGCTCGAACCGCCCGTGAAGTAGACGGTCGCGATGTCGGCGGGAGCGAGTCCCGCCGCGGCTACGGTCGCCGTGCCGACGCGGGCCAGCTTCTCGAGCAGGTCCCGCAGCAGCGCGACTAAGCCCTCCGCACCCACGGCGACATCGAGGCCCGCCTCGATGGCGTCGAGCGCGATCGTGGCCGACGGCGCATCGGACAGGTCGATCTTCGCGGCTTCGGTCTGGCCGAGGAGCTCGTGGCCGAGCCGCCGCTCGATGACGTGCGTCAAACGTCGATACGGCTTAGGGTCGTCGAAGAACGCCTGCAGCTCGCGCAGGGACGCCGAGAACTTCGGCGCATAGAGCAGGTTGATCCGATGCCACGTCGACAGGTCGAAGTAGACCAGACTCGGCACCGGCTTGCCCTTCGGGCCGATCCCGCCGTAGCCCAGCGCGGGCATCACCCACGTCAGGTTGAGGCGCGAGTCGAAGTCCGTCCCGGCGATGTGGATGCCGTCGTTGGCCAGCACGTCCCCGGGCCGCTCGGCGAGCTCGCGGCGCTGCGGCGATAACCGGATCACCGTGAAATCCGCGGTGCCACCCCCGACGTCGACCACCAGTACCGCCTCCTCGCGGACGATCGTGCGCTCGTAGTCGAGCGCCGCGGCGATCGGCTCGAGCTGGAACTCGACGTGCCGAAAGCCCGCCGCACGCGCGCATCCTGCGAGCGTTTCCTGTGCGTCGCAATCGCGCCCGGCGTCGTCGTCGACGAAGCGCACGGGCCGTCCGAGCACCACGGCATCGGGCGATCGACCCGGGGCGGCACCGGCGCGCTGCCGCAGCGTGCGCAGGTACAGCGTGACCACGTCGCGATACGCGATGTTGCGATCGCCGATGGCGGTCGTCTCGTCGATCAGCCCGCTGCCGAGCAGGCTCTTGAGCGAGCGCATCAGGCGTCCGGGCGTGCCGTCGAGATATTCCGCGACGGCCGCGCGCCCGTAGAGGATCGCATGCGGCTCCTCGATCGTATAGAACACCGCCGTGGGCATGGACGTGGCGCCGTCCTCGAGCTCCACCAGCTCCACGCCGCCTGCGACCGGGCGCGCCACTGCGGAGTTGGAGGTTCCGAAATCAAGTCCGCACGCATTCGCCCGCCGGGGTTTGCCTCGCATGGCCCCAAGGATAGCCGCACCCGCGACGGCGCACCGCAGGCGCGGTTATCATCGGCGCCCCGGGTCATGCGGCGGACGATGCGATGAAGAAGGTCGTGTGGGGCGTGTTGAGCACGGCGAAGATCGGCCGCGAGCGCGTGCTCCCGGGGATGCTGAAAAGCGGGCTGCTGGAGATACGCGCGATCGCCTCGCGCGACGCGGAGCGCGCGCGCCGGACGGCCGACGCGCTCGGCATCCCGCAGGCCTACGGGTCGTACGCGGAGCTACTGGCCGATCCGCAGATCGAGGCGATCTACAACCCGCTGCCCAACCACCTGCATGTGCCGATGACGCTGCAGGCGGCCGCCGCCGGCAAGCACGTGCTGTGCGAAAAGCCGATCGCGCTCACCGCTCACGAGGCCCTCCTGCTCCGCGAGGCCGCCGGGCGCGTGCTGATCGCCGAGGCGTTCATGGTCCGCCACCACCCGCAATGGCTGCGCGCCCGCGAGCTCGTGCGCTCGGGCCGGATCGGCTCGCTGGTCGCGGTGCAGATGTTCTTCGGGTATCACAACGTGGACCCCGCGAATGTGCGCAACCGCGCCGACATCGGCGGCGGCGGGCTCTACGACATCGGCTGCTATGCGATCGTGGCAGGACGTTTTTTCTTCGCGGGAGAGCCCATCCGCGGCGTGGCGCTGATCGACCGCGACCCCGCGTTCGGCACCGACCGCATCGCCAGCGCGTTGCTGGACTTCGGCAGCGGGCGGCGGCTCGACTTCACCGTCTCCACGCAGGTCGCGCCGCACCAGCGGCTGCAGCTCTGCGGCACGCGCGGCCGGATCGAGCTGCCCATACCGGTCAATGCCCCGCAGGGCAAGACCACGCACTTGCTGATCGACGACTGCAGCGCGCTCGACGGCGCGGGGATCGCCGTGGAGACGCTGCCGGAGTGCGACCAGTACCAGCTCCAGGGCGAGGCGTTCTCCCGCGCCGTGCGCGGCGAGATCCCGCTCGCGTTCGGCGTGGACGACGCGGTCGCGAACATGCGCGCCATCGACGCGCTGTTCCGGTCCGAGCACACCGGCCGGTGGGAGACGGTCGGGAGCGGCTAGCGATGCGCCCGGCGGCGCTGCGCTCGCCGCATCGTCGCGGTCATTTGCGCGCCAGCAGGCGCAGCACCGGGCCGGCCTCCTCCGCCGGGAGCGCCACCAGGTCCTGGTACAGCGCCACGATCAGGCCGCATGCGAGCGTCTTGTCGAGGTCCGCATCGTTGAGGCGGGTGAGAATCGAAACGTCGTCGCCGTAGCGCTCGCGCAGGCGCTCGACGGCGCGCTCGAGGCTCGCCTGCGCAGCCGGGCCGGCGTCGGCGGTGGCTCCCGGCAGCGGGAGGCCGGTGGGCTTGGCGCGCACGACGGCCGCGAAAAGGTCGACCTCGCGCTCGTTGAGCGAGGCGGGCAGCGCGGCCACCGCCTGTTCCTGCAGAGGCCCGTCGCCGCCCACCGCGTAGGCGAAGCACAGCGCGGGGTCCTTGAGCTGCAGCACGCGCCACTCGTCCAGCATCAGCTGCGAGAAGGCGACGATGGTTGCGTCCGGGGCGAATGGCAGCCGCTGGTCGCGCAGCGCCGCGAGCTTCGGATGGAACGCCGCCCGCGCCTCGGCGATCGAGCGCCCCTGCTCGAGCGCCCGTTGCATCTCGAGCACGAAGCCCATGTACAGGTCGGGGTCGGTCTCGCGCAGCGCCGCGTACAGCGGCAACCTGGCGAGCGCGCGCTCGATATCCTGCGCCGTCGCGAGGCCGCTGCCGGACAGCGCGACCCGGTCCGACGCTGGCCGCGCGGTGACGAAGTGCGCGGCGAGAAGCTCATCGGCGGAGGGCGTCCACAGGTCCTGGTTGCTCGTCTGGAACGCCCGCCGGATGAAATCCTCGCGCACGCCGCGCGCGCGCAGGAACGCTTCGTCCTTCGCGTACTCGGCGCCGAAATCCGCGTTCGAAGCGCCCGGAAACGCATACTGGTGAAAGCCGAGCGTGGCGGACTCGCCGAGCAGCCGCTCGCGGCCCGCCGCGTAGGGCAGGATGCAGGCGCTCGCGCACAGGGTGGCGGTGTACGTGTCGAGATGGCGGCTTTCGATGAGGGCCGCCAGCGCGCGCGCCTCGGCGACGCGCCCGCCGATGCTGTTGAGGTGGACCGTTGCGATGGCCGGATGCCCGTCGAGCTCGCGGCGCACGTCCCCGGTGAGCCCGAAGCCGATCGGACCGGCGATCTCGAGCTCCCGGCCGTCGCGCAGGACGCGCAGCGTGTATCCGCCGATGGGATCGCGACCCGTGGCGATGCTGAGGAACTCGCGGCTGGCCGGCAGCGTCGACACCGCCGTCTGCAGGACGAATGCCACGAGACCCAGCACCACCATGACCCGTGCCGCCACGCCCCAGAACGCGCGGCCGCCGCGGGACACGTGCCTGCGCGCCGAGCGCCAGATGCCGACCATCTGCCACACCCACACGACCGGCGCCACGCCCAGCAGGAACACCACCACGGCCCACGAGACCAGTTGCGGATGCGGTTGCGGGTCCACCGAGCCGATGAGCCGGCCGAGCAGGCCCGCCGCAATGCTGACGACCAGCCCGTCCAGCCAGTAGCTCTGTCCGAGGGGGAGGTCGCCCCGCCAGTGCCGGACAAGATAGCCGTGCCCGGTAGCGCCTGCGGCGGCGACGTCGGGCAGCCCGGTCACGGTGCTGCGGCTTCGCCGGACAGCAGGTACGCGCGGCTGTCGTCGAAGAAGTTCGGCGCCGAGTCGGAGCGCACCGCCGTGCCCACGCCCTCGGCAGTTAGCACCTCGAGCAGCAGCGCGCTCGGGACGCCGCCGTCTATGATGTGCACCGAGCGCACGCCTTCACGCACCGCCTGCAGCGCCGCCTGCAGGCGCGGCGCCATGCCGCCGACCACGACGCCCTCGTCGAGCAGGGCCTGGCCTTCCCGCGCGGTCAGCACGTAGGCAAGCTTGCCGGCGCGATCGTGCACGCCCCCGACGTTGGTCATCAGGATCAGCTTCTCCGCCTCCAGGGCACGGGCGAGCCGGCCCGCCAGCAGGTCGGAATTGATGTGGTAGGTGGTGCCGTCGGCGGCAACGCCGATGGGCATCACCACCGGAATGAAGTTGCGCGTATGCAGCAGCTCGATCAGCGCCGTATCGATGCTCTCGACATCGCCGACGAAGCCGAGATCGGGCGCATCGGGCGCGTCGTCGGGCGGCGGCTTGGCGCGCGCGCGGATGAACCGTCCGTCCTGCCCGTCCAAGCCCACCGCGCGGCCGCCGTGCTGGTTGATCAGCGAGGTCAGCTCCTGGTTGAGCTCGCCGAGCGCCATCTCGACCACCGTGAGGGTGCGCTCGTCCGTGATGCGCAACCCGCGATAGCGCCGGCTCTCGATGCCCATCTGCTGCATCAGCTCGTCGATGCGCCAGCCGCCACCGTGCACCACGATGGGCTTCATCCCCACGAGGCGGAGCAGCGCGACGTCGCGGGCGAAGCCGGCCTTGAGCGCCGGATCGGCCATCGCATGCCCGCCGAAGCGGATCACGAGCGTCTTGCCGGAGAAGGCGCGGATGTAGGGCAGCGCTTCGGCGAGCGTGCGGGCCTTGAGGTCGGGGGTCATCGGATGGCGGTGGGAAATGCAGCGAAGCTTAAGCCGAGGCGCTCGCGCAGCGTCAGCGCGTTCGCGGCAGCGGCGCCCAGCGCCGTGTTGTCGAAGATGCACCAGGTCGCGCGGCCGGACCCGGCCGCCGCGCGCACAGTGTCCGCCAGTGTGACCAGGTCGGCATCGACATACGAAGAGTAGTAGATGCGCGGCGCGCCATGCAATCGCCAGTACGCGAAGCCGTCCCAGCCGCCGGGCGACGCGGCCTCGGGAACGCGGGCCGGGTGGGACGCCACGCGGGCGCAGTGGAACGCCCGCAGCAGCGCCGTGCCATCGGCCTCGAACCAGCTCGCGTGGCGCGGCTCCACGGCCACGTCGCCCCCATAGCGAGCGCGCAGCGCCTGCATGAATCCTTCGGCGTCGCCGCGCACGAGGGCCAGGCTCGGTGGAAGCTGCACCAGGATGCAGCCGAGTCGCTCGCCCAGCCCGGCTGATTCTGCGCAGAATGCATCCAGGAGTGCGACTGCGCCGACCAGCCGCGCGACATGCGTGATCGTCTTCGGCATCTTGACGGCGAAGCGAAAGCTCGCGGGCACGCTCGCCGCCCAGCGCGCGTAGGTCGACGGCCGATGCGGGCGATGAAACGACGAGTTGATCTCGACCGCGCCGAACTGCGCAGCGTAGCGCGCGAGGTGCGGGTGGTCGCCGGGAAACCGATCCTGCAGCGCGCGCGGCAGCGACCAGCCCGCCGTGCCGAGATGAATCAAGGTGTGCGAGGCCCGGTGCGCGGGCGCTTCAGGCGCAGGAGCACGCCGGCGACGATCCGGTCGCATCGCTTCGCGTCGAAGGCCGGGTCATCCGCAGATCAGATCGGCGGCTTGTAGCGGCCGTCGATGGCAGTCCATCCGCCATCGGCATAGAGAGTGGTGCCGGTCACGTAGCTGCTGGCGTCCGAGGCGAGGAACACGATCGGCCCGGCCATTTCCCGCACGTCGCCCCAGCGGCCGAGCGCCGTGCGGGACGCGAGCGCTTCGTTCCAGGCCGGATTGTCGCGGATGACCTGGTTGATCGGCGTGGCGACGATGCTCGGCGCGAGCGCGTTCACGCGCACCCCGAACTCCGCGAGCTCGCTGGCGAGCCCCTTGGTCATCAGCGAGATCGCCGCCTTCGTCGAGCCGTAGATGCTCTGGCCGGGCTCGACCACCGTACCGCGCATCGACGACATCAGGATCATGGCGCCGGAGCGTTGCGCCATCATGGGCCGGGCCACCGCCCGCGCGACGCGGAAGGTGCCCTTGAAGTTGAGGTCGACCACGCGGTCGAATTCGTCGTCGGTGTAGTCGGCCAGCCGCTTGCGGATGTTCACCGCGGGCATCACAAGGAGTATGTCCAGGCGTTCGTGCCGGCGCAGCACGTCGTCGACGAGTCGATCGACGCTTGTGGTGTCGCGCACGTCGACCGCGAGCGCGTCGGCTGCGCCGCCGTCCGCGACGATCTGCGCCACGGTGCCGGCGGAACGTCCCGGGTCGACGTCGGCGATCACGCAGCGGGCGCCGAAGGCACCCAGCGCGATCGCTCCCGCCTGGCCGATGCCGGAGCCTCCGCCCACGACCAGTGCGACGCGTCCATCAAGCCGGAAGAGATCGCGATAGGGGGTCGGAGGCATACTTGTCGTACCACTTTGGTATTGTTATCCTACCACTCGCTTTTGCGTGGCAAGCGGCACCGGCTGCACCGCATCCCTCCTCTCCCACCGCGCGAAGGGACCCGATGTCCGTCCCACCGATCGTCAGTCGCCCGCGTGACAGCCTGAGGGCGCAGGTCCTGCGCGCCCTGGCCACGCGTATCGACAGCGGCGCGTTGCAGCCCGGCGACCGGCTGCCGCCGGAGCGGCTGCTGATGGAGAACTATCGTGTCAGCCGGACGGTCGTGCGCGAGGCGATCGCGAGCCTGCGCTCCTCGGGCCGCATCGAGACGCAGCAGGGCCGCGGCGCGTTCGTGCTGGCGCCGACCTTCAACCATCCTTACGTCGTGGATGCGTCCGATCTGGCGAAGATCGGCGACGTGCTGCAGATCATGGATCTGCGCATCGGCCTGGAGTCCGAGGCCGCGTCGCTCGCTGCGCAGCGTCATTCGAGCGGCCAGATGCGCGAGATCCGCGCGGCGCTCGACCGCCTCGAAGCCGGAATCAAGGCCGCACAGCCGGCCGTGAACCCCGATTTCGACTTCCACCTGGCGATCGTCCGCGCCACCGGCAACGCCTATTTCACCGACCTGTTCGTCCAGCTCGGGCCGTGCATGATTCCGCGCGCCCGGGTCGACCTCTTCAAGGACGATCGGCGCGCGAAGACCCGCTACCTCGCGCTCATCCAGCAGGAGCATGCGCAGATCTACGATGCGATCGCCCGCCGCGACGCCGAGGCGGCGCGTGCCGCCGTGCGCCTGCATTTGACCAACAGTCGGGAGCGGCTGCGCCGCGCGCTCGAGCAGCGGGCGCCCCTCGTCGCGGCCCCGCCTGACGATGCTGCGGGCGACGCGTCCCGCGCCGCCTCGCGACCCGGCGAGGTCGCCGCCAACTGAGGCCGATTCGGTTCAGGGCGATGGACGGCAGCCCCGATGGCCGTCCGCAAGGCTCCACAGAGAGCGACTCAAGGAGGTTCCATGTCGTGCAAATCGAAGTTGCTGCAGCGCATGTCCGCGCTGGTTCCGCTGGCCATCGCCGGCGTCCTGTTCTGCGCCGGGCCGGTCGACGCCCAGACGAAGATGGTCATGAAGGCCTCCGATGTGCATCCGGCCGGCTATCCCACCGTGGTCGCGGTCGAGAACATCGGCAAGAAGCTCGAGAAGGCGACCAACGGGCGGTTGAGCGTGCAGATGTATCCATCCATGCAGCTCGGCGGCGAGAAGGAGGCGATCGAGCAGGCGCAGGTGGGCGCGATCCAGTTCGCGCGGGTCAGCGTAGGCGCGCTCGGACCGGTGGTCGACGAGCTCAACGTCTTCAACATGCCCTACCTGTTTCGCAACACCGCCCACATGCAGAAGGTGATCGACGGTCCCATCGGGCAGGAGCTGATGGACAAGGTCACCAACAATCCGAAGGCCGGCCTCGTCGCCCTGTGCTTCATGGATGCGGGCGCGCGCAGCCTCTACGACACGAAAAAGGCCATCAAGAGCCTCGCTGACCTCAAGGGCATGAAATTCCGCGTGATGGGCAACCCGATGTTCGTCGACATGATGAACTCGCTCGGCGGCAACGGCGTGTCGATGGGCTACGACCAGGTGTTCAACGCCTTGCAGACCGGCGTGGTCGATGGGGCCGAGAACAACCCGCCGAGCTTCGTGTTCGACAACCACTACCAGGTGGCCAAGTTCTACACGATCGACGAGCACCTGATCGTGCCCGAGATGGTCCTGTTCTCGAAGAAGACGTGGGACACCCTGTCGAAGGAGGACCAGGCGCTCCTGGTCAAGTTCGGGCGCGAGGCGCAGCTCGAGGAGCGCGAGCTCTGGACGACGTACGAGAAGGAGGCGATGGACAAGGCGCGCGCGGCCGGCATCACCATCACCGAGATCGCCGACAAGAAGCCGTTCCAGGATGCGGTCAAGCCGGTGTGGGACAAGTACGGTCCGAAGTACGCCGACGCGATCAAGCGCATCCAGGCCGTCCAATAAAGCCAGACGTCCGGCCGGGTCGAAAGGCCCGGACCGGACGCGTGCCGGCCCGACGCGCACCGTCGCACGCCGGCCCCGGCGCCGTCGCCTTCGAGGGAGGAACATGCGGACCATCTTCCGCAAGTGCATGGACGCCTTGTACCTGGCGTGCGTGGTCATCGCGGGAACGGCGCTCGTCCTGATCTCCGCGGTCATCCCGTGGGCGGTCTACACACGCTATGTCATCAACCGCGCGGCGTCTTGGCCGGAGCCGACCGCCGTGCTGCTCACCATCGTGCTCACGTTCTTCGGTGCCGCCGCGTGCTATCGGCTCGGGCTGCACATGAACGTGACGCTCGCCGTGTCCAAGCTTCCGGCCAACGTGCGGCGCGTTACCGACTTCCTGGTCGAGATGTTGATGGCGACGATGGCGCTGTTCATGCTGTTCAAGGGCATCGGCCTGGTCGAGGCCACGTGGTCGAACACCATTTCGGATTTTCCGTTCCTGTCGGTCGGCGTGACCTACCTGCCCATCCCGATCGGCGGCGCCATCCTGTTCCTGTTCGTCGTCGAGCGGGTCACCCTCGGCAAGCCGGTGGACCTCGTGGGCGACGCCCACTCGACTGCGGCGTTCGACTGACCGCCGCCTGAGGCAAGCGACCGATGGATATCCTCGTACTGCTCGGTACGCTCTTCCTGTTGTTCGCGCTGAGCGTGCCCATCGCCTACTCGCTGGGCCTGGCGGCCATCGTGGGCGCGATGTGGATCGACGTGCCGCTCGAAGCCGTGATGCTGAAGATCTCGGACGGAGTGAGCAAGGTCGCGATGCTGACGATCCCGTTCTTCGTGCTCGCCGGGGCCATCATGGCGGAGGGCGGCATGGCGAAGCGCCTGGTCGCCTTCGCCAACGTGCTCGTGGGTGTGGTGCCCATGCGTGGCGGACTATCGGCCGTGAACGTGGTCGCCACGACGTTCCTGAGCGGCATTTCGGGGTCGTCGGTCGCCGACACCTCTGCCATCGGCTCGGTGATGATCCCGCAGATGGCCAAGGTGGGCTACCCGCGCGCCTTCGCCACCAACGTCACGATCACCGCGTCGGTGCAGGCGATCCTGGTGCCCCCGAGCCACAACGCGGTGATCTATTCGCTGGCCACGGGCGGCGTGATCTCCATCACCAGCCTGTTCATGGCCGGGGTGGTGCCCGGCCTGCTGCTAGGCGCGGCGATCATCGGGCTGTGCATCTACATCGCGTACCGGGATGGCCACCCCCGCGGCGAGTCGGTGCCCCTCGGCATCGCCTGGAGAGTGTCGATCGACGCGTTGTGGGGCCTGATCACCATCGTCATCATCATCGGCGGGATCCTCACCGGGATCTTCACCGCGATCGAGGCGGGTGCGATCGCGTGCCTGTGGGCGTTCTTCGTCACGATGTTCATCTACCGCGACTACCGGTGGCGCGACCTGCCGACGCTCGTCCACCGCACGCTCAAGACCGTCGCGATGGTGATGACGCTGATCGCCTGCGCCTCCGCGTTCGGCTACGTCATGGCGCTGATGCAGCTCCCGGCAAAAATCACCGCCGCATTTTTGACGCTCTCGAACAATCGCGAAGTGATCCTGCTGCTGATCAACGTCATGCTGCTCGTGCTCGGCTGCCTGATGGACCTCGCCCCGCTGCTCCTGATCTGCACGCCGATCCTGCTGCCGGTCGTCACCACCTTCGGCGTCGATCCCGTGCATTTCGGCATGATCATGCTGCTCAACCTGGGCATCGGCCTGCTCACCCCGCCGGTCGGGGCCACGCTGTTCGTCGGCTGCGCGGTCGGCAAGGTCACCATGGAAGAGGTGATGCGCGGCATCTGGCCGTTCTACGGCGTGATGCTGGCGGTGCTGATGCTGGTGACGTACGTTCCGGCGCTGTCGCTCTGGCTGCCGCGGCTGCTGGGGCTGTAGGCGCCGCAGGGCCAGCACCGACCCCGCGCCGGCGCGTGAATCGACGGGCGTGAGCCCTCAGCGCGGCTCCGATCCGGTGAGCTGATCGTGACCGATGCGCAGCGCCTCGATGCGCGGCATCGCCCCATCAGGCTCGATCTCCTCGTTGCTCGCATCCGCGCCGGCCGCGAATGAAGCACGGTCGTCGTCCTCGTCGCCGAGAAATCCGCCGCTCTGGTGCGCCCACAGGCGCGCGTACAGGCCGCCGCTCGCGAGCAGCTGGCGGTGGTTGCCTTCCTCGACGATGCGGCCACGATCGAGCACGATGAGCCGATCCATCGCGGCGATGGTCGACAGCCGGTGCGCGATGGCCACCACGGTCTTGCCTTCCATGAGCCGGTACAGGCTCTGCTGGATGGCCGCCTCCACCTCCGAGTCGAGCGCGCTGGTCGCCTCGTCCAGCAGCAGGATCGGCGCGTCCTTCAGCATGACGCGCGCGATGGCGACCCGCTGGCGCTGACCGCCCGAGAGCTTCACACCCCGCTCGCCCACGTGCGCGTCGTAGCCGTGTCGACCCTTCGCATCGGCGAGGCCCGCGATGAATCCGTCGGCTTCCGCACGGCGCGCCGCCGCTGCCATCGACTCGTCGTCCGCATCCGGACGGCCGTACAGGATGTTGTCGCGCACCGAGCGGTGGAGCAGCGACGTATCCTGCGTCACCATGCCGATCTGCGCGCGCAGGGTCTCCTGCGTGCAGTGCGCGATGTCCTGGCCATCGATGAGAATGCGTCCGCTCTCGGCATCGTAGAAGCGCAGCAGCAGGTTCACGATCGTCGACTTGCCGGCGCCCGAGCGGCCCACCAGGCCGATCTTCTCGCCCGGATGGATCACCAGCGACAGGTCGTCGATGACCGGCTTCGCGCCGCCATAGCCGAAGCTCACGCCATCGAAGCGGATCTCGCCACGCGCAACGACCAGCGCGCGCGCATCGGCTCGATCGGTCACGGCGTGGACGCGGGACAGCGTGTTGATGCCGTCCTGCACGGTGCCGATGTTCTCGAACAGCGCGGCCATCTCCCACATCACCCAGTGCGAGATACCGTTGAGGCGCAGCGCCATCGCGGTGGACGCCGCCACCGCGCCCACGCCCACCTGTCCCTGCGTCCACAGCCACAGCGTCATCCCGGCCGAGCTCGCGATCAGCGCCATCGACAGCGCGTGGTTGACGATCTCGAACGCGGTGACGAGCCGCATCTGCGCCTGCACCGTCACTAGGAATTCCTGCATCGCGCCGCGCGCGAAGCCCGCCTCGCGCCGCGCGTGCGAGAACAGCTTCACCGTCGCGATGTTGGTGTACGCGTCGGTGATGCGCCCGGTCATGAGCGAGCGCGCGTCGGCCTGCTCGCGCGCCACGCGTCCCAGGCGCGGGACGAAGTACCACAGCGCGACGACGTAGAGCGCGAGCCAGGCGACGAAGGCGCCGAGCAGGCGCGCGTCGAACCCACCCAGCACCGCCAGCATGGTCGCGAAGTAGACGATCACGAACACCAGCAGCTCGGCCAGGATCAACCAGACGTCGCGCACCGCCAACGCGGTCTGCATCACCTTGGCGGCGATGCGGCCGGCGAACTCGTCCTGGTAGAAGCCCATGCTCTGCGCGAGCATCAGCCGGTGGAAGTTCCAGCGCAGGCGCATCGGGAAGTTGCCCGCGAGGGTCTGCTGCTTTACCGCCGACTGGAGCGCAATGAGCACCAGGCTGCCGGCGAGCGTGCCGGCCAGGAGCAGGAGCGTGCCCCGCTCCTTCGCCCACAGCTGCGCGGGCTCGACCACGGCGAGCCAGTCGACGATGTGGCCCATCATGCTGAACAGCAGCGCCTCGAACGCGCCGATGCCGGCCGTCAGGACCGTCATCGAGAGCAGGTAGCGCCGCAGGCCGATCGTGCAGGCCCACAGGAACGCGAAGAAGCCGCGCGGCGGCGTCGCCAGCGGCGCTTCGGGGTACGGCTGGATCAGCCGTTCGAAGACGGAGAGGAGCATTGGAAGGGCGGGCGGCCGGTGAGGACCGCGCGAGGGCGCTATTCTAGTTCCGGGATGTCGGCGGGGGCGCGGTCCACTCGGGGAGGACGATGCAATGGCGCGATGACGCGCTGCGCGCGTGATTTGCAAGTCTGACGTCATTCTTCTTTCGCGGCCGCCGGGAAGTGGTTCCGGCCTGTGCATATCAGAACAGAAGCAGCGGGACCCGGCGCGGGCGTCTCGATCCGGCGAGAGGCCAGACCCATTGACAAACGCGTCGATCATGTCCATTGTTGATTGATCGATCAATCAACTAAGGGCCGGCTGCTGAAGCATGGCTACCGACACGCGCCAGCGGATCCTTCTCACCGCCATGCAGCTGTTCTGGGAGAAGGGCTATGCCTCGACCAGCATCGCGGACGTGCTTCAAGCCGCAGGCGTTAACAGCGGAAGCCTCTACCACTTCTTTCCCGGCAAGCAGGATCTGCTGCTTGCGGTGCTTGGCATTTACCGCGATGGCATGCAGCAGATGCTGCTCGACCCGGCGTTCGAGGGTGTTGATGACCCGATTGAGCGCATCTTCGCACTGCTCGCGCGATACCGCCAAAGCATCGTCAGCACCGATTGCACCTATGGCTGCCCAATCGGCAGCCTGGCCCTCGAGATACACGAGCCCGACCCGCCAGTGCGCGAGGCGCTCGCCGCCAACTTCGCTGGCTGGACAGCTGCGATCGAAGGCTGCCTGCACGCCGCCGGGTCGCGGCTGCCGGCCGATACCGACCGCGCCGGCCTCGCCGAACTTGTACTGACGACGATGGAGGGCGGTGTGATGCAGGCGCGCACGCACCGCGACGTCGCCGCTTTTGATCGCACGGTGCAGCAGTTGCGCCGCTACTTCGACCTGCTGCAGGCCGAAGCGAAGCGCGCTGCCCCGCCGAGGTCCAAGCGGATACTCAAGTCCCGATCCAAGCCCTGACCGGGGGCCCAACAATGGCGAAGCAAGATGATCCGATTCACGACAGCCTGTGTGGTGCTGTGCTCACCGGTGGCCGTAGCGGCTGCGCCGGTTGACGCGCTCAAGCCCATGGAATTCCTCGCCGGCCATTGCTGGAAAGGATCGTTTTCCGACGGCCAGCAGACCGACGACCACTGCTTCACATGGCTGTACGACGGCAAGGCGCTGCGCGACACCCACACCGTGCGCTCGGCGGCATCAGCCGGGGCACGATGGAGAGCGGGGCAAACACGTTGACGTTCCCGGCCACGACCTACGTCGCCGATGGCCAGTCGATGACCTACCGCGTGCGCTGGACGCGCGTGGCTGACGACGCCTATGAAGCCTGGAGCGAAACCCAGGTCAAGGACGGCTGGGTAACGATGTTCAAGATGGTGTTGAAGCGCAGTCAGTAAGTCGCACCACCGGGCTGGTAGGGAATGGCTCTGAACCCCGACGAGCAATATCGACCGACATGGCCGCGCATATTGCTCGCTGCCATCAGCTTCCGGGCGCAGAAGTACGCCGCGGGCACTGCCAAGCCCTAGCGCTCTGTTGCCCGCGTCCCCTACTCCACCGTCACCGACTTCGCCAGATTCCGCGGCTTGTCCACGTCGGTCCCGCGGATCACCGCCGTGTGATAGGCCAGCAGCTGCAGCGGAATCACATGCACCACCGGCGACAGCAGCCCGCGGTGCTCCGCCACACGCACCACGTGAATGCCTTCAGCGGGCATCAGATGGCTGTCGAGATCGGCAACCACGTAGAGTTCGCCGCCGCGCGCGCGCACTTCCTGCAGGTTCGACTTGAGCTTCTCCAGCAGCGCATCGTTGGGCGCGATGGCGACCACCGGCATGTCCGCGTCGACCAGCGCCAGCGGCCCGTGCTTCAGCTCACCGGCGGGATACGCCTCGGCGTGGATGTACGAGATCTCCTTGAGCTTAAGAGCACCCTCCAGCGCGATCGGGTAGTGCAGCCCTCGTCCGAGGAACAGCGCGTGCTGCTTGCGCGCGAACGCTTCGGCCCACGCGATGAGGTGCGGCTCCAGCGCCAGCGCGCCCCGCACCGCCGCGGGCAGGTGGCGCAGCGCGTCGATATGCATCGCCTCGTCAGCCGGTGTCAGCCGTCCGCGCAGCTTGGCCAGCGTGAGCGCCAGCAGGTAGAGCGCGACGAGCTGGGTGGTAAACGCCTTCGTCGAGGCGACGCCGACCTCGGTTCCCGCGCGGGTCAGGAAGATGAGCTCGGCCTGGCGCACCATGGAGCTCGTCGCCACGTTGCAGATCGCCATCGCATGCGCGTGGCCGAGCGAGCGCGCGTGCTTGAGCGCCGCGAGCGTGTCGGCCGTCTCGCCGGACTGCGACACGACGACGACGAGGCAATCTTCCTGCGGCACGCTGTCGCGGTAGCGGTATTCGCTGGCGATCTCGACCGTGCAGGGGATGCGCGCGAGCGATTCCACCCACTGCTTGGCGACGAGGCTCGAGTAGTAGCTGGTGCCGCAGGCGAGGATGAGAATCGACTTCACGCCGGGCAGCACGGCCGGTCCTGCAGCGCCGAACAGCGCCGGCGTGATCCCGGCGATGCCCTCGAGCGTGTCGGCGAGCGCGCGCGGCTGCTCGAAGATCTCCTTCTGCATGAAGTGGCGATACGGGCCGAGCTCGACGGCCTCGCTGTTGCCGGCCACCTCGACGATCGTGCGCTGCACCGCGCGTCCCTGTCCGTCGACGATCGCGTAGCCTTCGCGCCGCACGTCGGCGAGGTCGCCTTCCTCGAGGTAGGCGACGCGCCGGGTGACCGAAAGCAGCGCCGCGGCGTCCGAGGCGAGGAAGTGATCGCCGTCGCCGATGCCCACCACCAGCGGGCTGCCCTGGCGCGCGCCGATCACGCGGCCGGGCTCGCGCGTGGAGATGACCGCAATCGCAAACGCGCCGCGGAACTCGCCGATGGCCCGGCGCACGGCCTCGAGCAGGTCGCCGCCGGCGGCGCCGTGCCAATACGAGTGCACGAGATGCGCGATCACCTCGGTGTCGGTCTGCGTGCCGAACACGTAGCCCTCGGCGCGCAGGCGCTCGCGCAGCTCCTCGTAGTTCTCGATGATGCCGTTGTGGACGACCGCGACCTCGCCGCCCGACAAGTGGGGATGCGCGTTGGCGGACGTGGGCGCCCCGTGCGTGGCCCAGCGCGTGTGCGAGATGCCGGTGGTGGCGTGCAGCGACTTCGCGCTCGCCTGCGCCGCGAGGTCGGCCACGCGGGCTGTCGACACGAGCCGCTCGAGCGCAGGATGCGCGCCGCCGTTGATCACGGCCAGACCCGTGGAGTCGTACCCGCGATACTCGAGGCGGCGAATGCCCTCGATCAGGATGGGGACGACGTCGCGGGAGGACGTCGCGCCGACGATGCCGCACATGGCTTCAGTGGTCCTTTGCGGTCATGGCTGCTTCGGCGCCTTGCGGGGCCGGCGCCAGCCGGGAATCGAAACTTGCCGGGCACGCGCGACGGTCAGCGTGTCGGCCGGCGCATCGGCGACGATCGTGCTGCCCCCGCCGATCGTCGCGCCCGCGCCGATCGCGACCGGCGCGATCAGCACGCAATTGGAGCCGACCTGCGCATCGTCGCCGATCGTCGTGCGGTGCTTGCTCGCGCCGTCGAAGTTGGCGGTGATCGAGCCAGCGCCGAAGTTTACGCCGGCGCCCAGCGTGGCATCGCCTACGTACGCCAGGTGATTGGCCTTCGCGCCGCGGCCGAGCGTGCTCGCCTTCACCTCGACGAAGTTGCCGACATGCGCTTCGTCGGCGAGGTCGGTGCCCGGCCGCAGCCGCGCGAACGGTCCCACGCGCGCCTGCGCGCCGATCCGCGCGCCGTCGAGATGGGAAAACGGTTCGATCGACGAGCCTTCGCCGACGGTCGCATCGCGCAGGACGCAATGCGCGCCGACGCGCACGCCGTCGGCCAGGCGCACCGCGCCTTCGAACACGCAGCCGATGTCGATCACGACATCGCGGCCGCACTCGAGCGTGCCGCGAACGTCGATCCGCGCCGGATCGAGCACGGTCACCCCGGCGCGCATCAGGGTCTCGGCGCGGCGTCGCTGCACGATCCGCTCGACCGCGGCGAGCTGCACGCGGTCGTTCACGCCGCGCACGTCCGCCTCGTCGGCGGCCAGCTCGGCGACGACGTCTATGCCGTCGGCGCGGGCCAGCGCGATGGCGTCGGTCAGGTAGTACTCGTTCTGCGCGTTGTGCGGCGCGAGCGCCGCCACCCAGCGCGCCAGCAGGGCGGTGGGGGCGGCGATGAAGCCGGTGTTGATCTCACGCACGGCGCGCTCGTCGTCGCTCGCATCGCGCTCCTCGACGATCGCAGCCACCTGCCCGCCGGCATCGCGCACGACGCGGCCGAGGCCGGCAGGATCGGGGACGTGCGCGGTAAGCACGGCCAGGCGGCCGCGGCGCGCCTGCTCGGCGAGGGCGGCCAGGGAGCCCTGCGGCACCAGGGGCACGTCGCCCAGCCCCACGAGCGTAACGCCGTCGGAGGGCAACGCCGCGAGCGCGATGCGGGCCGCATCGCCCGTGCCGCGCGGAGGCTCCTGACGCACGAAGCGCAGGTCCGGCGCCGCGAGCGCGCGCTCCACGGCTTCGGCCTCGAAGCCCACCACCACGGCGATGGCGCGCGGCGCGAGGCCGCGTACGGTGTCGATCACGTGGGACACCAGCGGACGTCCGGCGAGCGGATGCAGGACCTTGGGCCGCGCCGAGCGCATGCGGGTGCCTTGTCCGGCGGCGAGAATGGCAACGTTGAGCGGCGACGGCACGGCGTGCGTAGCGACGGAACCTGCGGAGAGCGCGATGATACGCCAGGGTTTTGCGCGTCGCCCCGCCGTGCGTCGACCGTGCGGCGCCGGGCGCCGGATGCTATTGTCCGCCCGCACCGATGGCCATCATCGCGGTATTCAACCAGAAGGGCGGCGTCGGCAAGACCACGACGGCGCTGAATCTGCTTGCGGCGTTCGCGCGCACGGGACGACGCCCGACCGGCATCGATCTCGATCCCCAGGCGCACCTGTCGCGGGTGCTGGGCGCCGAGCCCCGGCATGCCGCGGACACGCTCGTCGGCTTCTTCCTGCAGCAGCGGGCGCTCGCCGATATCGCGGTGATCACCAAGAGCGGCGTCGGGCTGGTGCCGGCGCACCTCGAGCTCGCCAAGATCGACTCGGTGCTCGGCAAGGGCGTGAACGTCGTCACGCGGCTGCGCCAGGCGCTGCGGTCGCAACAGGTGATCACGTCGCCGGTGGTGATCGACTGCTGCCCGCTGCTCAACGCCCTGTCGCTCAACGCCTTGTTCGCGGCCGACCTGGTCGTGATCCCGGTGTCGGCCGACTACCTGGCGTTCGAGGGGGCGAAGCAGGTCGAGCGGGCGCTCGACGCGCTCGAGCCGGTGTTCCGCGCACGCCGGCCGCGGCGCTACGTGCTGACCCGCTACGACCAGCGGCGCAAGATGAGCGGGATCGTCGCCGAGCGGATGGTGTCGACCTTCACCCCTGGCGACGTGTGCCTCACGCGCATCCGCGAGAACGTCAAGCTGGCCGAAAGCCCGGCCGTGGGACTCGACATCTTTCGCGCCGCTCCTGACAGCCGTGGCGCGCACGACTACGCGGCGCTCGCCGAGGAGCTAGAGCGCGCGGGCTTTCTGGAGTGAGGGCGGGCCGGCGGCGATCAGGCTGATCACGCGCTCGACGTCCAGCGTGTCGACGCGGCGCGGCACCGACTGCTCGCGCCAGTCGATGATCTCGCACTGGAGATACATCTGGCGCAGCCGGCGCTCGGCGTCGGGTTGCGAGCCCGCCATGATCGATATGTTGTCGACCCGCTGGCCGGTGCGCGTGCGAATGTTGAACCCGAATCGAATCATGCCGCGCCTCGCCGGTTCGATGCCTACGTCCCGCCGTGGTGCGGGAACGAGCTAGATGCAAGTTGCGTTCCGGGTGGGCTAACGCGCCGACCGATGGCGTCCCGGCCGGCACCGCCGCGCGCCGGCTGCAACAAAATGAACTTAGTCCTTCAACACGGCTCGGCGACTCTGCGAGAGTAGGCGCTTACCAACTACCCGATCACTTCGGCGCGGGCCGGGTGAGCGCGCTGCGGTCGACCGCTTCCGGATTGCCCTGCGGCGTCGCCTGCGGCAGCCGTGCGCGGTCGCCGCCGAGGGGCGCGCCGTGCGTCGATGCTCGGCCGGAATCCGGCACCACGGCGCCCGGCGCAACCGTGCCGAACATTCGCGTTGTCTGCAGGGCACCGTTGGCGCCACAATTGCACGAGGCATTTGCCGACGCGCACGCGGCTCGTCCGTGCGCGAGTGATTACCCAATCGAGGTCCTGCCCGATGTTCTGTCCGCACTGCGGTAAGCCACTCGCCGACGGCGCACGATTCTGCGGCAATTGCGGCGCCACCATCGCCGGTGCGACGCCCCCCGCGAGCCCTGCCATCGCCCCGCCCCCTCCACCGTCCGCGTCGCCGGTGCCGCCGCCGCCGCCGCCCGCCTATACCCCGGCTGCGGCCGCCGAACCCTACACGCCGCCGCCGCCGCCCGCCTATGCGCCGCCGCCCTCACCCCCCCATGCGCCGCCGCCCTCGCCCGCCCAGGCGCCTGGGGAGGCCGCACCCGCGCACACCCCTCCACCCGCTCCCGCCTATGGCGCGCCGAGCTCGACCACCGCGTCGACGGCCTCACCGGGGGCCGCGGCCGGGGTCGATCCCTTCGCCGGGACGGCCGCCGCAACGCAGGGCGCTCCGGCCGGGGCGTTCGCCACGCCTGGCAACTTCGCCGCACCCGGGGCCAACCCGTATGTCACGCCCGGCGCGATGCCGCCGCCGGGCGCCGCGCTCGGCGGCCTCATCGGGCGCGTGAAGGGCATCCTGCTTGCGCCGAGGACCGAATGGCCGCTGATCGCCGCCGAGCCGCGCTCGGCGCGGGACATCTACCTGGGCTACGTGGCACCGATGGCGGCGATCGGCGTCATCGCGTCGTTAATCGGCAAAACGCTCATCGGCGTCACCGTTCCGCTCCTCGGGACGGTGCGTGAGCCGATCCTGGGGGCGTTAGTCGGCGCGCTGCTGGCTTACGCGATGGCGTTCGTCAGCGTGTTCCTGGTCGCCTTGATCGTCAATGCGCTCGCGCCCACGTTCGGCGGCCAGAAGGATTCGGTCCGCGCGCTGAAGGTCACGGCGTATAGCTTCACGGCCGGGTGGGTCGCAGGCGTCGTCGCAGTGATCCCCATGCTCGGGCTCATCGCCGTGCTTGGGGGGCTATACGGCCTGTACCTGCTCTACCTCGGCCTGCCGGTGCTGATGCGCAGCCCGCCCGACAAGGCAGTCGGCTACACAGTGGTGACGGTGCTCTGCGCGATCGTGCTCGGCGTGATCACCAGCCTGGTGACGGGCGCGCTGGTGGCGGCGTTCGGTCTCGGCAGCATGGCAATGATGAGCCGCGCCGCGCCGTCGCCGGCCGCGGGCAACGATGTCGCCGCTGCCGTCGTGTCGAAGATGATGGGCGGACAGTCGGGCTCCGACCAGGCGCGCATGAAGGACGCCCTCACGCAGCTTCAGAAGATGGGCGAGCAGGCGGAGAAGGCGGAGCGACAGGCCAAGGCCACGGGCGCGGACCCGGGCGCGGCGGCCGCAGGCGCCGTCGACATGAGCGCAGCGCTCGGCGCGGTCGGCACCATGATGGCCGGCGGTCGCGACGTCAAGCCGGTCGATTTCCACGCGCTGAAGGACATGCTGCCGGCGTCGCTGCCCGGGCTTGCGCGCAGCGAGGCGTCGGGCCAGAGCGGCGAGGCGATGGGCATGAAGGGGTCGAGCGCCACCGCGCGCTACGCGGACGGCGCCGACGCCAGCATCACCATCGAGATCGCCGACTTGGGCTCGCTGTCGGGCATCGCCGGGCTCGCCGCGCAGTTCGACCCGAAGATGGAGAAGGAGACCAACACCGGGTACGAGCGCACCCGCAACGTGAGCGGACAGCTCGTGCACGAGCAGTACGATCGCCAGGCGAAGGGCGGCGAAACCAGCGTCCTCGTGGGTGGCCGGTTCAACGTGACCGTGCGGGGGCATGGCGTCGACCCAAGCCAGCTCACCGGCGCGCTGCAGGCGGTCGACCTCGCGCGGCTGCCGAGCCTGGTCGCGGCGAAGTAGCCGTTGGATCGTTCCTAGCCGCGGCGCACCGCCTGCGCGTCGAGCAGCAGGTTCGCGAGCTCCACGAAGCCCTCGCCGGCATCCCCCTGCGTGATGTAGGCCGGCGGCGTTTCGATGCGATCGAGGAACCGCGCGATGTTCGCCACGCCGACGGCATGCGGGAAGAACGCGAACATCGGCGCGTCGTTGGGCGCGTCCCCCACGTACGTGTAGGAGCCGCGCTCGGCGCGCAGGTCGACACCGAACGCGGCCTCGAACAGCCGCAGCGAGGTCGCGAGCTTGTCGTGCGTGCCGTACCACCCGTGCACGTGGATCGACGACACGGCCGTGGCCAGCCCTTCCGCGCGCAGCATGGCGACGATGCGATCGACCTCGTCGCGCGACAGCGGCGCGATGCGCTCGGCCCAGTCGATCGAGAGGTCAGTCTCGCGCCGGTGGCGGTCGATCGCCAGGGCAGCGCGCGGAACGGCCGCGAGCACGCGCGCGCCGATCGCGGCGAGCGCTTCGCGCTGGCGGGCGCGCTCCTGTGGCGGATGATCATAGTGCGCCGCGATCGCCCCCGAATGCCGGTCGCGATGCATCCACACGCCGCCGTTCTCCCCCACGATCGCCGCGATCGGCCACTCCGCGAGCAGCACCTCGCACAGGCCGGCCGGCCGTCCCGTGATGGCCACCACCGGAATGCCCGCCGCGAACAGCCCGTCGAGCGCCGCACGCGCCGCGGCGGGCAGCACGCCGTCCGTCGTCAGCGTGTCGTCGACGTCGGTCAGCACGCCCCGGATCCGGCGCCGCACATCGGGCGGCATCTCCTGCAACGGCCGCGGCACGGCGCCGCTCAATGCGCCACCGTCGACATGCGCTGCGCAACCCGCGCCTTTTGCGCGTCGGTCATCGACAGGCCGCACTTGGTGCGCCGCCACAGCACGTCGTCGCCCGTGCGCGCCCATTCGTGCTCGACGAGATAGGCGACCTCGCGCTCGGTCAGCCCGGCGCCGAAGTCTTCGCCCAGGTCGGCCGCGTCCTGCGCGTTCGCGAGGATCGACGCCGCCCGTGAGCCGTGCCGGCGCGCGAGCCCGTGCAGCACTTCCGGCGGCAGCGCCGGATGGGCGGTGGAGAGCGCGGCGAGCAGGCGCTCGCGGCCGCCGACCGGAAGGTCGCCGCCCGGGAGCACCGCTTCGCGCGTCCACGCCTTCCCCATCGCCGGAAAGAACGGCGCGAGCTCGCCAAGCGCGTGCTCCGCGAGCCTGCGATAGGTGGTGATCTTGCCGCCGAACACCGAGAGCAGCGGCGCGCGGTCGGGCCCGGGCGCGCCGTCCAGCGCCTCGCGCTTGAGGACGTAATCGCGCGTGACTGCCGAGGGGTCGGCGGTGCCGTCGTCGTACAGCGGCCGCACGCCGCTGTACGTCCACCGGATGTCGGCGCGCACGAGCGGGCGCGCGAGATATTCGTTCGCCAGACCCAGCAGGTAGTCGGTCTCGGCCTCGCTGATCGACGGATGGGCGAAATCTTCGACAGGCACGTCGGTCGTGCCGATCAACGAGTAACGGTCCTGCCACGGGATCACGAACACGATGCGCTGGTCGGCGTTCTGGAGGATGTAGGCGTGCGGCTCGTCGTGCACGCGCGGCACCACGATGTGGCTGCCCTTGACGTGCCGCACGGCCGCGCGCGTCGTGACCCCGGCGATCGTCCCCAGCACGTCGGTCACCCACGGGCCGGCCGCATTCACCACGGCGCGGGCCAGCACCTCGGAGCTGCCGCCGTCGCCGGCCAGCGCCGCGCGCCAAAGGCCGCCCTCGCGTGCCGCGCCCGTGAGGCGCACGCCGATGCGCACGTCGGCACCGCGCTCGCGCGCATCGATCGCGTTGGCCACCACGAGCCGCGCGTCGTCCACCCGCGCGTCGGAATAGACGAAGCCCTTGTGGAAGCGCGGGTTGAGGCCGGCGCCCCACCGGCTGTCGTCGAGTCGCACGGCGTACGAGCGCGGCAGCGACATGCGCCCGCCGAGCCGGTCGTACAGGAACAATCCGGCGCGGATCATCCACGCGGGCCGCAGGTGCGGCTCGTGCGGGAGCACGAACGAAAGCGGCTCGATGAGATGCGGCGCGAGGTGCAGCAGGACCTCGCGCTCGTGCAGCGCCTCCGCCACCAGGCGGAACTCGTAGTGCTCGAGGTAGCGCAGCCCGCCGTGGATGAGCTTGGAGCTCCACGATGACGTATAGGCGGCGAGATCGTCCTGCTCGACCAGCAGCACCGACAGTCCGCGTCCCGCGGCGTCGCGCGCGATGCCGGCGCCGTTGATTCCGCCGCCTACGATCAGGAGGTCATGGATGGTTGGCATGAACGCGCGCGATTCTACCGAACGCGCGTCCGCTGCGGCGCCGCGAAAGGGTGGACGACGGCCGCGGCTAGCCGTTGCCCGGGCGGGTCATCGCCGCCGGGTCGACCCAGCGGTCGAAATCGGGCCCGGTGACCAAGCCGAGCGCGAGCGCGGCCTCGCGCAGACTGGTGCCGTCGCGATGGGCGGCCAGCGCGATCTTCGCCGCGCTTTCGTAGCCGATGTGGGGGTTGAGCGCCGTGACGAGCATGAGCGAGCGCTCGAGGTTGTGGCGGATGTGGCCGCGCAGAGGCTCGATGCCGCGCGCGCAGCGCTGGTCGAACGACGCGATCGCGTCGGCGAGGAGGCCGATCGACTCGAGCACGCCGTGCAGCATCACCGGCTTGTACACGTTGAGCTGGAAGTTGCCCTGCGAGCCCGCGAAGGCGACCGCGGCGTCGTTGCCGAACACGCGCACGCACACCATCGTGAGCGCCTCGCATTGCGTCGGATTGATCTTGCCCGGCATGATCGAGGAACCGGGCTCGTTGTCGGGCAGCGTGATCTCGCCCAGCCCGGCGCGCGGGCCGCTCGCATGCCAGCGCACGTCGTTGGCGATCTTCATGAGCGCGATCGCGAGCGTGCGCAGGCCCGCACTCACATTGACGATCGCATCGTGCGCGGACATCAGCGCGAACTTGTTGCGACCAGCCACGAACGGCTCGCCCGTCTCCTGCGCGATCGCCGCGGCCACTGCGTCGCCGAAGCGCGGGTGCGCGTTGAGACCGGTGCCTACCGCCGTGCCGCCCAGCGCCAGCGGCAGGAGCTGCTCGCGCGCACACGCGAGGTTGGCGCCCGCGTCGTCGAGCTGCGCGAGCCAGCCTGAAACGACCTGCCCGAGCGTCACGGGAGTGGCGTCCTGCAGGTGCGTGCGGCCGATCATCACGACGTCGTCGAAGTCGCGCGCCTTCGCGCCGAGCGTTTCCGCGAGGGCCGCCAGCGCGGGCATAAGCCGATGCTCGAGCTCGCCCAGCGTCGCGATGTGCATCACGGCGGGAAACGCGTCGTTCGACGACTGCCCGCGGTTGACGTCGTCGTTGGGATGGATCGGTCGCTTCGACCCGACCACGCCGCCGGCGAGCTCGATTGCGCGGTTTGCGATCACCTCGTTCGCGTTCATGTTGGTCTGCGTGCCCGACCCTGTCTGGAAGACGACCAGCGGGAACTCGTCGTCGAGCACACCGTCGATCACGTCCTGCGACGCGCGCACGATGAGCTCGACCTTGTCGGCGGGCAGCTCGCCCAGGTCGCCGTTCACCAGCGCAGCGCACTTCTTGAGCACGCCGAACGCGCGGATCACCGGGCGCCCCCACTTGAAGCGGTCGACGCCGATTGGAAAGTTCTCGATCGAGCGCTGCGTCTGCGCGCCCCACAGGCGATCGGCGGCGACGGCCACCTCACCCAGCGCATCCTTCTCGATGCGCATCCCCAGGGCGCTTGCAGCGGCCTCGTTCATCGCGTCATTTTACTCCGGGCGCGTCCGGCGCCGGCCGCAGGCCCAGCAGCGCGCAGGTGTGCTGCAGAATCATGCGCTCCTCGTCGGTGGGAATGACGTAGGCGGCGACCCGGCTGCCCGCCCGGCTGATGCGCGGCGCGTGCGCCGCATTGGCCGCGCCGTCGAGGTCGAGGCCCAGGAAGGCGAGTCCGTCCGCGATCCTCGCGCGCACCGGCGCGGCGTGCTCGCCGATGCCGCCCGTGAACACCAGCGCGTCGAGACCGCCGAGCGCCGCGACCAGCGAGCCGGCCTCGCGCACCGCGCGATAGCCGAACAGCTCGAGCGCCCGCGCGGCGCGCGGATCGTCGGACGCGAGCAGTGTGCGCACGTCCGCCGAGACCTCCGACACGCCCAGCAGACCGGCACGGTGGTAGAGCAGGCGCTGCACGTCGTCCAGGCTGTGGCCGAGCGTCGTCTGCAGGTGGATGATCACGCCCGGGTCGAGCGCGCCGGCGCGCGTGCCCATCATCAGGCCGTCGAGCGGCGTGAAGCCCATCGTGGTAGCCACGCTGCGCCCGGCCTGCAGCGCACACATCGACGCGCCGTTGCCCAGATGGGCGACGATCGTGCGTCCTCGCCAGGCTGCCGCGTCGCGCTCCCGCAACGCGCCCGCTACGAATTCGTAGGACAGGCCGTGGAAGCCGTAGCGGCGCACGCCGCGGTCGGTGATCGCCGGCGGGAGCGCGAGCGCCTGCGCCTGCCATGGCTGGGCTTGGTGGAACGCCGTGTCGAAGCACGCGACCTGCGGCAGCGCCGGAACGCGGGCGGCGAGGGCGCGGATCGCGGCGAGGCTGTGCGGCTGGTGCAACGGCGCGAGCGGCACGAGCGATTCGAGTGTTGCGAGCACACGCTCGTCGATGCGCGCAGGCGCAGCGAGCTCGGCGCCGCCATGGACGACACGGTGACCCGCCGCGACCAGCGGCATCGGCGACAGGCTTTCGGCGATCAGGTCGAGCAACGCATCGATCGCCGCGGCATGGTCGGGCAGCGGCGCGTTCGCCGAGACCGGCAGCGCGCGGCCGCTGCCGTCGAAGGCGTCGAGCCGCGCCGCCGCGCCGCCCAGTCCCTGCACCTGGCCGCTCAGCGCGGCGACGCGCGTCGCGACGTCGTAAACACCGAACTTGACGCTCGACGACCCCGCATTGAGGACCAGCACGGCGCCGGTCATCGGCGGCTACCCTGATGCCGGCGCCGCGCGTGGACCGGCACACCCGGCCCGCGGCCAACGGCCCCGCTCACGCGCGTGGCGCCGGCTTCATCCCGTGCTTTGCCGGATTCGTCGCGCGGCGCTGGCCGCGTCGAACCGGCGCGCCTAGATTGGCACTCAAGGACGCGCCGCACCGACACCCCGCCGTCCGGACCATCGGCCCGCCACCACCACCATCGAAGGATGCCCGCCATGAAAACCGATCATGCCACCACCACCGCCCAGCGCCTCGCCGCCGTCGCGATCACCCTCGTCGTTGCCGTCGGCACGCTCGAGCTCGTCGCCTCGTCGGTTGGCGGGCGCCCGGACGGAGCGTATGGTGGGTGAACGGTTGCGCACCCGTCCCGGTACGGCGCGTGCACCGCTCCCGTACGCTCCGAAAGGTCCTCGATGGCAACCGCTCTCCGCCTGATCATCGTCGCGCTTGCGTTCGCCGCCGGCTGCGCGCTCGCCTCGCCCGCACCCGAGTTCACCGTCCCCGATGCCACCGGCAAGCCGGTGCGGCTGGCCGATTACCGGGGCAGGTTCGTGGTCCTCGAATGGACCAATCCCGACTGTCCATTCGTGCGCGCCCAGTACGGCGCCGAGGCGATGCAAGGCCTGCAGAAGGAATGGAGCGCCCGGGACGTCGTGTGGCTGTCCATCAATTCGACCAACCGCAGCAGCGGGGAGTACAAGAGCGGCGCGCAGATGAGCGCCTGGATGAGCGGCCAGGGCGGCACGCCAAGGGCGATCCTGATCGACAGCGACAGCGCCACCGGCCGGGCCTACGGTGCGAAGACCACGCCGCATATGTTCGTGATCGATCCTGCGGGCAGCATCGTCTACAGCGGCGCGATCGATGACCGGCGCAGCGCGCGAGCGTCGGAACACAAGGACGCGAACAACTACGTGCGCGCGGCGCTGACGGAAGCGACCGCAGGCAAGGCAGTCAGCGTATCGAGCACCACGCCGTACGGCTGCAGCGTCAAGTACTGACGGGCCGTCCCGGCCGGCTGCACGGCCGACCGCGCGCCGTTATCCTCAAACGACGATCGGCGAGCACCTCGCTCTACGCGCGATTGCGCAGCTTGCGAATCGCCTCGAGCTGGGCCATCGCCGAGGAGAGCTCCGCTTCGGCGTGGGCGATCTCCTCTTTCGATGTCTTGTTCTGCATCGCCTCCTCGGCGAGGCGCTTCGCCTCCAGCGCGGCCTTCTCGTCCAGGTCCTTCGCGCGGATGGCGGTGTCGGCGAGCACCGTCACGACGTGCGGCTGCACTTCGAGGAAGCCGCCCTGCACGAACACGAATTCCTCCTGCGCCTGGCCGGGCACCTTGATGCACACGGCGCCGGGCTTGATCTGCGTGAACAGCGGCGTGTGGCGCGGGTAGATGCCGAGCTCGCCGGCGACGCCGGGCAGCACCACGAACTCCGCTTCACCGGAGTAGATATGCTCCTCGGCGCTGACGACATCGACATGCAGCGTATTGGCCATTCGGGCACCTTCGCATCAGGACCGCCGGCGCGGAAGGTCCGCTGCCGGTAACACCACGACTGGGCCTACTGCAGCGTCTTGGCCTTGGCGAACGCCTCGTCGATGCCGCCCACCATGTAGAACGCCTGCTCGGGGAGCGCGTCGCACTCGCCCTCGACGATCATCTTGAAGCCGCGGATCGTTTCCTTCAGCGGCACGTACTTGCCGGGCGAGCCGGTGAACACTTCCGCGACGTGGAACGGCTGCGACAGGAAGCGCTGGATCTTGCGCGCCCGCGCGACCGCGAGCTTGTCGTCGGGAGACAGCTCGTCCATGCCGAGAATCGCGATGATGTCGCGCAGCTCCTTGTAGCGCTGCAGGGTCTGCTGCACGCGGCGGGTGGTGTTGTAGTGCTCCTCGCCAATCACGTGCGGATCGAGCTGGCGAGACGTCGAATCCAGCGGATCCACCGCGGGATAGATGCCGAGCGATGCGATCTCTCGCGAGAGCGCCACCGTGGAGTCAAGGTGCGCGAACGTGGTCGCCGGCGACGGGTCGGTGTAGTCGTCCGCGGGCACGTACACGGCCTGGATCGACGTGATCGAGCCCACCTTCGTGGACGTGATCCGCTCCTGCAGGCGGCCCATCTCCTCGGCGAGCGTGGGCTGATAACCCACCGCGGAGGGCATGCGGCCGAGCAGCGCGGACACTTCCGTGCCGGCCAGCGTGTAGCGGTAGATGTTGTCGACAAAGAACAGGATGTCGCGGCCCTCGTCGCGGAATCGCTCGGCCATCGTGAGGCCCGTGAGCGCGACGCGCAGGCGGTTGCCCGGCGGCTCGTTCATCTGGCCGAACACCATCGCGACTTTCGACTGCGTGAGGTCGTCCTGCACGATGACGTTGGCCTCCGACATCTCGTGATAGAAGTCGTTGCCCTCGCGCGTGCGCTCACCCACGCCGGCGAACACGGACAGGCCACTGTGCTCCTTGGCGATGTTGTTGATGAGCTCCAGCATGTTCACGGTCTTGCCCACGCCCGCGCCGCCGAACAGGCCCACCTTGCCGCCCTTGGCGAACGGGCAGACGAGGTCGATCACCTTGATGCCGGTCTCGAGCAGCTCGACCGAGGGCGCGAGCTCGTCGAACTTCGGCGCGGCCGCATGAATGCCGCGGCGCTCATCGGACAGGATCGGCCCGCGCTCGTCGATCGGCCGCCCCAGCACGTCCATGACGCGGCCGAGGACGCCCGGCCCCACCGGCACCTGGATGTTCGCGCCGGTGCTGGTGACCTTCATGCCGCGCTTGAGGCCGTCCGACGAGCCCATCGCAATGGTGCGCACGACGCCGTCGCCCAGCTGCTGCTGCACCTCGAACGTCAGCCCCTGCTCGACCAGCTTGTTGTCGAGATCGGCGTCGAGCGTGAGCGCGTCGTACACCTTGGGCATCTGGTCGCGCGCGAACTGCACGTCCACGACGGCGCCGATGCATTGGACGATGGTGCCTTGGCCTTGGATCATTCGGTCCTCACAGTATTTGCCGTCGAAAATTGTCCGGCTCCGCCGGTGATTTTCGAGAAGTCGATCCGGGCAAAAGTAGGGTTGTACTTTTGCCCGTTGGTCATACCGCCGCCGCCCCGCCCACGATCTCCGAGAGCTCCTTGGTGATCGCAGCCTGGCGGGTCTTGTTGTAGATGAGCTGCAGCTCCTGGATGATCTTGCCTGCGTTGTCCGAAGCCGCCTTCATCGCCACCATACGTGCCGAC
This sequence comes from Burkholderiales bacterium, assembly GCA_038239945.1. Taxonomy (GTDB): domain Bacteria; phylum Pseudomonadota; class Gammaproteobacteria; order Burkholderiales; family Casimicrobiaceae; genus VBCG01. The sequence continues at coordinate 117,198 of JBBSEG010000002.1, forward strand.
TGCTCCGACGCGACGTTCTCGTTGACCATCTGGAAGATCACGGCCTCGGTGTAGCGGCGCATCATTCCGTCGAGCAGCTCGCGCGCATCAGGCTCGTAGATGTAGTCCCAGTTCCCCTGCGTCACGATATTCGACTTCACCAGGCCGCTCGGCGCCTGGAACTCCTCTGGAATCGGGATGATCCGGCCGCCGCGCGGCTCCTGCTTCATCGTGTTGACGAAATTGGTGTAGAAGACGTGGACTTCGTCGATGCGCCCCGCGAGGTATTCGTCGATCAGCACCTTGAGGGGTCCAACCAGCCGGTCGAGCCGCGGCCGGTCGCCGAGCTGGACGGCGCTCGCGACGACGTTGCCGCCGAGCCGATGCAGGAAGCCGTTGCCCTTGTTGCCGATGGCGACGAAATCCGTCTCGATCCCCGCGGCCTTCCATTCCCGGTACTTCTGGTTCACCAGCCGCAGCACGTTCGTGTTGAGCCCGCCGCAGAGGCCCTTGTCCGTGGTGACGACGACGGCGCCAACGCGCCGCACCGGACGCTTGACCAGGAACGGGTGGCGATACTCGGTGTTCGCCTTGGCGATGTGGATCGCGATGGCGAACGCGCGCTCGACATACGGGCGCGACGCGCGCATGCGCTCCTGCGCCTTGCGCATCTTCGAAGCAGCGACCATTTCCATCGCCTTGGTGATCTTGCGCGTCGACTGGACGCTCTTGATCTTGTTCCGGATTTCCTTGGATCCCGCCATCTTCGCTTCCTAGCTGGTCAGAACGTCCCCGTCTTCTTGAAGTCCTCGATGGCCGCCGACAGGGCCTTCTCGTCTTCGGCGGGAAGATCCTTGGTGGTCTCGATGCGCGTCCACAGCTCGGCATACTTGCTGCGCACGAACTGCCGCAGCGCGCGCTCGAACGCCAGCCCCTTGTCGACCGGCACGTCGTCGAAATAGCCGCGATTCGCGCCGAACAGCGTGATCGCCTGGTCGGCCACCGCCACCGGCTCGTACTGCGGCTGCTTCATGAGCTCGGTGACCATGCGGCCGCGGTCGAGCTGCTTGCGTGTCGCCTCGTCGAGATCGGAGGCGAACTGCGCGAACGCGGCGAGCTCGCGATACTGCGCCAGCGCGAGACGCACCCCGCCCCCCAGCTTCTTGATGACCTTGGTCTGCGCCGCGCCGCCCACGCGCGAAACCGAAACGCCCGCGTTGATGGCGGGCCGGATTCCGGCGTTGAACAGGTCGGTCTCCAGGAAGATCTGGCCGTCGGTGATGGAGATGACGTTGGTGGGCACGAACGCCGTGACGTCGCCTGCCTGGGTCTCGATGATCGGCAGCGCCGTGAGCGAGCCGGTCTTGCCCTTGACCTCGCCGTTGGTGAACTTCTCGACGTATTCGGCGTTGACGCGCGCCGCGCGCTCGAGCAGGCGGGAGTGCAGGTAGAACACGTCGCCCGGATACGCCTCGCGGCCCGGCGGTCGGCGCAGCAGCAGCGACACCTGGCGGTAGGCCCACGCCTGCTTGGTCAGGTCGTCGTAGATGATCAGGGCGTCCTGCCCGCGGTCGCGGAAGTACTCGCCCATCGTGCAGCCGGAGTACGGCGCGATGTACTGCATGGCGGCCGACTCGGAGGCCGTCGCCGCCACGATGATCGTGTACGCCATCGCGCCGGTCTCCTCGAGCTTGCGCACGACGTTCGCGACGGTGGAGGCCTTCTGCCCGATCGCGACGTACACGCAGATCAGGTCCTTGCCCTTCTGGTTGATGATCGTGTCGATCGCGACGGCCGTCTTGCCGGTCTGGCGGTCGCCGATGATCAGCTCGCGCTGCCCGCGGCCGATCGGCACCATTGCGTCGATCGACTTGAGGCCGGTCTGGACCGGCTGGTTGACCGACTGGCGGGCAATCACGCCGGGGGCGACCTTCTCGATGACGTCCGTCATCTTCGCGTTGATCGGTCCCTTGCCGTCGATGGGGTGCCCGAGCGAGTCGACCACGCGGCCGATCAGCTCCGGGCCCACCGGCACCTCGAGGATGCGGCCGGTGGCCAGCACCGTGTCGCCTTCGGTGATGTGCTCATAGGGGCCGAGCACCACCGCGCCGACGGAATCGCGCTCGAGGTTGAGCGCCAGGCCGAACGTGTTGCCCGGGAACTCGAGCATCTCGCCCTGCATGGCGTCGGACAGGCCGTGCACACGGCAGATGCCGTCGGTGACCGACACCACCGTGCCCTGCGTGCGCGACTGCGCCTGCGTGTCGAGGTTCTGGATGCGGGCCCGGATGAGCTCGCTGATTTCGGAAGGGTTCAACTGCATGGCGACTCCATCGGGCAAAAGTGCAAACCGACCTTTGCCCGGTTAGGGTTTCCTGAAAATCGCCGGCGGCGCCGGACAATTTTCAGCGGCATTACCAGGGAGGCGAGTGACTGCCTCTTCGTACCAAACCGCCTTGCGACGCTCCACGAGATTCCGTTATGCCCGCAACTGCGTCGCCATCGCCTGCAGCTTCGCCTGGACCGATCCGTCGATGACCGTGTCGCCGACGGTGACGCGCGCGCCGCCGATGAGCGCGCGATTCACGCGCACCGTGGCGTCGATGCGCTTGCCGAAACGGCGCTCCAGCGCGGCCTTCATCTCGCCAAGCTGCGCGTCGGTGAGCTCGAACGCGGTCTCGATATCGGCCTTCGCGGCGCTCTCGGCGGTGTCCTTGAGCAGGTCGAACAGCGCGGCGACCTCGGGCAGGAACCGCACGCGATCGCCTTCGACCAAGACGCGCATGAAGCTGCGGCCGCCCTCGTCGAGCTCCTCGCCCAGAAGCGAGAGCAGGAGCGATTCCTTCTCCGGGTCGCCCAGGCGTGGGTTGTCGAGCGCCGCGGCGACCTGCGGCTCGCGCACCAGCCTGGCCGCGATGCCCAGCATCTTCGACCACGCGGCCAGCGCGTTGCGCTCGCGCGCGAGCTCGAATGCGGCCTCGGCATAGGGCCGCGCGACGGTGGTGTTCTCGGCCATGCGGGTCTAGAGCTCCGTACGGATCGCGGCCAGCAGGTCGGCGTGCGCCTTGGCGTCGACCTCGCGGCCGAGAATGCGCGCAGCCCCGGCGACGGCCAGGTCGGCCACCTGGTTGCGCAGCTGCTCGCGGGCCCGTGTGACCTCCTGCTCGATCTCCGCCTTGCCGCTGGCGATGATGCGATCCTTCTCCGACTGCGCCTCGCCGCGCGCGGCTGCGACGGTCTCGGCGCGGAATTTCTCGCCGGTCGCGACAATCTCCGCAGCCTTGCGCTTGGCCTCATCGAGCATGCCGGCGACGCGCGTCTCGGCGCTCGCCAGGCTCTGGCGGCCCTGTTCGCCGGCCTGCAGGCCATCGGCGATCTGCCGCTGGCGCGTGTCGATCGCCCGCACGAGGGGCGGCCAGATCCACCTGGCGCCCGCGAGTATGAAGGCGAAGAACGCGATCGCCTGCATGACGAGGGTGACGTTGATGTTCATGTCTGCCCTTTCGGCGGCAGGAAGGCGACGACGCTTACCGCAGCCCGGCGGGGATGAGCGGATTGGCGAACGCGAACAGCATCGCGAGGCCGACGCCGATGATGAACGACGCGTCGATCAGGCCCAGCAGCAGGAACACCTTGGCCTGAAGCTGCGGGATGAGCTCCGGCTGCCGCGCCGCGCCTTCAAGGAAGCGCGAGCACATGATGCCCACGCCCACGCACGCGCCGAGCGCGCCGAGCCCGATGATGAGGCCGATGCCGATGCCCGTGTAGGCCTGGATCATCGAAACCAGTTGCAGCTTGTCCATGTCGTGCGTTCCTTTCCGAAGCGGGTGGAGGTAGTCGAAGAGCCGGGAAAGCGGGAGTGCGTCAGTGATGCTCGTGCGCCATCGCGATGTAGACGATGGTCAGCATCATGAAGATGTAAGCCTGCAGGCCGACGATCAGGACGTGGAACATCGCCCAGGCCCAGTCGAGGACCGTGGCGAGCACGAACAACACGGCGCCGGCCCCGAACGCGAACTCGGCGGCGGCCGCGGCGAGCAGGGCGAGCAGCAGGAAGATCACCTCGCCCGCGTAGATGTTGCCGAACAGCCGCAGGGAATGCGACAACGGCTTGGAGATGTATTCGACCAGGTTGAAGAGGAGGTTGAACGGCCAGAGCAGCGGGTTGCCGCCGAACGGCGACGCGAACAGCTCGTGGATCCAGCCGCCGACGCCCTTGACCTTGATCGAGTAGAAGATCATCAGGGCGAACACGGACAGCGACAGCGCGAACGTGGTGTTGACGTCTGCCGTGGGGACGAAGCGGAACTCGTCGAAACCCAAGGCATGGAGTCCCTGCGACACGATGTCGACCGGCAGGAAGTCCATCGCGTTGAGCATCAGCACGAGAACGAACGTGGTGAGCGCGATCGGGGCGACCATGCGGCTGGTGCCGTTGTAGATGCCCTTCACCTGGTCGTTCACGAACTCGACCAGCAGCTCGACGAACGCCTGCGTGCGGCCAGGCACGCCGCTGGTCGCCTTGCGCGTCACGAGCCAGAGGAAGCCGAACGTCAAAATGCCGACCAGCAGAGTCGTTCCCACCGTGTCGGCATGCACCGTCCAGAACCCGCCTTCCGGCCTGACCGGTTGCGCGAGGAAGCTCAGGTGGTGCTGGATGTACTCGGTCGGCGAAGCGTAGGAAGCGGCCATCGGAGCGGGGCAATCGAAGCGGGCGGTCGGAGCGGGCGGTGAGCGGAGCGATCAATCGCGTTCAAGCAGCGCAACACGAAACAGCAGCACGGTGACCACGAACGCAGCCAGGAACGCAGGCACGACGACGTCCCGGTACGCCGCCAGCACAATCCACAGCTGGACGATGATCATCAGGAGCTTGCTTCCCTCCGCGCGGAAGAGCGTGGCCACCGCATGACCGGCCGTGGCCGGCTTGCCGAGGACCAACACCACCGCGTAGACGACGCCGGCCGAGATATTGACCAGCCCGCCCAGCAGCGCGGACAGCGCGCCGTGCCCACCCACCCAGGCCCACGCCACGAGGGCGAGCCCGGCAGTCACGAGCGCCTGCCACTTGAAGACCGCGAGGTAAGGCCTGGTCGAAAGCGGCGGCTGCACGCCCATGGGGCCGCGAAGCGAAGCAAACCGGTCGATTTTAACCCGTTTCGGGGCAGGCTCGCAAATCCGTGCTGCGTTGCGGAAGAGTCACCCGCCGGAGAGCGCCGCCACGATCATCACGTCGACGCCCGCCGGGACGGGCACGGCGAGATCGCCCGCCAGCGCGTAGCCGACGAACAGCTTGATATGCCGGCGTACGCGGCCCTGTTCATCGACGATGCGAAAGCGGATGCCCGGATACGCCGTATCGAGCGCCGCCAGCACGCCGCCCAGGGTCGGCGGCAGCTCCCGCGCCAGCACGGGAACGGCGACGTTCGTGGCCGCCGCGCCGGTATAGGAGCGCAGGGGTGTCGGCACCCGCACGCACACCACGGCCGCGACCTCGTGCGTGTGCTGGGCGGCCATCGGCGACGCTTACGCCGCTTCGAGCGCGTAGATGTGCGGCAAGTGCCGGGCGAGGCAGCGAAACGTCCGCCCCTCGTCCCGGCTGCCCCACAGGTCGCCCGAGGTGGTGCCGAAATAGATGCCGGCCGGGTCGCGCGCGTCGATCGTGAGCGCCTGCCGCTTCACGGTCCACCAGCATTGCGCCTTCGGCAGGCCGAGATCCTGCCGCTTCCACGTGCGTCCACCGTCGCGCGAGCGGTACAGCGCCGGCCTCCCCTGCGGGGCGGTGCGCGGCCACACGCTCGTGCCGTCCATGGGAAACACCCACAGGGTTTCGGCGTCGCGCGGATGCACGACCAGCGGGAAGCCGATCGAGCCGATGGTCTTCGGCATGCCGACGCCGATGTCCTGCCACGCATCGTTGGGGCGGTCGATCCGGTAGAGGCCGCAGTGGTTCTGCTGATAAAGGCGATCCGGGTGCGTGGGCGCCATCCGGACGCAATGCGGATCGTGCCCGAACACGGGATCGGGATCGGGCAGGAAATCGGCGCGCACGCCGCGGTTCAACGGACGCCACGCGTGGCCCGCATCGGTCGACTCAAACACGCCGCCGCTCGACATGCCGATGTAGAGATGTTGCGCGTCGCGCGGGTCGACGACGATCGAATGGAGCTTCGCGCCATCGGGCGTGCCGTCCTGGTCGCCGCCGCACCATGCCTTGCGGTCCGGATGCTGGTTGAAGCCGCTCACGCCGTCCCAGGTCGCGCCGCCGTCGTTCGAGCGGAACAGACCCTGCGGCGACGTGCCGGCGTACCACGCGCCCGGCTCGCTCGCATGTCCCGGCGTAAGCCAGAACGTGTGGTCGACGACCCGCCCGCTGCTCTCGCCGAATGCAGGCGGGCGCGCCGCCTCCTTCCACGTGCGGCCATTGTCGAGCGAACGAAATACCGTCGGCCCGAGATGGCCCGTGCGCGCCCCCGCCAGCAGCGTCTTGCCGTCGCGGGGGTCCTGCACGGCGTGGTGGACGATGTGGCCGAGGAACTGCGGTCCTGCCAGCTTCCACGCGTTGCGCGCGGGGTCGCTCGCCAGCGTCCACAGGCCCTTGCGGGTGGCCACGAGCAGGCGAACCCGCTTCGCGGTTGCCGGGCGCGCCGGCGTGGCAGTCGTGCGGGGCATCGGGAGATCCTAAGGAGGCGAGCCCGCCCTCGTGCGGCCGGCCGCAAAGGGTGCAACGCTACCGCGCGCCGCGGGCAGCGGCAAGCAGCAGGGTTGCCGGCGTGCGCCCGGGTCCTTATGCTGCGCGCTCTTCGTCGCGCGCGCTTTTGGACAGCGGCCGCGCGGCGCGACCACGCTGCCCTTCAGGAGAACCCATGACGATCAAGGTCGGCGACCGCATTCCCGCCGGGACGCTGCAGGAATTCCACGAGGTTGAGGAGAACGGCTGCGCGATCGGGCCCAATCCCGTGCAGATGCAGGACTTCACGCGCGGCCGGAAGGTGGTGCTGTTCGGGCTGCCCGGCGCATTCACGCCGACCTGCTCTGCGAAGCACGTGCCCGGCTACGTCGCGAAGGCGGCCGAGCTCAGGGCGAAGGGCATCGCCGCGGTGGCGTGCATGTCGGTGAACGACGCGTTCGTGATGGGCGCATGGGCGCGCGACGTGCACGCCGACGGGAAGGTGCAGATGCTCGCCGACGGCAGCGCGGACTACACGCGGGCGCTTGGCCTCGAGCTCGACCTGACCGCCCGCGGCATGGGCGTGCGCTGCCAGCGCTTCTCGATGCTGATCGACGACGGCGTGGTCAAGACGCTGAACATCGAGGGGCCGGGCAAGTTCGAAGTGTCCGACGCCGACAGCATGCTCAAGCAGGCCGGTTGAAGCGCGGCCGCGCGGCCCGGTCGCATGCGCGCGGCGCGCTCCGTTCAGTGCTTCGCGCCTAGCCGCGCGACGATGCCGTCGAGCTGCTCGAGGGTCGCGTAGCGGATGACGACGCGGCCGGCGCCTTTGCGGCCCGGCTCGATGCGGACCGGGGCGCCGAGCCGCTCCGCGAGGTCGTTTTCCAGCCGGGCCGTGTCGGCGTCGAACGATCCATGCGCGCCGGCGCGGCGCGCGTGCTGCGCGGGATTCTGCAACCGATGCACGAGGCGCTCGGTTTCGCGCACCGACAGCCGGCCCTCGACGACGCGCGCCGCGGCGCCGCCCTGCTCCGCGACGGGCAGGCCGAGCAGCGCGCGCGCATGGCCCATCTCGAGCGCGCCTTCGCCGAGCAAATCCTGCACGGGCTTCGCGAGAGTGGTCAACCGGAGCAGGTTGGTCACCGCGCTGCGCGACCGGCCGACCGCCTGCGCGGCGGCCTCGTGCGTCATGCCGAATTCGTCGATCAGCCGCTGCAGGCCGCGCGCCTCCTCGAGTGGTCCGAGGTCCTCGCGCTGGATGTTCTCGATGAGCGCCAGCGCGAGCGCCGCCTGGTCCGGGATTTCCTTCACGAGCGCCGGCACCTCGCGCAAGCCGGCCTGCTGCGCCGCGCGCCAGCGCCGCTCGCCGGCGACGATCTCGTAGCGACCACCCTCGACCGGGCGCACGAGGATCGGCTGCATCACGCCCTGTGCACGAATGGAGTCGGCGAGCTCGGCCAGCGAGGCGGCGTCCATCCGGGTGCGCGGCTGGTAGCGGCCGGGCCGCAGGCGGTCGATCGCGATGTTCTGCAGCGCGGCGCGCGGCGCGGATACGGAGTCGTTCTCGTATCCCGACAGCAGCGCGTCGAGACCGCGACCGAGACCCTTCTGGCGAATCATGGCCATTGCCGTTTCCTCGTTCCTACGCGGTGGCGTCGACCGACGCCGCTTCGCGAGCTTCGGCGCGGCGCAGCATTTCGCCGGCCAGCGCGAGGTACGCGAGCGCACCCTTCGACTGCGCCTCGAGCTTGAGCGCCGGCACCCCGTGGGAAGGCGCCTCGGCGAGCCGCACGTTGCGCGGGATGACGGTGCGATAGAGCTTGTCGCCGAAGTGCTTCTCGAGCTCCGCGGCGACGTTCTGCGCGAGCGTGTTGCGCGGGTCGTACATCGTGCGCACCAGACCTTCGATCTCGAGGCGCGGGTTGAGATGCGCGCGCACCTTCTTCAGCGTGAGCAGCAGGTCGGAGAGCCCTTCGAGCGCGTAGTACTCGCACTGCATGGGGATCAGCACCGCGTCGGCGGCGCACAGGCCGTTGAGCGTGAGCAGGCTGAGCGAGGGCGGACAGTCGAGCAGGATGAAATCGTATTCGTCGACAACCGCGGCGATCGCGCCTTTCATCTGACGCAGCGCGTCAGCGAGCGCGTCCTTGAGGCGCGTCTCACGCTCGGGCAGGTCGACCAGCTCGACCTCGGCACCAGCGAGGTCCCGATTCGCCGGCACGAGGTCGAATCCGCCGGTCGGCGAGGCCAGCCGTACGTCCGCGATCTGTCGCTCGCCCAGGAGCACCTGGTACACCGTCTCGCGCAGCGCGCGCTTGTCGACGCCCGCGCCCGTGGTCGCATTCCCCTGCGGATCGAGATCCACGACCAGCACGCGGCGCTTCATCGCGACCAGGCTCGCGGCAAGGTTGACCGCGGTGGTCGTCTTCCCCACCCCGCCCTTCTGGTTCGCGAGCGCCAGGATGCGCGTCACGCGGGTTCCGCCACGCGCAGCAAAATGAGATGGCGCGCGGCCTCCAGCCCGGGCACGGCGATGGCGGGCGCGCCGAGCACCACGACATCGTCACGAAGCTGGGCCAGCTCGTCGTGCGGATAGACGCCTTTCATCGCGGCGAGCATGCCGCCGCTGCCGACATGGCGCGCGGCGCCCGCGACGAAGTCGGCGAGCTCGCTGAACGCGCGCGACACCACGACGTCGAAGCGCTGCGCCGGGTCGTACGCTTCGACGCGCGTCGTCACGACCTCGACGTTCGCAGCGCCGAGCTCGATCGCCGCCTGCGTGAGAAACGTCGTCTTCTTGCTGTTCGAGTCGAGCAGCGTCACGTGCCACTGTGGCCGCGCGATGGCGAGCGGCAGGCCCGGCACGCCGCCGCCTGAGCCTACATCGAGTATCCGCAGCGCACGGTCGGCGGGCAGGTGCGGCAGAATGCCGAGCGCGTCCAGCACATGATGCGTGACCATTCGCTCGGGTTCGCGGATGGCGGTCAGGTTGTAGGTCCGATTCCACTTGGCGAGCAGATCGATGTACGCGTGCAGCCGGTCGGACGCATCAGCCGGCAGCGCGACCCCGAGCGCTTGCAAACCTTCGGTGAGCAGCCGAGCGACGTTCGGCTCGGTCGCGACGGTCATGCGCGGACCGTCGTGCGAGCCGTTTCGGAGCGTGCGCCGGCGAGCCGGCGGAGGTGCACCCGGAGCAACGACACGGCGGCGGGCGTCACGCCCGACAGGCGCTCGGCCTGGCCGAGGGTGCCCGGGCGATGCCGCGCGAGGGCCTGGCGCACTTCGGTGGACAGCCCGCGCACGCTCGCGTAGTCGAGGTCGTCGGGCAAGAGCATGCCTGCGGCCTCGCGGCCTTTCTCGATCTCGTCGCGCTGCCGCTCGATATACCCCGCGTACTTGGTAGCGATTTCCACCTGCTCCGCGACGGTCGCGTCGTTCGAGCCGCCGCCCGCGGCGTTGAGCTGGTGGAGGGTCGCGTAAGACATGCCTGGCCGTCTCAACAATTCGGAGAGTGAGTAATCACGTTCGAGCGGCTGGCCGAGGACCTCGGTCGCTTCCAGTGGGGACACGTTGGCCGGACCGACGAAGGTCGACCGCAGACGCGCGTGCTCGTGCGCTACCCGATCGCGCTTGCGGCAAAACGCATCCCAGCGTGCGTCGTCGACGACGCCGAGCCGGCGGCCGTGCTCCGTCAACCGTAGGTCGGCATTGTCTTCGCGGAGTTGCAGACGGTATTCGGCGCGCGAGGTGAACATCCGGTACGGCTCGGTTACCCCGCGCGTCACCAGGTCGTCCACGAGCACACCGAGATAGGCCTCGTCGCGTCCCGGGCTCCAGCCGTCCAGGTCGCGGGCATGGCGCGCGGCATTGATGCCGGCCAGCATGCCTTGGGCGGCCGCCTCTTCGTAACCGGTCGTGCCGTTGATCTGCCCGGCGAAGAACAGGCCTGCGATCGCCTTCGTCTCCAAGGTCGCGCGCAGCGCGCGCGGATCGAAGAAGTCGTACTCGATCGAATAGCCGGGACGCACGATGTGCGCGCGCTCGCAACCGGCCATTGACCGGACCAAGTCGAGCTGCACGTCGAACGGCAGCGACGTCGAGATACCGTTGGGATAGATCTCGGAGGTATCCAGCCCTTCCGGCTCGAGGAACACCTGGTGCGCGTCGCGTCCGGCGAAGCGCACCACCTTGTCCTCGATGGACGGGCAATAGCGCGGGCCGATCCCCTTGATCACACCGGTGAACAGCGGCGAGCGGTCCAGTCCGTTCCGGATGATGTCGTGCGTGCGCGGGTTTGTATGCGTGACCCAGCATGGGAGCTGGCGCGGGTGAAGCGCCCGCTCGCCCATGAACGAGAACACCGGGGCGGGATCGTCGCCGGGCTGCTGGGGCAGCGATCCCAGGTCGAGCGTGCGGCCGTCGAGCCGGGGCGGCGTCCCGGTCTTGAGGCGGCCAACCGGCAACGCGAGCTCCCGCAGACGCGCCGCCAGGCGCTTGGCGGGCGGATCGCTAGCGCGGCCGCCCTCGTGGCTTTGCATCCCGACGTGGATCAGCCCCGCCAGGAACGTCCCAGTGGTGAGAACCACGGTGGGGGCATGGAAACGCAGGCCGATCTGGGTCAACACGCCGATAACCCGGTTCCCCTCGAGGAGCAGGTCGTCCACCGGCTGCTGGAACAGCGTGAGGTGCGGGGCACGCTCGAGCCGGCGCCGGATCGCGGCGCGATAAAGCACCCGATCGGCCTGCGCACGGGTGGCCCGCACCGCCGGACCCTTCGAGCCGTTGAGAATGCGAAACTGGATTCCGGCTTCGTCAGTGGCAAGGGCCATCGCGCCGCCAAGGGCGTCGATCTCCTTCACCAGATGCCCCTTGCCGATCCCCCCTATGGAGGGATTGCAGGACATCTGACCCAACGTCTCCAGGCTATGGGTCAGCAGGAGGGTACGGCACCCGGCCCGGCTCGCCGCCAGCGCGGCCTCGGTGCCCGCGTGTCCACCCCCAACGACAATGACTTCGTACTGAGTAAAGTCCATGAAAATTATCAGGAAATGGGGCGATACGGCGCTGACGATGAGTTGACCATTCTACACTCGGCCACCCCTTGGACTGTCAGACCAAAGGAAGGACTATCGATGCAGCGAAAATCGGCGACAACGCACGGCGGAACGGCGGCTTGCTGGTGGCGGTTAGACCCGAGGGATAGGAAGTTCCACGTGGAACGGATCGCTATGTTTCACGTGAATCCAGTCCGCAAATCAGTCTCTCGATCTACGATGCACCGAGTCGGTGCGCCAGCTGTCGCCGCTGGTCGGCGAGCTCATCGGGTTGCTTGGGGCCAATTCGCGCGAACAGCTCATCGTGCGAGTCCAGCTCCGACCGCCATTGCTCTGGATCGACAGCCATCGCCTTCGCAAACTGACGATTGCCGAAATCGAGCCCACGCCAGTCCAGGTCATCGTACTCGGGAGCAAACCCCAGCGGTGTTTCACCGGCGTGGCCCCGGCCGGCGCAGCGCTCGAAAATCCACTTCAGAATCCGCAGGTTTTGGCCGAAACCCGGCCATACGAACCGGCCGTCGTCGTCTTTCCTGAACCAGTTCACGCTGAACATCCGCGGCGGATGGCTCACGGCGCGGCCCATCTCCAGCCAGTGCCTGAAATAATCGCCGACGTGATATCCGCAGAATGGCAGCATGGCAAACGGATCGCGGCGCACTTCTCCCACCGCGCCGGCTGCAGCGGCAGTGGTCTCCGATCCCATCGTTGCCGCCTGGTAGACGCCCGCTTCCCACGACCTCGCTTCCGTGACCAGCGGGACGGTATCGGAGCGGCGCGCGCCGAAGATGAAGGCCGAGATCGGCACCCCGGCCGGGTCGTCCCAGGCAGGATCGAGCGACGGGCATTGCGTGGCGGCCACCGTGAAGCGGGCGTTCGGGTGGGCCGCCTTCCGGCCGCACTCGGGCGTCCACGAACGCCCCTGCCAGTCCGTGAGGTGCACGGGCGGCTCGCGCGTCATGCCTTCCCACCAGACATCGCCCCCGTCGGTGAGCGCGACGTTGGTGAAAATGACGTTCTCACGGAGCGTGGCCATGGCGTTCGGGTTGGATTCCCACGATGTGCCAGGCGCGACGCCAAAATAGCCGGCCTCGGGATTGATCGCCCGGAAGAACCCGTCGGCGCCGGGCTTGAGCCATGCGATGTCGTCACCGATCGTGGTTACCCGCCAACCCGCGATTCCCTCCGGCGGAATCAGCATCGCGAAATTCGTCTTGCCGCACGCGCTCGGGAACGCCGCGGCGACATAGCGCTGGTCACCGTCCGGTGCGGTGACGCCCAGGATCAGCATGTGCTCGGCCAGCCAGCCCTGGTCGCGACCCATCACCGAGGCGATGCGCAGGGCGAGGCACTTCTTGCCGAGCAGCGCGTTGCCGCCGTAGCCGGAGCCAAAGCTCCAGATTTCGCGTGCCTCGGGAAAATGCACGATGTACTTGTGATCGGGGTTGCACGGCCACGGCACGTCCGCGGCTCCGGGCGCGAGCGGCGCGCCGACGGAGTGCACGCACGGTACGAACGGCCCGTCCGTGCCCAGCGCCTCGAGCACTGCGGCGCCCATGCGCGTCATGATGCGCATGCTCGCCGCCACGTAAGGGCTGTCGGTGATCTCGACGCCGATATGCGCGATCGGGCTGCCGAGCGGGCCCATCGAGAATGGAACCACGTACATCGTGCGGCCGCGCATGGACCCCGCGAACAGGCCTTCGAGCGTGGCGCGCATCTGCGCCGGATCCATCCAGTTGTTCGTCGGTCCGGCGTCGTCCTGCCGCGCGCTGCAAATGAAGGTGCGGTCCTCGACGCGCGCCACGTCGGACGGCGCCGACCACGCGAGATAGCTGTTGGGTCGAAGCACCGGATCGAGCCGGCGCAGCGTGCCGGCCCGGACCATGTCGGCGCACAGCCGGTCGTACTCCGCAGCGCTTCCGTCGCACCAGGCGATGCGCTCGGGTTGCGTGAGCGCGGCGATCTCGCGAACCCATCCGAGCAGTCGCGCGTGGCGCAGAACGCCAGGGGCGCCCACGCAGGCGGTCAGCGTGGCGAGCGATTCGATTCGATTCATCTGAACGATTCAGCCGGGAACGGATGCACCGTGTGCGCAAGCGCAGGGCGGTCGATGACTCTAGCACGCGCTGGAACCGGTACGCGCAGGTCGGGAACGCAACGCGCGCGTGGCCCGGTGGCCCAACCAATTCGCGCAATCGCGGCGCTATTTCCCGATGCAGAACCGCGCGAAAATTTCGCCGAGCAGGTCGTCGGCCGTGAACTCGCCGGTGATCGACGACAGGGCGCGCTGCGCCAGACGCAGCTCCTCTGCGACGAGCTCGAGCGCGGGTGCGACGAGTGCCAGCTCTGCGGCGGCGGCCGCCAGGCGCGCACGCGCTTCCTCGAGCGCGACGAGGTGGCGCTCGCGGGCGATAAAGCTGTCCTCGCCGGCGGCGTCGACCCCCGCCAGCACGCGCACCTCCGCTTCGAGCTCCGCTACGCCGTCACCGGTGAGCGCGGACATCCAGGCGTGCACGGTTGCGCCCGAGCGCTCGACGCGCGCCGCGACCCCGGCGAGGTCGCTCTTGTTGTGCGCGACCAGTCGCGGTAGCGCCTGCGGCAGGCGCGAGAGCACCGCGCGGTCGTCGTCGGTCAGGCCCTCGTCCGGCTCGCGCGCGTCCACCAGTACGATCGCGACGTCGGCGCGCGCGACCGCGGCCCACGTGCGCGCGATGCCGAGCCGCTCCACCGCTTCGTCGGCATCGCGCAATCCAGCCGTGTCGACCACGATCACCGGCACGCCGTCGATCTCGATTGCGCGCTCGACGGTGTCGCGCGTGGTGCCCGGCGCGTCGGCGACGATCGCAACGTCCTCGCGCGCCAGCCGGTTGAGCAGGCTCGACTTGCCCACGTTCGGGCGCCCCACCAGAACCACCGTGAGTCCCTCGCGCAGGCGGACGCCCTGGCGAGCGCGCCGCGTAAGGGCGGCAAGCGCCGCGCGGACGCGCTCGAGCCGCGCCGCTGCGTCGGCCACGTGTACGAACGCGATGTCCTCCTCGGGGAAGTCGAGCGACGCCTCGGCCCTGGCGCGCAGCTCGGTGAGATCCGCGACCGCGGCACCGATCGCCCGCGAGAATTCGCCGGTGAGGGTGCGAATTGCGGCGCGTGCGGCAGTCGAGCTGGCCGCCTCGATCAGGTCGGCAACGCCTTCGGCCTGCGCGAGGTCGATGCGGCCGTTCAGGAACGCGCGGCGGGTGAACTCGCCGGGCTGCGCCAGGCGGGCGCCGAGCTCGAGGCACCGGCCGACGACCGCCCGCAACGCGGCGGGGCTGCCGTGTCCCTGCAGCTCGAGCACGGACTCGCCCGTGTACGAATGCGGCGCGGGAAACCACAGCGCCAGGCCCGTGTCGAGCGCCGCGCCCGCGGCGTCTCGAAAGGGCGCATAGGTGGCCAGGCGGGGCGCCGGCGTCGCGCCGAGGAGCGCCTGCGCGATCGCGTCGCAGCGCGGGCCGGACAGGCGCACGATGCCGACGCCGCCGCGCCCGGGCGGCGTCGCGATCGCGACGATGGTGTCCGCAACGGGCGCGCGCGTCTCCGCCACGCCGTCGTCCGCTAGCGGCGCTTGGCCACCAGCGCCGCCTGCTCCCGGGTGATCACCCGGTTCATGTGCCACTGCTGGAAGATCTGGATGCAGTTGTTGACCAGCCAGTACAGCACCAGCCCCGCGGGAAAGAACAGGAACATGACGGAGAACGCGATCGGCATGAACTGCATGACCTTGGCCTGCACCGGATCGCTGATCGGCGTGGGCGACAGCTTGACCTGCAAGTAGGCCGTGATCGCATAGATCACCGGCAGCACGAACCACGGATCGGGGGCCGACAGGTCGTGCACCCAGCCAATCCACGGCGCGTGCCGCAGCTCGACGGCGGACAGCAGCACCCAGTACAGCGCGATGAAGACCGGGATCTGCACGACGATCGGCAGGCAGCCGCCGAGCGGGTTGATCTTCTCCTGCTTGTACATCTCCATCATCTTCTGCTGCAGCTGCTGCTTGTCCTTGCCGTACTGCTCCTGCAGCGCCTTCATCTTCGGCCCGACGATCTTCATCTTCGCCATCGAGCGCGCGCTCGCATGGTTGAGCGGGTAGAACGCGCTCTTGATGAGGATCGTCATGACGATGATCGCCCAGCCCCAGTTGCCGATCAGGCCGTGCAGCCACTTCAGCAGCCAGAACAGCGGCGCCGCGATGATCGTGAAGATGCCGTAATCGACGACGAGGTCGAGCCCCGGCGCGAGCTTGGCGAGCGCGTCCTGGTCCTGCGGGCCGACATAGAGATGGTTGAGCAGCTCGCCGGTGGCGCCGGGGGCGATCGCGCCCTGCGCGTAGCGCATGCCGGCGGTGTAGAGCGCGCCGTTGTCGAGCTTCGTGGTGTAGAACTGGCGCGTCAGCGGCGCCGCGGCCGGCGGCAGCCAGGCGGCGACGAAGTAGTGCTCGATCATGCCGATCCAGCCGTTGTCGGCGCTGCGCGTAAAGGCCGGCTTGCGCGTGGGGTCGGCCGCCTCCTTGTCGATCTCCGCGAAGTCGACCTTCTTGAACTTGTCCTTGTCGTTGAAGACGACCGCGCCGTGGAACGCGGCCGGCGCCATGGAGCTCGACGGCGGCACCGCCTGCTTGGTGTCGCGCATCAGCTGGAAATAAGCCTCGGGCGTGATGGGCGCCGGGCCGTTGTTGGTGACGTCGAACGCCACGTCGATCACGTAGCTGCCCCGGTGGAAGGTGAGCACCTGCACGACCTTGTCGCCGTTCGGCGCGCTCGCCTGCAGCTTCACTTCGAGGCGATCGCTGCCGGCCGCAAGCTCGCGCGGCCCCGGCAGGACCTCGTACGGGGTGCGGTGATTCGGCAGCCCGTCGCCGATCAGCCCGGCTTGCGCCACGAACGTGCGCTCGGGGGTGCGCAGCAGCGCGAGATAGGGCTTGGTCTGATCGAACGCGTCGCGATGCTCCGCGAGCGCCACACGCGAGACCACCCCGCCCACGCTGTCGATGTCGGCGGTGTACAGGTCGGTACGCACCGTGACGATTTGCCCGGGAACGGGCGCGGCGGCGGCCGGCGCGCTCCCCGGAATGGCGGCGCTCGGCGCGGCGGAGGGCGCCCCGCCCGCGGGGTTGCCGGCCGCGGGAATTCCCGCGGCCGTGGTTCCCGCCGGACCCGGCAGATCGGCCGGCCGAGCCGGCGTGGCGAGCTGCGGAACGGGCACCGGCGCGCGCTCCCGTTCCCACGCCTGCCACAGGAACAGGGCCGAGAACGAGAAGATCATCAGCAGGATCAGGCGTTGGGTGTCGAGTCCGAACATGGGAGGCAATCGCACAATGATCGACCGGCGGCGGCGAGCATGCCGCCGTGCCGGGACCAAATCAGGGAACGGGGTCGCAGCCGCCCGGATGATACGGGTGGCAGCGGGCGAGGCGCTTGGCGGCGAGCCACGAGCCGGCGAGTGCGCCGTGTCGCTCGACGGCCTCGCGGGCGTAGTCGGAGCAGCTGGGGTAGAACCGGCAGTTTGCGCCGAGCAGCGGCCGAAGCAAGAGTTGGTAGCCGCGGATGAGGAGCACGAGCATGCGGTTCACGGCGCGGGCGACTCGATGAGCCGGCGGATCAGGCCGGCACCCTCCGCGGCGGCGTCGATGATATTGCGACGGGGAATCGGCTGGCGCACGCGCAGGATCAGGTCGAAGCGGGTGGCGCCGGGACGCGCGAGGCGCACGGCAACGCGCAGTCGGCGGCGCAACCGGTTGCGGTCGACGGCGAGCGGGATCGAACGGCGCGAGATGATGAAGCCGACGCGGCCCGGAGCTTGCATGGCCGGCGCGGCCACCAGCTGGATGAAGCGCCCGTCGAGACGAATCCCGCGGCGGAACACGGCCTCGAATGCGCGCTCACCGCACAACCGGTACGCGCGCGTGCCACGCGGGGCGCCCCCGGGGACGGTCAGACGGGCGTGAGCCGGACGCGACCCTTGGCTCGGCGCGCGGCCAGTACCCTGCGGCCGCCCACGCTGCTCATGCGGGCGCGAAACCCGTGATTGCGGGCGCGGCGGAGCTTCGACGGCTGGAACGTACGTTTCATCGCAAAATGCCTCGGCGGGTCTTAAGGGGAAGCGCCACACTCACCGGGCGCGACCTCGGAAAAGCCTTACATTAGAGCGCGTTATGCCTGAGCCGTCAAGGCGGCGGTCAAACCGCGCCGAGGGCGAGCGGTCACTTGCACCGCGCACCGCGATGCATGCGGCGCGCCGGAACCCGCATTGGATCGGCCGCGATCCCTGTGGATAACCCGCCGGCACGCGACTACAATCGGCCCCCCCGGACCGCGCAACAGACGCCGTGCTTCCATGCCGCCGGCGCGGCGTCCGGTCGACTTGTCTGCCGCCACGGCCCACGCACCTCGAGTCGGAAACCGCCTTGCACATCGCACCTCATCCGCCCGCCTGGGCCGCCTGTCTCGTCGTCTTCGAGCGGGAACTCACCCCCCAGCAATACGCCACCTGGATTCGCCCGCTCGCCTGTGCGGAGGACGCCGGGGCACTGCGGCTGACCGCTCCCAACCGCTTCGTTCTGCAATGGGTCAAGGACCGTTTCGGCAGCCGCATCCAGGCGCTGGCGCTCGAGGCCGGCGCCGCCGCGCAGCCCGTCCGCTTCGAGGTCGCCGACGCCCTGCCCCGGTCCGCGGAGCGGGCTTTGCCGGCGAGCGCGGCGGCGCCGGCGAATGGCCACGCGATCCCTGCCGCGCCTGTGGAAACCCCGAGCCCGGTCCGACCCTCGGCGGGTGCCCTGGCGCTGGCGCGCAAGCCGGACGCCGGCGGTCTCAACCCGACCTTCACCTTCAACGCATTCGTCGCCGGGAAGGCCAACCAGCTCGCCCGGGCCGCCGGATTGCAAGTCGCCGACCATCCGACCTCATACAACCCGCTGTTCGTCTACGGGGGCGTCGGCCTGGGCAAGACCCACCTCGTCCAGGCGATCGGCCACCAGATCCTCGCCCAGAACCCGGCCGCCAAGATCCGCTACATCCACGCCGAGACGTACGTCTCGGATGTCGTGCGAGCCTACCAGCACAAGGCGTTCGACGATTTCAAGCGGCACTACCGAACGCTCGACCTGCTGCTCATCGACGACATCCAGTTCTTCGGCAACAAGAGCCGCACGCAGGAAGAGTTTTTCTATCTCTTCAACACGCTGATCGAGGCGCACAAGCAGGTGGTGATCACCTGCGACACCTATCCCAAGGAGATCGCCGGCATCGAGGAGCGGCTGATCTCGCGGTTCGGCTGGGGGCTGACGGTGGCGCTGGAGCCGCCCGAGCTCGAGATGCGCGTCGCGATCCTGCTGGCCAAGGCGGCGCTGTCTGGCATCCGGCTCGACGAGCAGGTGGCCTTCTTCATCGCGAAACACATCCGGAGCAACGTGCGCGAGCTCGAGGGAGCGCTCAAGCGGATCATGGCCTATTCGAACTTCCACGGCCACGAGATCAATCTGCCGATGGCCAAGGAAGCACTGCGCGACCTGCTGGCCGTGCAGAACCGCCAGATCTCGATCGAGAACATCCAGAAGACTGTCGCCGACTACTACAAGATTCGCGTGTCCGACATGCACTCGAAGAAGCGCTCGCGCGCCGTGGCGCGGCCCCGCCAGGTGGCCATGTCGCTGGCCAAGGAGCTCACGCAGATGTCACTGCCGGAGATCGGCAGCAACTTCGGCGGTCGCGACCACACGACAGTCCTGCACGCATGCCGGCAGGTGGCGAAGCTGCGCGAGACGCATTCCGATCTGAACCACGACGTCAATTTCCTGCTGCAGGTGCTGCGCAGCTGAAGCTCCCCGGAAGGGCATGGCGGCGCCACGCGCGGCAAGGGTGCGGTGCCGCGTCAAAATCGTCTCCGTCCCGACCCTCTCCTCCGCTGGAAAAACGCGTAGAAAACGCTTATAATCTGTGGATTAAGCGGACCTCGGTTCATTGGCTGCAAAAGGTCCCCAATCGATCCACAGCGCCTACCGCGGTTGTCCCCTTCTTTGGCCATGCGCCAAGCGCCTGATGGAGCGGCGCAATCCCGGGTTGTACGCAAAAGTGGCCGCCTCCTATTAACTGTTCCTAGATTGTGACAATGCAACTAAAACAGATCGCTCGCGATGCGCTGCTGCGGCCGCTCCAGGCCGTTTCGGGCATCGTCGAACGGCGTCACACGTTGCCGATCCTCGCCAACGTTCTCCTCGAGCAAAAGGACGGCAAGCTCAACGTCACTGCCACCGATCTCGAGATGCAGATCACCGCGGTGAGCGAGCTCGCGGGCAAGGACGGTCAGGCCACCACGGTGGGCGCGCGCAAGCTGCAGGATCTCCTGCGGGCGCTTCCCGACGACGCCTCGCTCAACCTCGACGTCACCGGCAGTCGGATGACGGTCCGCGCCGGCCGCTCGCGCTTCAACCTCCAGACGCTGCCGGCGAGCGACTATCCGCGCATCAGCCTCGGCGCCGAGCAGCTGCAGACCCTGTCGCTGCCGCAGAAAGACCTGCGCGGGCTGCTGCGCCTCGCCGAATTCGCGATGGCCCAGCAGGACATCCGCTACTACCTGAACGGCATGCTGCTGGTGATCGACCAGGGCACGCTGCAGGCCGTCGCCACGGATGGCCACCGGCTCTCGTGGGCGAGCCTCGCCGTGTCGGGCAGCTACAGCCGCCAGGAAGTGATCCTGCCACGCAAGACCGTCCTCGAGCTCGCCAAGCTCCTGGCCGACGTCGACGAGCCCGTGACCATCGACATCCTGTCCAACCAGGCACGCTTCCGCTTCGGTAACGTCGAGCTGGTCTCGAAGGTCGTCGACGGAAAGTTCCCCGACTACAACCGCGTCATCCCCACTGGCCATACGAAGCAGATCGAACTCGCGCGCACCGAGCTCCTCGCCGCGCTGCAGCGTGCGGCGATCCTATCGAACGAAAAGTTCCGGGGCGTGCGACTGGTGCTCGCCGACGACACGCTGCGCATCGTGTGCACGAACAGCGAGCAGGAGGAAGCCGAGGAGGAGCTCGAAGTGCCCTACAAGGGCGACAGCCTCGACATCGGCTTCAACATCACGTATTTGCTCGACGCGCTCGCGAACTTGTCGAGCGAGCACGTGCGCTTCCAGTTCGGCGATGCGAATTCGAGCGCGCTCGTCACCATGCCCGACCGCGAGGATTACAAGTACGTCGTCATGCCGATGCGTATCTGACCCATGACGATGCAGCCGCAGCCCCAGCACCCCGCCGGACCCTCACCCCAGCGCAACGGCGACGACTACGATTCGTCGAGCATCAAGATCCTCAAGGGGCTCGATGCCGTGCGCAAGCGCCCCGGCATGTACATCGGCGACACGTCCGATGGCACTGGCCTGCATCACATGGTGTTCGAGGTGCTCGATAACGCCATCGATGAGGCGCTCGCCGGCTATTGCGACGACATCCGCGTGGTGATCCACGCGGACAACTCGGTGTCCGTGCAGGACAACGGCCGCGGCATCCCGACCGATATCAAGGAGGACGACGAGGAGCGCCGCTCGGCCGCCGAGATCGTGATGACTGAGCTGCACGCGGGCGGCAAGTTCGACCAGAATAGCTACAAGGTCTCCGGCGGATTGCACGGCGTGGGCGTCTCGGTCGTCAACGCGCTGTCGGAATGGCTGAAGCTGCGCATCTGGCGCAACGGCCACCTGCACCAGATGGAGTTCCGCCGCGGCGTGGCGGTAGCGCCGCTGGCCATCGTCGGCCCCACCGACCGGCGCGGCACCGAGGTCCATTTCATGGCCGGTGCCGAGACCTTCAACAACATCGAGTTTCACTACGAGATCCTCGCCAAGCGCATCCGCGAGCTGTCGTTCCTGAACAACGGCGTCAAGATCGAGCTCATCGACCAGCGCGACGGCAAGAGCGAGAACTTCGCCTACGTCGGCGGCATTCGCGGCTTCGTCGAGTACATGAACCGCAGCAAGTCGGTGCTGCATCCCAAGGTGTTCAGCGCGATCGGCGAGAAGGACGGCGTCACCGTCGAGGTCGCCATGCAGTGGAACGACTCCTACGCTGAGTCGGTGCAGTGCTTCACCAACAACATTCCGCAGCGCGACGGCGGCACGCATCTCACCGGCCTGCGCCAGTCGATGACGCGCACGCTGAACCAGTACATCGAGAAGGAAGAGGTCGCGAAGAAGGCCAAGGTGGAGACCACCGGCGACGACATGCGCGAAGGACTCACGTGCGTCCTGTCGGTCAAGGTGCCCGAGCCCAAGTTCAGCTCGCAAACCAAGGACAAGCTGGTTTCGTCGGAGGTGCTCCCGATCGTGCAGGAAGTGGTGTCCGCGAAGCTCGCCGAGTTCCTGCTCGAGCATCCGATCGATGCGAAGATCATCTGCGGCAAGATCGTCGACGCGGCACGGGCCCGCGAGGCCGCGCGCAAGGCGCGCGAGCTCACGCGCCGCAAGGGCGTGCTCGACGGCGCCGGCCTGCCGGGCAAGCTCGCCGACTGCCAGGAGCGCGATCCGGCGCTGTGCGAGATCTACCTGGTGGAGGGCGATTCCGCCGGCGGTTCGGCCAAGCAGGGCCGCGACCGCAAGTTCCAGGCGATCCTGCCGCTGCGCGGCAAGATCCTCAACGTCGAGCGCGCGCGCTTCGACAAGCTGGTCAGCTCGCAGGAGATCGTCACCCTCATCACGGCGCTCGGCACGGGGTTCGGCCGCACGGCGGCCGGCGAGAAGGAGGAGAAGGACGCCTTCAACGCCGACAAGCTGCGCTACCACCGCATCATCATCATGACCGACGCCGACGTCGACGGCTCGCACATCCGCACCCTGCTGCTCACGTTTTTCTATCGCCAGATGCCCGAGCTCGTCGAGCGCGGCCACATCTACATCGCGCAGCCGCCGCTGTACAAGGCCAAGCAGGGACGCGAGGAGGTCTACCTCAAGGACGACCACGAGCTGAAGCAGCATCTGCTGCGCGTTGCCTTGAAGGGCGCCGAGCTCACGCCCGGCGTAGACCTGCCCGCGCTCGCGGCGGAATCGTTCGGCAACGTCGCGCGCGAGTATCTGCTCGCCGAGGCTGTGATCGAGCGGCTCGCCCGCCTGATCGACCCTGCCGCCCTGCGCGCCGTGCTAAACGGCGTGCGCCTCGACCTGTCGAGCGAAAGCGCGGCGCGCGCGAGCGCGGACGCGCTGCAGACCGCGATGGGCGACGTGGAGGTTGCCGTCGAGGCCCGCTACGACGCCACCTCCGAGGCGTACCGGCTCGTGGTCATCCGAACGCATCACGGCACGCCGCATGCCACGGCGCTGGACGCCGACTTCATCGCGAGCGGCGACGCCGCGCAGATCCGCACTGCGGCCGACGTGCTGCAGGACCTCATCCATCCGGGCGCCGTCGTCAGGCGCGGCGAGAAGCAGCGTGCGGTCAAGTCGTTCAAGGAAGCTCTGGACTGGCTCCTCGGCGAGGCGCGCGACAGCGTCGCGATCCAGCGCTACAAGGGGCTGGGGGAGATGAACCCCGGTCAGCTGTGGGAGACGACGATGGATCCCAAGGTGCGGCGCCTCCTGCGCGTGCAGATCGACGACGTCATCTCGTCGGAGGAGATCTTCTCCACGCTGATGGGCGAGCACGTCGAGCCGCGCCGTGCGTTCATCGAGTCGAATGCCCTCGGCGTGCGCAACCTGGACGTCTGAACCGCGCCCGCGGCGGGAGCGCCGGAGCGGCGCGCCACCCCGCATCCCGCCGCCTGCTCAGGTCGCATCGCCGCGCTGCGGAGTTAACCCGATGAATTCCACTAGCGATCGACGTCGGCGCGGGATGGCCTTCCTGCTGGCATTGGCCGCTTGCGCGGCGCTCCGGTCTGCGTGCGCGGCCGAGCCCATCGTGGCGCAAGGCCCGGCGGCGCCGGCGTTTCGCCTGCCCGCTGGCGCCCGCCCGCTTCATTACTCGTTGCACCTCACCGTCGTGCCGGGCAATGCCGGCGCGGCCGGCGAGATCGCCATCGACGTCGAGCTCGATCGCCCGCATGTGGTGCTTTGGCTCAACGCGGATGACTTGAAGGTCACGCGCGCGGGCGTGGATCGCGCCGATACGCGGGTCGGCGTGCTCGATGGCCACGACCAGTTCGTGGGCCTGGCCTTCGATCCTGCGCTGGCGCCGGGCCGCCATCGCGTCACGCTCGGCTACGAAGCGGTGCAGGCGCGCAACTCGACCCGCGGCCTGTTCGCCCTCGAGGACCACGGCGCGTGGTACGCGATGACCCAGTTCGAGCCGGTGTCGGCGCGGCGAGCGTTCCCATGCTTCGACGAGCCCGGCTTCAAGGCACCGTGGCAGGTGACGCTGCGGGTCCCGCACGGGCTGGTCGCGCTGTCCAATAGCAGGGTCGAGTCGACCCGCGCCGCGGGCGATGGGTTCGACGAAGTCCGGTTCGCAGAGACGCGTCCGTTGCCCACCTATCTCGTTTCATTCGCCGTCGGGCCGTGGGAGACCGTTGCAGCCGAGCCTGCCGGCAGGCACGCCACGGCGACGCGCATCGTGGTCCCGCGCGGGCGCACCGCCGACGCTGCCTTCGTGGCGCGCGCGTATCCCGAGCTGTTCGCGCGGCTGGAGACGTACTTCGGCATCGCGTATCCGTTCGGCAAGCTCGACCATGTCGCCATCCCGCTCACCGTGGGCTTCGCGATGGAGAACGCCGGCCTCATCACTTACGGCTCGGCGGGACTGCTGGCCAGGCCGGGCGCAGACACGCCGCGCTTTCGTCGCGGCGCCGCAAGCGTCGGGACGCACGAGATGGCGCACCAGTGGTTCGGCAACCTGGTCACGACGGCCTGGTGGGACGACATCTGGCTCAACGAGGCGTTCGCGACCTGGATTGCGGCGAAGATCGTGGACGAGTGGCGTCCCGACTACGACCGGGGCGCTGGGCGCATCACCGACCGCGCCGACGCCATCGACTCCGACCTGCTGACCACCGCACGGCAGATCCGCGCGCCCGTCGCCGAGCGCGGGGACATCTTCAACGCCTTCGACAGCATCACCTACGAGAAGGGCGCCACCGTCATCGGCATGTTCGAGCGCTGGCTCGGCGAGGCGGCGTTTCGTCGCGGCGTGCAGCACTACCTGGCCGCACAGGCGGACGGCTCGGCGACTGCCACGGACTTCCTGAAAGCGCTGACGCAAGCCAGCGACCAGCCGGTGGCGAGGGCGTTCGAGACCTTTCTCAACCAGAACGGCGTGCCGCAGGTCGGGGTGCGCCTGCAATGCGACGCGCAGGGTGCGCGCTTGATGCTGGCGCAGCAGCGCCTCGCACTGCTCGGCTCGACTGCGCCGCCGCCGCAGCGCTGGGACATCCCGGTCTGCGTGCGCTATGGGGGCGCCCGCGCCGGCGCCCACTCCTCTCGGCAGGCGTGCACGCTGCTCACCGAAGC
Organism: Burkholderiales bacterium; assembly: GCA_038239945.1. Lineage (GTDB taxonomy): Bacteria > Pseudomonadota > Gammaproteobacteria > Burkholderiales > Casimicrobiaceae > VBCG01. The sequence goes on from JBBSEG010000002.1 coordinate 142,359, forward strand.
GTCGCAGGCGCTCCCGCTCGCGGGCGGATGCCCCGCCTTCGTGTTCGCGAACGCAGGCGGCAGCGGGTACTACGTCGCGCGCTACGACGAGCGCCTCCTCGAGGGGGTCGCGCGCCGGCGTGATGCGCTGTCCCCGGCCGAGTACGCGAGCCTGCTGAGCGATCTGCGTGCCGGCGTCCGGGCCGGCAATGTGAGCGCCGCCGAGGCGATGCGCTGGGTGCGCCTCGCAGCCCCGTCGCGCGACCGCCAGGTCGTCGTCGCCGCGGTCGACCTCGCGGCGTTCGCTTCCAACACGCTGGTCGACGACGCGCAACGTCCGGCGTATGCAGATTTCGTGCGGCGGGTGTTCGGGCCGCGTGCACGGGCGCTCGGCTTCGCGCCGAAGCCCGGCGAGAGCGACGACGATCAGCTCCTGCGCCGCTCGCTCCTGCGGCTGGTCGCCCCCGAGGATCCGGCGCTTGCCGCCGAGGCGCGGCGTCGCGCCATTGCGTGGCTGGAGGATCGCCGCGCCATCGATCCGGGACTGGTCGACGTCACGCTGATGACGTCCGCGCGAACCGGCGACGCGGCGCTCTTCGACGCGTTGCTTGCCGAGGCGAAGGTGACGCAGGACCGGCTCGACCGGCGCAACCTGACTATGGCGTTGTTCGCGTTCGGCGACCCGGCGCTCGCGCAGCGCGGCCTCGCGCTGCTCCTCGACACGGGCTTCGACGCGCGCGAGTCGTGGGCGGCCCTGCGCTACAGCATCGCCTGGAACCCGGCCCGCCAGGCGACGCAGGAGTTCATCCTGGGGAACTTCGACGCGCTGGTGAAGTCAGTGCAGCGCGACGCGCCGGCGCAATGGCCGGCGCTTTCGAGCGGACTGTGCTCGACCGGGGACGAAGAGGCGCTGGCCCGCTTCTGGCAGGCGCGGGCCGCTACCTACTCCGGAGCGGAGCTTCAGCTTGCGCAAACGCTGGAGTCGATCCGCACCTGCGTGCGCACCCGGTCGAGCGCCGGCGACCCCGGGTTCGGCAGCTGACCCCCCCACACTTCCCAAGGCTTTCCATGCTTCGATTTGTCTGGCCGCTCTGCGCGGCGTTGACCCTCTCCTGCGGCGCTGCCGCGCTTCCGGCGGCCGCGGCCGACACGCCGCGCCTGATCGTCAAGCTCAAGGCCGACGGCGCGAAAGCTGCGCTGACTGCGCCGCTGCGACTTGCGCGCGTCGCCGAGGATGCGGGTGTGGCGCTGAGCCGGCTGCGCACGCTCGCCACCGGGGCCGAGCTGATGGCCTTCGCCCAACCGCTCGCGCCCGACGTCGCCGAGCGCATCGCCGCGCGCATCGCATCCGATCCGGACGTCGAATACGTCGTGCCCGATCTGCGCCGCCGCGCCGAGCGCATGGCGAACGACGAGTTCATCGGCGGACAGGGCTATCTCGCCGACGGACCTGCGAGCATCAGCGCGTTCTCCGCGTGGGATGTCACCACGGGTTCGCCGAACATCGTCGTCGCGGTCATCGACACGGGGATCCGGCCGCACGTCGACCTCGCCGGCCGCATCCTCCCCGGCTACGACATGATCGCCGATCCCATGGTCGCCAACGACGGCGGCGGCCGCGACGCGGACGCCTCGGATCCCGGCGACTGGCTCGCGGCGGGCGAGAACACGGGCGCAAACGCCGACTGCACGGTGGAGAACAGTAGCTGGCACGGCACGGCGGTGAGCGGCATCATCGCGGCGAACACCAACAACATCATCTACGCGGCGGGCATCGACTGGGCGGCGAAGATCCTCCCCGTGCGCGTACTCGGCAAGTGCGGCGGCTACGACTCCGACATCATCGACGCGATCGCCTGGGCGGGCGGGCTGCCGGTCGCCGGCGTGCCGGCGAATCCCACTCCGGCGCACGTCATCAACATGAGTCTGGGCGGTGCCGGCGCCTGCCTGCAGAGCTACGTCGACACTATCGCCGCGGTCTATGCCCACGGCGTGACGCGCGCGATCGTCGCGGCGTCGGGCAACGAGTCTGACGACGCCGCGGGCCATGCGCCGGGCAACTGCGCCGGCATCATCGACGTCGCATCCACGACCTCGTCGGGGCGCCTCGCGAGCTACAGCAACTTCGGGCCGACGATCACCATCGCCGCGCCGGGCGGCCAGTATCGCGCCAACACGTCGCAGGGCATCATCGTGCTGTCGAACACCGGGACCACGGTGCCGGTCGCCGACAGCTACAAGGTCGGCGGCGGCACGAGCTTCGCGGCGCCGATGGTGTCGGGCACGGTCGCGCTCATGCTCAGCGTCGCGCCGTCGCTCACCTACACCGGCGTGCGCAGCATCCTGCTCGCGACGGCCAAGCCGTTCAGCGCGACGTCCGACTGCACCATCGCGAGCTGCGGCGCGGGCATCGTCGACGCCAGTGCGGCGGTGCGCGCCGCCGTCGCCACCGTGCCGGCCGGCAGCGTGAATGTGGTCGAGTATTACAACGCGTCGCTCGATCACTATTTCATCACGTGGGTGGCCGCCGAGCAGGCGAATCTGGACGCCGGCAACACGCCGACGCGCTGGGGCCGCACCGGGTATTCGTTCACCGCCTACACGAGCCCGGTTGCCGGTGCGTCGCCGGTGTGCCGCTACTACATCCCGCCGGGCCTCGGCGACTCGCACTTTTTCGGCCGGGGGACGGCCGAGTGCGCGGCCACCGGTCAGCGCAACCCGACCTTCGTGCTGGAGGACCCGGCGTTCATGCAGCTGTACCTTCCCGTCGCGGGGGTGTGCCCGTCGGGCAGCGCGCCGATCTACCGGGTGTTCGACAACCGGCCGGACGCGAACCATCGGTACATGACCGACAGCGCCGTGCGCGACCAGATGGTCGCCAAGGGCTGGATCGCCGAAGGCGACGGTCCCGATCTCGTCGTGATGTGCAGCCCCGCATGAGCGCGTCGAGAGCGGAACGCGGGGCGACGGACTTGAGATGCCGGTCGTGACGGACCCCGGCGCGGCGCTCGCGAGTGCGGACGAGCGCGGCGCCGATCCGCGAGCGCGCGAATTGCTCGCGCGGTTCGGCTTGCAGGCCGAGACGCCGCTGCCGGGCGTATGCCGCGGCCCGCGCGACTGGTGCGGCAGCGGTCCGTTGCTGGAGTCGGTCAATCCCGCAAACGAGCAACGACTGGGCGTCGTGCGCATGGCCACCGCGGCCGAGCTCGACGCTGCGATCGCCGCGAGCGTCGCCGCGGCGCTCGCATGGCGCGACGTTCCGGCGCCACGTCGCGGCGAGGCCGTGCGTCGCATCGGCCTGCTCCTGCGCGAGCACCAGGACGCGCTCGGGTCGCTGGTCGCGCTCGAGAACGGCAAGATCAAGGCCGAGGGCGACGGCGAGGTGCAGGAAATGATCGACATCGCCGACTTCGCGGTCGGCCAGTCGCGCATGCTTTATGGGCGAACCATGCCCTCGGAGCGGCCGGCGCACCGGATGCTGGAGCAATGGCATCCGCTCGGGGTGGTCGGCGTGATAACCGCGTTCAACTTTCCCGTGGCCGTGTGGGCCTGGAACGCCATGCTGGCATGCGTGTGCGGCAACGCGGTGCTGTGGAAGCCGTCGCCGAAGACTCCCCTGTCCGCGCTGGCCGTGCAGTCGCTCGCGGACCGGCTCATGACCGCGCTCGACCTGCCGCCGATCTTCACGCTGGCGGTCACCGACAACGCGCTGGCGGCGACGCTCGCGGCTGACGAGCGCATCGCGCTGCTCTCGTTCACGGGCTCGTCGACAGTCGGCCGGGCGGTTGCGCGCAACGTGGCAGGCCGCTTCGGAAAGGCGCTTCTCGAATGCGCGGGGAACAACGCGATCGTCGTCGCAGAGGACGCCGACCTCGATCTGGTCATCCCGGCCGTGATGTTCGGGGCTGTCGGCACGGCCGGCCAGCGGTGCACGACCACGCGGCGCCTGATCGTCGCGCGGAAACGCGTCGCAGCGGTGGTCGAGCGGCTGGTCGCGGCCTATCGGCAGGTGCGCATCGGCGATCCGCTCGCCAACGGCACGCTGATGGGTCCGCTGATCGACGCCCACGCAGTGGCCGGCTTTCGCGCGGCGCTCGACGAGGCGCGCGCCGCGGGGGGCGTGATCGCGTGCGGCGGCGGTGTGCCGGACGGCCCGGGCCACTGGGTGCAGCCGACCATCGTGACGGGCGTCGCCCCGGAGGCCCCGGTCGTGCAGCGTGAGACGTTCGCGCCCATCCTCTACGTCCTGCCGTTCGACACGCTCGACGAGGCGATTGCCATCAACAACGGCGTGCCGCAGGGACTGTCGTCGTCGGTGTTCACGGCGAGCGTGCGCACGGCCGAAGCGTTCCTGGCGGCACGTGGCAGCGACTGCGGCATCGCGAACGTCAATATCGGCACCTCGGGTGCGGAGATCGGCGGCGCTTTCGGCGGCGAGAAGGAGACTGGCGGCGGCCGCGAGTCGGGCTCGGACGCGTGGCGCGCGTACATGCGCCGGCAGACCAACACCATCAACTGGGGTGACGAGCTGCCGCTTGCGCAGGGCATCAAGTTCGGGCTCGACGGGACGACTTAGGGCGCCATTCGCGCGCGCCCGATTTGACGTACGACGGGACGTGAAACCCGACGCGCAACCGCGCGGTCGCGCCCGGTCACCGCACTTCAGCTCACTTGGCGGTCTTGCGGCTCGCGCTCGCGCGCGTCACGGGCTTGCGCGATGGCTTGGCGACCGATTGCACCGCCGGCCCGGCCGCGGGTCGCGCGGCGGGCTTCGACGCGGCGGGCTTCGACGCGGCGGGCTTTGACGCGGCGGGCTTTGACGCGGCGGGCTTTGACGCGGCGGGCTTCGACGCGGCGGGCTTCGACGCGGCGGGCTTCGACGCGGCGGGCTTCGACGCGGTGACTGACGCTGACGACGCGCTGCGCCTGGCCGAGGGCTTCGCCGCCTTCGCGGTGGTCTTCCCCGCGGTCGCGACCGGCCCGGCTGCAGCGCCAACGCGCGCAGCGCTGGCCGCGGGCTTGCCACGCGCTCCTGCGCCGAGCTTGCCATTCGACGCGCGTGCCGCCACCGCGGATTTCGCTGCAGCCCCGCGCGCTCGCGCGGGAACACCCGCGGCCGTCCCTCGCGCGCCGGAGCGGCCCTTCAAGGCGGCGCTTGCGACGTAGGCGGGAACCTCGGCCTCCACGTTCTTGCGCCCACGGGACTTGCCGCCCCGCCGCTTCGTGGGCGCGCGGCCGGACTTCGCATCGAGCAACTCGATCGCGGCGTCGAGCGTCAGGGCGTCGACCTGGTCCTTGTCCGGCACTGTCGCGTTGATCGAACCATGCTTGACGTACGGTCCGTAGCGGCCGGCATGCAGCTCCACCGGCTGCCGGTCGCGCGGGTGCGCCCCGAGGACGCGCAACGGCGCCGCGCGGGACGGACGCGCGCCTTTTCGCGCAGGGTCCTTCGCCTCGAACTCGAACCCGACCTTGCCGTCGGACTGCCGGGCGAGATAGGCCGAAAACGGTCGGCGGGTGCGTGCCGACACGAACGAAAGGAGGTCCGTCTTGCCTGTGCGCAGCAGCTTCTCCATCTGCGCGCGCTCGATCGGCCGCTGCAGGATGGTGCGCCCCGAGCGGAAATCGCACGTGCGATCCTGGCCCACGGCTTTCGAGCAGACGTAGGCGACGGGCGTCTCGAACACGTCGCTCGCGCACTTCGGGCACGGGCCGAGTGGCGTCTGCCCCGTGAAGTCGGGCGCCTCGCCATCCTCGCCGTCTAGCCGCGGGCCGAAATCGAACTCCACGTCGTTGGTGTCGGACAGGCGCAGCTTGGCGGTGAATGGGCGGCCGAGGCGGCTGCGGAACCCTTCCAGCGGCCCGACTTCGCGCTCGCGCAGGAGCGTCTCGGCTTCGCCGGGCTCGAGCTGTCGCCCGCCCATGATCTTCCACCAGCCGAAATCGCAGCTGACGCACTGGAATTTCTTGTACTTCTCATGCACCTCGTGGCCGCATTTCGGGCACGGCGCGTCCAGGGTCGCGAAATCGCCCGGGATGGTGTCGCTCTCGTAGCCCTTCGCCTGGCCGACGATGTGCTTCGTCATGCCGACGATCTCGCGCATGAACTCGGTGCGCGACATTTGCCCCTGCTCCATCTGCGCGAGCTTGAACTCCCATTCGGCGGTGAGCTCGGGGGAGAAGAGCTCGGGGATGCCCAGTCCGTGCAGGAGGGTCATCAGCGAGAAGGCCTTTGCCGTGGGCACGAGCTCCTTGCCCTCCCGGTAGATATAGCGCTCGGTAAGCAGGCCCTCGATGATCTGGGCACGCGTCGCGGGCGTGCCGAGCCCCTTCTCGCGCATCGCCTCGCGCAGCTCGTCGTCCTCGATCGACTTGCCGGCGCCTTCCATCGCGGAGAGCAGCGTGGCCTCGTTGTAGCGCGGCGGCGGCCGCGTGACCAGCGCGACGACGTCGACCTTCGCGGTCGCGACGCGCTCATCCGGCTGCACGGGCGTGAGCGTCGGCTCGTCGCCCTCGGCCGCGGCCTCCTTGCCGTAGACGGCGAGCCAGCCCGGCTGCACGAGCACCTTGCCTTCGGACTTGAACGGCTCGCCCTCCACCCGCGTGATGCGCGTGGTGATCAGATATTCCGCGGCCGGATGGAAAATCGCGAGGAAGCGCTTGACCACCAGGTCGTAGAGCTTGGCCTCGACCTCGTTCAGATGCTTGGGCCGGACCAGTGTCGGGATGATCGCGAAGTGGTCGGAGATCTTCGAGTTGTCGAAGATGCGCTTGTTGGGCCGCACCCACTTGTGCTTGAGGATGTTGCGCGCGTGCGTTCCGTACGCGTTCGATTCCTTCAGCTCATCGAGGGTCGCGTTGACCGTGTCGATGTAGTCCTCGGGGAGCGCGCGCGAATCGGTGCGCGGATAGGTGAGCGCCTTGTGCTTCTCGTAGAGCGCCTGCGCGAGCGACAGCGTGGTGCGCGCGGAGAAGCCGAAGCGGCCGTTGGCGTCGCGCTGGAGGCTGGTGAGGTCGTACAGCAGCGGCGCGATCTGCGTGGAGGGCTTGGCCTCCTCGGTGACGACACCCGGCTGACCGACGCACCGGTCGGCGATGGCGCGCGCCCGCGCCTCTTCCCACAGGCGATCGGCGCGCTGGTCCGGGTCGTCGTCGGTCCGGCGGAACTTCTCCTCGAACCACTTGCCGGTGTAATCGCCCGCCGCGGCGCCGAAGGTGCCGACCACTTCCCAATAGTCGCGCGGCACGAACGCGCGGATCTTCGCCTCGCGGTCCACCAGGATGGCGAGCGTCGGCGTTTGCACGCGTCCCACGGTCGTGAGCTGGAAGCCCCCGGCCTTCGAGTTGAAGGCCGTCATGGCACGCGTGCCGTTGATGCCGACCAGCCAGTCCGACTCGGAGCGGCACACGGCGGCGTCCGCGAGCGGGAGCATCGCTGCGTCGCTGCGCAGCTTGGCGAAGCCGTCGCGAATGGATGCGGCGGTCATCGACTGCAGCCACAGGCGCTGCACCGGCTTGTCGGTCTTCGCGAACTGGGCGATGTAGCGAAAGATGAGCTCGCCCTCGCGTCCCGCATCGCACGCGTTCACGAGCGCGGTGACGTCCTTGCGCTTGATGAGGCGCAGCAGCACCTTGAGACGGTTTTCGTTCTTCTCGATGGGCCGCAGGTCGAACTTCGACGGGATCGCGGGCAGGTGCGCGAAGGTCCACTTGCCGCGCTTCACCTCCTCTTCCTCGGGCATCGCGATCTCGAGCAGATGGCCGACCGCCGACGACAGCACGTGGCGATCGCTCTCGAAATAGTCGTCGTGGCGCGTGAAGCCCCCGAGCGCGCGCGCGATGTCGGCGGCGACGGAAGGCTTTTCGGCGATGATGAGGCTCTTGGTCACGAGGTACCCGCAAAAGGGAGGCCGATACTACCGAACGTACGAGCGGCCGGGCAAGAAAACGTTCGGCCGAGCATTCCGGACCGGCAGTCGGGCCTCGGCGACAACGCGCCGCACGGGGTGCACGCCACGAGGGTGAGCGTTCACGCCGCGCGTTGCCAGCGCCCCCCGGGAAGGGCATCGACTGCCCCTGCGAGCTCGAGCTCGACGAGCGCCCTGGACAGGGATTCGGCGCGCAGGCCCGTGCGCGCCACGAGAGTATCGGCGTCGCCCGGGTCGAAGCCCAGCGCCGCGAGCACCGCCGACGCGTCGGCGGAGATGCCCGCCACGCGGGACGCCTTCGCCACAATGGGGACGTTGTGGTCGATGCGCAACTCGTCGAGCACGTCCTGCGCTGTCTCGACGAGCTTCGCACCCTCGCGGATCAGTCGATGGCATCCGCGCGAGAACGGCGAGTGGATGGACCCGGGAATGGCGAATACTTCGCGGCCCTGCTCACCGGCCAGGCGCGCGGTGATCAGCGAGCCCGACGACAAAGTCGCCTCAACGACCAGTACGCCGCTGGCAAGCCCGCTGATGAGGCGATTGCGGCGCGGGAAGTGCTCTTTGCGCGCCGGCGTGCCCGGTGGAAATTCGGACAGCAGCGCGCCGCGCGCCGCGATCGCGTGCGCGAGCGCGCGGTTCCGGGCCGGATACACGCGATCCGGCCCAGTGCCGACGATCGCCAGCGTGCTGCCCGCCCCTTCCAGCGCGCCTTCGTGCGCAGCGGCGTCGATGCCGAGTGCTAGCCCCGACACGATGGTGAGACCGGCGTCGGCGAGCGCCTGCGCAAATGCGCGCGCATTGGCGATACCCGCGGGCGTGGCGTTGCGGCTGCCGACGATCGCGAGCGCCGGACCATTGAGGAGCGCGCGACGGCCCACGAAGAACAGCGCCGGCGGGGCGTCACCGAGCGCCAGCAGCGCCTGGGGATAGTCGGCGTCGTCCCAGGCGATTACTTCGTGCGTGGGGTCGGCGAGCCATGCGCGGGTGAGCGCGTCGCGCTCGGCGTCGAGAGGCGCGGTGATCCGTGCGACTGCGGGTCCCGGCACGATGCGCGCAAGCGTCGCGTGCGAAGCCGCGAGCACGTCGGCAGGATCGGGCAGCGCGCGCAGCAGGAGCGCGAGCGTCCGCCCGGGCAGATTCTTCTGCGCGAGCGTGGCCCAGGCCAGCGCCCGCTCCTGCGCCGCGGCGCTCATCGTGTGGACGTCGGCGAATTCGCGCGGCGGGCGGCGCGGGACGTCGTGGGCCGGCCGGGCGGGCCGCGTGCGCTACGGCTTGCGCACGTAGTCGCCGATGCGCACCGTGTCCGTGGTGTTGAGCACGATGGCGTACGACACGCGCTCGAACGTGCGGAACACCATGAGGATTCCGGTGCGCTCGTCGGGCACGTTCAGGTAGCGCGGGGCCGAGTAAAACGTGGTCTGGTCGAAGTACGGCAGCAGCACGGCGGGATGTTCCTGGCCCGGCCGGCGATCGCGGATCGCCGCGACCACCCGGTAGATGGCCAGCACGTGGCCGGCCTCGAGGCCATCGAGCGCGCCCTTGTCGAGCGTGACGACGTAGTTGCGGCCCGTTTCCGCGCTGTCGTTGGCGAGCCGCAGGATGCGGCCGTCGACGGCGACGTCGGGCGAATGCGGTACATAGCTCTGCAGCGTTTCGCGGGGCGCCGGAACGAGGCGGTCACCGAGGACGATCTCTTCGCGGGCGGTCTCCACGCGAATGGTCGAGACATCGGCGAAGCGCTCGACTCGCGCGGTGCCGAGAAACTTGTTCTCGTAGCCCAGCGTGACGCCCTTGTCGTCGACGAGCTTCTCGCCCGGCCGGTACATGAACCACAGGTTGCCGTCCTTCGGTTCGAGGCCGACGGCGTACAGGAGGTCGTTCTGGCCGCGGACCACGCGCTCGTCGCGCCCGGCGATGATCTCGGCGGCGCCCGACAGTCCGTCGGGGCCGGTGACCAGGGGACGCGTCAGGAACGGCTCGATATCGCCCGGGGGAATGGCCGGGATCGCCTGAGCATCGAGCGCAGAGATGCGAACGGCGGGCTCGAGGCGGACCGTGGGGCGCGGGCCCGCGGAACGAGCGAGCGTAAGGCGCGGGGTACCGTCGCTGGTATCGAGGAGCACGACGTCGCCCGGATAGATGCGATGCGGGTTGCGGATCTGCTCCTTGTTCATGCGCCAGACGTCCGGCCAGCGCCACGGGTCCTTCAGGAATTTGCCGGCGATCCCCCACAGGGTGTCGCCTTTCTGGACGGTGTAGCTGCCGGGCGCGTTGTCGGCGACCACCACGGGCTGCGCGGCGAGCGAGCCCGCCGCCAGGAGCAGCAATGGAAGAAGCCGGGCCGCGGCGGCGGCCAGCGTGCGGGGTCTCATGGTAAACTGTTGAAGCATATAGCCTCTTCCGGGGTGTGGCGGGGGTGGGCCCGCGGTTGCTGTTGTCCTAAACCGCCGCAAAATAAGGACTTAACACGGATTCTGCATCCGTCACTTGCATTTGGCAAGCCAGCCCTAACCGTTCGTCGCATGGCGCAGCTCAACATCCTCGAATATCCCGACCCGCGGCTGAAGCGCATCGCAGCGCCGGTCGCCGCCTTCACGCCCGAGATCGAGCGCCTGGTCGCCGACATGGCCGAAACGATGTATTCCGCGCCCGGCGTGGGCTTGGCGGCTACCCAGGTGGACGTGCACCAGCGGATCATCGTGATCGACATCTCGGATCTGAAGGACCGGCTCCGGGTGTTCGTGAATCCTGAGCTCGTTGCCGCGGACGGTGAAGCCGAGTGCGAGGAAGGCTGCCTGTCCGTGCCGGGCTACTACGACAAGGTGGTGCGGGCCGCCACCGTGACCGTGCGCGCCCGCGACGCCCGCGGGCAGCCGTTCACTCTGGACGCGGAAGGGTTGCTCGCGGTGTGCATTCAGCACGAAATGGACCACCTCGAAGGCAAGGTGTTCGTCGAGCATCTTTCGCCTCTCAAGCGGGCCCGCCTGCTCGCCAAGCTGCGCAAGAAGCAGAAGCTCGCCGGCTGAGCGCGGCCGGCCATTCCATGCGCGTCGGCTTCGCCGGCACGCCCGAGTTTGCGGTCCACGCGCTGGCGGCGGTACGTGACGCCGGGCACACGATACCGCTGGTGCTCACGCAACCGGATCGGCCGCATGGCCGAGGCCTGCAGCGCGCGCCCTCGCCGGTCAAGGCCTTCGCGCTGCTCCATTCGCTCGCAGTGCTCCAGCCGCCGAGCCTGAGGGGCGAGGACCACCGCCGCCCGCTGCTCGCCATTCCACTCGACGTGCTGGTCGTCGCCGCCTATGGGCTGATTCTGCCGCCCGAGGTCCTCGCGTGGCCGCGCCACGGGTGCGTCAACGTCCACGCGTCCCGGCTGCCGCGCTGGCGGGGCGCGGCGCCGATCGCGCGCGCGATCGAGGCGGGCGATGCCGCCACCGGCGTCACGATCATGCAGATGGACGCGGGCCTGGACACCGGGCCGATGCTCGAGGTCGTGGACGTGGCAATCGCGCCCGACGACACCTCGGGCACCCTGGAGCCGCGCGTCGCCGCCGCCGGCGCCGGCGCGCTGGTCGATGTGCTCGGGCGCCTTTCAAGCGGCGCGGCCTTGCGGGCGACGCCCCAGTCCGCGGCGGGTGCCAGCTATGCACGCAAGATCGCGCCCGGGGAGGCAGCGCTCGACTGGCGCCGACCGGCGGCGCTGCTGGCGCGGCAGGTCCGCGCCTTCGATCCCGCGCCCGGCGCCTATGCCACGCTGGCGGGCAGCGTGGTCAAGCTGGCCGGCGCCGCCGTGGCGGACGCCGGCATGCCAGCACTGCCGGGCGCGCTGTCGACGTCACGGGGGCGCCTCGAGGTCGCATGTGGCGCGGAGGGGCGCGAGCGTCTCGCCCTGCGCGAGGTCAAGCCCGCGGGCGGGCGCTGGATGAGCGGGACGGCCTACCTGGCAGGCCGTGCGCGCGGAGCGGCGCTGCGCTTCGACGCCGCCCGCCTGCCGGACTAGCGCGCATGCACCACGAGCAAATGCAGGCCGCGCGCGCCGTCGAGGCGGTGCTGCGCGGCGCCCCGTTGCCGGCTGCCCTGGCCGGCGTGGACGACGGCAGCGCGCTGCGCGGCCGCGCGCTGGTCCAGGAGCTTGCCTATGGAACGCTGCGGTACTGGGGCACGCTCGATGCGCTGGTCGGCCGCCTCGCGACGCGGCCGATCGTCGACGCCGATGTGCGCGCCCTCGTGGCCGTGGCGCTCTACCAGGTCGTGCACACGCGCGCGCCGGCGTTCGCCGTGGTCGATCGCGCGGTCGACGCGGTCGCACTGCTCGGGCACGCGGCGGCGGGCGGGCTCGTCAACGCGCTTCTGCGCCGCTTCCTGCGCGAGCGCGACACGCTCGAGGCGGAGGTCGCCGCCGATCCGGTCGCCCGCTGGTCGTACCCGGCGTGGTGGATCGACCGGGTGCGCAGCGATTTCCCCGCCGACTGGGAGGCGATCCTGTCGGCGGGCAACGCGCGGCCGCCGCTGACGCTGCGGGTGAACCTGCGACAGACCACGCGCGCCGCGCTGCTTGCGTCGCTGCGGAGCGCCGGCGTCGCGTGCGCCCCGCAAGGCGCGCTCGGGATCGTCGTCGATCCGCCCCGCGCCGTCTCCGGCCTGCCCGGTTATCGCGAGGGGCAGTTCGCGGTGCAGGACCTGGGGGCGCAGCTGGCCGCGCCGCTGCTCGACGTCGCCGACGGGCACCGCGTGCTCGACGCGTGCGCGGCACCGGGCGGCAAGACCACGCACATCGTCGAGCTCGCGGACGCCGAAGTGACTGCGCTCGACGCGGACGTCAGTCGCCTTCCGCGCGTGCGGGAGAACCTCGCCCGCCTGGCGCACGACGACCGGCGCGTGCACGTCGTGGAGGGCGACGCGGCGGACCCGCGCGCCTGGTGGGACGGCCGGCCCTTCGATCGCATCCTCGCGGACGTGCCGTGCACCGCGTCGGGCATCGTGCGGCGTCACCCCGACGGCAAATGGCTCCGCCGCCCGGCGGACGTGGCCCGGTTCGCGCGCCAGCAGGACGCCATCCTCGCGGCGACGTGGCCGCTGCTCGCGTCCGGCGGCAAGCTGCTGTACGTCACGTGCTCGGTGTTCGCCGAGGAGAACGAAGCGCGCATCGCGGCGTTCGCATCGCGCGCACCGGATGCGTTGCGTGAAACACTCATATTCCCCGTCGATGCGCAGCACGCGGGCGGCCAGCTCTTGCCTTCGCTTCCCGGGGCGAGCCACAATCAGGACGGGTTCTATTTCGCGCTGCTGCGGAAGTCGTGACGCGCCGCGGCGGATGAGAGACCGGGCCCTTCGCCGCGGCCGATCCCGCCGGTCGCGCACGCATATCGCATGCCGCCCTCCCCGCGCTCCGCCACGCCCGATGCCGTCCGGCCCGCCGCCGTCGTGCTCATGTGGCTCGTCGCGCTCGCATTCTGCCTCCTCAGTGGATGGGCGCGCGCGGACGTCATTCCGGTGCGCTCGACGGACCTGCGCATCGAGGACGGCGAGGCGCTCCTGTCGGCCCAGTTCGACGTGTCTCTCACGCCGTCCCTCGAGGAGGCGCTCGAGAAGGGCATCGCCCTCTACTTCACGATCGAGTTCGAGATGACCCGTCCGCGCTGGTACTGGGTCGACGAGAAGATCGCGCAGTGGTCGGTGACCTGGCGCGTGTCGTACAACGAGCTGACCCGTCAGTACCGCGTCGCGAGCGGTCCGCTCGCGGGTGGATCGTACGAGACGGCGGCGGACGTGCAGCGCTTCATCGGCCGCGTCACCTCGCGACCGGTCGCGCGCGCGGCCGATCTTGCGAAAGGCGGGCGGTACGAGGCGGCGCTGCGCATGAAGCTCGACGTCAACCAGCTTCCCAAGCCGTTCCAGCTCAACGCGCTCACGTCGCACGAGTGGCAGCTCGCGTCTGACTGGCATCGCTGGACGTTCGTGCCTTGAGAGCGGCGGATACGCGCGAGCGCATGGCCGGCCTGCTCGCGTCGCCCGCGCTGCGCTGGCTGCTGCTGGTCTTCGCGTGCCTCGCGGGGATCGCCTTGTTCGTGCTCGCCACCGCGACCGCGAACACGGCGCTTTTCGCCGGCAACTACGACGTGCTGCTGCTGATCAACGGCGCCCTGGTCGGGCTGCTGATGCTGCTGGTCGGCTGGCAGCTCCTGCAGCTGTGGCGCAAGCACCGGCGCGGCGTGTTCGGCTCGCGGCTCGCCATCCGCCTGGTGCTGCTGTTCGCGCTGGTCGCGGGGTTGCCGGGCGTGTTGCTTTACACGGTGTCGGTGCAGTTCCTCGGCCGCAGCATCGAGAGCTGGTTCGACGTGCGCGTCGACCGCGCGATGGAGGGTGGCATCAACCTGGGCCGCAGCTCGCTCGACTACCTCCTCAAGGAAACCACGACGCGCGCGAACACCATCGCCGCGGCGCTGGTGGATTCCCCGGGCGGCGCGAGCGGCACACTCTCGCGGCTCGCCGAGCAGACCGGCGTTTACGAGGCGGTGTTGTACGCGACTTCGGGCGCGGTCATCGCGGTGGGCGGCATGGGCGGCTCGATCAGCACGCCCGAGCCGCCACCGGGCGAGGCGTTGCGGCGCGTCCGCCTCCAGCAGAGCTATGCGCAGGTCGAGCAAAGCCCCGGCCGGGGCCTGCTGCTGCGCGTGGTGGTGCCGGTGACCACGGGCTCCCGGCTGGACGCGATCACGGCGCTGCAGGTGATCGAGCCGGTCCCGCGGGGCCTCGCGCAGGACATGGAAAAGGTGCAAACCGGCGCGCAGGACTACAAGGAGATCTCCTTCACGCGGGCCGCAGTCAAGCGCGTATACACGCTCACGCTCACCCTCACGCTGCTGCTGGCGCTGACCACGGCGCTCGGCCTCGCGGTCGTCCTGTCCGAGCGCTTCGCAGCGCCGCTCGGACTGCTGGCCGAAGGCACGCGCGCCGTCGCGGAGGGCGACTTCACGCGCCGCCAGCCGGTCACCTCCCGCGACGAGCTCGGCGTGCTCACTCGATCGTTCAACACGATGACCGAGCAGCTCGCCGAGGCGCGCGCGCGCACCGAGGAATCGCGCCGCGCGATCGAGACGACGCGCGCCTACCTGGAGAGCGTCCTCGCGAACCTTTCGTCGGGCGTGCTCGCCTTCGACGACGGCGTGCGACTGCGCACCGCAAACCCGAGCGCGGCGGTGATCCTGCAGCAGCCCTTCGCCGAGGTGTTGGGCGAGCCCATCGCAGACTGGGGCAAGCGGCTGCCCTCGCTCGCCGCCTTCGCCGAGCTGTGCGCGGACGGGTTTCGCCACGCGCGGGACGACCAGTGGCAGCGCGAGGCGGAGCTCAACGTGTCGGGCCAGGCGCGCACGCTGCTGCTGCGCGGCTCGCGGCTGCCGGGCACGCCGGTGCAGGGCTATGTGGTCGTGTTCGACGACGTGTCGGAGCTGCTGCAGGCGCAGCGCGACGCCGCGTGGGCCGAGGTGGCGCGCCGGCTCGCGCACGAGATCAAGAATCCGCTCACGCCGATCCAGCTCTCGGCCGAGCGGCTGGTCCACAAGCTGGCGGGCCGCCTGGAGGGGGCCGATGCTGATACCCTGCGACGTGGAACGCAGACCATCGTCTCGCAGGTCGCCGCCATGAAGCTCATGGTGGACGACTTCGCGATCTACGCGCGCCAGCCGCGGCCGGGCCAGCTCCAGGCGGTCGATATCGGCGCCCTCTTGCTCGACGTGCTGGCTCTGTACGACAATCTGCGCCCGCAGGTCGCACTCTCCCTTCCCGAGGCGCCCCTCTTCATCCAGGGCGAACCCACCCGTCTCCGCCAGGTGTTCCACAATCTCATCCGCAATGCGGTCGACGCCCAGGCCGACGAAGCCCTGCCCCGCTTCGAGATCGCGCTGGCGCCCGGCGACGGCCACGAGGCGCGCCTGTCGTTCGTCGATCACGGGCCGGGCTTCGCCCCCGAGCTCATCGCCCGTGCCTTCGACCCCTACGTGACGACCAAGGCGAAGGGCACCGGCCTCGGCCTCGCCATCGTCAAGAAGATCGTGGACGAGCACGGCGGACGGGTGGCGATCGACAACGTCGCGCCGCAAGGCGCGCGCGTCACGCTCGTGTTTCCGTGCGCGGTCGGCCGCGGTGCCGCGGCGGCCTGAGCAAGGAGACCCGGATGCAGGCGCGCGAAATCCTGATCGTCGACGACGAAGTCGGCATCCGCGAGCTCCTGTCCGAGATCCTCCAGGACGAGGGCTATCACGTGGCGGTGGCGGAGAACGCCGGCGAGGCGCGCGCGTACCGCTCGCGCCACCAGCCCGCGCTCGTGCTGCTCGACATCTGGATGCCCGACGCGGACGGCGTCACGCTGCTGCGCGAATGGGGCGCGAGCGGCCTGCTCACGATGCCCGTGGTGATGATGTCCGGCCACGGCACGATCGAGACGGCCGTGGAAGCCACCAAGATCGGCGCGTTCGACTTCCTCGAGAAGCCTATCGGCCTGTCGAAGCTGCTCGGCACCATCACGCGCGCGTTGAAGAGCGCCGCCGCCCAGGAGCCGCATCGCATCTCGCTTGCAGCGCTCGGCAGTGGCGCGGCAATCCGCGACGCGGAGCGCGCGCTCGAGACGCTCGCGGCCGCGCGCAAGCCCGTGCTCGTCCTGGGCGAGCCGGGAACGGGACACGACGTCGCGGCGCGCGCGCTGCAGCTGCGGGAAGCGCCGTTCCTGGTGCTGCAGAACGGCGCGCGCCTCACGGCCAATCCGCTCGCGCTCATCGAGGAGGCGCGCGACGGCGTCGTCTACCTGCAGGAAATCGGCACGTATGGCAAGCCCGAGCAGAAGGGCCTCGCGTTCCTCCTGTCGAAGCTCGAGCGGCACAACGTCCTGCTCGTCGCGACCAGCGCCGAGGCGCTCGGCAATCTCGCGGTCGACGGCCGCTTCGACCCGGCGCTGCTGGCGCTGCTCGCGCCGGGCGCCGTGATCCTGCCTTCGCTGCGGCAGCGGCGCGAGGACATCCCGGTGCTGATCGAGCGCATGTGGCGCGAGTCGGGCGCGATCGATGCGGGCCACCCCGCGCTGCTCGCCACGCTCTCGCCGGCCGCGCTGGCCGCGCTGCAGGGCGCGCATTGGCCGGGCAACCTCGACCATCTCGCGTCGGTGGTGACCAACCTGCGGCTGCTGCGCGGCGACGTCACGCCCGAGCACGTGAAGCGCCTGCTCGGCGAATCGGCGGCGCCCCATTCGCCCGTGACGCCCGAGATCGCCGCCCGGTTCTTCGAGCTGCCGCTGCGCGAGGCGCGCGAGGCGTTCGAGCGGCTTTACTTCGAGCAGCTCCTGGGCCGCGAGCAGAGCAACATGAGCAAGGTCGCGGACAAGGCCGGCCTCGAGCGGACCCATCTATACCGCAAGCTCAAGCAGCTGAACATCCGCTTCTCACGGCGCGGCGAAGACCCGCTGTTGTGACGCGCCCTCGCGCATGAGCGTTCGCCCGGCCGCCGCCGCACCGTCGCGGGCCCGGACCCGGAGGCTGCCTTGACCGCCGCGCCGGCTGCCCTCGGAGACAAGCAGCGCCTCTCGCCGCTGATCGTGGGCGCGATCGGCATCGTCTACGGCGACATCGGCACCAGCCCGCTCTACACGCTGCGCACCGCGTTCACCGGCGAGCATGGGCTGCCGCTCACCCGCGAGCACGTGCTGGGCGTCCTCTCGACGATCTTCTGGGCGCTGATCGTCGTGGTCACGCTGAAGTACGTCACGCTGATCCTGCGGGCCGACAACCGCGGCGAGGGCGGCATCCTCGCGCTCACGGCGCTGGTGTCCCGCGGCATCGAGGACCAGGCGCGGCTGCGCTGGTGGCTCGTCGGGCTCGGCATCTTCGGCGCCGCGATGTTCTACGGCGACGGAATGATCACGCCGGCGATCAGCGTGCTCGGCGCCGTCGAGGGCCTCGAGGTGATCGCGCCGGCGCTGCATACATACGTGGCGCCGATCGCCATCGTCATCATGATCGCGCTGTTCGCCATCCAGAAGCGGGGGACCGCCAAGATCGGCGCCTGGTTCGGGCCGATCATGCTCTTCTGGTTCGCCACGCTCACCCTGCTGGGTGTCTCGGGAGTCCTGCGCGCGCCCGGCGTGATGGCGGCGCTCGACCCGCGCTACGCGGCGTGGTTCATCGCCCACGATCCGTGGCCCGCCTTCCTGTCGTTCGGAGCGGTGGTGCTGGCCGTCACCGGCACCGAGGCGCTCTACGCCGACATGGGCCACTTCGGCCGCACACCTATCCAGCGCGCGTGGCTGTTCGTCGTCATGCCCGCGCTGGTGGTGAACTACTTCGGCCAGGGCGCCCTGATCCTCGAGGACCCGAACGCGATCCGCAACCCGTTCTACCTGCTGGCGCCGGAATGGGCGCTGGTGCCGCTGCTGCTGCTCTCCACCGCCGCGGCGATCATCGCGTCGCAAGCAGTGATCTCGGGCGCGTTCTCGCTCACCCGCGCGGCGATCCAGATGGGCTACTGCCCGCGCCTCACGATCCTGCACACCTCCGAGCGCGCGATCGGGCAGATCTACGTGCCTTTCATCAACTGGACGCTGCTCGGCGCGGTCATCGCGCTGGTGGTGCTGTTCCAGCGCTCCGACAACCTCGCCGCGGCGTACGGCATCGCCGTGACCATGGCCATGCTGATCGACTCGATCCTGATCTTCGTGGTGATGCGACGCCTCTGGAACTGGCCGCTCGCCGCGGCCGTGGCCATCGCGCTGCCGCTGCTCCTCGTCGATATGACGTTCCTCGCGTCGAACGCGCTCAAGATCCCGGACGGGGGCTGGTTCCCGCTGCTGATCGGCGGCATCGTGTTCACGCTGCTCACGACCTGGAAGCGCGGCCGTGTGATCCTGATGCAGCGCCTCGCCGAGGATGCGATGCCGCTCGACGTCTTCATCCAGAGCATCGAGGCCTCGCCGCCCACCCGCGTGCCGGGCACGGCCGTGTTCCTTACCTCGACGCAGAACCGCGTTCCTCACGCGCTCCTCCACAACCTCAAACACAACAAGGTGCTGCACGAGCGCATCATCTTCCTCACGGTGATCACGCGCGACATACCGTACGTGGACGACCAGCGGATGCAGATCAGCACGCTCGGCTGCGAGTTCTACCGCATGACCGCCGACTACGGCTTCAAGGAAGACCCGGACGTGCCCGAGCTCCTCGAGGACTGCGGGCAGCGCGGGTTCGCCTTCGACATGATGGAAACGTCGTTCTTCGTGTCGCGTGAAACGTTGATCGCCACGGTGGCGCCGGGCATGGCGCTGTGGCGCGAGCGCCTGTTCGTGTCGATGTCGAAGAACGCCACGAAGGCCTCGGAGTTCTTCCAGATTCCCACCAACCGCGTCGTCGAGCTGGGCACCCAGGTCGAGCTGTAGGCTTGCTGTCGTCGCGCTAGTCAGCGCGCTCGATGACGCCGGATGCGGTGGCCGGCGCCTCCACCGTACGGTCCGCGCGGCGATAGAAGCGCGGGCTCAGCAGCCGTCCCTTGAGCTTCAGCGCGGGGGCCTCGATCCACGACCACGAGGCCGCGGCGAGGAGCAGCACGACCGGCGCGGCCAGCCCGCACAGGACGTATGGTGACTGCACGCCTGTCCGCTCCTCCAGCAGCTGCTGGATCGGGAACGCATAGAGATAGACGCCGAACGACAGGTCGCGTGCCGGTGCCGACGACGACCCGGCTTGCACGCCGGCGAGGCACAGGGTGGAGTACGCGATGCAGGCGATGAGAAGGAAGGTGCCGACGGCGGTGTAGAACAGCAGCCACGTGGCGCCGGCCAGCGCGACCGCCAGCGGCGCGGACAGCGGCAAGCTCGCCCGGTAGCGGTAGGCGAGGGCGCCCAGGATGAAGGCCCCGACGACCGGGCCGGTCACATCGGCGCTCCCCTTGGGTATCAGCGCCTTCGTCAGCTCCGGCGCGAGTGCATAGGCCGCGTATCCGAGCAGGGCCAGGACGGTCAGCGCGACGCGCTGCCGGCGAGGTGGGAACAGCGCGGCCGCGAGCAGGACGAGGTACATGAACACCTCGAGCGGCAGCGTCCACAGCGAGCCGTTCACGCCCCCCGCCAGCGGCGTCGACATGAACACGCGGGGCAATCCGCAGCTCTCGAGGAACACCATTGTGCAGAGCGGATACTCCCGCGTCTCGATCGCCATCAGGTAGTCGAGGCCGCGCGCGCCGGTCCCGAGCAGGCCGATGATGAACGCCGTCACGCACGCGGCCACGAACAGCGCTGGGAAGATGCGCAGGACGCGCGCCTCCAGGTAGGCGACCGCGCCCTTGCCCTCGAGGCTCTTGCTGACCAGGAAACCGCTGGTGGCGAAGAACACCATCAACGCGACGGCGCCCCCGTCGAAGAACCGCAGGACGCGCGCGACGGGCTCCTCGCCGGGATGGCCCGTGATGCCGAACGAATGCGAGAACAGGACGAGCAGGGCGGCGCAGAGGCGCAGCGTCCCGAAGTGGTTGCGGCGGCTCGTGCCAAGGTCGGAGAGGGAACGCACAGTGGCGGGTGGCTGACTCATCGGGACGAAGCGGCGCCGGAGCGATCTCGGCTACGCGTATGGCAGATCATGGCATCCGGCCGCGCAGCGCCGGCGCGGGAGCCCAAAAAAAACGCCGGCGGGTGCCGGCGTCCTGCGGGAGCGATGCAGCGTTTACTGCACGTGCGCCATCTGCGTGCGCATCGTCTTGATGGCCTTGCTCTCGATCTGCCGGATGCGCTCGGCGGAAACGCCGTACTCGTCGGCCAGTTCCTGGAGCGTGGCCGGATCGTCTTCCTTCAGCCACCGCGCCTCGATGATGCGTCGACTGCGCGGGTCGAGCCGCGCGATGGCCGCCTGCAGCCCGGTGCTGCGGTTGCGGGCGGTCTCCGCCTTCACGAGGATCTGCACCGGCTCGTCGGCGGTGTCCGTCAGGTAGGCGATCGGGGTGATCGCCTCCTCGTCCCCTGGCGTGGGGTCGAGCGCGATATCGCCGCCGGACAGGCGGGTCTCCATCTCGAGCACCTCATGCGGCTTGACCCCGAGCTCCGTCGCGATTGCCCGCGCCTGCTCGCCGGTGAGACCCGCGGTGGTCTTCTTCATGCTGCGCAGATTGAAGAACAGCTTGCGCTGCGCCTTCGTCGTGGCGATCTTGACCAGCCGCCAGTTGCGCAGGATGTGCTCGTGGATCTCGGCGCGGATCCAATGGAGCGCGAACGAGACCAGCCGGACCCCGCGCTCGGGGTCGAAACGGCGCACCGCCTTCATCAGGCCCACGTTGCCTTCCTGGATCAGGTCGGCCTGCGGCAGTCCGTAGCCCAGGTAGTTGCGGGACACCGCCACGACCAGCCGCAGGTGCGACAGCACCATCTGGCGGGCGGCGTCGACGTCCTCCTGCCCCCGCCACGCGCGGCCGAGCGCGGTCTCCTGCTCGGCCGTGAGGAGGGGAAACTTGTTCACGGCCTGGATGTAATGATCCAGGCTCCCCAGCGAGGCCGGGGAGGGAAACGTCAGGTTGGTAACCGACATCGACATCTCCTTTGAGCGGCGCCGACGGATGGAATCGCGAGTGCCGATCGTTGCCGGCGCCAGTTTAGCACTCGAGATATAGGAGTGCTAAGAGGCCCGGAAGTTCCCGACTAATTCGGTCGGGTATGACCGGTGGCGCCCCGCAGGGCCGAGTTACGGCCTAGGCGGATGGGGGAACCCCGGCGCCCTGCCCTGGGGGCGCGGCCGCCGCCGGGTTCGCGACGGTGCCGGAGGGGGCGCACCGGTGCCCCATGCCGCGGTCGGCCCCCGCGTGGCGCGCGGGGAACGTTACGCGCCCGCGGGGACGGGCCCGCCGGCGACCGATGCCTCGTCGGGCAGCAGGGCTTCGACGAATTCGCGCGCGACGAACGGCCGCAGGTCGTCCAGCCCTTCTCCCACCCCGATGAACTGCAGCGGAATCGGATGCTGCTTGGCGATCGCCGCCACCACCCCGCCCTTGGCGGTGCCGTCCAGCTTGGTCACGATGAGCCCGGTCAGGCCTACGGCAGCGTCGAAGGCCTTTACCTGGGACAGCCCGTTCTGGCCGGTGTTCGCGTCGAGGACCAGCAGCACCGCGTCCGGCGCGCCGGGGCGCCCCTTGGCGATCACCCGCTTGATCTTGCGGAGCTCGTCCATCAGGTGCGCCTGGGTGGACAGCCGGCCGGCGGTGTCGGCGATCACGACATCGATGTTGCGCGCCCTGGCAGCGCCGATCGCGTCGAAGATGACCGCGGCCGGGTCGCCGCCCTGCTGCTGGACCACCGCGATGTCGTTGCGCTCGCCCCACGCCGCGAGCTGCTCGCGCGCGGCGGCGCGGAACGTGTCGCCTGCGGCGAGCAGGACGCTGTAGTGCCGCTGCTTCAACCACTTGGCGAGCTTGCCGATGGAGGTGGTCTTGCCCGCGCCGTTGACGCCCGCCAGCATGATCACGAACGGCCGGGCCGCCGTGATCGTCAGCGGCTGCTCGAGCGGCGCCAGGAGCTCCGCCAGCGCGTCGCGCAGGAGGGCGCGCGCATCGGCGTCGGGCCCGGCCCGGCGGTAGCGGCCGCGCAGGTCGTCGACCAGATGCGTCGTGGCCGGCATGCCGACGTCGGCTTCGAGAAGGGCCGATTCCAGTGCCTCGAGGGACTCCTCGTCGAGCGTGCGGCGCCGGAACACACCGGTGAGCGCGCCCGACAGCCGCTCGCGCGAAAGCCCGAGCCCCGCCTTGAGCCGATCGCGCCAGTCGAGGGTGGCGGGGCCAGGCGGGCCGGCGGGGAGGGGCGAGTCGGCGGGAACCGGCGGGTCGGCAGGGAGAGGCGGCTTCTTGCGGAGGAACTCGAACATCGGCGGGCGCCCGCATGGACGGACAGACGCAAAGCTGCAATTCTACCGCCCCGCTCCCCCCCGGCCTCGTGCATGACCGCAGGCGCCAACCGAGTGCGGATCATCGGCGGCCGCTTCCGTGGCCGCGTCGTGCGCTTCGCGCATGCCGACGACCTGCGCCCCACCCCCGATCGCGTCCGCGAGACGCTGTTCAACTGGCTCGGCCAGTCGCTGGAGGGCCAGGCCACGCTCGAGCTCTTCGCCGGCACCGGGGTGCTGTCCCTCGAGGCGTTGTCGCGCGGAGCGACGCTGGCGGTTGCGGTCGACCGCGATCCCGGGCGGGTGCGCGCGCTCGTGGCCACGGGCGCGACCTTCGGCGCCGACGGGCTGGATGCGCGCGTGGCCGACGCCCGGGCGTGGCTCGCGCGCGATGCCCGCCGCTACGATGCGATCTTCCTCGACCCCCCGTTCGCGACCGACCCGTGGGCGTGGCTGCTGCCGGCGGCGGCGGAGCTGCTGGCGCCCGCCGGCCTGCTCTACGCCGAGGCCGGGATGCTGCTCGCTCCTCCGGCCGGGTTGCGCATGGTCCGCCAGGACAAGGCCGGAAACGTCCACTATCATCTGCTCGCGCGCTGAGCACCGACCGATCACGGCCTTCGAATCCCATGCTGAAGTGCGTCTATCCCGGCACGTTCGACCCCTTCACCCTGGGCCACGAGGATCTCGTCCGCCGGGCATCGCGCATCTTCGACGTGGTCATCGTGGCGGTCGCGGCGAGCGCGGGCAAGGGGCCGTATTTCACCCTGGACGAGCGGATCGGGATGGCCCGCGGCGTGCTCGCCCAGTTTCCGAACGTCGAGGTGCACGGCTTCTCGAACCTGCTGATGGACTTCGTGCACGCGCGAGGGGCGCGGATCATCCTGCGCGGCCTACGCGCCGCTTCCGACTTCGAGTACGAGTTCCAGATGGCGGGCATGAACCGCAACCTCTACCCCGACGTCGAGACGATGTTCCTGACTCCCGACGAGAAATACATGTTCATCAGCGCCACGATCGTGCGGGAGATTGCGCGCTTCGGCGGGGACGTCGGGAAGTTCGTGCAGCCCGCCATCGCGGCGCGATTGGCGGCGAAGGCGCCGCCGCGGCCCGCGGAATGACGCGGTTGCGCGGCGCGCGTCACGCCCCCAGGTAGCGAAGATGGCGCTCATGATCACCAGCGAGTGCATCAACTGCGACGTGTGCGAGCCCGAGTGCCCGAACGACGCGATCGCGCAGGGTGCCGAGATCTATGTCATCGATGCGGCGCGATGCACGGAATGCGTCGGCCATTTCGACACGCCGCAATGCCGCGAGGTATGCCCGGTGGACTGCATCCCGGTGAATCCGGCGCACGTGGAAAGCGCGGGCGAGCTACGGCTGAAGTACGAGGGCCTGCGCGTGCGGGATGTCGGCCCGGCGCCGGCCTGACGTCGTTTGCAGCGCCGGTCCACCAATGAAAAACGGCCCGCATCGCGGGCCGTTTCTTCGAGCTTGGTCGAACTACGCGAGCTAGTTAGGCCACAGGTACGTGACCGCGAAGTTGCAGCCGCTCTTGCAGGTCGGGTAGCGGCCCGAGTGGTTGTAGACGTTGATGTACCAGGTTTCGCCCGGCTTCATCACTTCGTTGCTGCCCACCCGGGCGGCCACGCCTTGCGACGGTAGGTAGCCGTAGCTGTCGTCCGTCATCGACGCGGGCCCGGTGATGTTTGCCGGATCGACGGCACGGAAATCGCACCGGCTGCGCGACAGCGACACCCAGCGCATCGTCGCCGTCGACTGGTATTCGAGCGCCGCCGCCTGGAACACCGAGTTCGCATACGAGGTGGGCGAGCCGGGGACGGTGACCGGCAGCACCACGATCGCCTTGTCGGGGAAATTGCCGCCGTAATCGCTCGGATACGTGTAGCCGGCCAGGTGCCACGGGGGTCCGGTGCCGTTGATGATCTTCGAACCGGACGCGGCATAGTTCGGGCAGAAATCCGTCGGCGCGGTGGATTGCAGCCAGTTCACGACCGTGGACGCCACGGCGCTGTCGCCGACCACGTTGTGCCCCTTGACGGTGTACGTGGCGTTGCCCACCACGGTTGCGCTCGCGGAGCATTGCGACGGGTTGGTGGCGGGCGAGCAGCCCGTCCACACATAGCTTTGCGTCTGCTGGTCGCAATTGGCCGTCAGGGTGATTGCCTGGCCCACGAACGGGCTGGCGTTGCTGGCGCTGACCGAGCACGTCGGCACCACCGTGGGCGGCGGCGGCGGCGTGGTCCACGTCACCTGCTTCGTCGCCGGCACGCTCGTGCCCTGCGAGTTGTCGACGGTCATCGAATACGTGACGGCCCCGGCATTCGCGGACGTGGTCTGGCAGGTCGCGGTGGTGCTCGTGCATCCGGTCCAAACGTAATTGCCGGTGGCGCCGGAGCAGGTCGCCGTGAGCGTGATCGTGGTGTTGAGCAACGGCGCCGATTGGCTCGACGCCAGCGTGCAGGTCGGCGGGCCGGCCTGCACCCAGCTCACCGTGATGGACGCGGGCGGACCGTTGCCGGCGGAGTTGCTGGCCGAAAGCTGGTAGGACTTGGAGCCGGGCGTGGCCGAGGTCGCGGTGCAGGTCGTGCTGAGGCCCGTGCAGCCGGTCCACCCGTAGCTTTGCGGCGAGTTCGTGCACGACGCTGTGAAGGTGACCGTCGATCCCACCGGCGGCGACGACTTGTCCGCCGTGATCGTGCACACCGGCTGCGAGGTCGTGCCACCGCCGCCGCCACCACCGCCTGCCTGGTTCCAGTAGACGTCGACGCCTGCGGGAAGGCCGACGCCCGCACCATTTGCCGCGCGCAGCGCGTAGTGCGCGTAGCCGGCCGACACCTGCGTGACCGTGCAGCTGGTTCCGGTCGCGGAGCAGGTCGAGATGATGTTGCACAGGTTCTGCGAGTAGTACGAGCAGGCCAGCCAGTCGTAGCGCGTGGGTCCCTGGCTGCAGCTGCCGCTGAGCGTGATGGTGCCGTTGGCGGTGGGGCTCGTGCTCGAGGCGGTCAGGCTGCAGAACGGCACGGGGCCGCCGCTGGAGGCCCATGCGACATCGAGCTTCGCCGCCGTGCCCTTGCCCTTGGCATTCGTGCCGGCGACCGAATAGGTGACAGTGCCGGGGTACGCCGACGTCGTCGTGCAGGTGGTGCTGGTGGCGGCGGCCGAGCAGCCGGTCCACGTGTAGCTCGCGGGGGTGTCGGAGCACGCGGCCGTCAGCGTGACCGTGGCGCCGGCGAGCGGCGCGGTGTCGTTCGCGTAGAGCGCGCAATTCGGCGTGCCGTTGGTGGAGGCCGGCGCAGCGCCCGCCTTGGTCGGCATGCAGAAGATGACCGGTCGCGACGGGCTGCCGTTGCCCTCGGGGATGTACCCTTTCGCCTTCATCTGGTCGGCGATCTCGATCTGGTCGGTGTAGCGGTGGTTGACGTCGCTGCGGTTGTTCCACAGGCGGTAGATCGGGCCGCTGCCGGATACGCAGTTGCCGGTCATCGAATCGACCGGAATGCCGCGGAACACTTCCTCGGACTCGAGGAGCCACGAGTCGGCGAAGGAGGCCTTCAGCGTCGCGCACTCGGCAAGCGTGCCCGAGTAGAAGTGCGAGTCTAGATGGGCCTCGGGGCGGCCGTAGAAGCGGCACACGCCGATCGAGCCCTCGAAGGTCGAGCCCGCCTTGATCGCCTGGAAGGAAAGGCCGGTGCGCGCCCAGCCCGCATGCACGCCGCCGTCGAGATCGGCGATCTCCTTGACGTCGGTGGTGATGAAGTAATGGTCGAGCGACTGATTGTAGAACTCGACGACGGTTGCCTGGATGGCCGGGTCGATCGGCGTGGCGGCGTGAACGAGAATGCAGCAGGAGGCGAGCAAAGCGCCGAGCGCAGCGCGGAATCTTGTCATCGGTGTTCGGGAGCGTCGCCTGGAGTGCAATCCAGAACCGCTTTACCGCCTTTGAAAGTGGGCTGTGGGGTGTCCCACAAAGTGTGCGCGGGAGTATAAAGCAAGCCGCACGCCAGTGTCATAAAATTTGGGCCCGTCCCGGGGCACCGGAACGCGGCTGGAACCGCCCGGAAGCGCCCGGCAGTGGGGCGCGGCTCCCGAAGTGCCGCTGCGCGTCACCCATTCGCGGCCATCGGGATCGCCTGGTCGTCCTCGACCACGTCGTCGATAAAGCGGAGCTCGGCCGCAAGCCCGCGCTGCTGGGCGACCAGCAGCTCGCGTGCCTGCTCGAGCTCGACGATCCGGTCCTCGAGCTCGTCGCTGGCGTGGTGGATGCGCTTGATGCTCTCAAGACGCCGGCGGAGCTGGAGATGGTGCTCCCGCACCTGGGTCTCCAGGGGCGCCATCACCGCCTTGAGCCAGGCCTCGACGTCCCGGTTGGCCACGTCGTACGCGTGCTTGGCGCGCGAGGCGACCGTCTCGAAGAAGCGCTTCATCAGTGGAAACTTCGCCTTGCTCACCATATTCCACAGAGTGTTGAAGTGCGTGTTGTACGCGCGTTCCAATCGCTCGATCTCCTTGACGTACTTCAGCACGGAGAACGGGGGCGGCACGAACGGCTGGAGCTGGTGCTCGTGCGCGAAGCGCGCATACATGGCGCGCATCATCTCGTGGATCTCGCCCGACTGGCGGCCCGCCACCTCGAAGTCCTGCCGGATGCGGGCGAAGAAGTCGCCCATGGAGTCGCGCACGCCCTTGGTGAACGGGCTGTCCTCGATGCGCCGCCGCGTGCGCCCGGCCGTCTTGCGCAGCGACTCGAGGCCGATCACATCGAACAGCTGGTTGGTCTGCTGCGTGAACACGTTGCGCAGCGCCGTATAGCGCGCAAGGCCGCGCTCGAACAGCTCCTTCTCCTCGCGCACCCGGGCCATCATGTGCTCGACCACGTCGGTGTTCTTGCCGCGCAGGGCGGTGAGCTCGGCGAGCTGCTCGCCGATGCCGGCGTCGCGCGCCGCGAGGATCGATTCCACGCCGGCGGCCAGCGAGCGCGCGTCGGCCTGTGTCGAGGCGCCGACGATGTCGCGCTTGGCGGGAATGAGCTTCTGCGACAGCGCGGCCTCGAGCGCCGGCAAGCGGCTCCTGGTGAGCAGCACGTCGTCGCCGTTGACCTTGGCGAGCAGCGCCTTCTGCGCGGAGACGCCGAATACCTGCGCCGGCGAGATGTCGAGCATCGACGCGGTCGAGCGCACCTGCCGCTCGATCTCGGCGTCGACCTCGGCGGACGTCCGCAGCTCGTCCCACAGCCCGTCGATCTTGTTGAGGATGACGATGCGCGCGGCCTTGGTGGCCGGGTCGTCGCCCGCCAGGTGCTGGTTCCAGACCTCGAGGTCCGTCTTGGTCACGCCGGCGTCGGCCGCGAGCAGGAACAGCACGGCGTGCGCGTTGGGCAGCAGATTGAGCGTGAGCTCGGGCTCCGTGCCGATCGCGTTGAGGCCCGGCGTATCCAGGATGACGAGGCCCTGCTGGAGGAGCGGGTGCGGGAAATTGATGATCGCGTGGCGCCAGCTCGGAATGTCGACGGAGCCCTCGTCGCCGCGCTCGAGCGCCGCCAGGATGTCCTCCTCGCCGTCGCCGTACAGCCCGTACTTGCGGGCGAGCGCGACCGGCACACGCTTGACCTGCGAGACGCGTGCGAGCGCCTCGCTCATCCGCTCGCCAGACGCGAGGTCGAGCGGGAAGGTCACCCACTCGTCCGCATAATTCTTGTACTCGGAGACGGTCGCCTCCTTCTGCCGCGTCTCGATCGGCAGCAGCCGGATAGATGGCGGCCGCGAGGCGTCGTAAAGGAGCTCGGTGGGGCACATCGTAGTGCGCCCGGCCGACGACGGCAGGAGGCGCTGGCCGAAGTCGGCGAAAAAGATCGCGTTGATCAGCTCGGACTTGCCGCGCGAGAATTCGGCGACGAATGCCACCACGAGCCGGTCCTGGTGAAGGCGCTCGAGCAGGCGCTGCACCTTGAGGTCGACCTGCGCGTCGGCCAGGTCCTGCAGCCCGAGCCACTCGTGCAGGTTCGACACCGCAGCCGAGAGCCGGCGGCGCCAGTCGCTGTACGCTTCGAATCGCGCCGCCAAGTCGCGGGAACGCATCACGGCCGGGCCTCCCTTGGTTCTTGCCGCGGCGCGGCCGGCGCCATCTCCAGTCCGTTGTAGCACAGCTTATGCCGCAGTCATACTCGGAACACGACTCTCCGACGAAGGGGGGCGAATGTCCCGACAGGCGTGGGATGCGCGGCTGCCGCAGCGCACGGCGCAGCGCAGGCCGCGGGCGGTCGTTGTCGCCGTGCGGCGTCGCGCGCAGCCCCGAAGTGACGCGGCGGGGCAGCGCGGGGGCGCGGTCTTAGCGACCGGTCCGGGCGGGCGATGGACGGCTAGCGCTGGCATGCGGCGCACCAGAACGCGCTGCGCTGGCCGATGCGCCGCGTGCGCACCGGGGCGCCGCACGCATGGCAGGGCAGGCCGGCGCGGCCGTAGACGTGATAGTCGAGCTGGAAGTAGCCCGGCTCGCCGCTCGAATCGACGTAATCGCGCAACGTGCTTCCACCTTTGGCAATCGCCTCGGACAGCACCTCGCGTACCGCTGCGACGAGGCGCGCGGTACGCGGGCGGGTCAGTCGCCCGGCGGGCAGCGCGGGCCGGATGCCGGCCCGGAACAGGGCCTCGTTCGCGTAGATATTCCCCACTCCCACGACCAGCCGGTTGTCCATCAACGCGAGCTTCGTCGCCACGCGCCGGCCGCGCGTGACCCGCCACAGGTACGCCGCGTCGAACGCCGGGTCGAAGGGCTCCGGACCCAGCCCGCGCAGCAGCGGATGTCGCGCCTCGTCGCCCTCGACCCACAGGATGGCGCCGAAGCGCCGGGGGTCGTGATAGCGCAGCGTGGTGCCGTCGTCGAGCACGAGGTCGGCATGGTCGTGCGCGCGAAGCGGCGGAAGGGGTCCATGCACCCGCAGGCTGCCGGTCATGCCGAGGTGCACGAGCAGGCTGCCGTCGCCGGCTCGAAACAGCAGGTATTTGCTGCGCCGGTCGACCGCTGTGATCGTGCGTCCGCACAGGCGTTGCTCGAGACCGTCCGGAACCGGCCACCGCAAGCGGCGGTCGTACACCTTCAGGGCCGCGATGCGGCGTCCGGTCACGCGCGGGGCGACGCCGCGGCGCGTAGTCTCGACTTCGGGAAGCTCGGGCATGCGGCCTGCAAGCGGCGCCTGACGAACGCGCCGAAGGCGGCGACCGGGCGCCGGCGGGCGGTCGCATCGCTATAGTAATCTACCCGATATTGTCGGGAGTGCAGTCCGGCGCTCGACCGGCGCCGGTCAACCAAGGAACCACATGCCGTCATCCATGCGTCACGGGTTGCGCGCCGCGGCGCTCGCCGGATTGTTCGCCGCGGTGGCGCAGGCGCAAACGCCGCTCGAGGACACCCCGCGCGCGGCCACCCGCATCCCGCGCGTGGCGGCCGAGCCGGCCGGCGACGCCGGACTCACGCCCGACCTGTTCTACCGCATCCTGCTCGGCGACGTGGCGCTCCAGCGCGGCGAGGTCGCGCTCGCGGCGCGGGCCTATCTCGATGCGGCGCGCGAGACGCGCGACGTGCGTCTCGCCCGGCGCGCCACCGAAATCGCGTTGACCGGCCGCCAGCGGTCGCTGGCGCGCGACGGCGCGCGGCTGTGGAGCAGCATCGATCCGCTCGCCGAGCGTCCGCGCCAGATCATCGCCGCGCTCGCCTCCGGCGACACCGGCACGCCCGCTCCCGACGCGGGCACCGAGGACCTGCGCTCCCGGCTCGAACGCATGCTCACCGACGCCGCCGCCAGCGGACCGGGCGTCGGTGAATTGTTCCTGCAGCTCAACGGCGCGTTCGCGCAGCAGTCCGACAAGCGCGCGGTGCTGGCGCTGGTCCGCGAGCTGGCGCGACCGTACGCGTCTGCTCCCGAGGCGCATTTCGCGGTCGCGCTGGCGGCGTACGCCGCCAGCACCGAGGATGCGCAGTCTTCGGCCGAGGCGCTGCGTGAGGTCGACCTGGCGCTCGCGCAGCGCGGCGACTGGGAGCGCGCCGCGCTGCTCAAGGGCGAGGTCCTCGGCCATCGCATGCCAGGCGACGCCATTAGCTTCTACGCAGCGTTCCTCGCGGCGCACCCCGACTCGAAGCCCGTGTCCGGCGCCCTGGCGCAGCTATACGTCGAGCAGAAGCGCCTGCCGGAGGCCCGCGCCGTGCTCCAGAGGCTGCTCGAGCGGGACCAGTCGTCGCCGGAGCTGAAGCTCGGCGTGGCGGCGGTCGCCATCCAGATGAAGGACTACCCCACGGCCGAGCGGCTGCTCCGCGAGCTCGAGCACTCCGACTACAGCGAGCCCGGCGCCGTCGAGCTCCTGCTCGCCCAGGTCGCCGAGGAGACGAAGCGCTACGACGAGGCCATCGAGCATTACAAGGCGGTCGGCGACGGCGAGCGTGGCTGGCAGGCGAGCCTGCGCGTCGGCGCGATGCTCGGCAAGCTCAAGCGCGTCGACGAGGGCCATCGGTGGTTCGCCGAGCTGCCGGCCGTCACCATCGACCAGCGGGTGCAGGTGCGGCAGGGCGAGGCCGTGATGATGCGCGAGGCCGGCGACGACGCGGGCGCCTACGCCATCCTCGCGAAGGGCCTCGAGGAGCATCCGGACTCCACGGAGCTCATGTACGACGCGGCGATGGTCGCCGAGCGCCTCGACCGCGTCGACGAGGCCGAGAAGCGACTCGCGAAGCTCGTCGAGATCAAGCCCGACGACGCGGCGGCGTTGAACGCCCTCGGCTACACGCTGGTCGACCGCACCACCCGCACGCAGGAAGGCTACGACCTGATCGAGCGCGCGCACAAGCTGTCGCCGGCCGACCCGTTCATTCTCGACAGCATGGGGTGGGCGCTGTACCGGCTCGGCCGGCTCGGGGAGGCGGAAACGTTTCTGCGTCGCGCGTTGGCCGAACGCTCCGATGCGGAGATCGCCGCGCATCTTGGCGAGGTGCTGTGGGCGCGCGGCGATCGCGACATGGCGCGCGCGATCTGGCAGCCGCAGCTCGACTCCAACCCCGACAACGCGGTGCTCAAGGAGACGGTGCAGCGGCTCGCGCCCTGATGCGCCGGCGCGCGCCGCTCGCGGGCATGGCGCTGCACATCGCCGCGGTCGCTGCCGCCGCGCTCCTCGCCGCCGCATGCGCAACCGTGGCGCCGCCGGTCGTCCTGTCCGGCGATCTTCCCCCGGCGCTCTCCGCGCCGTTCTACATCGAGGGCCGGATGTCCGTCCGCCGGGGCAGTGAGGGCGGCGCGGCGCATTTCACGTGGCAGCACGACGGTGCGCTCGATCGCGTCGAGCTCGCGACACCGCTCGGGCAGACACTTGCGCGGCTCTTCGGCTCCGCCGCGTCGGTGCGCGCGGAATGGCCCGACGGCCGCACGCTCGAGGCGCGCGACTGGGACGAGATGACCGAGCGCGCCCTCGGCGTGCCGGTGCCCGTGCAGGGCCTTGCCGCGTGGCTGCGGGGCGAGCCGCGCGGACGCGCGCCCGGCACGCTGGAGCGCGACGCGCAGGGACGCACGTCCGTGCTGAGCCAGGATGGCTGGGAAATCGTGTACGGGTACGCCGACGAAGCGTCGATCCATCCTGCGCGCCTCACGTTGCGTCAATCCCAGGGAGAGGTCACTGAGGTGCGCCTCGTCATCGACCGCTGGTCGTGAACGCGCCGACGCGCTTCGCGGTGCCGGCGCCGGGCAAGGTGAACCTGTTCCTGCACGTCACCGGCCGGCGGCCCGACGGCTACCACACGCTCGAGTCGCTGATGG
Source organism: Burkholderiales bacterium (assembly GCA_038239945.1). Lineage (GTDB taxonomy): Bacteria > Pseudomonadota > Gammaproteobacteria > Burkholderiales > Casimicrobiaceae > VBCG01. Next base: position 174,977 of record JBBSEG010000002.1, read on the forward strand.
CGCCGATCGACCTCGCCGACACGCTCACTGTCGAGCGCCGCGACGACGGCGCGATCGCGCGCCTCGGCGCGGTGGTGGGGGTGACGGAAGCGGACGATCTTACCGGCCGCGCGGCGCGCGCGCTGCAGCACGCGAGCGGCACGGGGCTGGGCGTCGGCTACACGCTCGACAAGCGCATCCCGCTGGGCGCAGGACTTGGCGGCGGCAGCTCCGACGCGGCGAGCATGCTGCTCGCGTTGAACCGGCTCTGGGATCTGCGCTGGACGCGCACTACGCTGGCCGACCTCGCGCTCGCGCTCGGCGCCGATGTGCCGTTCTTCGTCGGCGGCACCCCGGCGCTGGCGCGCGGCATCGGCGAACGGCTGCAGGCCGTCTCGCTGCCCACGTCGTGGCTTGTCCTGGTCGTGCCGCCGGTACACGTCTCCACGGCCGCGATCTTCGCCGCGCCCGAATTGACACGCTCGTCGCCGTCGGTGAAAATGAATGTCTTTTCCGCAGTTTACGGGCGGAACGATCTCGAGCCGGTCGCCGCGGCACGATTCCCTGGAGTGGCGCTCGCATTGGATGAGCTGCGACGCGTTGCGCCGCATGCCCGCCTGTCCGGCTCCGGGGCCGCGGTGTTCGCCGCGTTTGCGAGCGAGCGCGAAGCACGCGCGGCGCGCGCGCGGCTGTCTGCTCCGGCGGAGGCGCGCGTCGTGCGCACGCTGGCGCGGCATCCGCTCGCATCGTTCGCGTGACGGTTGAAAGGGTCCTGGCGGGCCCGCGCGCGAAGGCGATGCCGTCGCGTCCGATTTCCGCTGGGGAGTCGCCAAGCTGGTTAAGGCACCGGATTTTGATTCCGGCATTCGAGGGTTCGAATCCTTCCTCCCCAGCCATTCCGCACGGGGCACGCTGCGCCGGCCGCGCGCTGTCCCGTCATCATGCGTCGACCTCCGGCGTGTGCCGGCCCATCGTGCAAGACGTGACGGAGTAGCCGATGGCGTTCGAGCGCATGCGGATCTTCACCGGCAACGCGAACCCCAAGCTCGCCGAGGCCGTGTGCAAGCACCTCAACGTAAGCCTCGGCCGCGCCGTGGTGGGGCGCTTCTCGGACGGCGAGGTGATGGTGGAGCTGCTCGAGAACGTGCGCGGCCGCGACGCGTTCGTGCTCCAGTCGACGTGCGCGCCCACCAACGACAACCTGATGGAGCTGCTGGTGATGGTGGATGCGCTCAAGCGCGCGTCCGCGGCGCGCGTCACGGCCGCGGTTCCCTACTTCGGCTACGCGCGCCAGGACCGGCGCCCGCGCTCCGCGCGCGTCCCCATCTCCGCGAAGGTGGTGGCGGACATGCTGGCCACGGCCGGCGTCGACCGCGTGATGGTGATGGATCTGCACGCCGACCAGATCCAGGGCTTCTTCAACATCCCCGTCGACAACATCTACGCCACGCCGATCCTGCTCGGCGACCTGTGGAAGCAGAACTACGACGACCTGCTGGTGGTGTCGCCGGACGTGGGCGGCGTGGTGCGCGCGCGGGCGATCGCCAAGCGCCTCGACTCCGACCTCGCCATCATCGACAAGCGGCGGCCGAAGGCCAACGTCACCGAGGTGATGAACATCATCGGCGACGTGGAGGGCCGCACCTGCGTGATCATGGACGACATCGTCGACACCGCGAACACGCTGTGCAAGGCCGCCACCGCGCTCAAGGAGCAGGGCGCGCGAAAGGTCGTCGCGTACTGCACGCATCCCGTGCTGTCGGGTGGCGCGGTCGCGCGCATCGATTCCTCCGACCTCGACGCGATCGTGGTCACCGACACCATCCCGCTGTCGCCGGAGGCGCAGGCCAGCCCGCGCATCCGCCAGCTCTCGTGCGCGCAACTTCTCGCCGAGACGATGACCCGCGTTTCCAACGAGGAATCGGTGTCCTCGCTGTTCACCGACTAGGAGAAACCCTTGGCTGACGCGCTGGCGCCCGACCTGTCGGGCAAATCGGTCCTGATCACCGGCGCGTCCACGGGCATCGGGGCGGCCGCCGCGCGCGCGTTTGCCCGCGCGGGGTGCCGCGTGGCGATCCACTACAACGCCAGCCTCAACCGCGCGGAGGAAGTGGCCGCGGACGTGCGCTTCAACGGCGCCGAGTCGTTCCTGGTAGGCGGCGACCTGCGCATCCCGGGCAAGGCGCGCGAGGTCGTGGACGCCGCCGCCACGCAGTTCGGCGGCCTCGACATCCTGGTCAACAACGCCGGCGGGCTCGTGCAGCGCGTCCCCATCGAGTCGATCGACGACGCCTTCTTCGACGCGGTGATGGACCTCAACGTGCGCTCGCTGGTCGCCGCGTGCAGCGCCGCCGTTCCGCACATGCGGCGCGGCGGGCGCGGAAACATCATCAACGTCACGTCCATCGCCGCGCGCCACGGCGGCGGCGGCGGGGCGGTCATGTACGCAGCCGCGAAGGGCTTCGTGTCGACGTTCACGCACGGGCTCGCCAAGGAAGTGGTGAAGGACAACATTCGCGTCAACGCGGTGTCGCCGGGCGTGATCAGCACGCCGTTCCACGAGAGGTATTCGACGCCCGCCATGCTCGAGACCTTCCGCGGCACGATCCCGATGGGACGCCTCGGCACCGCCGACGAATGCGCGGGCGCGTTTCTGTTCCTCGCGTCCGATGCGCTGTCGGGGTATGTGACCGGACAGATCGTCGAGGTCAACGGCGGCCAGCTGATGCCGTAGCGCGCGCGTCACCATGGTGTGGATCGCGAGGCGGTGCGCATGAACGTCGACCCGGCACTCGACGCTTTCAACGCGCGGGTCGCGGCGGCGGTGCCGCCGGCGACCGATGGAACGCCGGCGGCGCGGCGCGCGCGGCTCGAGGCCGTCGTGCGTCGCTTTCCGCCGCCCGCGGACGACGTGGAGCGCGCGGACCACTGGATCGCGCTGTCAGGGCGCGAGCTCTTCGTGCGCGTGTACCGCCCGCACCCGGGCCGCCTGCCCGCACTCCTGTACTGCCACGGTGGCGGATGGGTCGCCGGCAGCGTGCAGAGCCACGACGGGCCCTGCGCGGCGCTGGCCCGCGATGCGGGGGCGATCGTCGCGAGCGTGCAGTATCGGCGCCCGCCGGAGAATCCCTGCCCCGCGCCCAACGACGACGCCTACGCGGCGCTGTGCTGGATGGCCGCGGCAGCCGACGCGCTCGATATCGATGCGACGCGACTTGCCGTCGGCGGCGACAGCGCGGGCGCCCACCTGGCGGCGGGGGCCGCGCTCGAGGCGCGCGAACGGGGCGGTCCGCGCCTGTCGCTGCAACTGCTCGTGTATCCGGTGATCGCCCCGTCGTTCGACACGCCGAGCTATCGCGAGCACGCCGTCACGGCGACGCTGACGCGCGCCGACATGATGACGTACTGGCAGCATTACCTGCCGGACGGGCCGCCGACCGCCGATTGGCGCGCGTTGCCCGGCGCCGCCGCGCTCGCCGGCGCGCCGCCGGCGCACATTGTCGTTGCGGGCGTCGATCCGCTCCGCGACGAAGGTGCGGTCTACGCGGAGGCGCTTCGCGCGGCCGGCGTGGGCGCCGCGCTGGTCGAGTGCGCGACGCTCACGCACGGCTTCCTGCGCGCCGCGCCGCAGGTGCCCGCCGCGCGCGCGGCGCAGCAGGCGATGGGCCGGGCCGTGGGACGCGTGCTGCACGGCGCCCGCGGCGTCGGCTGACCACGAGGGCGGCAGCGACGTCTGCGCCTCGCCGCCTCGCCCCGCTGGGTCCCCGGGGCACTTACGCTGGTCGGGCCTTTCATGTTATAGTTCAAGGCTTTCCCGCTCCACCCGGACGTTCGGGCTCCGCGCGGGACCACCGCCGCCGCGGACGACCGGCACACCCGGAAGGCCGCAGACCAACCGCGCCTGAGCGCGCAGGAGTCGCCACCATGGCCAGCATCGAATTCACCGCATTTCCCCGTGGCACGGAAGGCCGCGGCGCCATGCGCCGCCTGCGCCGCACCGGCAAGGCGCCGGGCGTCGTCTACGGCGGCACCGTTGCGCCCACGCCCATCGAGCTCGACCACAACGCGCTCATCCACGCACTTCGCAACGAGGCGTTTCATTCGTCGATCCTGTCGATGAAGCTCGACGGCGGTGCTTCGCAGGTCCTGTTGCGGGACGTGCAGATGCATCCATTCCGCCACGAGGTGCTGCACATCGACTTCCAGCGCGTCGACCCGTCTCGCCGGATCCACATGAAGGTGCCGCTGCACTTCGTCAACGCGGACGTCTCCCCGGCGGTCACGTTGCACGCCGCGGTGATCTCGCACGTGTTGGCTGAGCTCGACATCGCCTGCCTGCCGGGCGACCTGCCGGAGTTCATCGAGGTCGATCTGTCCGCGCTCGACACCGGTCACTCGCTGCACCTGTCCGCGCTCAAGCTTCCGGAGGGCGTCACGGCCGTCACGAGGCTTGGCAAGGATCCGGTAGTCGCGACCGCCGTCGTGCCCAAGGCGGCCATCGAGGCCGAGACCGCGGCTGCCGCGGAAGGCGAGGCGGCCGCAGCGGCGCCTGCAGCCGACGCGAAGGCTGGCGACGCCAAGCCGGCCAAGGCCGCAGACGTCAAGCCGGCCAAGGGCGGCGACACCAAGGCCGCGAAGGGTGGCGACGCGAAGGGCGCGGACAAGAAGGACGACAAGAAGAAGTAAGCGCTGCGTCGAGGACCGGCGGCCGCGCGGCGGGTGCCGCGCCGGTCCTGCATGCGGCCGCGCTGCGGCGCGCAGTCCCGTCATGGCTTCCGGTCCGATGCCCGATCACGCGCCCATCCGTCTCGTCGCGGGCCTCGGCAATCCAGGCCGCGAGCACGCTGCGACTCGGCACAACGCGGGCTTCTGGTTCGCCGACCGCCTGGCCGCGGAGCTCGGTGCCGGGTTCGGCCACGAGCCGCGTTTTGCGGGCGAGTGCGCGCGCGGCGGCGAGGTGCGCATCGTCAAGCCCCTCACTTACATGAACCTTTCCGGCCGCTCGGTCGCAGCGCTCGCACGCTTCTACGACCTGGCCCCGGATGAGATCCTGGTCGTGCACGACGAGCTCGACCTGAAGCCCGGCGACGCGAAGCTGAAGCAGGGCGGCGGTCACGCCGGTCACAATGGACTGCGCGACATCCAGGCGCAGCTCGGCGTGCCCGATTTCTGGCGCCTGCGTCTTGGGATCGGCCATCCGCGCGACTCGGCGTGGCCCCTGCAGCCGGTGGTCGACTACGTCCTGCGGCCGCCGCCAGCGGAGGAGCGGCGCGCGATCGACGGGGCGCTCGACCGCGGCCTCGCCGCTTGGCCCTCGATCGCGCGGGGTGAGATGGAGCGCGCCATGCACGCCTTGCATACCCGCCCGGTCGAAGCGAAGGACGCGAATCCATGAGCGTGAAGTGCGGCATCGTCGGCTTGCCCAACGTCGGCAAGTCGACGCTCTTCAATGCGCTGACCAAGGCCGGCATTGCGGCCGAGAACTACCCTTTCTGCACCATCGAGCCGAACGTCGGCATCGTCGAGGTGCCCGATGCGCGCCTCGCCGGGCTGGCCGCGATCGCGCGCCCGCAGAAAGTGATTCCTGCCACCGTCGAGTTCGTTGACATCGCCGGCCTGGTCGCCGGCGCGTCCAAAGGCGAAGGCCTTGGCAACCAGTTCCTCGCGAACATCCGCGAGACCGATGCCATCGCCCATGTCGTGCGCTGCTTCGAGGACCCGAACGTCGTCCATGTGAGCGGCAGGGTCGATCCGGTCGACGACATCGAGACCATCGATACCGAGCTCGCCCTGGCCGACCTGGCGGCCGTCGAGAAGCAGATGGCGAAGGTCGAGAAGGTGGCGCGCAGCGGCGGCGACAAGGAGGCGCAGCGCACGGTCGCCGTGCTTGCCAAGGTGCGCGCGGCTCTCGACCAGGCGCGCCCGGCGCGCACGGTGGACCTGTACCCGGAGGAGAAGGCGCTGCTGAAGCCCTTCTTCCTGCTGACGATGAAGCCCGCCATGTACGTGGCCAACGTCGCGGAGCATGGCTTCACGGATAATCCGCTGCTCGAGCGCGTGCGGGCGCGGGCCGCTGGCGAAGGCGCGCCCGTCGTCGCGATCTCCGCCGCGTTGGAGGCGCAGATCGCCGACCTCGAGGTCGAGGACAAGGCGCTCTTCCTCGCCGACATGGGCATGACCGAGCCCGGGCTTGACCGGCTGATCCGCGCCGCATACGGGTTGCTTGGACTGCAGACGTATTTCACGGCCGGCGACAAGGAAGTGCGCGCGTGGACGGTGGCCGTGGGCGCCACTGCGCCGCAGGCCGCCGCGGTCATCCACACCGACTTCGAGCGCGGCTTCATTCGCGCCGAGGTGATCGCGTACGACGACTACCTGCGCGGCAAGGGCGAGCAGGGCGCGCGGGAGGCGGGCCGCATGCGCCTCGAAGGGAAGGACTACGTCGTGCAGGACGGCGACGTGGTGCACTTCCGCTTCAACGTCTGAGCTCGATGCGTGACTTCGCGTCGGCGGGATCGATTCACGGCGCGGTCAGACGGTTCTTGTAGTACCAATAGTTTTCGTTCACCTCGGTCGCATGCGAGACGAGCGCGGGCCAGGTCTCCTCCAGCTTTCGGACGGCGCTCCGCAGCAGCGGAAGCCTCCAACGATTCTTGGCTATCCAGTCGTTCAACCGGTCGAGGTGTTTTCCGGCGCGCTCGAGATCGTTCTTGATTTCCTCGACAATGTGTTGTGCCTCCAGTACCTCCTTCACGTCGAACACCAAGGTGCCGAGCGCCGACAGCCTGCCGGCAAGCTGCTTGCGGTGGTGCGTCAACGCACGGCATACCGTTTCGGGAAGGGCCTCGAGGAGTCCGCCCGCCGCAACGTCCAAATCGGCCCAAGGGTCGGATCCCGGGCCGAGCATGCGGTCAACGGACATGACCGAAAGCGTGAACGCGGCACATCTGAATGCAATTTCCATTGCGGTGACGGCGGGTACTGCAGCTTCCAGGGTCTTGAAGACCGCGAAGAGGGCGGCGTTGATTGCAACTTGAGCCTGTGCTTGCTTGACATTGGACTTGGCACGCTCGAGCAGCCTCCTCAACTCCTCGAGCTCGTTCACGAGATCCTTCGCCGCTTTCAATGCCTCCTCATCGAGCTTGCCCTGCAGCATCTCCAACATCTGCAGGACTTCGCGCGCAACGCCACGTGGTCCCAGGGCACGTCCTGCGTTGATCCTGTCGTTTCCCAGGTGCAAGACCACGACTACCGATTCGAAATGGTCATAGCTACGGGCGAAAGCCTCGGAATCACGGTCCAGGCCGTCGCATACATTGTTGAATCGGCAAACCATGGTTCGCATATCCACGTTGGCGCGATCGATGTCGTCCTGAGCATTCGCCCGATCTGCTTCCGAGAGCCCTGGCAATCCCGATTGCATGGACTCGATGGCGAGCTCGGCTTCACCGCACAGCGCGGCGACGTCGCGTGCCCACTGCCGAACGGACAAGATGTTGTTCGGATGCGTGGCCTGGCACACAGGCCCCGGATACGGTGACGCTCCCCGGGTGAGGGTCCCAGGATCCGATACAGGGGAGTTGGAGCCAGTCCCAAGTGGTCCCACGCCCATGAGCCCCTCCGTGTCGTGATACGGCGGTTGCCTTATCGGCCTTGACGCCCGGCGATCGAGGCAATGCCCCCTGCGATCGAACACGGCGGCGAGTATCCTCGGCCGCAGAGGCACCGCCGTGTAATCTTCCTCCGGGTTTCCACAGGAATGCAAGTGCGCTCATCTCAATGACGCCCTGCGGCTCGGGCATTGGACGGCCAACCCCGCCGACCATGAGCAGCTTCGACTTCCTCGGCCATCCCGCGGGAGTGTCGGGATGATCGCGCCCACCCGTTTGGCGCAGGCGGCGATGGCGCTCGGACTCGCCGCGCTCGCCGGCTGCGCGACGTTCGGCGCCGGCCTGATGCGGCCGACGGTGAACGTGGTGGCGGTGCGCCTCGACCGGATCGAATCGTTCAACGCGTACTTCGTCGCCGCCGTCACGCTCGACAATCCCAATGCGCGGGCGATCACGGTCGACTCGATCGAGGCGACCCTGTCCATCGAGGACGAACCGGTCGCAACAGCACAGCTGGTTGCGCCCGTGTCGGTGCCAGCCAACGGAACCGCATCGGCCGAGATCGCGGCGCGCTCGGGCATGGATGCCATACTGCGCGCCGTCGCGAGTGCCATGCGGCGGCTCGGCACGGCCGGCGCACCGAGCACTGCGTCGCCCGCGTTGCGCTATTCGATCGAAGGCACGGCGCGGCTGGCGGGCGGGTTGCGCGCGCCGTTCCGGCGCAGCGGCGAATTAGGCTCGCGTCCGAGCCGCGGCGCGCCTTGAGCGAGCTCGCGTTCACCAAGATGCAGGGCCTCGGCAACGACTTCGTCGTCGTCGATGCCACCCGCACGCCGTTCACGCTGACGCCCGGTCTGATCCGCGCCCTCGCCGATCGTCGCTTCGGCGTCGGCTGTGACCAGGTGCTGGTGGTCGAGCGGCCGCGGCGGGCCGACGCCGATTTCCGGTACCGGATCTTCAACGCCGACGGCGGCGAGGTCGAGCAGTGCGGCAACGGCGCGCGCTGCTTCGTGGTGTTCGTGCGGGAGCACGGCCTGTCGGCGGCGCGCACGCTTGCAGTCGAGACCGCCGCCGGCCTGATCCGGCCGGCATTGCAGGACGACGGGAGCGTGACGGTCGACATGGGTGTCCCGCAGTTCGCGCCCGAAGCCATCCCGCTCGTCGGCGGCACGGGCGCAGCCACCGAGCCGCTCGACCTCGACGGGGTGACGCTCACGATCTCCGCCGTGTCGATGGGCAACCCGCACGCGGTGCAGGTCGTCGACGACGTCGATCGCGCGCCCGTGAGTCGCGAAGGTCCGCGCATCGAGCGCCACCCGCGCTTTCCCGCTCGCGTGAATGTGGGCTACATGAGCGTGGTCGATCGCGCTAACATTCGGCTGCGCGTATGGGAGCGCGGGGCCGGCGAGACGCCCGCGTGCGGAACCGGTGCCTGTGCCGCCGTGGTCGCGGGCATTCGCCGGGGCCTGCTCGACCGGCAGGTCCGCGTAGCGACGCGCGGCGGCGCGCTGGCGATCGAATGGGACGGACCGGGCGCGGCGGTGCTGATGACCGGTCCTGCCGCGACCGTATTCGAGGGAAGCTGGAAGATCCCGGCCGCTTGAGCGCCGGCAACGCCTGACAACCAAGGATTCGACCGCGCATGGACGCGAGTGCCGTCGCCGATTACCTGAGACAGCATCCCGACTTTTTCGCCGAGCACGCGGACGTCGTTGCCGATATCGTCGTGCCGCATCCGCACGGCGGCCATGCGATCCCGCTGGCCGAGCGGCAGATCCTCGCGCTGCGCGAGAAGAACCACGAGATCGAGAGCAAGCTGCGCGAGCTGATCCGCTTCGGCACCGAGAACGATGCCACCGGCGAGAAGCTGCATCGCGCCACGCTGGCGCTGTTCGCGGCCCCCGACCTCGAGACCACGCTCGCGGTGCTCGACCACAGCCTGAAGGAAGACTTCGACGTGCCTGCGGTCGCGGCGCGCCTGTGGGGCCGCGTGCCCGAGCAGTCGTACCTGCCCGAGCTGGCGGCTACGTCATCCGAGGTGCGGCAATACGCCGAGCACCTCGGCGCACCGTACTGCGGCTCCGCTGCGGCGTTCGAGACGCGCGAGTGGTTCGAGGCCGGCGACACGCTTGCCTCCTTCGCGTACCTGCCGCTGCGCACCGCGCAGACGTTCGGGCTGCTGGCGCTGGGGAGTGCCGACGGCACGCGTTTCCACCCGGGCATGGGCACGCTCTATCTCACGCGCCTGGCCGAATTATCCAGCGTGGCCGCCGCGCGATTCCTGCCGGCGATCTAGGCGCGCCGCCGGCTGGCGATGCCCACCCGCAAGCCGGACCCGCCGCCGTCCGACGCGTCGCTTGCGAACGAGGCGCTCGTCGCCGCGTACCGCGACCATCTGCTCGGGCGGCCGGCGACGACGCGCGCCGCGTACATTCGCGACGTCGAGGCGCTCGCCCGACTCGCCGGTGCCACGCCGCTGCCTGCGCTCGACCGCGCCGCGGTGTCGCGCTGCCTCGGCCGCCTGCATGCTGGCGGCCTGTCGGGGCGCAGCCTCGCGCGCATGCTGTCGGCGTGGCGCGCTTTCTATCGCTTCGTGTGGGAGCGCCACCCCGCGGCGCGCGACGATCCGTGCGCCGGCCTGCGCGCGCCGAAGTCCGCACGCCGGCTGCCCTCCGGGCTGTCGCCCGACGAGGCCGCGCGGCTCGTCACGCTCGCGGGCGACGATCCGGCGACCGTGCGCGATCGCGCGCTCGTCGAGCTTGCCTACTCGTCCGGACTGCGCCTCTCCGAGCTGGCATCGCTCGATGCCGCCACGCTCGACCTTGCCAGCGGCGAAGTGCGCGTGCTCGGCAAGGGCGGCAAGGAGCGCGTGGTGCCCGTGGGCCAAGCGGCGCGCGTGGCGCTCGCGGACTGGCTCGTGGCGCGTGGCGCGATGGCGGCCGCGGGCGAAGCCGCGCTCTTCGTCGGGCAGCGCGGCGCGCGGCTCGGCCCGCGCGCCATCCAGCTGCGCTTCGCGGGATGGGCGCGCCGCCAGGGCCTTGGCCGGCATGTCCATCCGCACATGCTGCGGCACTCGTTCGCCTCGCACGTGCTGCAATCGTCCGGCGACCTGCGCGCCGTGCAGGAGATGCTCGGCCACGCGTCGATCGCGAGCACGCAGGTTTACACGCACCTCGACTTCCAGGCGCTGGCGAAGGTGTATGACGCCGCGCATCCTCGGGCAAAGCGGAAGGTCCGCGCCGGCTGACTCGAAGCGCGAAAGCGCTAGTCGCGGCCTGGCTCGCCCGCCGCGGTCACGCCCGGCATCCACGGCAGGTCCGTCACGCCCGGGTCGACGCCCGCCTGCTTGAGCAAGGTCGTCACCTGGCCGCGATGATGCGTCGCGTGGTTGAAGAAATGCGTGGCGGCCACCCAGGCGGCGAGCCGGATGCTCATGCCGTCGGCCTTGCGCGTATAGCGCAGCGGCGCCGCGAGCCACTCGTCGGTCACGCGTCCGGCCCAGTTCAGGATCTGCGTGTCGGTGTGCTCGCGCTCGCGGGCGAGCTCGCCAAAGTCCGGGTAGAGGTTCGCCCCGTAGCCCGGCACGTCGTAGGGCCGGGCGACGAAGCGCGCGAGCCAGATGCGGTCGCCCCACAGGACATGGCACAGCGTGCCGTGGATCGAGCCGAAGAACGCGCCGCGCTCGCGCGTACGCTCCTCCTCCGGCAGGGCGCCCGCGATTGCGTAGAGCCGCTCGTTCATCCAGCGGTTGTAGCGCGCGAGAAGCTGGCAATACGCGGGATCGATCAAATGCGGGGCCGGTGCGCGGATGCACGGCGGGCGATGGCGATGGACGATGCGTCGATTATACAAACGCGCAGGGTCGCTGCGAGCGCGGCGCGCCGGCGCAAAAAAAGGCGCCGAGGGTTAGTCGGCGCCGCAAGAGCCACTGAGGAGAAACTGCCGGGGAGGAGGTCCCCGGTTCTCGCGCGCAGGCGTTGGGCGAACACCCGCGCGCGGGAACGATGCCGGCGGGCGCTACATCCGGTACGCCGATTCGCCGTGCGACGAGATGTCCAGCCCTTCGCGCTCGTCCTCTTCCGGAACACGCAGGCCGATCACCAGGTCGACGATCTTGAAGCTGATGAATGCCACCACGCCGGTCCAGACGATCGTGATGCCGACCGCCTTCGCCTGGATCCACAGCTGGGCGAGATAGCCCGGGTACTCGGTCTTCCCCGTCACCCAGTCGGACACGATGCTCGGGCCGCCCAGGTCGGGCGAAACGAAGATGCCGGTGAGCAGCGCGCCCAGGATGCCGCCCACCGCGTGCACGCCGAACACGTCGAGCGTGTCGTCGACGCCGAGGATGCGCTTGAGCCCGTTGACGCCCCAAAGGCACACGAGGCCGGCCGCGAGACCGATCACGAACGCGCCGGGAATGCCGACGTTGCCGGCGGCCGGCGTGATCGCCACGAGCCCCGCCACCGCGCCGGAGGCTGCACCCAGCATGGACGGCTTGCCCTTGATCATCCACTCGCCGAAGGTCCACGACAGCACCGCGCACGCCGTGGCGAGGTAGGTGTTGATGAACGCCAGCGCCGCCGAGTTGTTCGCCTCCAGCGCGGAGCCCGCGTTGAAGCCGAACCAGCCCGTCCACAGGAGCGAGGCGCCGATCATCGTCATAGGCAGGTTGTGCGGCGCCATCGACTCCTTGCCGTAACCCACGCGCTTGCCGATCAGCACGGCGCCCACCAGGCCGGCGACACCGGCGTTGATGTGCACCACCGTCCCCCCGGCGAAGTCGAGCGCGCCCATCTGCCAGATCCACCCCGCCTTCGCGTTGGTCGCGTCGACGACGCTGGCGGCCGTGTACGCATCCGGACCCGGCCAGAACCAGACCATGTGCGCGATCGGCGCGTATGCGAACGTGAACCAGAGCACTGCGAACAGCAGCACCGCCGAGAACTTGATGCGCTCGGCGAACGCGCCGAGGACCAGGCACACGGTGATGGCCGCGAACGTCGCCTGGAACGCGACGTAGACGAGCTCGGGCAGCGGCGTGTTCTTGGAGAACGTCGCGGCGGTCGAGAACTCGCCCTTGGCGGAGTCGAACGTGCCTTTCAGGAACAGCCGGTCGAAGCCGCCGAAGAACGCGTTGCCCTCGGTGAACGCGAGGCTATAGCCGTATACGCACCACAGCACAGAGATCAGCGAGAACACCACGAACACCTGCATCAGCACCGACAACATGTTCTTCGAGCGGACCATCCCGCCGTAGAACAGCGCCAGCGCGGGCACGCTCATCATCAGCACGAGCGCGGTGGAGATCAGCATCCACGCGACGTCACCCTTGTTGGGGGTCGGCGCGGGTGCCGCGGTGGCCGCGGGCGCGGCGGTGGCCGCAGCGTCGGGTGCCGCAACCGCGGGCGCGGCGGCGGGTGCAGCGCCGGGTGCAGCGGCCGGCGCGGCAGCAGCCGGCGCAGTCGCAGCCGGCGCCTTGTCCTGCGCGGCGACCGGTACGGCCAGTCCGCAAGCGCCGGCAAGGGCGATGAGCAGCAAGAGTCTTTTCATGGGGGCTCCCTTACAGCGCGTCCGCGCCGGTCTCACCGGTGCGGATGCGCACGACCTGCATGAGGTCGAAGACGAAGATCTTGCCGTCGCCGATCTTGCCGGTGTTCGCGGCCTTCTCGACGGCTTCGATCACCCGTTCCAGCATGTCGTCCTTGATCGCGGCTTCGATCTTGACCTTGGGCAGGAAGTCGACGACGTACTCCGCGCCCCGGTAGAGCTCGGTGTGGCCTTTCTGCCGGCCGAACCCCTTGACCTCCGTGACGGTGATGCCCTGCACGCCGATCGCCGAGAGGGCCTCGCGGACCTCGTCGAGCTTGAACGGCTTGATGATGGCGGTGACGAGTTTCATGGTTTCCCCATTCGGCGAGCGGCATCGGGCAACGGCCCGGCCGCGCGTCCGTGACGTTTCAGAACGTCTTTTGCAAGAAGGCGACGAATTGGTGGTCGGAGATGTCGCGGCCGAAGCGATTCGTGTAGAGATCGCCCTGGGCGTTGGTCCCGGTGAAGGCGACCCCGACGGTGTAGC
>JBBSEG010000003.1:0-164795 GCA_038239945.1 Burkholderiales bacterium
ACAATCGCGCGGGACAATCGCGCGGGACAATCGCGCGGGACAATCGCGCGGGACAATCGCGCGGACCAATCGCGCGGACCAATCGCGCGGACCAATCGCGCGGACCAATCGCGCGAGAAGATCGGCTCCTCCGAGCAGGTCCGACGCGGCCTCGTCCTCGCTTGCGCGGGAAATCCGTCCATCGGGTGTATGCACGATAAGGTATGTGATATACCACGCGTCGTCAACGCCGATCGCGCGCCGGCCCGATCCCGGCGCCGCCTTCCACATGCCGATGCCCATCACGCCGCTCCGCAAGCCGCCTGCACCCGCCAGCGCGCAGTCGCAGGAGAGCGCGCCCGCGCTCGTGCTACAGCCGCTTAACACGAACGTCAGCTTCCGCGACCAGGCCTACGCCGCGCTCAAGCAGGCGATCATGCAGGCCGACATCTACTCCCAGCCGCAGGAGATCCGGCTCGACGAGCGCCAGCTCTCCCGGTCGCTTGGCGTGTCGCGCACCCCGATCCGCGAGGCGATGACCCTGCTCGAGCAGGAGGGCTTCCTGCGCACGTCGCCGCGCCGCGGCGTGTACATCGTGCGCAAGACCAAGAAGCAGATCGTCGAGATGATCGAGATGTGGGCGGCGCTGGAGAGCATGGCGGCGCGACTGGCGACGGTGAACGCGTCCGACGCCGAGATCGCCGAGCTGCGCACCATGTTCGACGAATTCCGCAACGCGACGCCGGCCGAGCATATCGACGAGTACTCCGATGCGAACATCGCGTTCCACCAGGCGATCATCCGGCTGTCCGGCTCGCACCTGATGGGCAAGACCATCGAGAACCTGTTCATCCACGTGCGCGCGATCCGCCGGCTGACCATCGCGCAGAGCGACCGCGCGGCGCGCTCGATCGTCGACCACATGCGCATCATCGAGGCGCTCGAGCAGCGCGATACGGAGCTCGCCGAGCGGCTGGTGCGCCAGCACTCGCTCGACCTCGCCGCGCACGTCAACGAGCACTGCGCCTTCCTGGACTAGCTCGACGCCCCCGGGCGCGCCGTCACGCGCCGGCCAGTTTCTCCACGATCTTCCATTCGCCCGGCGTCACGGGGGTGATCGACAGCCGGTTGCCGCGCTGCAGCGTCACCATTCGATCGAGGCCGCGCGTGCTGCGCAGCTCCGGCAGTCCCACGAGACGCGTCTTGCGCACGAGCTTCACATCGACATGCAGCCAGCGTGGCGCCTCCTGGGTCGCCTTCGGGTCGAAGTAGGCGCTCTTCGGGTCGAATTGCGTGGCGTCGGGATAGGCCAGCGCTGCGATCTCGACGATGCCCGCGATGCCCGGCTCGGGACAGCTCGAGTGGTAGAAGAACGCCCGGTCGCGCAGGCGCATGCCGTCGCGCATGTAGTTGCGCGCCTGGTAGTTGCGCACCCCAACCCACGGCGTGGTCTGCCCGCGCGCCGCCACGAGATCGTCGATCGAGAATTCGTCAGGCTCGGATTTCATCAGCCAGTAGTTCATTCGGCTTCCCATCGGTGGAGTCGCCCCGTCCGGCGACCGGATAAACTACGCGCTTCGATCCGGCGAGGAGCCCGCGATGGCCCACCTCGAGCGTTGTCTGTCACGTGAATGTACCGCGCCGTGGTCGCGCTGGCCGCGGTCGCGGCCGCCCCTGCCGCACTCGCGCAGGACACGCCGATACCGCCCCAGTTCCCCATCCGCGCCTTCTTCAGCAATGCGGAGCAGGCGTACTTTCGCTTGAGCGCGGACGGCCGCACGCTCGGCTTCATGCAGCCGGTGGCCGAGGGCAGCGGCAACCGGCGTCTCAATATCTTCGTGCAGCCGCTCGAAGGCAGCAAGCCGGTCGGCGCGCCGCGCAAGTTGACGAGCGAGACCGAGCGCGACATCAACCTGTACTGGTGGAAGGGCAGCGACCGTATCCTCTACGTCAAGGATTTCGGCGGCGACGAGAACTTCCACGTGTTGTCTGTGGACGTCAAATCGGGGAAGGTGTCGGACCTGACGCCCGTCGACAAGCTGCGCGCCAGCATCGAGGACGACCTGCCCGAGGATGCCAACCACATCCTGGTAAGCCACAACCGGCGCAACCCGGAAGTGTTCGACGTCTTCCGGATCGACCTGCGGACCGGCGCGGAAACGCTCGTGGCGAGCAATCCAGGCGATATCGTGGGATGGAAGACGGATCATGCCGGCCGCGTGCGCGTGGCGTTGAAGACGCAGGGCCTCGATTCGATCCTGCTGTACCGCGACACGGAGCGTGGCACCTTCACGCCCATCATCACCACCGACTACAGGACCACCGTCTCGCCCGCGTTCTTCACTGCCGACAATCGCAAGCTGTACGCCATCAGCAATCGCGGCCGCGACAAGGCCGCGCTGGTGCTGATCGATCCACGCAAGCCCGACGTCGAGGAGGTGCTGTTCGTGCCCGACGACGTGGACGTGGACTCGGCGGACTGGTCGCGCGCGCGGAAGCGGCTCACGCGCGTCGACTACCAGGAAGAGAAGCTGCGCCGGCGCTTCTTCGACCCGCAGCGCGAGCGCCTGTTCGCGCGGCTGCAGGCGAAGCTGCCGGACATGGAGATCCGCCTGCAGGATGCGAACCGGGCCGAGGACAAGTTCATCGTGGCGGCCGCGAACGACCGCACCGAGGGCGCGCGCTATATCTACGACGCCAGCGAGAGCACGCTGTCGAAGCTGGCGGACATCAATCCGAAGATTCCGGAAGCGGCAATGGCGCCGATGCAACCCGTGCGCTACGCAAGCCGGGACGGCCTTGCGATCAACGCGTACCTCACGCTGCCGGTCGGCCGTCCTCCGCACGACCTGCCCTGCATCGTCAATCCGCACGGCGGACCATGGGCGCGCGACTCCTGGGGCTTCAACCCGGAGGTGCAGTTCCTGGCCAACCGCGGCTACTGCGTGCTGCAGATGAACTTTCGCGGCTCCACCGGCTACGGGCGCAAGTACTGGGAGGCGAGCTTCGGGCAATGGGGCCTCACCATGCAGGACGACATCACCGATGGCGTGCGATGGCTCATCGACCGGAAGATCGCCGATCCGAAGCGCATCGGCATCTACGGCGGCAGCTACGGCGGCTACGCGACGCTCGCCGGGGTCGCCTTCACGCCGGACCTGTACGCCGCGGCGGTCGACTACGTTGGCGTCGCCAACCTGTTCACCTTCATGAACACGATTCCGCCGTACTGGAAGCCCGTGCTGCCGAAGTTCTACGACATGGTGGGCAACCCGGAGAAGGACGTCGAGCGGATGCGGGCCACCTCGCCGGTGCTGAACGCGCAATCGATCCGGACGCCGCTATTCGTTGCCCAGGGCGCCCGCGACCCGCGCGTGAACAAGGCGGAAAGCGACCAGATGGTCGAGGCGCTGCGGAAGCGCGGCGTCGACGTGCAATACATGGTGAAGGACAACGAGGGGCACGGCTTCCGCAACGAGGAGAACCAGTTCGAGTTCTACGGCGCGATGGAGACGTTCCTCGCGGCGCACCTCAGTCCCTGAACCCCGGGAGGGGAGCGGGAGGCGGTGCGGCCGCGGCGGCCATCCAGCCGACGAGCGCGTCGATCATCCCGTTCAACGCCGCCGCGTCGTCGCCGCCGGATCGCTTGCGCACATGGAACGCATGATCCGCGTCGTCGATCACGTGCAGGCGCGCGCGGGGGCGGAGCGCGTCGACGACGGGCTCGAGCAGCGCGAGCTCCGCGAGCTCGTCGCGCGTGCCCTGGAGAAACAGCATCGGCACGCGCACCTCCGACAGGTGCCGCGCCCGCTCGGTCGAAGGTTTGCCCGGCGGGTGCAGCGGAAAGCCCAGGAACGCGAGGCCTGCAACGCCCTGCAGCGGCACCGCCGCCTGCGCCTGCGACATCATGCGGCCTCCGAACGACTTGCCCGCCGCGAACAGCGGCAGGTGCTTCGCCAGCTCACGCGCTGCGGCGACCGCCGCGCGCACGGTGGCATGCGCGACCGGTGGTGGGTCGGGCCGGCGGCCGCCTGCCTCGATGAACGGAAACTGGAAGCGCAACGTGGCCACGCCGCGAGCGCCGAGCGCCCCGGCGACGGCCGTCATGAAGGGATGGCGCATGCCCGCGCCGGCGCCGTGCGCAAAGACCATGCAGAAGCGCGCGTTCGCAGGCCCGCACCACAAGCCCGAGACGGTGGTGCCGTCCGGCACGGCGATCTCGATCGCTTCCATCGGTAGGGGGAACTTGCCGGCGGACATGTGCTGCTCGAAAGCGGCCGCCTTCGAACGAAAACGGCGCCACGAAGGCGCCATCGTCGTCGCTTGAGGGTCCCCCGCCTGTGCCGTCTCGACCGTCATCCTGAACCGAGGTTCAAGACTGGCCGCCTGCCGGAACCATTAGGCGCTTCCGCGTGGGAACGCACACCGGTTCAACTGGCTCGGCAACCTCGCTACGCGAGCATTGGTCCAAGAGTGTAAGGCCGAACTCGAACACCGCAGGGGATTGATCGGAATGCGGTCGAACGACGATCAGAACAGCTTGTCCTGCCCGGCCATGGCCTGGTCGATCGCCGACTGCATCGCATGGATTCTACGCTGCGTCGAGTCGCCGTCAATCGGCGCCGCGCCGGCCGCGCCATCGGGCTTTTCGCCACGCCGCAGGCGCAGCAGCTCGTGCGCGAGGTTGAGCGCGGCCATCACCGCGATGCGGTCCGTGCCGCTCACCTTGCCGGTGTCGCGGATCTCGCGCATGCGCCGGTCGAGGAACGCGACGGCTTCGGTCAGCTCGGCGCGCTCGGTCTCCTTGCACGCGACCTTGAACTCGCGGCCCAGGATCGCGACGTCGAGCATGAGCGTGCGCTCGACGGCCGGAGGCGCCTTGCCGTTCATCGTGCGGTCGGTGCGCTCGCCGGTGGTCATCGTGGCGCGACCGTCACTCCCCGCGGAGTCGCGCGATCAGAGCCTCGACGCGCGCGGTCGCCTGCTCCATGCGCAACGCCAGCTGCCGGCCGCGCTCGTGCGCAACCGCGAGCTCTCGGCGCAGCGATTCGTTCGCCGCGCGCAGGCCATGCGTGTGCGTGATCAGGGTCGAGAGCTTGTGCTCGAGCGCGGCGAGGTCGGGGTCCATCCGTTCACTATATGGGCGCCGCGCGCAGCGCGTCAACCGCGCGCGGCACCGCTCGTCGCGCCGTCGCCCGCCGCGGCGCCGGTGGCGAGCGGGTCGTAGCGGATCGTCACGACATCGAGCGCTTCCGGCCCCGCCGGCGTGCGCACCGTGACCTGGTCGCCTTCGCGCGCCTTGAGGAGCGCCTTCGCCATCGGCGAGATCCAGCTCACGTAGCCGCGCGCGGTGTCGATCTCGTCGATGCCCACGATGCTGACGGTGCGCTCGACGCCGCTCGCATCGCTGACCGTGACGGTCGCGCCGAAGTACACGCGGTCGCCGTCGCCGTCGCGCCGCGACGCGGGGTCGACGACCTCCGCGCGATCGAGCCGCCGGACCAGGAATCGGATGCGCCGGTCGATCTCGCGCAGGCGCTTCTTCCCGTAGAGGTAGTCCCCGTTCTCGGAGCGGTCCCCGTTGCCGGCTGCCCAGGCGACCGTGGCGACCAGCGCGGGCCGCTCCTTCTGCACCAGCTCGTCGAGCTCGTCGCGCAGGCGATGGAAGCCGCCGGGCGTCATGTAGTTCCGGGAGCCGGCGGGGAGCGGCAACGGATCGTCCGGCAGCTCGTCATCGTCCTCGGGCGTCTCCTCGCTGGTGAATGCCTTGCTCATGGGTGCCGGCTGCTCGGGCTCGGTGCGGGACTCGATTATCCTCTCCGGCGCGCCCGTGCCCGGTCGAGCGTGTCGCAAAGCATCGCCATGCCGTCCACGAAACGCGGTCCTGCGCGATGCAAAAGGTCGGCATCAACGACGTACAGGTTGCTCCACCGCACGGCCGGCAGCGCGGCCCAGCGGCTCCATTCGTCGAGCCAGCCCGGGCGTACGGCGCCGGCGGTCGCCGCCACGATCGCCTCGGGCTGCCGCGCGAGCACCGCCTCGACGTCGACCTGAGGCGCGGGGAGCGGCGAATCGGCGAACACGTTCACGCCGGCGCAGTCGGCGAGCGCGCGGTCGATGAGATGACCCCCGCCGATGGTGTAGAGCGGCGCCGCGCCCACCTGATAGAACACGCGCACCGGGCGGCGGTCCCGATGCGATTGCGCAAGCGCCGCAGCCCGCGCGCGCAACCCGTCCGCGACCGGGCCGGCGACCGGCGACGTGGCGGCGAGCGTGCCGAGCGCCTCGAGGTCGCGCGCGATGGCGGCGACGTCGTGCGCGTCGGTCATGAAGATTGCGATGCCCCGCGCGCGGAGCAGCGCGACCTGCCCGGGCGTGGTGTACGGCCAGGTGACGACGAGATCCGGGGAGAGCGCGACGATCCGCTCGAGGTCGATGCCGGCGACATCGCCGATGCGCGGCAGCCGGCGCGCGGCGGCCGGCGCGTCGGAACCCTTCAGCACCGCGGCCACGAAGGGCCCTGCGCCCGCCGCGAAGAGCAGCTCGGTGGCGTGAGGCGCAAGGCTCACGATGCGCCGCGCCGGGGCGGCGAGCGTCACCTGCGCGCCGGCGTCGTCCATTGCGCGCACCGGCCCGGCCAGCGCGGACGCCGTCGCCGTGACGGCCACCAGCCCGAGCAGCCCGCACGCCACGGCCCCCGCTCGCGCAGGTCGCAGGCGCCCTGGCCGCCTCACAATTGCCACCGCACGCCGCCGAAGACGCGCGCGCCGCCCGTGGCGTAATCCGCGGCGAGCTCGTAGCGGCGGTCGAGCACGTTGTCGCCTCGCACGAAGATCGCGACGTGCGGCGCGATCGGCCATTCGGCCGCCAGGTTGACGATACCGTAGCCGCCCAGCGGGCGGCGGTTCTCGGCGTCGTCGTAGCGGCGCGCGGCGGCCACGAGCTCGACCCCCACATTGCCGTTGCCCACCGGTTGCAGCGCCTGCAGGTTGCCGTGCCGGCGCGCGCGGCGGGGCAGGAGGTGGCCGGTCGCATCGTCCTCCGGCTGCTGCAGCGTCAGCGACGCCCGCAGCGCGGTTGCGCCGCGCGTCGCCTCGACACTTAAAGTCGTCCCCTTCAGCGTGGCATCGGTGACGTTGGCGGGGGCGCAATCCAAGTTGGCGTCGCACTGGAACACGATCAGGTCGCGCACGCGGTTGCGCCACGCGACCACGTGGGTCTCCACCTGCGCGCCCGCCACGGCGAATGCGTAGTAGGCGCCGGCCTCGACGTTGCGCGCCGTCTCGGGACGCAGGTCCGGATTCGAGAAGCCGGGATAGTAGAGATCGTTGAAGGTCGGCGCACGGAACGCAGTTCCCGCGCCGAGCGTGACGCGCAACGGGTCGGCGATCCGGTAGCCGTAGGCCACCGCGCCTGTCGTCCGCGCGCCGAACTGGCTCGAGTGGTCGTAGCGCACGTTCGCCTGCAGCGCGTGCGCGCCGGCCGCCGCGCCGTACACCGCGGTCACCGAATCGGTCGTGCGCGAAGTGATCGCAAACGCGGGATCCGTCGCCACCCGCTCCTCCCGCCGCTCGAGCGCGACGGTCAGGTGGCTGTCCACCGGAGCGCTGTCGAGGCGGAGCTCGTTCTGCCATGAGTACTGGCGCTGGCCGGTGCGGAACGGCGCCACGCCGAAGCCCGTCTTCGAAACGGATTCGTCCGTGCCCTCCCCGGCCGCGACGCGCGATTGCCACGCCGGCGAGAAGCGGTCGCGCACACCGGCCTGCCAGGCGGTCAGCGTGGTGATCGTGCGATCGTCGAACGCATCGCCGGCGTCGAACCGGGCGTCGAGGCGGCTCTTGAAGAAGCGCGCGGTGACCTCGTGGTCCGGGCTGAGCGCGAGGGTGCCTTCGGCAGAGACGTCCTCGTTCCGGTAGCCGTCGCGATCCGGGTCGTAGGCGAAGTTCGACGGCGCGACGATGGCGTTGAAGCCTTCGCTGCGCCGCGCGCCGATCTGCAGCCCGCCGCGCACGGCGCCCGCGCCGCCGAAGACACCCGCCGTGGCGGACCACGTGCCATGGCTGCCGTAGCCCGCGGAGCCGCTCGACTGCGGGACGAGGGCGGCGCGGCGCGTGAACACCTGGATCACGCCGCCGATCGCGTCCGCGCCGTAAAGGCTCGACGACGGCCCGCGCAGGATCTCGATGTGGTCGATCTGGTCGAGCGGAATGGCCTCGAGCGCCGCGCCGCCGGCCGTCGACGAGGCAATGCGCAACCCGTCGACGAGCACCAGCGTCTGCGCCGAGTTCGCCCCGCGCAGGAACACGCCCGAGGTCGACGCCGGCCCGCCGCTCGCAAACGCCTCCACGCCCGGCTGCCGCGCCAGCAGCTCCGCGAGGCTCTGCACCCCGCTGCGGCGCAGCTCGTCGCCGTCGATCACGGTCACGTCGGCGAGCAGGCTGGTCAACCGTTGGGGCGAGCGTGTTGCCGTCACGACGAGCGGGTCGAGCGGCACGGGGGTTTGCGCGGCCGGCGCGCCGGCCGCCGTGAGAAGCACGAGCAGCAAAGTGCGGGCACCCGCCAACGGCGTGCCGCGCGGTACGGCCAAAATGGTTACAACGGACATGGCAGGCTCCACGGCTGGCCGCGCAACCCCGCGCAGCGGATTCGTGTGAAGGCGTGGGAGCGATGCGCCGCAGCCGGGCCCGAAGGCGTGCGCCGGCAACGAACGCCGGCGCCACCCGCGCCACGGTTCACTTGCGCCGCCGTGGCGGCACGTGCGCAGGCCGGTCTCCGGGCTCACCGGTCTTGATCGCCCGCCTTCCCGTCCATCCGGACAGTGGCGGCCCTCGCGAGCGCGAGGGCGTCGAGCGATCCGCACCGGCCTACCGTTGCGGGGGCAGCCGCGGCATGGCGCGCATTCGCGCGCGCACCGCATTCCCGTTTCACCTGCTTGCGCGGAGGGCCCAAGCAGACACCTGCAGCGTCGATCTTAACCGCAAAGCCGGGGCTGTCGACCCCCAGCGACACCATTCATCGGTAATTCCGGGATGCGTCTTCAAAAAGGGGCATAGGCGGCCCGACGGGGACTACCGGGCCCCGCCCGGTTGTTATACTTTGCGGCCGCAAACCGCCCCCACCGGCTACCTCCGGCACCGGGGCGCCATCGTGACCACCAAGCTTTTCATCCGCACTTTCGGCTGCCAGATGAACGAGTACGACTCGGCCCGCATGGCCGACGTGCTCGGCGCCAGCCACGCCGCGATCCTCACCGATCGTCCCGAGGACGCCGACATCATCCTGTTCAACACCTGCTCGGTGCGCGAGAAGGCGCAGGAGCGCGTGTTCCACGACCTGGGCCGCGTACGCGCGCTGAAGGCCGCCCGGCCCGAGATCGTGATTGGCGTCGGCGGCTGCGTGGCGTCGCAGGAGGGCGCTGCCATCGTGGCGCGCGCACCCTACGTCGATATCGTGTTCGGGCCGCAGACCCTGCATCGGCTTCCGGCGCTCATCAACGCCCGCCGGGCGACGGGCGAAGCGCAGGTCGACATCGCGTTTCCCGAAATCGAGAAGTTCGACCACCTGCCGCCACCGCGCGTCGACGGTGCCGCGGCCTTCATCTCGGTGATGGAAGGCTGCAGCAAGTATTGCAGCTTCTGCGTGGTGCCGTACACGCGTGGCGAGGAGGTGTCGCGTCCGCTCGACGGCGTCCTCACCGAGGTCGCCGACCTTGCCGACCAGGGGGTGCGCGAGGTCACGCTGCTCGGCCAGAACGTCAACGGCTATCGCGGACCCTTGTCAGGCGGCGGATGCGCCGACTTCGCCACCCTGCTCGACTACGTCGCCGACGTGCCCGGGATCGAGCGCATTCGATACACGACCTCGCATCCGCTCGAGATGTCGGCCGCGCTGATCGCCGCGCATGGCCGGATCGAGAAGCTCGCCCCCCAGCTGCACCTGCCGGTCCAGTCGGGATCCGACCGCGTGCTGGCCGCAATGAAGCGCGGCTATACGGCGCTCGAGTACAAGTCGATCGTGCGCAGGCTGCGTGCGGCGCGGCCGGACCTGTCGCTCACGTCCGATTTCATCGTCGGGTTTCCGGCGGAGCGCGCGGCCGACTTCGACGCCACTCTTGCGCTGGTCGAGGCCGTCGGCTTCGACGGCGCGTTCAGCTTCATCTACAGTCCCCGGCCCGGCACGCCCGCCGCCGAGCTGCCCGACCCGGTGCCGCAGGCCGAGAAGCAGGCGCGCCTCGCCCGGCTGCAGGCGCAACTCGACGTCCAGTACCGGGCCTTCAGCGAGGCAATGGTCGGCTCGCGGCAGCGGGTGCTCGTGACCGGGCCGTCGGCCAAGGACTCGTGCGAGCTCGCTGCGCGCACCGCCAACAATCGGGTCGTGAACTTCGCCGGCGATGCCGGTCTGATCGGCACCTACGTCGACGTTACCGTATCCGCCGCGCTGCCGCACTCGCTGCGCGGCACGCTGGCCTGACGGCCATGACAACCATCCGTTCCAAGCGCCGCATCCTGGAGATTCCTGCAATGGCTCCCTTTCGTCTTCGACTGATCGCCGGCCTCGCGGCCGCACTTCCGCTGGCGCTGGCCGGCTGCGCCACGATGACCGCCTCCAGCGCCGAAACCGGCAAGGCCACCGAGGCCGCCACCATCGCCGCGGCCGCGAACGCTGCCGCGCAGGCGGCCACGCCGGCCGCATCGGCGACCCCTCCCGCTCCTGCGGCGCCCGGCGCCGCGCGGCCGCCCACGCCAGGCGCGCCGGCCGTCGCCGCCGCCGCGGCGGCCGCCGCGCCGGCCGCGCAGTCGCATAAGCCGGTCGCCGACGTAGTGAAGGACGCCAAGGAGACCGACGGCCTGCTCCGGCTCTACCAGAAGGAAGACCGACTCTGGATCGAGGTCGCGCCCGAGCAGCTCGACCAGCCGCTCTTCTTCAAGTCGAACATCAACCAGGGCATCGGCGAAGGCCGCATCTTCGGCGGGGCCATGAATTATCCGTTCGGCGTCGCGCAGGTGGTCACGTTCCACAAGGTGGGCCAGAACATCCAGCTCATCGCGAAGAACACCAAGTACACCGCCAAGGAAGGCTCGCCTGAGGCGCGCGCGGTCGCGGCCGGCTTCTCGGATAGCCTGCTCGCCACCGCGGCGATCGCGGCGCAGCCGCATCCCACCCGCAAATCGTTCCTGATCGACGCGAACGCCCTGCTGCTCGCCGACATCCCGATGGCCGCAAGCCAGCTCGAGCGGACCTACCGCCAGCCCTACGGCTTCGACGCGCGCAACTCGTCATTCGGCAAAGTCACCGGGGCGCCCGACAACGTGACCGTGGAGGTGAGCGCACACTACTCCCTCGCGCGGCTCGTGCTGCCACCGCCACCCCCCGCCCCCAACACGCTCCCAACGCCGCCCATCACGCTGCCCGATGTGCGCAGCCTGTTCATCGGCTATCACTACACCTTCGCGCGGCTCCCCGAAACGCCCATGCCCGTGCGTCTCGCCGACGAGCGCATCGGCTACTTCACGACCGACCGTCTCGACTTCACGAGCGACGTGCCGCGCGTGCCGGTCACGCGCTACGTCAACCGCTGGCGCCTCGAGAAGAAGGACGCCGCCGCGCCGCTGTCCGAGCCCGTGCATCCCATCGTGTTCTGGCTCGACCGCAACATCCCCGTGAAGTACCGCGCGGCGATCGGCGACGGTATCCTCGAGTGGAACAAGGCGTTCGAGCGCATCGGCTTCAAGGACGCGATCAAGGTCGAGGTGCAGCCCGACGATGCCGACTTCGACACTTCGGACATCCACCACGCCTCGGTGCGGTGGCAAACCGTAGCCAAGACCGCCTACGGCGCCATCGGCCCGTCGGTGGTCGACCCGCGCACCGGCGAGATCCTCGACGCCGACATCGGGTTCGACGCCAACAACGTGCGGGTGGTCCGCAACATCAAACGCGAATACGTCACGGGCGGGGGCGTCAAGTCCACCGCGCTCGCCGAGCAGCTCACCACGCCCTCGCAGGCCCGCTCGATCGCGTACTGCACCTACGACGACCTCGCCACCCAGCAGGCGGTGTTCGGGATGTCGCTGCTCGAGGCGCGCGGCGAGCTCGACGCCGACGGACCCGACATCGACCGCTTCGTCAACGCGTTCCTCAAGGACGTGACGATGCACGAGGTGGGCCACACGCTCGGCCTGCGCCACAACTTCCGCGCCTCCACCATCTACACCGACGCGCAGCTCGCCGACGCCGCGTTCACGAAAGAGAACGGGATCGGTGGCTCGGTGATGGAATACAACCCGTGGAACATCTCGCTGAAAGGCGAGCGCCAGGGCGAGTACTCGATGTCCACGCTCGGTCCCTACGACTACTGGGCGGTCGAATACGGCTATCGCCCGATCGAGCCGGCGCAGGAGACGGCCGAGCTCGAGAAGATCGCGGCGCGCTCCGGCGAGCCGCTCCTCGCCTATTCCACCGACGAGGACGTCGCCTTCTTCGCGGTCGACCCGGCGGTCAACCAGGGCGACCTCGGCTCCGACCCGCTGGCCTACGCGAAGAAGCGCCTGGCGCTCGTGCGCGAGCTGTGGCTGCGTACCGAGAAGATGGAGCTCAAGCCCGGCGATAGCTACTCGGTCCTGCGCCGCAATTTCACCCGCGGGTTGAACGAGGCCGGGCAGGGCGCCGTGTACGCGGCGCGCTACATCGGCGGCATGACGACCCTGCGCGATCACGCCGGCAGCGGGCGCCAGCCGTTCGAGCCCGTCCAGTCGGACAAGCAGCGCCAGGCGCTCGACCTCATCGCCGGCGAGATCTTCTCCGCCGACAGCTTCAACTTCCCGCCGTCGTTCCTGCGCAAGATGACGGTGTCGATCTTCGACATGGACGATGCGGAGGAGCTCGGCCGGCCCATTCCACCGCTCGACTTCGCGGTCGACCAGCAGCTCCTCACGATGCAGCGCAACGTGCTCGACGCACTGATGAGCCCGATGATCGCGCAGCGCCTGCTCAACAACGCGGCCAAGACCGACGACCCGAAGCGCGCGCTCAAGGTCGCCGACCTGTACGGCACCCTGCACGCGGCGATCTGGAGCGAGCTCAAGTCCGGGCGCGACATCACGCTGTTCCGGCGCAACCTGCAGCGCGAGCACGTGCTGCGCATCGCCAACGCGCTGCTGCGCCCGAGCGGCTCGATGCCCGCGGACGCGCGCGCCACGCTGCGCGCCGATGCGCGCGCGCTGCGGCAGGAGCTCGCCGCCGCGCAGAACCGCGCCGCCTATTCGCCCGAGGCCCGGGCGCACGTGGCCGAAGCGTTTGCGATGATCGACGAGGCGCTCAAGGCCCCGCTCGTGCGCCAGGCCGCGTGAGGATCGGCGGGCGGAAGGTCGCGGGCTCGCGCTCTGCGGAGGAGCCCACCCGCGCCCGGCGCGCGGGCGTCGCGGCCGGCCCCGCGCCGCGTCGCGGCGGTCGCACCGCCGCCGAGGCTCACACGGACGGGGCGCGAACCACCGCCTTGCTCGAGCTCGCACCGCACGACAACCGGATGCTCGCGAACCTGTGCGGGCCGCTCGACACCAACCTGCGTCAGATCGAGGCGGCGCTCGACGTCTCCATCACCCACCGCGGTACGTCCTTCGCCGTGGCGGGGTCGCCCGGCCCGGCGACCCATGCCGTGCAGGCCCTGCGCCGCCTGTATGCGGCCGCGGCTCAGCCGCTCTCCATCGACGACGTGCAGCTCGGCCTCGTGGAGGCGGGCGCCCGTACCGCCCCAGCCGGAGGCGCTGCAGCCGGCAGCGCGAGCGAGCCGCTGCTGCGCACCCGCCGCGCCGACCTGCACGGCCGCACGCCGAACCAGGTCGCGTACCTCGAAGCCGTCGCGACACACGACATCACGTTCGGCATCGGGCCCGCGGGCACCGGCAAGACCTATCTCGCGGTCGCGTGCGCGGTCGACGCGCTCGAGCGCGATGCCTGCAAGCGCATCGTGCTCGTCCGGCCCGCGGTCGAGGCCGGCGAGCGGTTGGGGTTCCTGCCGGGCGACCTCGCACAAAAGGTCGACCCGTACCTGCGGCCGCTCTACGATGCTCTGTACGACCTGATGGGCTTCGACAAGGTCACCAAGCTGTTCGAGCGGAGCACCATCGAGGTCGCGCCGCTGGCCTACATGCGCGGGCGCACGCTCAACCATTCGTTCATCATCCTCGACGAGGCGCAGAACACGACGCCCGAGCAGATGAAGATGTTCCTGACGCGCATCGGCTTCGGCACCAAGGCGGTGATCACCGGCGACGTCACCCAGATCGACCTCGCGCGCGGCCAGAAGAGCGGGCTGATCGAGGCCGATCGCGTGCTCGGCGGGGTGCGCGGCATCGGCTTCGTGAAATTCACGAGCGCCGACGTGGTGCGCCATCCGCTGGTGCAGAAAATCATCGACGCCTACGACGCCGACCTCGCGCGCACCGCGGCGAGCGGCGCGCCGCGTGCCTGACCTGCCCGGCCAGGCGACCCCTTGCCCGCGCTCGAGCTCGCCGTGCAGGTCGCCACGCGCGACGCCGACCTGCCGCGCCGCGCGACCCTGCGCCGGTGGGTGTGCGCCACGCTGGAGCGCGACGTGGCGGTGACGCTGCGCTTCGTCGGCGCACGCGAAGGCCGCGCGCTGAACGCCCGCTACCGCGGCCGGGACTACGCCACCAACGTCCTGACCTTCGTGTACGATGGTGACGTGACGCTGTCCGGCGACGTGGTGCTATGCGTGCCCGTCGTGCGGCGCGAAGCCCGCGCAAGGCGCTCCTTCCGGGCGCACTGCGCCCATCTCGTCATCCACGGCATGCTGCACCTGCAGGGCTACGATCACGAGCGTGCCGCGGCGGCGCGGCGCATGGAAGCGCGCGAGTCGGGCCTGCTCGCCCACCTCGGCTACCCCGATCCGCATGTCGCTGCCGCAGCGCCCGGCTGACATGGACGAGACCGACGACAAGCCGTCCCTGCTCGAGCGCCTGTCGGCGTTGCTCACTCGCGAGCCCGAGGACCGCGAGGAGCTGGTCGCGCTCCTGCGCGGGGCATTCGAGCGGCGCCTCCTCGACGCGGACGCGCTGTCGATGATCGAGGGCGTGCTGTCGGTGTCGGAGACGACGGTGCGCGACATCATGATCCCGCGCGCGCAGATGGATTGCGTGTCGCTCGACGACGAACCCGCCGACTACCTGCCGCTGATCGTCGAGACCAAGCATTCGCGCTTTCCCGTCATCGGCGAGAGCAAGGACGACGTCACCGGCATCCTGCTCGCGAAGGAGCTCCTCGGCTATTACGCGCACCCGGAGGCGTTCAACCTGCGCGAGATCCTGCGGCCGGCCGTCTTCGTGCCCGAGTCGAAGCGCCTCAACGTGCTGCTGCGCGAGTTCCGCGCCAACCGCAACCACATCGCGATCGTGGTGGACGAATACGGCGGGGTGTCGGGACTGGTCACTATCGAGGACGTGCTGGAGCAAATCGTCGGCGACATCGACGACGAGTACGACTTCGATGAGAGCGAGGACAACATCATCCCCGAGGCCAACGGCCGCTTCCGCGTGAAGGCGCAGACGGAAATCGGCGACTTCAACGCGCAGTTCGCCACCCGCTTCGAGGACGAGGACTTCGACACGGTCGGCGGGCTGGTCCTCAAGTCCTTCGGCCGGCTGCCCAAGCGGGGCGAGGCCACCACGCTCGAGGGCTTCCGCTTCCGCGTGTTGCGCGCGGACAGCCGCCGCCTGCACACGCTGCAGGTGGAGCGCGTCTCGCCGCCGCCCGAGGTCCCGCCGGCCCGATGAGCGGCGGCGCATGAGCGGCGCGCGCGCGCTCCGTGCAGCGCTCGCGGCGGCCGCCGGGGCGCTGTCGGTGCTGGGCTTCGAGCCGTTCGGCGTCGCGGCGCTGCCCATCGTCGCACTCGCACTCCTGTTCTGGCTATGGAACGGCGCGCCGTCCGCGCGCGCGGCGGGCCGGCTCGGCTTCGCGTTCGGCGCGGGTCTCTTCGCCGCCGGCGTGTCGTGGGTGTTCGTTGCGCTCACCGCGTTCGGCGACATGCCGCCGTGGGTCGGCGTGATCGCGACCGCCGGCTTCTGCGCCTACCTGTCGCTGTGGCCGGCGCTGGCGGGGTGGGTGGCCGTGCGCTGCGCGCCGGCCGGCACCGCGTGGCGACTGGCGGCATATGCAGGCGCGTGGACCGCCGCCGAATGGGGGCGCGGCTACGTGTTCACCGGCTTCCCCTGGCTCGCGGTGGGCTACGCGCAGGTGCCAGGCGACGTGCTCGCAGGCTATGCACCGATTGGCGGCGTCTTCCTGGTCTCGCTGGCCTGCACCGCGCTCGCCGCGTGCCTCGCCGCGGTGTTCGACGCGCTCGCCAGAGGGCGTATGCGCACCGTCGTTCAGTCGGTTGCCTCCGGGGCCGCCGTTTGCGCAGCCGGCGCGGCGTTCGCTCACGTCGCGTGGGTGCGGCCCGGCGGCGAGACCCTGGCGGTGTCGCTGGTGCAGGGAAACGTGCAGCAGGAAGAGAAGTTCGACCCCGCGTTGCGCGAGCGCACCTTCGCGCTGTACGCCGGCCTGGTCGCGCAGGCGCAGGGACGTCTGGTGGTGCTGCCGGAGAGCGCGTTCCCGATGTTCGCGAGCCAGGTCCCCGACGCCGTGATCGTGGATCTCGTGCGCGCCGCCGCCGCGCGCGACGGGGCGGTGCTGCTCGGCCTCTTCACCGCGGAGCCGCCGCTTGCCGGAAACCGCGAGCCGCGCTACTACAACACCGTCGCCGCGCTGGCCGAGACGGGCATCGGGCTATACCGCAAGCGGCACCTCGTGCCGTTCGGCGAATCGATTCCGCTTCAGTCGTTGATCGGCCCGCTGCTCGACCAGATCCTCGCCATCCCGCTCGCCAACCAGACGTCGGGGGACGCCGACCAGCCGCCGTTCGCGATCGCGGGCACGCGCGTCGCGGTGAACATCTGCTACGAGGATGCGTTCGGCAGCGAGCTGATCGCAGCGGCGCGGGAAGCCGGCATCCTCGTCAACATGACCAACGACGCGTGGTACGGCCGCTCGATCGCGGCGTGGCAGCACAACCAGATCGCCGCGATGCGCGCGCTCGAGCTCGGCCGCCCGATGCTGCGCGCCACCAACACCGGCGTGACGTCGGTCGTCGGCGTGGACGGCCACGAGCGTGCGCGTCTGCCGTGGTTCACGCGCGGCGTGCTCGAGACGCGCGTGACGCCGTATACGGGCGAGACGCCCTTCGTGCGGTTCGGCGACCTGCCGGCGATCGGCGCGGCGCTGGGATTGGTGGTCGTGGCGGGGCTGTGGACCCGCAGGCGCAGCCCGCGCAGCGTGCGCACCGGCGCGGCGCCGGCAACTCCGGCAAACGACGATGCACGATAATGCGCGTCCTTCTTCCGACCACCGGTTTCCATCCATGCCGCTCGAACTTGTCATCCGCGGATTGTCCAAGACCTATCCCAACGGCGTGCGCGCGCTGGACGGGGTCTCGCTCACCGTGCCGACCGGCATGTTCGGGCTCCTCGGGCCCAACGGTGCGGGCAAGTCGACGCTCATGCGCACCCTCGCGACGCTCCAGGACGCGGACGCGGGCACCGCGACGCTCGGGGACATCGATGTGTTGCGCGACAAGGACGCGGTGCGCCGCCAGCTCGGCTACCTGCCGCAGGACTTCGGCGTCTACCCAAAGGTCTCGGCCGAGGACCTGCTCGACCACCTCGCACGGCTGAAGGGATTGAGCGACCGCGCGCAACGCCACGAGACCGTCGCGGCGCTGCTCCGCCAGGTCAACCTGCACGACGTGCGGCGCAAGGCGCTCGGCGGATTTTCCGGCGGCATGCGCCAGCGCTTCGGCATCGCCCAGGCGCTGCTCGGCAGTCCGCGGCTCATCATCGTCGACGAGCCCACCGCCGGCCTCGACCCGGAGGAGCGCGTGCGCTTCCACAATCTGCTCGCCGAGATCGGCGAGAACGTGATCGTGATCCTGTCGACGCATATCGTGTCCGACGTCGCCGACCTGTGCGCGCGGATGGCGATCATCCACCGTGGCCAGGTGCTGCTCGCCGGCGAGCCGCAGCGGCTCACGCGGGCGCTCGACGGACACGTGTGGCAGCGCGCGGTCCCGCGCGCCGAGCTCGACGCGATCAAGGCCGCGCTGCCGGTGATCTCGACGCGCCTCGTGGCGGGCCGCACGCTGGTGAACGTCGTCGCCGACGCGCCGCCGGATGCAGCGTTCGTGCCCATCGAGCCCACGCTGGAGGACGTCTACTTCGCAACGATCGGCGGCCGGCTGCCGGCCACCTCGCGCGCCGGCGCGCCGCTGGCGGCCTGATCCGTGGGACGGCTCCTCGACATCGCGGGCTTCGAGCTTCGCACGCGCGCCAAGCGCATCTCCACGTGGGTTTATTTCGCCGTGTTCTTCGCGGTCGCCATGACGTGGACCGCGGCCGCGGGCGGCGCGATCAGCAGCGCCAACATCGTGTTCGGCAGCGGCAAGGTCTGGATCAACTCGCCCTACGCCATCGCGCAGACGATCGGCTTCCTGGGCCTGTTCGGGCTCACGGTGATCGCCGCGGTGAGCGGCCGTGCGGTGCAGCAGGACTTCGAGTACCGCACCGAGGCGTTCTTCTTCACCGCACCGATGGCCAAATGGCAATACCTCGGCGGGCGCTACCTCGGTGCGGTGGTGGTGCTGTTCGCGATCTTCACGAGCATCAGCCTCGGCATCTTCGCCGGCACGCTGCTGCCCAACCTCGATCCGGACCGGCTGGGGCCCACGCGCCTCGCGGCCTACGCCGTGCCCTATTTCACCATCCTGCTGCCGAACCTGGTGGCGCTCGGCGGCGTGTTCTTCTGCCTGGCCGCGCTGTCGCGCCGCATGCTGCCCGTGTACCTCGCAAGCGTCATTTGCCTGGTCGGGTACCTGGCGGCGCAGGGCCTGCTGCGCGACATCGACAACAAGTTCGTCGCGGCGATGCTCGATCCCGTCGGCGGGCTGGCGACGTCGCGGCTCACGGAGTACTGGACGATCGCCGAGCGCAACGCGCGCCTGATCCCTTTCGAGGGCCTGCTGTTGTGGAATCGCCTGCTGTGGCTCGGCATCGAGGTGCTGGTGGCAGGTTTCTGCTACGCGCGCTTCCGCTTTGCGCACCCGATGGACCGCTCGCGCAAGCGCACGCCGGCCGCCGAGGCTCCGGACGCCGGCGTTGCCGCGCCGGCCCCGGCGGGGCCGCGCGTCGTGACCGGGCCGGTGCGCGGCTTGAAGCTGCTGCCGCGACTCTCCTGGATGTACTTACGCGAGACGGTGCGCAACGTTTACTTCGGCGTTTTCGCGCTGTCGGGCGTGCTGTTCCTGGTCGCCACCAGCACCACGATCGGAAGCGTTTACGGCACGACCACCTGGCCGGTCACCTACCAGATGCTCGAGCTGCTCTCCGGTACGTTCGGGGTGTTCATGCTCGTCATCGTCACCTTCTACGCCGGCGAGATGGTCTGGCGCGAGCGCGAGCACCGCTTCGACCAGATCCACGACGCATTGCCCACGCCGACCTGGCTGCCGATGGTCGCGAAGCTGCTGGCGCTGATGGTCGTGCCGCTGCTCCTGGAGGCACTGCTGGTCGCCTGCGGCATTGCGATCCAGACCGCCAAGGGGTATCACCGCTACGAGCTAGGGCTCTACCTGCGGGAGCTCTTCACCATCGACTTGCCGTCATACTGGCTGGTGTGCGTGCTGGCGGTGTTCGTGCACTCGCTCGTCAACCAGAAGTACCTCGGCCACTTCATCATGGTCGCGTACTACCTGGCGATCGGCTTCGCCGAGCCGCTGGGCTTCGAGCACAACCTCTACAAGTACGGTGCCAGCGTCGGGTACACGTACTCGGACATGAACGGCTACGGCCACTTCCTGCTGCGGCTGCGGGTGTTCCAGGGCTACTACGCGGCCTGGGCGCTGCTGCTGGCGGTGGTGGCTTACCTGTTCTGGACCCGCGGAACGAGCAGCGGCTGGCGCGAGCGGCTGCGCATCGCGCGTGCCCGGCTCCGCGTGCCCACCCTCGCCACGGCGGGTGCGGCCGCGCTGGCAATGGCCGCGCTGGGCGGCTTCATCTTCTACAACACCAACGTGCAGAACCCCTACCTGACGGCCAACGACATGCTGCGGCGCTCGGCCGATTTCGAGAAGCAGTACAAGCCGCTCGCGGCGGTGCCGCAGCCGCGGATCACGGGCGTCGACGTGGAAATCGACCTGTTTCCGCGCGAGCAGCGCGTGCGCATGCACGGTCACTACGACCTCGTCAACCGCAACGCCGTCCCGGTGCACGACGTGCACCTGTTCTTCGTCGCCGGGGAGCAGCTCGAGATCCATCGGCTCGACTTCGCCGGCGGCGCCACGCCGCTGGCGACGGATGCCCGCATCGGCCTGCGCAGCTTCCGCCTCGCACAGCCGCTTGCGCCCGGCGCGACGTCGCGGCTCGACTTCGACCTCGAGCGGCCGACCCGGGGATTCCGCAACACCGGCTCGACGACGGACGTGGTCTACAACGGCAGCTTCATCAACAATCGCGCGATCCTGCCGGTCATCGGCTACGACGAGCGCGGCGAGCTTTCCACCGACCGCGACCGGCGCAAGTTTGGGCTCGCGCCGAAGGAGCGGATGCGCCCACGCGACGATCCGGTGGGCCTCGGCGAGAACTACATCAGCCACGACGCGGACTGGGTGACGTTTCGCACCGAAGTCACCACGGACGAGGACCAGTGGGCGGTCGCGCCCGGCTACCTCGAGCGCGAATGGGTCGACGGCGGGCGCCATCACTTCATCTACGCGATGGACAGCCCGATCCTCGATTTCTTCGCGGTGCAGTCGGCCCGCTATGCGGTGCGGCGCGACCGCTGGAACGACGTCGCGATCGAGGTCTATTACCAGCCGGGGCACGAATACAACCTGGACCGGATGATCGCGGCGACCAAGGCGTCGCTCGACTACTTCTCGCGCAACTTCGGGCCCTACCAGCACCGGCAGTTCCGTATCCTCGAGTTCCCGCGCTACGCGGCCTTCGCGCAGGCGTTTCCCAATACGATCCCCTTCTCCGAGGCGATCGGCTTCATCGCCCGGGTGCGCGAAGGCGAGAAGGACGACATCGACTACCCGTACTACGTGACGGCCCACGAGGCTGCGCACCAGTGGTGGGCGCACCAGGTCATCGGCGGCGACGTGCAGGGCGCGACGGCGCTGTCCGAGACGCTCGCGCAGTATTCGGCGCTGATGGTGATGAAGCAGAAGTACGGCGCGGCGAAGATGCAGAAGTTCCTCGCCTACGAGCTGGACCGGTACCTGATCGGCCGCGCCGGCGAGCAGAAGAAGGAGCTCCCGCTGGCGCGGGTCGAGAACCAGGACTACATCCACTACCGCAAGGGCAGCCTCGTGATGTACGCGCTGGCCGACATGATCGGCGAGGACAACGTCAACCGGGCGTTGCACGGCCTGCGCGACCGGTACGCGTTCAAGGGGCCGCCGTACCCGAGCTCGGTCGCGCTGGTCGACGCGCTGCGCGCCGTCACCCCGTCGCAATACCGCTACGTCCTCGACGACTGGTTCGACTCCATCACCCTCTACGACAACCGCGCTACCAAGGCGACCGCGCACAGGCTTCCCGACGGGCGTTACGAGGTGACCGTCGCGGCGACCGTGAACAAGCGCAAGGCCGACGACCTCGGTCGCGAGTCGGATGCGCCGCTCGACGACTGGATCGACGTCGGCGTGCTCGACGCCGACGGCGTTCCCCTCTACCGCGAGCGGCAG
Organism: Burkholderiales bacterium; assembly: GCA_038239945.1. Lineage (GTDB taxonomy): Bacteria > Pseudomonadota > Gammaproteobacteria > Burkholderiales > Casimicrobiaceae > VBCG01. The sequence continues at coordinate 21,776 of JBBSEG010000003.1, forward strand.
CATTTCTCGGCCGCGGACAACACCTTCACGGTCGTGGTGGCGGGCAAGCCGGCGCGCGCCGGGATCGATCCGCTCAACCTTCTGATCGACCGCAAGCCCAAGGACAATACGGTGGCGGTGGAAGTGCTGCCGTGAAGCGGTCGCGAACCGTCCCGTAGAATCGCCGGTTTGCCCCTTCGGCGCATCGCGTCGACGCCCCCATGCTCACGTTCCAGGAAGCCGTACTCGCGCTGCAGCGCTACTGGGGCGACCAGGGCTGCGCGCTGCTCCAGCCGTACGACATGGAGGTGGGCGCAGGCACTTCGCACACCGCCACGTTCCTGCGCGCGCTGGGGCCCGAGCCGTGGCGTGCCGCGTATGTGCAGCCGTCGCGCCGGCCCAAGGACGGGCGCTATGGCGAGAATCCGAACCGCCTGCACCAGCATCACCAGTTTCAGGTGGTGCTGAAGCCCGCGCCCGCGGACATTCTCGAGCGCTACCTCGGCTCCCTTACCGCGCTCGGCTTCGACCTGCGCGCCAACGACGTGCGCTTCGTCGAGGACGACTGGGAGAACCCCACGCTCGGCGCCTGGGGCCTCGGCTGGGAGGTGTGGCTGAACGGCATGGAGATCACGCAGTTCACCTATTTCCAGCAGGTGGGCAGCATCGACTGCAATCCGGTGACCGGGGAGATCACCTACGGCCTCGAGCGCATGCTGATGTACCTGCAGGACGTCGAGTCGGTGTACGACCTGCGCTACGCGGAAGGCATCAGCTACGGCGACGTGTTCCTGCAGAACGAGGTCGAGCAATCGCGCTATGCGTTCGACGAGTCGAACGTCCCGAAGCTCTTCGACCAGTTCGACTGGTTCGAGAGCGAGGCACAGCGCCTGCTCGACGCGCGTCTGCCGCTGCCCGGCTACGAGATGATTCTCAAGGCCGGGCACACCTTCAACTTGCTCGATGCGCGCGGGGCGATCTCGGTGACCGAGCGGGCGGGCTACATCGGCCGCATCCGGGTGCTGTCGCGGCGGGTCGCCGCCACCTATCTCGAGGCACGGCGCGCGCTCGATTTCCCGATGCTGCCCGCGCACGAGCGCGCGCGGCTGCCTGCCGCTTACCAGGCGCTGCCGGCATGACGACCGATGCGCTCACCGTGGAGCTCCTGACCGAGGAGCTGCCGCCCAAGGCGCTGCGCCGGCTCGGCCTTGCGTTCGCCGAAGCCGTGGCCGACGGACTGCGCCAGCGCGGACTGCTGTGCGGCGCGTCCGTGGTCACGCCGTTCGCCACGCCGCGCCGCCTCGCCGTGAGCATCACCGCCGTCGCCGCGGTGGCGCCCGACGCGCCGGTCAGCCAGAAGCTCATGCCGCTGAAGGTGGCGAGCACCACCGGCGCGCGGGATGGCCGCGCGTCGGAGGCGCTGGTGCGCAAGCTCGGTGCCCTCGGGCGCGCGCACCTGGCAGCGGGCTTCCCCGCCGCACAGGACGGCCCCGACGAGCTTCTCATCGAGCAGGACGGCAAGGCGGAGAGCGTGTTCCTGCGCAGCGTCGCGAAAGGGCAGCCACTGCATACCGCGCTGCAGGCGACGCTCGACCATGCGCTCCCGCGCCTGCCGATCCCGAAGACGATGACCTACGCCGGCGCCGGCGGGTATTTCAACGACGTGAAGTTCGTGCGCCCGGTGCATCGGCTGCTCGCGCTCCATGGCGATGCGATCGTGCCCGTGACCGCGCTGGGCCTCGCCGCGGGGCGCGTCACGTCGGGCCACCGGTTCCTCGCCCGCGCCGACCTGCAGGTCTCCAGCGCGCTGGCGTACGCCCCGTTGCTCGAGGCGGAAGGGCGGGTGCAACCTGGTTTCGACACGCGCAAGGCGTCGATCGCCGCCGCGCTGCGCGACGCTGCGGCCGGCGCCACGGTGCTGATGCCCGACCCGCTGCTCGACGAGGTGACCGCGCTGGTCGAATGGCCGGCGGTGTATGTCGGCACCTTCGACCCGGCGTTCCTCGCGGTGCCGCAGGAGTGCCTGATCCTCACCATGCAGCAGCACCAGAAGTACTTCGCGCTGGCCGGACCGGCGGGCGAGCTGCTGCCGCGCTTCCTGCTGGTGTCGAACGTGCCGACGAACCACCCGGCGGCGATCCGCCACGGCAACGAGCGCGTGCTGCGCGCGCGCCTCGCGGACGCGAAATTCTTCTTCGACCAGGACCGCCGCGCGCCGCTGGCCGCGCGCCTGCCGCGCCTGGCAAGCGTCGTCTATCACAACCAGCTCGGCACCCAGGCCGCGCGCATCGAGCGCCTGCGCGCCCTCGCCGCGCGCATCGCGCCGCTGGTCGGCGCCGACCCGGCGTCGGCCGACCGGGCGGCGATGCTCGCCAAGGCAGACCTGGTCACCGACATGGTGGGCGAGTTTCCGGAGCTGCAGGGGACGATGGGCCGCTACTACGCGCAGCACGACGGCGAGGCGCCGATGGTCGCCGACGCGATCGCCGAGCATTACTGGCCGCGCTTCGCCGGCGACATGCTGCCGGCGGGTCCGGTCGCGCAGGCCGTCGCGCTGGCCGACAAACTCGAGTCGCTCGCTGGGCTGTTCGGCATCGGCCATGCGCCGACGGGCGACAAGGATCCGTTCGGGCTGCGGCGCGCGGCGCTGGGCGTGATCCGGATCCTGGTCGAGCGGCGCATCGCCACCTCGCTGCGCCAGCTCGTCGCGCTTGCGTTCGACGCCTTCGCGGCAATTCCGGCGGCGACGCGCGCCGACGACGCGCTGGCTGCCTTCGTGTTCGAGCGAATGCGCGGATACCTGCGCGAGCAGGGCTACACCGCCCAGCAGGTGGCGGCGGTCATGGACGCGCACCCCGACGTCATCGCCGACCTGCCGCAGCGCCTGGCGGCGGTGCGCGCGTTCGAGGCGAGTCCGGCCGCGCAGGCGCTTGCCGCGGCGAACAAGCGCATCGTCAACATCCTGCGCAAGGCCGGCACCGACGCGCCCGGCGGCATGGCGGTCGACCCGACGCTCCTCGCGCCCGGCGCCGAGCGCGACCTGCAGGCGGCGCTCGAGGCGCTGCGGCCCGTAGTCGCCGCGCACCTGGCGGCCGGTGATTTCACCGCCGCGCTGCTGGCCTGCGCGAGCGCGCGCCCCGCCGTCGACCGGTTCTTCGACGAGGTGATGGTGATGGACGACGATTCGCGGCTGCGCGCCAACCGCCTGGCGCTGCTGCGCGGCGTGCGCGAGACCATGAACCGCGTGGCGGACATCGCCCTGCTCGCCGCCTGACCGCCGCCGCGCGCCGCCCCGCGGCACGGCTCGTCACCGATGCGTCCGTAACCCGTAGACTAGCGGCCGTGGTCCAGTTTTCCGACGCCCTCGCGCCCACGCGCGCCGCCCGCCTGATCGTGCTCGATCGCGACGGGGTGATCAACCACGACAGCGACCAGTACATCAAGGCCCCGGACGAATGGCGCCCGATCCCGGGCAGCCTCGAGGCGATCGCGCGGCTGCACCAGGCCGGCTACCGCGTGGCGGTCGCCACCAACCAGTCCGGGGTCGGCCGCGGGCTCTACGACATGGCGACGCTCAACGCCATCCACGAGAAGATGCACAAGGCGGTCGGCCACGCGGGCGGGCGTCTCGACGCGGTCTTCTTTTGCCCGCACACCGCCGACTCGCGCTGCGAGTGCCGCAAGCCGCGCACCGGGATGCTGCGAGAGATCGGCAGCCGCTTCGGCGTGGAACTCGCCGGCATCCCGTGCGTCGGCGACAGCCTGCGCGACCTGCAGGCCGCGGACACGGTGGGCGCGCAACCCATGCTCGTGCTCACGGGCAAAGGGGAGCACACGCTGCGCGAAGGCGGCTTCCCGAAGAGCACGGTGATCTTCCCCGACCTGGCCTTCGCGGCGTCCGCCCTGCTGGTCGACGAGTAGCCGACCCGCGCATGCTCGCGACCGTCCGCTCGCTGCTGTTCGCGCTCTTCCAGCTGATCGTCACCCCGCCCTATGCGCTCCTCGTGCTGGCGTGCTTCTGGCTGCCGCCCGTGGCGCGTTATCGCGTGGTGGTCGGCTGGTGTGCTCTGGTGCTCCAGGGCGCGCGGTGGATCTGCGGGATCCGCCATCGCGTGATCGGCCTCGAGAACGTGCCCGCCGGCCCGTGCATCGTGATGTGCAAGCACAGCTCGACGTGGGAAACGCTGTTCCTGACGCGCTGCTTCCCGCCGCTCGCCTACGTCGCGAAGAAGGAGCTGCTGGCGATCCCGTTCTTCGGCTGGGCGTTCCGCTACGCCTCGCCGATCACCATCGACCGCAAGGCCGGGCAGGACGCGATGGGCCAGATGGTCGTGCAGGGCCGCGCGCGCCTCGCGCAGGGCTTCTGGATCGTCATCTATCCGGAAGGCACCCGCATCCGCGCTGGCACGCGCGTGCGTTACAAGACCGGCGGAGCGCGCCTGGCTCGCGAGCTCGGCGTGCCGATGCTGCCGGTCGCGCACAACGCCGGCTGGCTGTGGCCCAAGGGCTATCTCGGCAAGCGTCCTGGCGTGGTCACCGTGTCGATCGGTCCGCCCATGCGCAGCGACGGCGCCGAGCCGGCCGCGCTTTCGCAGCGCGTCGAAGCGTGGGTCGAGGACGAGGTCGCGCGGCTGGGCCCCCCCGTCGATGAGTGACGACGCGCGCGCCGGCCTGCGTCCCTCGCCAGTCGTCGATGCGCGCGACGGGGTTCGCGCGGTCGATCCCGCGGTGCGGCGCATCGTACTTGCGGGCCAGGCCGTCGAATATCGGCTCGTCCGCGCGCGCCGGCGCTCGATCGGCATGGAGGTGCACCTGGCCGGGCTGACCGTGCGCGCGCCGCGCTGGGTGACCCTGCGCGACATCGAGGCGGCGTTGTCCGAGCGTGCCGCCTGGATCGTGCGCGCCCTGGCGGAATGGAGCGCCCGGCGTCGCGACGTCATGCCGCGCGAGTGGAAGACCGGCGCGCCGATCGTCTACCGCGGCCGCGACCTCGCCCTCGCGCTGTTCGTCTCGCGCCAGGCGGCGATCGTGCCGGACCTGTTCCATCTGACCGTACGGCATCCGGCCGCCCACGACGCCACCGCGGTGGCCGAATCGGTCGTCCTGTGGCTGCGCAGCGAAGCGCTGGCGCTCGTCGCGGCGCGCGTCCCGGCGTACAGCCTGCGCATCGGCACGGCGGCGCCGGTGGTGCGCCTGTCGAACGCCCGCAGCGAGTGGGGCAGCTGCAATGCCAAAGGCGTGATCCGACTCAATTGGCGCCTCGTGCAGCTCCCGCCAGCGCTGGCCGAATACGTGGTGGCGCACGAGGTCGCGCACATGGTCGAGCTCAATCATTCCGCGCGCTTCTGGGCGGTGGTCGAGACGCTGCTCCCCGGTCACGCGGCACTGCGGCGCGAGCTCGACGACTGGACCGCGCTGCTGGCCGCCTGACGCGCGCGGCGCGGGCGCGCCGCTTCAGCCGCGCTGCGAGCGACCGGCGACGCTAGCCCGCCGGCGCGCCCAACCCGGCGAACGTCACGTCGAGACCGCCGGCGCCGCCGATCAGCCTGGCGAGCGCGGCGCCCAGCTCGTCGCCGCCGCGCGTGTCCTGCCAGCGGCCGGCCAACGGCCGGAAGTGGAACCCGCCGCTGCGCGCCGCGACCCAGATCTCGCGATTGGGCAGGTGCCGGTTGACGATCACCTTGGCGCCGCCGGGAAGCTCGATCTCGAGGATGCCGTCGACGAGGTTCCAGTCGACGTCCGCGTCGCTGCGCGCAAGCGCGGCGTCGAGCGCCCGGCCGATTGCGTCGAGTGTCGCGTCGGCCGCCGCGATGAAGTCCGAATCGCTGATCATGGCGTGCTAGGATTTACGCGATGGTACGCCTGCAAGCACGCCGCCCCGTACGCACGCCCACCGCGCTGGCGCTCGCTTCCATCCTCGCGCTCGCACTTGCCGGATGCGGCATCAAGGGGCCGCTCGTGCCGGGCCGCGCGAGCGCACCGGATGCCCGGCCGCCGCCCGAGGCGACCACGCCGCCGAACATACCGTCCGCCAATCCGCCTGTGAACTCGCAACCGGCGCCGTGACCGGTTTCGCGTACGCCGGCGGCGAGCTCCACGCGGAGCAAGTGCCGCTCGGAACGCTCGCCGAGCGCTTCGGCACTCCCTGCTACGTGTATTCGCGCGCCGCCATCGAGGCCGCATACCGCGAGTTCGCCGCGGCGTTCGCCGGCGTCCCGCACCTGGTCTGCTACGCGATGAAGGCGAACGGCAACCTGGCCGTCTTAGACATCCTCGCGCGGCTCGGCAGCGGCTTCGACATCGTTTCGGGCGGCGAGCTCGCACGCGTGCGCGCCGCCGGCGGCGCGCCGTCGCGCACGGTCTTCTCGGGCGTGGGCAAGACGGCCGACGAGATGGCCGAGGCGCTCGACGCGGGCATCCTGTGCTTCAACGTCGAGTCGGCCGCCGAGCTCGCGCGCCTCGCGGCGGTCGCGGCGCGGGTCGGCCGGCGTGCCCCGGTGAGCGTGCGCGTCAATCCGGATGTCGACGCCGGCACGCACCCCTACATCTCGACCGGCCTCAAGGAGAATAAGTTCGGCGTCCCGATCGAGCGCGCCGCGGCGCTGTTCCGGGAGGCGGCGGCGCAGCCGGCGCTCGAGGTGGTCGGGATCGACATGCACATCGGCTCGCAGATCACCGAGCTCGGCCCCTATCGCGACGCCGCGGCGAAGGTGCTCGCGCTGGTCGACCGGCTCGAGGAGGACGGAATCCATCTCGGGCACGTCGACTTCGGCGGCGGCCTCGGCGTGCGCTACCGCGACGAGCGGCCGGTCGCGCTGGCCGACTACGCGGCGATGCTGCGCGAGCTGATGCGGGGGCGGCCGCAGACGCTCCTGCTCGAGCCGGGACGGCGGCTCGTCGCTGACGCCGGCGTGCTGCTCACGCGCGTCCTGTACCTCAAGCCGGGCGACGCGCGCAGCTTCGCGATCGTCGACGCCGCGATGAACGACCTGCTGCGCCCGGCGCTCTACGGGGCGTGGCACGACGTCGACGCGGTGCGCCCGCGCGAGGGCGCGCAGCGGCGCTGGGACGTGGTGGGTCCGGTGTGCGAGAGCGCCGATTTCCTCGCGCAGGACCGGCCGATGGCGCTCGCCGAAGGCGACCTGCTCGCCGTGCGAACGACCGGCGCGTACGGCATGGCGATGAGCTCCAACTACAACGCGCGGCCGCGGGCCTGCGAGGTCATCGTGGATGGCGCGGCGGTCCATCTCGCGCGCCGTCGCGAACGCATCGCCGATTTGTACGCGCAGGAGTCGCGCTTACCGTAGGTCGACATGCGTTCGCGCGCTGTGCGAAAGCGCAACACCGCGATTCCTAAGCGCCGGAATCGCCGGCGAAATCTTGCAAATACGCAAAACGTGGCTACAATGCAGGCAGCAGGTGCTAAGGATTTTGTCAAGTGGCTTCGATCGTTTGGCAGCGAAAAACGACGATGCGACGCACGGTCCGAGGGGCTTGCGAGAAGCAGAAACACATAACAGTTTCATTGGACTCAGACAGGAGAAACCAAGATGATGGCTGACATGATGTCGATGATGACGCCTACGGCTCCCGCCGCGGCGCCGAAGAAGAAGGCGTCCAAACGCAGCGGTGCCAAGAAGTCGGCGAAGAAGTCGATGGGCCGCAAGGCTGCGAAGAAGTCGACGAAGAAGTCCGCGAAGAAGGCCACCAAGCGCGGTGCCAAGAAGTCGGCGAAGAAGTCCGCCAAGAAGGCCACCAAGCGCGGCGCCAAGAAGTCGGCGAAGAAGTCCGCCAAGAAGGCCACCAAGCGCGGCGCCAAGAAGTCGGCGAAGAAGTCCGCCAAGAAAGCCACCAAGCGCGGCGCCAAGAAGTCGGCGAAGAAGTCCGGCCGCAAGTCGGCCAAGAAGTCCGCTCGCAAGTCGGCCAAGAAGGTCTAGCGGTTCGGCCGATGTCCGTCGCGTACATCGGCGACGGAAGGAACGGGCGACGCCTCAGGCGTCGCCCGTTTTGCTTTCAGCCCGCGGCGTTCAGCGGGTGCGGGGCGGCCGGCGCGCGTCGGCGGGAGTCGTGTCCGCTACCGAAGCCCGCAGCGGCGCGGCGGAAGCCGCCGCCACCGGGCGAGCGTCGAGCCGCGGCTTACCCGCCCCCTTGGAGCGCAGCGACGGACGCACGACGACGGCCAGTCCGCGCGCGTTCGGCTGGACGGCGCTGCGCGCGCCGGTGCGGGCTGCGGCCGGCGGCATGGCATCGCGGGAGATGCGCGTCGGATGCCGCGACGCGCGCCGCGCCGCGTGCACCGGCGGCGAGTCGCTGCTCACGCGCAGCTGCTGCCCCGACCTGAGGGCGCGGTCCTGCGCGATGCCGTTCCAGCGCTTGAGATCCTGGAGGCTCACACCCTGCCGCACCGCGACGCTGGCCAGCGTGTCCCCGCGGCGCACCGTGTAGTAGAAGGTCCGTCCCTCGGGCACCGTCGTGAACACCGCCTGGCCGAGGCTCGCCACGCTCTCCCGCGAAGGCGTCTGCGAAGGCACCAGCAGCGCGTGCCCGGTCGGCACCAGCGCCCGCGGTCCGATCCCGTTGATGGTCTTGAGGGTGTCGAGCGACAGGCCGAACTTCGAGGCAACCAGCGGCAGCGTGTCGCCCGGCTTCATCCGGTACGCCTGCCACGAGACGAGCGGCTGGTTCATGAGGTCGAGCTTGGCCGCGAAGATCTCCGCGTTGTCGATCGGCAGCAGCAGCGTGTATTCGTCCGCGCCGGCGATGACCGGGCGGTTGTGCTGCGGATTGAGGGAGAGGAACTCGTCGAGGGACAGCTCCGCGAGCTCGGCCGCGCGCTTCACGTCCATCTCGCGGGACGTCTTCACCACCGCAAAATAGGGTGCGTCGGGCAGATCGGCGAGCGACACGCGGTACTGCCCGGGGTCGGCGATGATGTTCTTGAGCGCCTGCAGCTTCGGGACGTAGTTGCGCGTCTCGTCGGGCATCGGCAGGCTGGCGAAATCCGTGGGCAGCCCGCGCGCCTGGTTCCGGGCGATCGCCTTGCGCACGTTGCCCTCGCCCCAGTTGTATGCGGCCAGGGCGAGCTGCCAGTCGCCGAACTCGGCCTCGAGCTTCTGCAGGTAGTCGAGCGCGGAGTTCGTCGCCGCGAGCACGTCGCGGCGCGCGTCGAACCACCAGTTCTGCTTCAACCCGAACGTCTGGCCGGTGGCCGGCATGAACTGCCAGATCCCGGCGGCACGGCTCACGGACAGCGCGTGCGGGTTGAAGGCGCTCTCCACCATCGGCAACAGCGCGAGGTCGAGCGGCATGCCGCGCAGGTCGACCTCGGTCACGATGTGATAGAGGTAGCGGCGGCTCCGGTCGACCATCCGCGCGACGTAATCCGGCCGCTGCGCATACCAGTTCTCCCACTTCTCGACCAGCGGGCCGTCCATTTCGGCGACGCGATAGCCGCGCACGATGCGGTCCCACAGGTCGCCGACCGGCAGCGGCAACGGCTCGAGCTCGACACCCGCGCCGCCGAACGGATCGTTGGAAAGCGCGATGAATCGTGGCGCCGTGATCGTCAGCAGCGCCAGCGGCTCGGCCGCGATGGGGGATTGCGCCGGCGCGGGCGGAGGAGGCTGAATCGTCGCGCAGGCGGTCAACGCGGCGATCGAGGCGCAGGTGAGTAAATGGCGTAAGCGCAATTCGTGTCACGGGCCGGGCATCGCCCGGCCAGATGATGGTCGACGGATGGTAGGCCCGGGTGCATCACCCGTCAATGCGCGGCGTCACGCGCGGTAGTCGTTCTTCCACTTCCGCAAGGCCGCGAAAGCCTGCACGGGCCCATCCAGCGGATGCCCGGCGTGCGCCTGCGCGGCCGCGCGCACGGCCGGCTCGGCAGCGCGCAGGAAGGGATTGGTCGCCCGCTCGTCCGCGAGCGTCGAGGGGACCGTCGGCGCACCGCGCGCACGCGTCGCGCCGTCGCGGCGAGCGCGCGCCGCGAGCGCCGCATTGCCCGGCTCCACCGCCGCGGCGAAGCGCAGGTTCGCCAGTGTGTACTCGTGCGCGCAGTACACGCGCGTGTCGGGCGGGAGCGCCGCGAGCTTTTGAAGCGACCGCCACATCTGTTCGGCGGTGCCCTCGAAGAGCCGTCCGCAGCCGCCCGCGAACAGGGTGTCGCCGCAGAACACGAGCGGACCTCCGGCGTCCCCGGCGTAGGCGATGTGGCCCGCCGTATGGCCCGGGACGTCGAGCACGCGCAACGCGACGCCAATCCCCGGCACCTCGATGGCATCGCCCTCGCGCAGCGGATGCGTGCGGCCCGGGATGGGCTCTCCGGCGGGTCCGAACACGGGCACGTCGTAGCGCGCGAGGAGGGCCGTGTTGCCGCCGACGTGGTCCTGGTGATGATGCGTGGACAGGATCGCGGTGAGGCGCAGGCCGTTGCGCTGCAGGTGCGCGAGCACCGGGACAGCGTCGCCGGGATCGACCACCGCGGCGTGCGAACCCGCCACGATCAGCCAGATGTAGTTGTCGCTGAACGCGGGGATCGGGATAATCTCGGGCATGGAGTCTTCCTCGGGGCTGGCGGACCACGTCCCGACGACGCTGTCCGGCTGGTTCGAAACACCGCTCGGCCGCTACCTGCGCGCCCGGGAGCAGGCGTATTTCGATCGGACCGTCGCCGATATCTTCGGTTTCTGCGCGCTGCAGATCGGGCTGCCGCAGTGCCCCTTCCTCGCGCAGAGCCGCATCGTTTCGCGATGGACGCTCGACTACGATCCGCCCGCCGACATTCTCGCCGATCCGCACGGCCTCCCGCTGGCCGAGAACTCGCTGGACCTGATCGTCCTGCCGCATGCGCTCGAGTTCACCGACGATCCGCACGAGATGCTGCGCGAAGCGTACCGCGTCATCCGTCCCGAAGGCCAGATCATCATTTCCGGCTTCAACCCGTTCTCGCTGTTCGGCGGCAAACGGTACTTCGGCCGCGGCGCCACGCCGCCCTGGAATGGCAACTTCATCGCCCTGTACCGGCTCAAGGACTGGCTCGCGCTGCTTGGCTTCGATGTCGTCGGCGGCCGGCTCGACTGCTACGTCCCGCCGTTCGCGCAGGACAAATGGCTCAGCCGCTTCGCATTCTTCGAGCGCACCGGCGACCGGTGGTGGCCGATCAGCGGCGGCGTGTATTACCTGCGCGCTACCAAGAAGGTGCTCGGCATGCGGATCCTCACGCCCGCCTGGCAGCGGCGCGAGCGCCGCAACAAGAGCATCGTCGCGGCGCGCACACGCGAGGGGCTCACCGCGCTGCACCGCCGCGGCGAATGAGCGCCGTCGAGATCTACACCGACGGCGCGTGCAAGGGCAATCCAGGCCCGGGCGGATGGGGCGCCCTGCTACTGGCGGGCGGCCGCGAGCGCGAGCTCTTCGGCGGCGAGGCGATGACCACCAACAACCGGATGGAGCTCACGGCCGTGATCCGCGCCCTCGACGCGCTCGACCGGCCGTGCGAGATTGCGCTCTACACCGACTCGCAGTACGTCAAGCAGGGCATCGAGTCCTGGATCCACGCGTGGAAGCGCAACGGCTGGCGCACCAGCGTCAAGAAGCCGGTGAAGAACGCCGAGCTATGGCGCGAGCTCGAGGCCGCGACGCAGCGGCACACCATCGTCTGGAACTGGGTGAAGGGGCACGCCGACAACATCGGCAACGTGCGCGCCGACGAACTCGCCAACCGGGGTGTTGCGGCGGTGCTGCAGGGCGTCGCATCCTAGCGCCCGTTTCGCGTCGAGGGCGTTCGAATCGACGGCAGCTAGCCGTCGCCCGCCGCGCGGCGTAGCCGCCGGACGAATACACCCATCTCCTTCTCCGCCTGCTTGTCGCCGCGGATGCGCGCCACCTCGATCCCGCGCTCCCATGCGGCGAGGGCTTCGGCAGGGCGGCCCGCGGCCTGCAGCGCCTTGCCCAGCAGCTTCCACGCGGCGGTGTAACGGGGGTCCTGCGCGGTGGCCTGCGCAAGATGCGCGGCCGCGTCCACCGCGTCGCCGGCCTTCAGGCATTCGTTGCCCAGCGAATAGCGCAACAGCGCGCTGTCTTTTCCGGCCGCGAGCATCCGCAGGAACGCGGCCTGCGGCGAGGCCGGCGGCGGGTCGGCGGCGGACATCGGGTCAGTTGCGCAGAAGCTCGCCGGTCGCGCAGTCGACGCGCCGCATTGGATAGATGACCTTGCGCTCCTCGCCGTTTTGCGTCCCCTCGACCTGCGCATAGAGCCAGCCTTCGGACGCGCGCCGGTAAACCAGGCGCTGCGGAAAGCCGTCAGCCAGGTTCGAGAACGTGAAGATGTCCGCGCGATTCGGCTCGTCGCGCGAAACGTCGCGCAGCCGGAACGTCGCGTCCTTCTGGTCCGAAGGCAAGGCGACATAGTGGACGCCATCGGGGCGCGCCTCCAGACGAAGGTACTCGTAGTCCTGGGTGCGACCTTGCATCACCGTATGGCTCGCGCCGATCATCATCCCGCCTCCGGGTGGCAGCCATTGCTCGCGGAACTCGCGCTGGTTCACAGTGCCGCGCCAGCAACCCTGCAGCCAGGCGAGCGGTGCCAATGGATCGGACGGGGACGCGGGCGCATCGCTCGCCGGCGCGACGGACGGGGGCGCCGACGGCCCAGCCGGCTGGGCGAGCGCGCCGGCCGCGCAGAGCGCCACGGCGAGGAAACCCGCGACGCGCAGGCCGGCGCGTCCGCGCGACAAGGATTGCGACCAGGCGATCATGACCGACTCCGCCGCTGCTGCGGCACATCGAGCCCGCAGCATAGCGCGACCGCGCCGCCGATCGCGGCGTGGCGCCCGCCGCGCGACCCGGCGGTGCGACGCTCAATTCCCGAGCATCGCCTTCTTGAGGTCCGCCTGCACGGGTTTGTCGCCGAGCCAGATGCGCATCAGCGCACGGTTGAACGGCTCGCCGGGGATGGTGCCCTTCGCGGCGCCGTCCCGCGCCACGCGCGTGGCACCGTCGACGAAGTCGAGGGTCACGATGCTGCCTTCCGTGACGTCGCCGAACGACCTCATGATGCGCACGAGCTCGTCCACCTGGGGCCTGATGGCGTCGACCTCGGCGGCCGGGTTGTTTTCCTTCAGTCCGTCGACGAGCGCGTCGACGAGCTGATCCGCCGAGAGGTTGCGCAGCAGGTTGAGCTGGACGCGCCGCGGCACGCTGCCCAGCACCGCGGCCGTGTCCGTGGCCTTCGCCTGCAGGTAGAGGCTGCCGACGTAGACCTTGAAGATCGCGCGGGTGCGGACGCCGGCGCCGTTGAGGACCAGCTCCTTCCCTTCGACCGCGACGCGGTCGTCGAGCTTCACGCCGCCCACTTCGGAGGCGGGCGCGGCTGCGACCGCCCCGAGCAGCAGGGCGGCCGCCAGCATGGCTCGAAGCATGGCGGGCCCCCTAGAAGCTGTACGTCAGCTGTCCCGACACGATCACCACGTTCGAGTCGTACGTGCCCTTGAGCAGGCCGTTCGCCGTCGCGCTGCCAGCCGTCTGGTTGATGTCGGGCTGGTTGACGAAGATATAGGTGAAGCCCGCGTCGGCCTTGAGGCTCTTGTTGATCCTGTATTGCGCCCCGAGCGACACCCAGAACCGGTCGTTGTCGGGCAGGCGCGGCGTGCGGTCGGCGGTGTTCACGGGCGTCTGGTCCCAGGCGAGGCCGCCGCGGAACATCCACGTATCGTTGTAGCGATAGTTCGCGCCGACCGAGACGCGCCACACGTCGTCGAAGTTCTCGGGCGTCGACGCCAGCACGGAACCGGACGTCCGCTTGAACGTGAGGTCCTTCAGCACGGACCAGCGCGTGTACTGCACGTCGCCCATCACGTCCCAGCGGTCGTCGAGCCGGCTGAAGACCGACACGTTGGCGATGTCGGGCACCTCGATGTCGGAGCGGATGCCGCCGTTGTTGAGGCGCGCGGAATTGATCGCGTTGGCGAGCAGGCCGACCACCGGTGCGAGTTGCGGCGGCAGCGCGGGAAGTGTCGGCAAGTCGAACGAGACGTCGCCGGTGGCGTTGTACTTGATCGACGACCGGTAGTGCGCGCCGAGGCGGGTCTGCGGCGTGAGGTCCCACAGGAACCCGACGTTCCAGCCCCAGGCGCTGTCGTCGGCCTTGACGCGCGACTTGGCGGTCAGGCCCGGAACGGCCGCGAGGATCGAAGGCACGGCGGCCGCCGGAATCTGGCCCGCCGCCGCGGCCTGCTGCGCCGCCTGCGCCAGTCCGGCCGAATAGTTGACCGCGCTCGTGAACTCGGCGTCGACCCGCTGCCAGTCCACGCCCACGCCGACCGCGAAGTTGTCGGCCACGCGCCACGAGATGGCCGGATTGACGTTGATGGTCTTCACTTCCGACTTGATGCCCTGGAAGCGCCCGATGAAGTCGTCGTCGTACTCGGTCACGAGGCCGAACGGCGAGTTCACGCCGATGCCGATGCTCACGCGGTTGTTGATGGGCATCGAGAAGTAGAAGTTGGGCACCACGTTGATGCCGCCGGCATCGCCGCCGCCGCTGCCGAGCGGCTGGAACGCCGCGGCGGCGGATCCGTCGTTGCGAAAGCGGATCGACGGCGTGATCAGATGCACGACACCGGCCACCTGCATCGAGTCGAGCCGCGACATGCCGGCAGGATTGGACCACAGCGTGGTGGCGTCCTCGGCGCTCGCGGCGCCGCCGGCGAACGCATTGCCGAGCGCGCTGCCGGAGGTTTCCTGCAGCGCGAACGCCGCGCCGAACGCGGGCGCCGCGCCAAGTGCGAGCGTGAACGTGCCGATGGCCGCGGCGATCTGCGTGCGGCGAAACTGGGTGCTCATGCGCTTCTCCTCGTCGTTGGTCTTGTGATTGCGGCGCCTTCGCGGCGCTCGAGCCAATCGCTGCCGGCCACTATAACGCGCGCACGCCGCCGGCTGGTTTCCGGCCGTGCCCGTTCGGCGGCCGCGGCGGCGAAGTGTGGCGGCGGAGCGACAGGGCGCGTTGTGCAACGCGTCAAAGCACGGGCAGGTCGCGCGGCCGGCGATCCTCGCCGACGGCGACGTAGGTGAGCGTCGCCTCGGTGACCTTGACAGTGATCTCGTCGTGCGGGTTGCGCTGGGCGTAGACCTGCACGTCGACCGTGATAGAGGTACGGCCTTCGCGCACCACGGTCGCGAAGAACGACACCACGTCGCCGATCATCACCGGCTGCTTGAACGTGAACGCGTTGACGGCGACCGTGGCCACGCGGCCGCGCGCCCGGCGCGAGGCGGGGATGGCACCCGCGATGTCGACCTGCGACATGATCCAGCCGCCGAAGATGTCGCCGTGGAAGTTGGCGTCGGCCGGCATGGGCACGACGCGCAGCGCGGGCATCCCCGGCGGCAGCTCGGCCTGCATGCCGGCGGCGGCCAGCCGGTCGCCGGCGCGCGCACTCCCGTCGTGGTTCACGCGCAGCGACTCACGCGGCGGCCTTGCGCGCTTCGTCGCGCAGCTCCCGGCGCAGGATTTTGCCGACATTCGACTTCGGCAGCTCGCGGCGGAACTCGACGTCGCGCGGACACTTGTAGCCGGTCAGGAGCGAGCGGCAATGCGCCAGCACGTCCTGCTCCGTGAGCGACTCGTCGCGCTTGACGACGAACAGCCGCACCGCCTCGCCGGACTTGCGGTCGGGCACGCCCACCGCGGCGCACTCGAGCACGCCCGGATGTTGCGCCACCACAGCCTCGATCTCGTTCGGGTACACGTTGAACCCGGACACCAGGATCATGTCCTTCTTGCGGTCGACGATGCGGATATAGCCCTGCGCGTCCATCACGCCGATGTCGCCGCTCATGAAGAAGCCGTCCGGTGTCATCACCTTGGCTGTCTCGTCGGACCGGTTCCAGTAGCCCGCCATCACCTGCGGTCCCTTGATGCAGATCTCGCCGGGCTGGCCCATCGGGACCGCCTTGCCCGCGTCGTCGCGCAGCTCGATGTCGGTGGATGGGATGGGCAGTCCGATCGAGCCGTTGTAGTCCGGGAGGTCGAACGGGTTGATGGTCGCCGCCGGCGACGTCTCCGTCAGTCCGTAGGCCTCCAGCAGGGTGCAATGGGTGACTTCCTTCCAGCGGCGCGCGACCGACTCGTGCACCGCCATTCCGCCGCCCAGCGTGAGGCGCAGCGCGGAGAAATCGAGACGGGCGAAGTCCGCGTGGTTCAGCATCGCGTTGAACAGGGTGTTCACGCCGGTGATGCCGGTGAAGCGGCAGCGCGCCATCTCCTTGACGAGCCCGCCGATGTCGCGCGGGTTGGGTATGAGCACATTCTCGCCGCCGAGCGTCATGAACACCAGGCAGTTCGCGGTCAGCGACAGGATGTGATAGAGCGGCAGCGGCGTGATGATCACCTCGCGCTGGGTCGGGTCGAGAAACGGTCCGAGCCAGGCACGCGCCTGCAGCAGGTTCGCGACGATGTTGCCGTGGGTGAGCATCGCGCCCTTGGCCACGCCGGTGGTGCCCCCCGTGTACTGGAGGAACGCGAGGTCGTCGTGGTCGAGGGTGCGCCGCTCGACATGCCGCTTGCGCCCTTCGGCCAGGGCATCGGAGAGGCGCACCGAGCCGGGCAGCGCGTACGGCTTGACCATCTTCTTCACGTGCCGCAGCGCGAAGTCGACCACCACGCCCTTGAAGCCGAGGAGCTCGCCGATCGAAGTGACGATCACCTGGCGAACCTTCGTGCGCCCGATCACGTCGGCGAGCACGTGCGCGAAGTTCTCGACCACCACGATCACTTCCGCGCCGGCATCCGCGAGCTGGTGCTCGACCTCGCGCGCGGTGTAGAGCGGATTGACGTTGACCACGGTGCAACCGGCCCGCAGGATTCCGAACACGCAGACGGGATATTGCAGGATGTTGGGCATCATCAGCGCGACGCGCGCACCCTTGACGCAGGCGATGCCCTGGAGATACCCGGCGAACGCGGTCGACAGCGTGTCGAGCTCGTCGAACGTGATCGTGCGCCCCATGCACGAGAACGCCGGGCGGGTCGCGTACTTGCGGCAGGACTCCTCGAAGACCTCGCGCACCGACGCGTATTCGCGCGGGTCGATTTCGCCGGGCACGCCCGGCGGGTAGCTCGCCAGCCAGATCCGTTCCACCACCGTCCTCCCGGTCGCCGCTGGTCACGCCTCGCGTGGCGCGACTCCCGCGGGCTGCGCGCGCGAACGCCGTGGCCTCCGGCGCGTCTTCGTCGCCGCGCGGCAATGCTACCAGTCCCGCGCCGAACGCGTGCCGGCGCCGGGCCCCGGCGATCCGACCGGGGCGTGCGACGCGTGGCTTAAGCGCGCGTCGCGGCGCGCGCCTGGTCGCGGTAATGCAGCGGCCCGCCGCGAAACGGCGCGAAGCCCGTGCCGAAGATCGCGCCGGCGTCGACCAAGTCCGCGTCGGCCACGATGCCCTCGGCGAGCGACGCCTCCGCCTCGGCCACCAGCGGCGCGATCAGCCGGTCGGCGAGGCCCGCGGGGACTGCGCCGGCGGGCGCCCGCGAAGGGCGTCCATCCACCCACGCGTAGAAGCCGCGGCCGGTCTTGCGACCGAGGTCCTTGCGCGCGACCAGCTCGTCGAGCCGTCGCGGCGGAGCGACACCGGGCTGGAGCATCCGCCCGACGGCCATGCAGATGTCGAGCCCCACGCTGTCCGCCAGCTCGATGGGCCCCATCGGCATGCCGAACGCCAGCGCCGCCTCGTCGACGACCTCGGGCGCCATCCCCTCGTCGACGCAGCGCATCGCGGTCATGAGGTAGGGGGCGAGCACGCGGTTCACGAGAAAGCCGGGTGCGCTCTTGACCGGCAGCGGCAGCTTGTCGATCTGCCGCACGAAGGCCGCGCAGCGCGGCACCAGCGCCGCGTCGGTGGCCTGCCCGACGACGATCTCCACCAGCATCATCTTCGGAACGGGATTGAAGAAGTGCAGGCCCACCAGGCGCGCGGGCGCCTGCATCGCGGTGGCGATCTCCTCGAGCGGGATGCTCGAGGTGTTGGTGGCCAGGATCGCGTCGGGACGGGCGCGCCGTTCGAGGTCGGCGAACAGCTGGCGCTTCGCGTCCGCGTTCTCGAAGATCGCCTCGACGATGACGTCGGCGCGCGCGACGCCATGGCCCGCGACGTCGGGAATCAGGCGGTCGGACGCGTCGCGCGCGCGGCGCGGATCCCGCAGCCGCTCGGCGAACAGCTTGGCTGCGCGCTGCATCGCCGGCACGAGACGCGTCGCGTCCTGGTCCTGCAGCGTGACCGTGATGCCGCGCAGCGCGCACCACGCCGCGATGTCGCCGCCCATGGTGCCCGCACCCACTACGTGCACGTGGGCGACGCGCGCGCCCCCTTCCTTGCCGAGGTCCTTCAGCCGCTCCTGCAGGCGGAACACGCGCAGGAGGTTGGCCGTGGCCGGGCTGCGCACGAGCGTGAGGATCGAGGCGGGATCGCCGGCCGGCGGCGCGAACGGCTCGCCGTCGAACCGGGACCACAGGTCGAGGATCGCGTAGGGCGCCGGATAGTGCTCGGGACGCGCCCGCTTGTAGACCTGCCTGCGCGCCTGCGCGGCGATGAACCGGCGCACCGGCCGCCACTGCGTGAGCGCGAGCGCGAGCGGCAGCCGGCGCTGCGGCGGCCGGGCGCGGAGCACGCCGCGCGCCGTGCTGTCCATGATGCGCGGCGGTACCGCTTCGTCGACCATCCCCATGCGCTTCGCGCGGCGGGCGTCGACGGTCTTGCCGGAGAGCATCAGGTCGAGCGCCGCGGGGCCGCCGACCAGGCGCGGCAGCCGCTTCACGCCGCCCCACCCCGGCAGGATGCCAAGCATCACCTCGGGCAGTCCGAGCCGCGTGCCGGGCTCGTCGACGGCGACGCGGTAGCGGCATGCCAGAGCCAACTCCAGGCCGCCGCCGAGGCAGAAGCCCCTGATCAGCGCAAGGGTGGGATAGGGGACCGCGGCGAGCCGGTCGAAGGTCTGCAGCCCGCGCGTCACGATGTCGCGGGCGCTCGATTCGATATCGCGCCCGGTGCCGAACTCGTCGACGTCCGCGCCCGCGACGAAGCCGCTTGCCTTGCCGGACCGGATCGCAAGCCCGGCCGGCGGCTCGCGCTCGAGGATGTCGAGCACCGCGTTGAGTTCGACCAGCACGTCGGAAGAGAGCGTGTTGGCGGCCTTGCCGGCCTGGTCGAGCGTGAGCCAGGCGAGACCTTCGCCATCGCGCACGAGGGTCCAGTGATGCAAGGCAGGCGTGGCCGGTGCCGCGCTCGCCGCCGCGCGCGGGTCTTCGGTTGTCGCAATCGTATCCACGGTCAAACCCTTTCCACCAGCATGGCGCCGCCCTGGCCGCCGCCGATGCAGATCGCGGCGACGCCGCGCCGCCCGCCCGTGCGCTCCAGCACGCCGAGCAGGTGGAGCACGATCCGCGCGCCCGAAGCGCCCACCGGATGGCCGAGGGCGATCGCGCCGCCGTCGACGTTCATCCGGCTTTCGTCGAGCACGCCGAGCGCGCCCGGCAGGCCGAGCTCGGTGCGGCAGAACTCGTCGCTCGCGAAGGCGCGCAGGCACGCCAGCACTTGCGCTGCGAACGCCTCGTTGATCTCCCACGCGTCGATGTCGGCAAGCTGCAGCCCATGCCGCTGCAGGAGCGGCGCGACGGCGTAGACGGGCCCGAGGCCCATCTGCGCCGGGTCGAGCGCGGCCCATTGGCTGTCGACCAGGCGCCCGCGCGGGGTGAGGCGGTGCTCCGCCACCGCGCGTTCCGACGCGAGCACCAGCCACGCCGCGCCATCGGTCACCTGCGAGCTGTTGCCGGCGGTGACGCTGCCGTACTTGCGGTCGAAGAAGGGCTTCAGCTTGGCGAGGTTCGCCGGCGTGGAATCCTCGCGCACGCCGTCGTCGGCCGCGTACAGCTTGCCCTTGCCGTCGTAGAGCGGCACGAGCTCGCCATCGAGGCGCCCCTCGCGCTGCGCGGCCAGCACGCGCTGGTGGCTGCGCGCGGAGTAGGCGTCCATCTTGGCGCGCGAGATGCCGAAGCGGTAGGCGAGGTTCTCGGCCGTCTGGCCCATGAGCAGGCCGACGATGGGATCGGTCAGCCCCTTCATCAGCGCGATCACCGGGGCGAGATAGCCGGGCCGGAACTTCGCCACCAGCGCGGCGCGCTGTCCGAACGAGCGCGCGGCGTACCAGTTCGCGAGCCAGACCGTCATGGCGTCGGAGAACAGCAGCGGCGCGCGCGACAGGGCGTCCACGCCACCCGCCAGCACCAGGTTCGAGCGGCCGGCGCGAATGTCGTTGACGGCCGAATCGAGAGCCTGCATGCCCGACGCGCAGTTGCGCATGACCGTCCAGCCGGGCACCTTGTCGCCGCAGCCCATGCGCAGCGCCGCCACCCGGCCGATGTTGACCTCGTCGACGCTGGGCGCCGCGCAGCCGAGGATCACCTCGTCGAGCGCGGTCGGCGGGAAGGGCTGGCGGACCAGCAGCGCGCGGCCCGCGGCGGTCGAAAGATCGGAGGCCGAGAACGGGCCGGGGCGGTTGCGCGACTTGAGGAACGGCGTGCGTGCGCCGTCGACGATGTAAATGGGCTCGTTCATGGCGGGGTCCGGTGGGCGTTCAGGCGGCCGCGCGGCGCGGCGGGACGGCCTGCGTGACGGCAGGGGAATGGGAAGTGACGGGCGCGGGGATGTCCACCAGCGCCGTGCCGAGGTCGGCGTCGAAATCGTCGACGCGCACGACGCGCGCGACGAGCTCGCGATGGCGCGCGAGAAGGGCAGCGTCGGCGGGCGTGAGCACGCCGGCCTGCACAGCGCGCGTGGCGACGAGGTCGGGGTCCGCGCCGGGCGGCACGCGCGCGTCGACTCGCCCGTCGCGCACCGCCGCCCGCAGCGCCTGCGCGACCGGCTCCGCGGCCACCGAGACGTCGAGCGCGGCGTCGAGCAGTCCCACCCCGTCGTCGTCCAGGTGGCCGCGGAACATCCCGGCCGTGAGCCGGTCGCGTGCAGCGGACGGCTCGATGAGCATGCGCGCCACTTCGTGGCCCAGCCGGTCCGAGGGCACGACATACGGCCGCCCCAGCGGGAACACGATGCGCAGCATCACGCCCGCGATAAAGCGATTGGGAAAGTTGGAGAGCACGCCTTCGAACGCGTTCTGCGCACGAAACATAGCGTCCCAGATCGCCCAGTGCACGAGCGGCGCGTCGGCCTCCTGGCGGCCCTCCGTCTCGAAGCGCTTGAGCGTCGCCGAGCACAGGTAGAGCATCGACAGGATGTCGCCCAGGCGCGCCGACAGCTTCTCCTTGCGCTTGAGCGCGCCGCCGAGCGTGCCCATCGAGACGTCGGCGAGCAGCGCGAGCGCCGCCGAGAAGCGCGTGAGCTGCTGGTAATAGCGGCGCGTGGCCGGCGCGACGCCGGCGGGAACCGCGACGAAATGCGACCCGGTGAGCCCCATCACCAGGGTGCGGGCGAAGTTCGCGGCGGCGAAGCGCACGTGGCCGAACAGCGCGCCGTCGAACGCGACGACGGCACGCGCGCGGTCCGGCTCGGCTGTGGCCGCGATCTCCTTCAGCACGAACGGGTGGCAGCGGATCGCGCCCTGGCCGAACACGATCAGGCTGCGCGTCAGGATGTTCGCGCCTTCCACCGTGATCGACACCGGGATCTGCATGTACGCCGCGCCGATGAAATTCGACGGGCCCATGCAGATGCCCTTGCCGCCGACGATGTCCATCGCGTCGTTGATCACCTGCCGGTTGCGCTCGGTGAGGTGCAGCTTCGCGATGCCCGACAGCACGGCGGGCTTCTCGCCCAGGTCGATCGCGGCGGCGGTGAGGACGCGCGTGGCGTCCATCATGTAGAGGTTGCCGCCCATCCGCGCGAGCGGCTCCTCGATGCCCTCGAAGCGGCCGATGGGCGTCTTGAACTGCGTTCGCACGCGGGCGTAGGCGCCGGTGGTGCGCACCGCGAGCTTCGACGCACCGGTGTTGGACGACGGCAGCGAGATGCCGCGGCCCGCCGCGAGGCATTCCATCAGCATGCGCCACCCACGGCCGATCATCGGCGCGCCGCCGATCACCCAGTCGAGCGGCACGAACACGTCGCGACCCCAGTTCGGGCCGTTCTGGAACACCGCGTTGAGCGGCATGTGGCGACGGCCGATCTGCACGCCCGGATGCGTGGTGGGGATCAGCGCGCAGGTGATGCCGAGATCCTCGCGCTCGCCCAGCAGGTGCTGCGGATCGCAGGCGCGGAACGCGAGGCCGAGGAGCGTGGCCACCGGGCCGAGCGTGATGTAGCGCTTGTCCCACGTGAGCCGCAGCCCGAGCACGCGCTTGCCCTCGTGCTCGCCCCAGCCGACGATGCCGAAGTCGGGGATGGACGCAGCGTCGGAGCCCGCCTGCGGGTTGGTCAGCGCGAAGCACGGGATCTCGAGCCCGCGCGCGAGGCGCGGCAGGTAATGGCGCTTCTGCGCCTGGGTACCGTAATGCAGGAGGAGCTCGCCGGGTCCGAGCGAGTTGGGCACGAGCACCGTCACCGCGACGGTGGCCGAGCGCGTCGACAGCTTGGTGACGACCTGCGAGTGGGCGAACGCCGAGAAGCCCAGGCCACCGTAATCCTTCGGAATGATCATCCCGAGGAAGCCGTGGTCCTTGATGTACTGCCAAACGCGCGGAGGGAGATCCTTGTAGACGTTGGTGGTCTCCCAGTCGGTGACCATCGCGCAGAGCGCCTCGACCTCGACGTCGAGGAAGCGCTGTTCGTCCGCCGTGAGCACCGGCGTGGGCACGTCGAGAAGCTTGCGCCAGTCCGGCCGCCCCGAGAACAGCTCGCCGTCCCACCACACGGTGCCGGCCTCGAGCGCCTCGCGCTCGGTCTGCGACATCGCGGGCATCACCTTGCGAAAGGCCGCCAGCATCCGCTTGCTGACGAGCGCGCGGCGCAGCGGCCCCGCGTTGAGGACCAGGCCTGCGGCGGCAACCAAGAGGGCGAGCGCGACGGCCATCGGAGGCACGAGCGCGCCGGAAGCAAACGCTGCGGCGAGCCACGCCGCTAGCATGGCCACCCATGCCGGTCCCGCCGCGTTGACGTAGGCGAGCGCGACAGCGGCCGCGAGAAGGGCGGCGAGAAAAAGAATGATCAGCATTTGCGGACTCCTCGGTCGGCCCCAGGCGCGGCCACGCCTTCGACGATGTCGCCGCCCAGCGCGCTCGCGACGTCGTCGAGCCCCGGCAGCGGCGCCGTCAGCCCCGCGAGCAGGAACGGCGCGAGCCTTCTCAGCAGCAGCTCGTCGTTCGGCGAGCCGCGCGGGTTGAGCTCGGCGATGAGCTTCAGCGCATCGGTGCCGGCCAGCGTGTACGACAGCGCGCCCATGATGAAGTGGAG
This sequence comes from Burkholderiales bacterium, assembly GCA_038239945.1. Classification (GTDB taxonomy): domain Bacteria; phylum Pseudomonadota; class Gammaproteobacteria; order Burkholderiales; family Casimicrobiaceae; genus VBCG01. The sequence continues at coordinate 45,146 of JBBSEG010000003.1, forward strand.
CCGCCACGACAGCTCGCGGCGCGGCAGGTGCGGCAGCGCGCGCGCGAAGGCGGACTTGAACCGCGCGATCATCGGCGCGTATTGCTCGGCGAGAAATTGCCGGATGAACGGCGCGGGATCGGCATACGCGCGTCCCAGCAAGCGCAGGAAATCCTTGCCCCCCCGCGCCGGATCGCGCGCAAGGCGCAGCGCCGGCGCGAACAGCGCCAGCATGATGCGGTCGCACGGAAGCGCATGCGGCGCCGCCTTCGCCTCCAGGCGCGTGAGCAATTCCACGCGCTGCAGGTTCATCGGGTCGAGGCGGCGCCTCAGCACCGTTTCGAACAGCTCCTCCTTGGTGCCGAAGTGATAGTTCACCGCGGCGAGGTTCACGCCCGCGGCCGAGGTCAGCGTGCGCAGGCTGGTCGCCTCGAAGCCGTGCTCCATGAAAAGCGCTTCGGCCGCGTCGAGGATGCGGGCCTTGGTCGCCGGCACGCCACGACCGGCCGCAGGCCCGGTCTTCGGCCCGGTCGCTGGGCGTGGATTGCTTCGCTCCATGCGGTGCACCCGAGCGTCGATGGCCGTCTCTCGTTCAAACGTTCGTTTGAATCGTCGAATATAGGCGCGCCGCCGCCGGGTGTCAAGGCTGCTTGGCTATACTCACCCGGGGAGTCTCCATGGCCAGCCTGTCGATCGTCCGCTCGCATTCCTTGAGCCACAAGGCCGCGCGCGAAGCCGCCGAGCGCATCGTGCGCGACCTGCAACGGCGCTTCGACCTCGAGTACGCCTGGGACGGCGACGACGTGACGTTCGAGCGGCCCGGCGTGAGCGGGCACCTGCACGTCGGCAAGCGCGACATCGCACTGGAGGTGAAGCTCGGCCTCCTGCTGGGCGCGATCAAGGGCACCATCGAGCGCGAGATCAGCACGCAGTTCGACGCGCTGTTCGCGGCACCCGCGGCGACCGTGAAGTCGGATCCGGCCGGGCGGCCCGCCGCGCCGGCGAAGAAAGCCCCTCGAGTCGCTGCCCGGGTGCCGCCCGCCAAGCCCGCCGCCGCACGCAAGGCACCGGGCCGCGGCAAGTCCTGAGATCCCCCGCCGCGTCGCTCACGATGGTGGGGACGACCCGTCAGGCTTGAAGCGCAGCGTCGGATCGGGAAAGGGATCGTTGCGTCCTGCGACGATCGCGTCGTGCACGGCCAATTCGCGGGCCTTCACCGTGGCGAGGAACTGCGCCGCTCCGCCCATCGTGCGAAACGCCGCGAAGCCACGCTCCAGGAAATCCTGCAGCGCGCCGAGCCCGGCGAGTTGCGCCGGCGCGCGCATCATCAGCAGCGACGTGCGCACGAGCCGCTTCTGCACGTAGCGGTCGAGCGCGGCTCCCACTTCGCCGATCAGCTCGATCTGCCGCCGTCGCGCCGTCGCCTCGCCGGCGCGGCGATACGCGCGGCAGTATTCGGCCACGGTGAACCCGCCATCCACCCGCGGGAGCCGCGCGACCACCGCGAGGTCGAGCTCCTGCGACAGCGCGTTGAGCTCGACCGCCTCCGCCACGCAAACGACCACGCCGGGCGGCGCCAGTCGCACCATGGCCGGGACGATGCGCACGAGATCGGCGTCGCGCCGGCTGAAATCGCTGGTGCCGTAGAGATCGTCCTGGAAGAACCGGATCGCGGGCGCGTAACGCGCGTCGCGGGCGAGATCCGCGTAGGTGGCGCGAAGGCGCGCGGCCTGCCAGTCGCGCAGGCGGTCCTGGGCGCCCGCCCGGATCGGGTTTCCGGCGCGCTGCGCGTTGATGGCCTGCGCGCGTCCGAGCTCCCGGACCAGCGCCGCCTGCGCGTCGAGCATCGAGATCGAGTCAGTCATCGAGCCCGAAGATAACGATGAATGCGCGCGCCGCCGCGCGAGCCGACGGCCGGCATTAGATTGATTGCTCTAGCCGCGCCGGTTAAGGTCTCATTGCGCGCGTTGCGGCCCTCCGGCCGGCGCGCCCGCGATCCATGCGCCCCTCCCGTCGAACCTTTCTCGTCACCGGCGCCTTAGGTACGGCCGCGCTCGCCGCCGGCGGCCTCCTCCAGGTGCGCACCGCGCAGCCTTTCTCCGGCCACGCGCTCGGCCCGGCGGGACGCCGCATCGTGGCCGCGCTCGTGCCGGCCTTCCTCGCGGGCGCCCTGCCCGAGGAGCCGGCCGCGCGACGCGGGGCGATCGATGCGACCCTCGCCGGCGTCGACACGGCCATCGCCGGCCTGCCGCCCGGGACCCAGACGGAGCTCGCGCAGTTCTTCGCCCTGCTCGCATTCGCACCGGCGCGCATTGCGGTGGCAGGACTGTGGCTCGATTGGGATGAAGCGCCCACGACGTCGGTGGCAAGTGCGCTCGTGCGCTGGCAGGCGAGCCGGCTGTCGCTGCTGCGCTCCGCCTACGACGGCCTGCACCAGCTCGTGCTCGCGGCGTGGTACGGCAACCCGCTTGCATGGGCGGCCATCAACTATCCGGGGCCGCCGTCGGTGGCATGAGCGCGCTTCGCGACCGACGCCCATGAGCGCCGCCGACACACCGGCGCCGCGTGCGGACCCGATCCGTGCGGGACTTGCGCGCGGGTGGTCCGTGATCGACGCGGCGGGGCTCCGCGCAGACGCGGTTCACGAATGCGACGTTGCGATCGTGGGCAGCGGGGCCGGCGGGGGCACGGCGGCCGACGCGCTGGCCGCGGCGGGCCTGCGGGTGGTCATCGTCGAGGAAGGCCCGCTGCGCTCGTCGACCGATTTCCGGATGCGCGAGTCCGACGCGTATCCGCAGCTCTATCAGGAGTCGGCCGCGCGCAAGACCGCCAACAAGGCGATCAACATCTTCCAAGGCCGGTGCGTGGGGGGCGGCACCACGGTCAACTGGACGAGCTCATTCCGCACGCCGCCGCGCACGCTCGACCACTGGGTGCGCGAGTACGGGCTCGCGGACTTCACCGAAGCGGCGCTCGCGCCGTGGTTCGAGGCCGCCGAGCGGCGGTTGTCGATCGCGCCGTGGACGGTCGCGCCAAACGCGAACAACGCGGCGCTCGCACGCGGCGCGACCCGCCTTGGCATCGCGCACGCCGCCATCCGCCGCAACGTCACGGGCTGCTGGAACCTGGGCTATTGCGGGATGGGCTGTCCCACCAATGCAAAGCAGTCGATGCTCGTGACGACCATCCCGGCGGCGCTCGACCGCGGCGCCGTCCTGCTCACCCGCACGCGTGCGGATCGCTTTCGTCTCGCCGGCGAGCGGGTCGCCGCCCTCGAGTGCGCCGCGCTCGACGACGCAGGGGTCGCCCCGACCGGCCGCCGCATCGAGGTGCGCGCGAGTCACTACGTCTGCGCCGGCGGCGCGATCAACACGCCAGCGCTCCTGCTGCGCAGCGGCGTACCCGACCCGCACGCCGTGCTCGGCCGGCGCACGTTCCTGCATCCGACCGTGGTCTCGGCCGCGCTGCTGCCGGAGCGCGTCGACGGGCATGCCGGCGCCCCGCAGACGATCTACTCCGACCACTTCCAGGACCACGCGCCGCTCGACGGACCGCTCGGCTACAAGCTCGAGGCGCCGCCGCTGCATCCGATCCTTGCGGCGATCACGCTGCCAGGACACGGCGCGCCGCACGCGGCCTTCATGCGCGAGATGCCTCACCTGCACGTGCTGATCGCGCTGCTCCGCGATGGCTTTCATCCGGCCAGCGCCGGGGGCGTGGTGCGGCTGCGCGCCGACGGGACGGCCGTGCTCGACTATCCGCTCGACGCGTTCGTATGGGAGGGCGCGCGGCGCGCGTTCGCGTCGATGGCCGAACTGCAGTTCGCCGCCGGCGCCCGCGCGGTCATGCCCATCCATGCGGCGGGCGAGGTGTTCCACGCTCCGGCGGGCGCGCGGAGCGCGATCGCGCGCTTCGACCTGCGGCCGCTCGACACGCCGGTGGTGTCGGCGCACGTGATGGGCGGCTGCCCGCTCGGACCCGAGGCGCGCCGGTCCGTCGTGGACGTCACGGGGCGCCATCGCCAGGTCGAGAACCTGCACGTCGGCGACGGCTCGCTGTTTCCGACCTCGATCGGCGCCAATCCGCAGCTATCGATCTACGCGATCGTCGGACGGCTTGCCGCAGCCTGGGCGGCAGAATGGCGCGCGGCATGAACCGGCCTCAGCGTGTTGCGGTGGCGACCAGATCGACCTCGCAACCGGCTCCGACGGGCGCGTGTCGCGCTTTAGTGTGATCGCTCTAGAAGTCCTGCGTAGAGTGACATCAAGCGCGCGACCGTCGCTGCGCATTCTCCCGGAGATACTCATGCAAACCTCGCACGCCAGCAGGTCGCTGCCCGTCGGCGACGCCGTATTCGCCGCTTCACGCCAGGTCTGGCTCGCCAGCCTCGGCGCCGCCGTCGTCACGCGCGACTGGGCGGGCAAGGAAGCCGGCACGTTGTTCCGCTCGCTGGTGCGTGAAGGCACCACCGTCGAATCGCGCGCCATCCGCTTCATCAGCGCTCGCGTCGGGACCTCGATGACGCACGCCAACCGCCTGCTGCGCCAGACCCGCAGCACGCTGCAGACCGCCGTGCGAACCTACTCGGATACCGCCTCGAACCTCGTGCGCGAGACGCTGCCGCGCGCCCGGCCGATGCTCGACCTCGTCACGCGCCTGGGTGCGATCCGGCCGTCCGGCGTTGCGCATCCGGTCAAGCGCGCGAAGGCTGCCCGGCGCGTCAAGACGGTGAAGGCCGCGAAGCACAGCGCCAAGCGCGCAGGCAAGCGCATCGCCAAGCGCGCCGTCAAGCGCGTGCCGAGCGCGTCCAAGCGCACGGCGCGGCGCTGATTCGCGTACCATCCGCGTCGCCTGCCTCCGCCGGCGCGCGCGGTGTTCCGACCGCGGCGCGCCGTCCCCGCATGACGACGCGCGCCGCCCGCCCACCCGTTACTCCTGCGCCGCGCCACGCCGCCCGACGCATCGGGCTCGCGCTCGGTGGCGGCGGTCCGCTCGGCGGCATCTACGCGGTCGGCGCGCTGCTCGCACTCGACGATTCGATCGACGGTCTCGACCTCACCGCGCTCGACGTGTACGTGGGCGTGTCCTCGGGAGGGTTCGTCGCCGCGGCGCTCGCCAATGGCGTGTCGCCGTCGCAAATGCACCGGCTGTTCATCGCCGCCGGCCCGCAGGCGGCGATGAAGCCGCAGCTCTTCCTGCAGCCGGCGTGGCGCGAGTTCAGGCGGCGCGCGGCGACCCTGCCGCGCCTCGCGCTGCGCGCCGCCGCACAGTCCCTGCGCGACCCGTTCGGCCAAGGGCCCATGGAATCGCTCGCCACGCTGGCGCAGGCGGTGCCGACCGGCCTGTTCGACCCGCGCGCGCTGGACGATTTCCTCGCCCGCCTGTTCGCCGCGCCCGGCCGGACCAACGATTTTCGCGATCTGCGCCAGCGGCTCTACCTGGTCGCGACCAATCTCGACACGTGCGCATCGGTGACCTTCGGCGCACCGGGACACGAGCATGTGCCGATCTCGCGCGCGATCGAGGCGTCGAGCGCGCTGCCCGGGCTGTTCCCGCCTGTGGTCATCGACGGCGAGCACTACGTCGACGGCGCGCTCAACAAGACCCTGCACGCATCGCTCGCGCTCGACGAAGGCATCCGCCTCCTGTTCTGCATCAACCCGCTGGTGCCGTTCGACGCGGCCGCCAGCCGGCGACACGGCCATCCGGCGGTGGACAAACTCGGCCACGGCGGCCTGCCGCGCGTGCTCGCGCAGACCATGCGCGCGCTGCTCCATTCGCGCGCGCAGGCGGGCATGGAGAAATACGCGCGTCGCTATCCGGGCGCCGACGTGCTGCTGTTCGAACCCGCCCGCGCCGACACCGACATGTTCTTCGCGAGCATCTTCGGCTACGCGCAGCGCGAGCGGCTCTGCGCGCTGGCCTACGCCGCCACGCGAGCGAGCCTCCTTGCGCGAAGCGGCGCGCTGTCGGCGGCGCTCCGCCGGCACGGCCTGGCGTTGCGCGCGACGCGCCTGTCCGACGCCAGCCGCGACGTGACCCACGCGCTCTGCGACCCGCGCCCGTTGCGGGCCGCGCCCGCCCGCGCCGGCGTGCGCCGCGCGAGCCGGGACTTAAGTCACGTCCTCGATCACCTCGAGCGGCATCTCGCCGCGCCTGGCTGATCGACCGGCCGGCCCGCAGCCGCTGCGCCGATGCGCTCGAAGCCGCCGCGACGCACCCGCGAGCGCATCCTCGAGACGAGCCTCGCGCTTCTGAACCGCGTCGGCGAGCCGCACGTCACCACCGCCGGTATCGCGGACGAGATGAACATCAGCCCGGGCAACCTCTACTACCATTTTCGCAACAAGGACGACATCATCGGTGAGCTCTACGGGGCACTCGAGTCGGAGGTCTCCCCCCTGTTCGACGTGCCGGACGGATGGGCCGGCACGGTGGAGGATCTCTGGCTGCTGCTGCACCTGGTGTTCGAGCGAATGGGCAAGTACCGATTCTTCTATCGCGACCTCGACGAGATCACCTCCCGCAACCGCCAGCTGGCGCTACGCTTCGGCGCGCTCACGCGACGAGGCGAAGCCGCCGTGCGCGCGCTGGCCGACGGCCTCGTCGCCGCCGGCGCGATGCGGGCGACGCTGGCGGAGCGGCGCGCCCTCGCCCTGAACGTGACGCTCATCGCGACCTACTGGATGTCGTTCCAGCGCATCGGCCGGGCGACGTCTTCCGCGCACCGGGCGGAGGCCGAGGCGCTCGACCCGGGCCGGGCTGCCTGGCAGATACTGGCGCTCGTGGCGCCGTTCCTGCTCGGGGATGCGCGCCGGCTGGTCGAGCAGCTGGGCGCAGACTATCTCTAGGGGAGGCAACGCGATGGCGAAGAAATGGGCGCGGTTCCCGCATTCCAACGAAGGCTTCGCATACGACACTGCGGCTTTCAAGAAGCACTGGGCGCGGCTGCATCGCGGCGACGCCGAGGCGTGGCCGAAGACCGCGCAGGTGCTCGACGCGTGGCGCTTCCATCACGCCGGCGATTTCCAGCAGGCGGTGGCGCTCGGCACCGCGGCCGGCGGCGCCGGAATCCATGCCGCGGTGAAGGCGCAGACCGTCTACGCGTTCTATCTCGAGCGCGACGCCGCAACTAAGCTTGCGCTGCTCGAGCAGGCGTACGGGTGGGCCGAAGCCGCCCGCAAGGCCACGCCCGGCGACGCCAACGCGCACTATCTCTATGCGTTCGCACTCGGCCGATACGGGCAGGGCATCTCCGTCGCGAAAGCGCTCGCGCAGGGCTTTGGCGGGAAGCTCAAGGACGCGCTGGGGACGGCGCTCAAGCTGGCGCCGGACCACGCCGAGGCCCATACGGCGTTCGGCGCGTACCATGCGGAGGTGATCGACAAGGTCGGCGCACTGGTGGGCGGCATGACCTACGGCGCGAAGAAGGAGAATGCGGTCGAGCATTTCGAAACCGCCCTCAAGTTTTTCCCGGAATCGCCGATAGCTCACATCGAGTACGCGAACGGTCTCATCCGGATGTTCGGCAAGGCACGCCTCGACGAAGCCACGCGGCTCTACGAGAAGGCGGCGGCATTGCCGCCGATGGACGCGATGGAGCGGCTCGATGTCGAGCTCGCGAAGTCGGAGCTAGAATGAATCGTCGTTGCGCGCGCCACCTCTGCCTTGCCAGGAGCCTCCCTTCCATGACCCGCCCAGTCGCCATGTTGATCGTCGCAGCCGCGTGCGCCGCGCTCGGCGGGATTGCCGCAGCGCAGGACAAGGCTGCCGCGCCGCCGGCGGACAAGGGCGCGATCACCCAGCCCAAGGCCGGCCCTGCGGCGACGCCGGCCCGGCCGGCCGAGCGCATCGACACGCTGCGGCGCATCCGCGAGACCGGTACGCTGCTGGTCGGCGTGCGCGAATCGAGCGTGCCGTTCTCGTTTCTCGACGCGCAGGGCCAGCCGCAGGGCTACTCGGTCGACCTGTGCCATCGCATTGCCGATGCGCTGAAGGCGGAGCTGAAGCTCGCCCGGCTCGACACCCGCTTCGTGCCGGTGACGTCGGCGAACCGCATCGGGTACGTCAAGGACGGCAAGGTGGACCTCGAGTGCGGGTCCACCACGAACACGCGCGATCGCCAGAAGGAGGTCGCGTTCGGCTACACGACCTTCGTGGCGGGCATCAAGATGCTGGCGCGCAAATCCGCCAACATCACCGGTGTGGAGGATCTGCGCGGCAAGTCGGTGGTGGTCACCAAGGGCACCACGAGCGAGAAGATGATGCGGCAGCTCAACGACGAGCGCCTGCTCAAGATGACGATCATCGAGTCGCCCGACCACAATCAATCGTTCAAGGCGGTCGCCGACGACAAGGCGGTCGCGTTCCCGATGGACGACGTGCTGCTCTACGGCCTGATCTCCAAGGCGGCGAAGCCGGACGACTTCGCCGTGGTCGGGAAATACCTTTCGGTCGAGCCGTACGGAATCATGCTGCGCCGCGACGAGCCCGCGTTCGAGCGCATCGTGAACCGCACGCTCAACGAGCTGTTCCAGTCCGGCGAGGCGCGCCGCCTGTATGCGAAATGGTTCGCCACGCGCGACCTCACGGTGCCGATGAACCAGTATCTCAAGGAAGCGTTCCAGGTGCCGAACACGTACCCGGCGTGGCCGTAGGCTTCCCACGCGCGCTTACTGCGCGCTCACCGCCCTCTCCGCATCCGCCGGGTCGAGGTCGCCTTCGTCGGGCCAGGGTGACAGCAGCGCCGTCATCACGAGCGACTCGAATCCGGCGCCGAAGCGCTCCACGATGCGTTCCGGGTCGGGGCACAGGCCCTGGTCGGTGACGATCCCGAACTGCACCTTGCCCGCATACGAGATGATCGACACGCCCATGCCGATATCGCCCGATTGCGGCACCCAGAACATCAGGCTGTCGATGGCGGCGCCCGCCAGGTATAGCGCCTGCGGTGGCCCGGGCACGTTGGTCATCACCGCCGTGGCATTGCGGGACAGCGCGACGAGCAGCGCCTCCTGTAGCGCGCGCGGACCCGCCCCCATCGCGGCAAGCAGTCCGAGTGCCAGCATCGGCTGCACGGAATCCTTCAGCGCACGCATGTTCGCCCGCACCGCGTAGAGTCGCTCGACCGGATTGGCGATCGACAGCGGCAGCTCGAGGAATACCAGCCCGAAGTGGTTGCCCAAGCGCCACGCCTGTTCGATCGGCCGCAGGTTGACCGGGACGAGCGCCCGCACCATGACACCATCGACCACTTCTCCGTGCGACGCGAGATAGTCGCGCAGCGCACCGGCGACGCATGCGAGCAGCACGTCGTTCACGGACGCGCGGAGCGCGCGGCCCACGGCCTTGACCTCGTCGAGCGGCAGCGGCCGTGCCCAGGCGACGCGCTTCGCGCCGCCGGTCGAGCCCTTGAAGCGCGTAGGCGAGTCTTGGCCCATCAGCGCGAGCTTCGCGATCTCGGCCGTCACGGCGCTGCCATGGTTGGCGAGCGCGACGGCCTTGGCGGGGTCATGCCAGAGCTCGGCGCCCTTCGCGATCAGGACGCCGCCGAGCTTGCGCGCGGTGCGCAGCGCATCGTGCACCGGCGTCGCAAGCGCGGCCACGGAGTCGTCGGCGCGCGACGGGCCGCGCGCCTCGGCTCCGGCGGCCGTGAACGGCATGGCCGCGGGGCCGTCCGGGCCGGCATCGGTCATCGACAGCATCACGCGCACCAGCGCGATGCCATCCGCGTAGCAGTGATGGATGCGCGCGACCACCGCGCTGCCGGACCCGTAGCGCTCGATCACGTGAAACTGCCAGCGGGGCCGCTCGGGCGGGAGCGGCGTGGCCATCAGCCCTGACACGAACGCCTGCAGCGCCGCTTCGCCGGCCGGTGCGGCGAGGCGCGCGGCGACCACGTGGTCGCGCAGGACGAAGGGGTCGGCCGACACCCACCGCGCGCCGGCGGGGCCGTCGACGGGTCGGTCGCGAAAGCGCGGGAACGCGAGAAAGCGCTGCGCGAGCACGCGACGCAGGCGCGGCAGCGTCACGCGTCCGGCGAACACGAGCACGCCGCAGATCATCATGAGGTTGCCCGGGCGGTCCATGCGCAACCACGCGGTATCCACCGCGGAGAGCTTCTGGCTTCGTGCGGAGCGCATCGGGGAGGGCCGGTCTCTCGCGTTGCCGCCCCGCCGGGCTTCGCGCTAAAGTAGCACGAAGGGCACACCCCACGGCAGGAGGAGCGAGATGACGGTCACGGCGAAGCGAGGCACGAAGCAGGTCGCGAAATCAGCGGCCGCGCCACCGAAGGCGCAGGGCGCGCAGTCCACGCGGGCCGTGTCACCCGGGGGCGACCTGCAGGCGCAGTTCGCGGCTGCGGCCGCCGCGGCGAAGTCCACCAAGCAGCGGCCCGACAACGCGACGATGCTCAAGCTCTACTCGTACTACAAGCAGGCGACCGAGGGCGACGTGCAGGGTGCGCGTCCGGGCGGGTTCGACTTCGTCGGCGGCGCAAAGCACGACGCGTGGACCAAGCTCAAGGGCACGACCCGCGACGACGCGATGAGCGCGTACGTCAAGCAGGTCGAGCGGCTCAACCGGGATTAGCCGCACGCGGCCAGCGCCGATTACTCGACGCGCCCGGCCGCGTTCCGGGCGCGGCGCGCGGTCTTTGCGGGCGCGGGCCTGGTCTTGCGCGCGGGCGACGATCCGGGGAACGACGCGCCTCTTCCGGAGGTCGTCTTGCCCGGCGTACTGCCGGCCGGGACGCTGCCGGCGGCGGCGCTCCCCGACGCGGCCTTCCCGGCCGGGGCGCGCTTCGCCGCCGCGGGCTTGCGTGGCGCCGGGCGCGCCGGACTGCCCGACTTGATCAGCGTGTTGACTGCCTCGGAAAGCGCATCGACCCGCTGCACCAGCCGCTCGACATCGCCTTGCGTCTGCACGCCGAGGCGCGCAAGCGCGCGCGCGACGCGATCCTCGAACACCTGCTCGAGCTTGTCCCAGGTGCCGCCGGCCTTGGCCTGCATCTCCTTCGCTTTCGCCTGCGCGGCGACGCGCGCCGCGGTGGCCGTCTCGGCCGCGGCATGGCGGGTGCGCGACTCAAGCGACTGGCCTTGCGCCACCAGCGCCTCGAACATCCTGGCGCCTTCGCCTTTGGCGCGCGCGAACGCGCCGAGGCCCGCAAGCCAGATCTGGCGCGACGATTCGAGCACGGCATCCGCAACCGCCTTGCCGTGCGTGTCGTCGGTTGTACCCGCGGCGCTCTCGCGCTGCGCTTCCGCCTTGGCCTTCTTCAGCATCGCTCGCTCCAGGGGTCGCGGGACCGGCCCCCGTGGCCGGCGCGTCGCGCCGCTCTCACGCGATTCTAGTCGCCACGGTTAGAGCGCACCTTCTAATCGGCGCGGCGCCTGCGGTGCGGGCGTTACAATCGGCGCCGCCGTCGCACGACCGGCCGCGCGTACCGCCCATTCACGGCGCCACCGCGCCACCGCCGGCAACCCCGCACGCGGAGGAACTCCCATGGCCTACTTCGTCACCGGCGCCACCGGCTTCATCGGCCGCTTCCTCGTCGGCAACCTGCTGAAGCGCGGCGAACCGATCTATATCCTCCTGCGCGGGGGCTCGCAGAAGAAGCTCGCGGCACTGCGCGAGCGCTACGGCGCGACGGAGCGGCAGATCCTTGCCGTCGCCGGGGATCTCAACCAGCCGCGTCTTGGCATGGGCGACGCCGACGTTCGCAAGCTGAAAGGCAAGGTGACGCACTTCTTCCACCTTGCGGCGATCTACGACCTCGAGGCCTCGGCCGAGTCGCAGCACGCCGCCAACGTCGACGGAACGCGCCATGCCGTCGACTGCGCCACGGCCCTGAACGCCGGGTGCTTCCATCACGTGAGCTCGATCGCCGCCGCGGGGTTGTACGAAGGCGTGTTCCGCGAGGACATGTTCGACGAGGCGGAGGAGCTCGATCACCCGTACTTCCGCACCAAGCACGACGCGGAGGGCGTCGTGCGGCGCGAATGCACGCGCCCCTACCGGATCTATCGACCCGGCTTCGTCGTCGGCCACTCGAAGACCGGCGAGATCGACAAGATCGACGGCCCGTACTATTTCTTCAAGGCGATCCAGAAGATGCGCGAGGCGCTGCCGGCCTGGATGCCGACGATCGGCATCGAGGGCGGCCGGATCAACGTCGTGCCGGTGGATTTCGTCGCCGATGCCCTCGACTGGATCGCGCATCGCAAGGGCCTCGACGGCAAGTGCTTCCACCTGACCGACCCCGAGCCCCACCGCATCGGGGAGGTGCTCAACATCTTCGCGAAGGCCGGGCACGCGCCGCTGATGACGATGCGCGTCAACGCGAAGATGTTCGGGTTCATCCCGGCGCCGCTCCTGTACGGCCTCGGCTCGCTCGCGCCGGTGAAGCGCGCGATGCGCGCCGTGCTGACCGACCTCGGCATTCCCAAGGACGTGTTCCAGTTCGTCAACTGGCCGACGCGCTACGACAACCGCGAAACCGCGAAGGCGCTGAAGGGCAGCGGCATCTTCGTCCCCGACCTCCACGACTACGCGTGGGCGCTCTGGGACTACTGGGAGCGGCACCTAGACCCCGACCTCTTCGTCGACCGGACGCTGGCCGGACGCGTGCGCGACCGCGTCGTGGTGGTGACCGGCGCGTCGTCGGGCATCGGGCGCGCCACCGCGCTCAAGCTCGCCGAGGCCGGCGCGCGCGTCGTGCTGGTCGCACGCGGCGAGGAGAAGCTGCTCGAGACCAAGTCCGAGATCGACCGGCTGGGCGGCAGCGCCTACATCTGCGCCGCCGACGTCTCCGACATGGCCTCCTGCGACGCGCTGGTGGCGCGCGTGGTCAAGGAGCACGGCGGCGCCGACTATCTCGTCAACAACGCGGGGCGCTCCATCCGCCGCGGCATCGTCAACTCGTTCGACCGGTTCCACGATTTCGAGCGGACGATGCAGCTCAACTATTTCGGGGCGGTGCGCCTGATCCTCGGCTTCCTTCCCGGGATGATGGAGCGCAAGCGCGGTCACGTGATCAACATCTCGTCGATCGGCGTGCTGTCGAACGCGCCGCGCTTCTCCGCCTACGTCGCATCCAAGTCGGCGCTCGACTCGTTCTCGGCGTGCGCCGGGTCCGAGTTCCTCGACCGCAACATCAGCTTCACCACCATCAACATGCCACTGGTGCGCACGCCGATGATCGCGCCCACGCGGATGTACGACAACCTGCCGACGCTCTCCGCGGAAGAGGCGGCCGGCCTAATCGTCGAGGCGATCGTGCACCGGCCGGTGCGCATCGCCACGCGGCTCGGCATCTTCGGCGCCGTGTGCCATGCGGTGGCGCCGCGCCTTACCCAGGTGCTGCTCAACACCGCCTTCCACATGTTCCCCGACTCGCCGGCGGCGCAGGGCAAGAAGGATGAGCCCAAGGCGCTGTCGCCGGAGCAGATGGCGTTTGCACAGCTCACGCAGGGCATCCACTGGTAGCAACGGCAGGCGCGGCGGCTGCGCGATACTCGTCCAGCACACGCCGCAGCACCTGCGGGTCACGCAGCAGCGCGTTGTGACCGATGCCGACGAGCGCCACGTCGGTCGCACCCGGCAGCACCGAGGAGGTCTGCGGCGCAACCATGGAGTCGTGCCACGACCAGATCGACACCACGGGCGGCCCGCCGGCCGGCGCCCGCGCGTCGAGTGCCGCGAGCCACGCGTTGCCGGGCCGCAGCTGCGCGAGCGATTGCCCGACGAACCCGCGCGCGTGCGCGCTGCCGCGAAACGGTGCGCCGATGGCGACGAGCCGCCGCACGGCCGTGCCGCCATGGCGGCGCAGGTAGGCCAGCGCCACCAGGCCGCCCATGCTGTGCGTCACCAGCAGCACGTCGCGGGCGCCGGTGCGCGCGCGCAACGCCTCGATGCAGCGATGCAGCTGCTCGGCGAAGACCTCGATGGAAGCGAGCGGCGGCCCGTAGCTCAGCGTATGCACGGAGGTGACCCCGGCGGCGCGCAGGTAGCGTAAACCGCGCGCCCACACGCCGGCGTTGCAGAGCACGCCATGTAGCAGGAGCACGGGGAGCGCTTCGCGCCGCGCCGGCGGCTCGCGCACCAGCAGCCGGTACAGCAGCATGCGCCACGGAGCGCCGGCGAGCGTCCAGTACTCGATAAAGACGAGGCGCAGCGTCGCGGCGAGGCCGATGCGGGCAGCGGGGGGGCGCGGCGCGCGGTAGATCCAAGCCAGCATGAAATACGCCGCCGCGAACAGCGCCACCAGCGCGAGGTAGACCGCCGGCGCTCCGAGTGCCAGCCACCACCAGGGCATGCCGTGCGCGAACGCCGCCAGTGCCACGTAGGCGTAGCCGAGGCCCCCAGCCGCCAGCACGACGCCGATCGCCAGCGCGCTCCACATCCGGTCGATGGTACCGCGCTCCGCGCGGGGCAGCCGACCACGAGCCCCGACGAACTTCGGTCCGGCTAGGCCGGCAGCGGCGCGGCCCCGAGCGTCTTGCGAAAGCGGTTGAGATCGGCGACGCTTTCGAACGTGCGCCCGAACAGCGACGACAGGTTGTGCAGGATCATCGTGATGACGCGCTTCTCCCATGCGCCATCGAAGCGGATCTGCTGGTCGAGCCAGCGCTCGAGCCAGGCCGGATCGGGCATGCGGCTCTGCACCGTGTCACGCGGAAACAGGCCCTTGTTGACGTGCAGGTTGGTGGGATGCAGCGGCTTGCCCGCGCGCTGTGCGCTCGCCATCAGCACGCCGATCCGCGCGAACGCGCGCCGCGCCTCGTCGCCGCAGCGTTCGATGGCGCGCTTCATGAACCGCAGGTATGCGCCGCCGTGGCGTGCCTCGTCGCGCGAGATGAGGTCGTAGATCCGGCGGATGACCGGCTCGGTGTGCCATTCGGCGGCTCGCCGGTACCAGTGGTTGAGCCGGATCTCGCCGCAGAAATGAAGCATCAGCGTCTCGAGGGCGGGCGCGGGGTCGAAGTCGAAGCGCACCGCGTGCAGCTCCTCCTCGGTGGGCACGAGGTCGGGGCGGAAGCGCCGCAGGTACTCGATCAGCACCATCGCGTGCTTCTGCTCCTCGTAGAACCAGATGGACATGAACGCGCCGAAATCGCTGTCCTCGCGGTTGTCGCGCAGGAACATCTCGGTGGCCGGCAGCGCCGCCCACTCGGTGATGGCGTTCATCTTGATGGTCACGGCCTGCTCGTCGGTCAGCCGCGAGCGGTCGAACGCGTCCCATGGCACGTCGCGGTCGAACGACCAGCGGACTGCCTCGAATGCCTTGAATAGCTCAGGGTAGAGCATGCGCGCCTCGGATTCACCCGCATTCTACGGGGGCAGCACCGGGGATGGCCGCGCCGTCCAGCCGGTACCCTTCGAATACGGCCGGCCGTGTGCGCTGGATGCGACGCGCTCAGGCGGCGGGCGGCAGGTAGTGGGTGCGCCAGCTCCGCAACGCGTTGATGGACGCGGCAAGGTCGGGGATGAGCACCACGCCGGGCATGGTCTTGCGCACCCGGCGGGTCATCTCGCCCCCCGCCCAGAGCGTCATGGGCTGCGGGAGCAGGCGGCGCAGGCTGGTGAGCGCGTCCGCGGCCTGGCGCACCGGAAAGGCCGCCGAAAAGGACAGCGCGACGATATGGGCCTTGTGGGCGAGCGCGGCGCGCCGGATATCCTCGAGCGGCGTCTGCGGACCGAGCGAGATGCATTGCACGCCTTCGGGCACGAGCAGCGCCTCGACCATGAGCAGGCCGAGGCCGTGGGGCTCGTTCGGAAAGGTGGTGAGGAGCGCGCGCGGCACGCCGGCCTGGCGCGGGAAGGCATTGATCGACGTGCGCAGCACCGCCTGCAGCTGCTCGGTGTACAGATGCTCCTCGAAGATCTGCAGCTCGCCCCGCATCCAGGCGTCGCCGACCGCGCGATTGAGCGGCGTCACCGTGTCGAGAATGAAGCGCTGCAGGCCCTGACGCATGAGCTGGTTGGCCAGAGCGTGCTGCAGGCCGGTCACGTCGTGGCTCAGCAGCAGCGCGAGGATGTCCCGTTCGAGCACGGGCGCCTGCGCGTCGCGGGGCGTGGCCACGCGCGCGTCGGCCTGCGCATTGAGTTCTTCGGCGCTTAGGCCGATGATCTTGCCGGGACGGGTCCCCACATCCATCAGCCGCTTGATGGCGCGCAACTTCGACACTTCGGGCACCGAGTATTGGCGCTCGCCGCTGTCGTCGCGCTGGGGTTTGGGGAAGCCGTAACGGCGTTCCCACATGCGGAGCACGTCCTTGGACAGCCCGGTTTCGCGCTCGACCGCGCTGATGTTGAGGAGCAAACCTTGTAGTGCGACGGGCGGGTTCATTTGTCCTGGACGTACCATTGACGTTCTGCCTGCAGAGCCGTATAATACTGCCCCAAGATAATTTTTGTCCAAGACAATGCTTCGGTTTCGCTTCTGGCGTGCACGGTTGACTCGACGGTGGAATCGCGTCGCCGGTCCCGGCCAGGCGCGCGGACCCGCGATGCTGGGGCTCATCCTGTTCGTGCTCGGCGTGATGGCCGTCGCGCGACTCGCCGGACCGCTTGCGGACGACGGGTTGGCCGACGGTGCCTTCGGACCCGTCGCCCTGTTGCCCGAGGTGTCGAGCGACGACGGCGCCGGCGACCCGATCATCGCCGACGAGCTAGCAACCCCGCTCACCGGCGTCGGCGCTGACGCCAGCACGCTGGACAGTGAGCGGTTACTAGCAGCAGCCGCCTCGCCGATCGCGATTGTCGCCGACAGCTCCATCCCGGGGGCGTGTCCTGCGCTGCTTCAGCGCACATTCAACCGGCTGCAGACCGGCAAGTCCGAATCGCTTTGCCAGTTCGAGGGCAAGGTGCTGCTGGTCGTCAACACCGCCAGCTACTGCGGCTACACGCATCAGTTCGAGGGTCTCGAGGCGATGTACCGCAAGTACAAGGACCGGGGCCTCGTCGTGGTCGGCTTTCCATCCAACGATTTCGGTCAGCAGGAACCGGGCTCCAACGCGGAGATCGCCGAGTTCTGCCGGCTCACCTATGGCGTCGAATTTCCGATGTTCGAAAAATCGAGCGTCTCCAGCCTGGCCGGCAATCCGTTGTTCACGGAACTCGCCAGCCGCACCGGCAAAGCGCCGCAGTGGAACTTCCACAAGTACGTGATCGATCGCAGCGGCGTGCCGGTCGGAAGCTTCACCAGCCAGACCGAGCCCGGCGATCGCGCGCTGGTCAAGCTGGTCGAGCGCCTGCTCGCCGATCGGCCGGGCAAGTCCTGAGGCCCGCGCCCGCGTGGTGGCGGGGCGCGTAGCGCCTTGTCCATCTCCTGGTGTGAATCCACGCGGTTGCCTCCCGCGTAAAAACAAATGCCCGGGCGATGCATTGCGCAACGCCCGGACAACGCCGGCCGCAGTCGGGTCGGCGTCTTGCGGTCTACCGCCCCCCGGCCGCCGGGTGCGGGAACGCTTGCGGCGGCCAGGGAGAAGCGACGTGCGCATCGCGATCGTAGGGGCCGGGATCGCCGGCCTCGGCACGGCGTGGCTGTTGCGGGGCCGCGGGCTCGACGTCACGGTGTTCGAGGCCAACGACTATCTCGGCGGCCACAGCCACACCGTGGACGTCACGCTCGAGGGGCGCACCCACCCGGTCGATACGGGCTTCCTCGTGTTCAACGACCGCACCTATCCGCACCTCGTCGCCATGTTCGACGCGCTCGGCGTGGAGAGCGTGCCGTCCGACATGTCGTTCGCTTGCCGCGTGGATTCCGCGGATGTCGAATGGGGCGGCAGCAACCTGCGCGCCGTGTTCGCGCAGCGCGCCAACCTCGTTCGCCCGACGTTCTACCGGATGCTCGCCGACATCACGCGCTTCAACCGCAGCACGACCGCGCTCGTGGCGCAGCAGCGGCTGCCGGCGTGCACGCTGGGCGACTACCTCGACCGCGAGCGCTACGGAACCGGGTTCCGCGACTGGTACCTGCTGCCGCTCGCCGGCGCGATCTGGTCGTCCCCGCGGCGCGAGATGCTGGACTTCCCGTTGCCGAGTTTCGCGCGGTTCTGCCACAACCACGGCCTGCTCCAGCTGCTCGACCGGCCGCAGTGGCGCACCGTGAGCGGCGGCGCCCGCACGTACGTCGAGCGCATCGCCGCCCGGCTACCCGACGTGCGCCTGCGCGCCCCGGTGCTGCGCGTGAAGCGGCACGAGAATGGCGTCGAGATCGACACGGTCCGCCATCCTGGCGAGCGCTTCGACGCAGTCGTGCTGGCCTGCCACAGCGACCAGGCGCTGCGCATGCTCGGGGACGACGCGTCGCTGGGCGAGCGGCGTGCGCTCGGACGCATCCGCTACCAGCCCAACCGTGTCGTCCTCCACACCGATCCCGCGCTGCTGCCGCGGCGGCGCCGGGTGTGGTCTGCCTGGAACTATCTCGCGACGTCCGATCCGGAAGGCGAGCGTCCGGTGGCCGTCTCCTACCTCATCAACAAGCTCCAGCCGCTGCCGTTCCGCGCGCCGGTCATCGTCACGCTCAATCCGCCGGTCGAGCCGCGGCCCGAGCATCTGCTGGGGGAGTTCGAGTACTCGCATCCCCTGCTGGACGGCGACGCGATCGGCGCGCAGCCCGCCTTCGCCGGCCTGCAAGGCCACCGGCACACGTGGTATGCCGGCGCATGGCTCGGCTACGGGTTCCATGAGGATGGCCTGCGCTCAGCGCATGCGGTTGCCGCCGCGATCGCGCCGCTGGCCGGGCAGCGCGAACCGCACGCCCCGCACGCGGCACAGCGCATCGCCGCATGAGCGTCGCCGCGGCCTCCGAGCACGCCGCAGCCACCGCTGTCGCCCCGAAACCGGAGCGGTCGCGTGGCAACGCCCCGGCGCTCTCCCCCGCCATCCTGCACGGCCGGGTCGGCCACCGGCGCAGCCGGCCGCGCGGGCACGCCTTCGAGTATGCCGCGTTCATGCTGCGCATCCCGCTATCGACGATTGCCGCGCTTACCCGGCGCGGGCTGCGCATCGGTCGACGCGGGCTGGTGACGTTCGACCCGCGCGATCACGGCGACGGCGTGACCGCGCTGTCCGAGTGGGTGCGCGGCGCGATCGCCTCACACGGGATCGCGGCGGCCGGCGAGATCGTGCTCTACGCGTTCCCCCGGATGCTCGGCTACGGCTTTCGCCCGGTCAGCTTTTACGTGTGCCACGACGTCACCGGCAACGTGCAGGCGGTGGTCGCGGAAGTCAACAACACGTTCGGCGAGCGCCATCACTACGTGCTCGCCGACCCGTCCGGCGGTCCCCTATGCGACGGCACGACGCTGACCGCCGGCAAGGCGCTGCACGTGTCCCCGTTCTGCGCCGTGCGCGGCCGCTATGCGTTTCGGTTCAGCTTCGGAGCGGACCGGTGGCTCGCGCGCATCGATTACCATGACGGCGACGACGACGCGGCACCCCTGATCGAGACGTGGATCAGCGGCACGGCGGCGCCACTGGACCAGGCAGCGGTGCGCCGCCTGCCGCTGCGCTATGGATGGTTCACCGCCGCCGTGATCGTCCGCATCCATTGGCAGGCCGTGCGGCTGTGGGTCAAGCGCGTGCCTTGGTATCGCAAGCCCGCCGCCCCGGCCAGGGCGGCGACCCCCGGCTTCGTCGCGACCGAATCGCGGAGTGCGGATGGCGACCATAACCTCGCCCACTGAGCTCGCCCGTCCCGAGAGGCTTCCCGCTACCGCGCGCCTGCTGATGGCGCTGCTCGGCCGCCTCGAGCGCGACGCGATCGTGGTGGAGACGCCCGACGCCCGCCTGCTCCACTTCGGACCGGCGTCGGGTGCGGCGCACGCGGGCGTGCTGCGTGTGCGCGACTGGCGCATGGCGGCGCGCACCCTGCGCGGCGGCGACGTCGGCTTCGCCGAAGGGTATCTAAATGGCGAATGGGACAGCCCCGACCTGCCGCGACTGCTGACCGTGCTCGCCGCCAATCAGGCGGCGCTGGAGCGCGCGTTCTACGGCAGCGCATGGATGCGCGCGCTCCTGCGCGTGCGTCATTGGATGCGCCGCAATACGCGCCGCCAGGCAAGGCGCAACATCGTCGCGCACTACGACCTCGGCAACGCGTTCTACGCGGCATGGCTCGATCCGACGATGACGTACTCGTCGGCCACGTTCAACGGCGATGCCACTGCGTCGCTCGAGTCGGCGCAGCAGGCGAAGTACCGGCGGCTGCTCGACGGGCTGGCCCTGCCCGGTCCGGCGCGGATTCTCGAGATCGGCTGCGGCTGGGGCGGCTTCGCCGAGACCGCCGCGCGGGCCGGACACCACGTCACGGGCATCTCGCTCTCCGACGCGCAGACGTCCTACGCCCGCCGGCGGCTCGCGGCTGCCGGCGCCGGTGACCGTGCGGAGCTGCGCGTGCAGGATTATCGCGACGTGCGCGGCTCGTTCGACGCCGTCGCATCCGTCGAGATGTTCGAGGCGGTGGGCGAGCGCTGGTGGGATGCCTATTTCCGCGCCGTGCACGACGCCTTGGTGCCGGGCGGACGGGCCGCGATCCAGGCGATCACCATCGCCGAGGATCGCTTCGAACGCTATCGCGCGCAGTCCGATTTCATCCAGCAGTACATCTTTCCCGGGGGCATGCTGGCATCGGCCTCGCGGCTCGTGAGCGACGCCGCGGCGCAGGGGCTGCGCCTGGTGGACCGGCACGTGTTCGGGCGCGACTATGCAGAGACGCTGCGCCGCTGGCTCGCCGCGTTCGACGCGCGCGTCGCCGACATCCGCCGCCAGGGGTTCGACGACCGGTTCATCCGCTGCTGGCGCTTCTATCTAGCGTACTGCGCTGCGGGCTTCGATACCGGGACCACGGACGTCGGCCAGTACGTCTTCGCACGCGACCCTTAAGGCCTGGCTAGCGCAGCACGCGCACCAGCAGCGTCGCGCCGTTCACCACGAGGAGCGCGGCGATCAGCCGCAGCACGCCGCCGCTCGACAGGCGTCCATGCACCCGGTTGCCCACGAAGACCCCCAGCACCATCACCGGCAGCAGCGCGGCGGCGAACAGGAGCAGGGGCGCGTGCAGCAAGACGCCCGTTGCGACGAACAGCGCGAGCCTCAGCCACACGCTCAGGCTCACCATCAGCGCCGCGGTAGCGCGCAACGCCGCCTTGTCGTGCAGCCGCGCGGAGAGGTAGACGACATACAGCGGTCCGCCGGTGCCGAACAGCGCGGAGAACACGCCACCGGTCACGCCGATCGGCCACGCCAGCCATCTTGGCGCACGTTGCGGACGCGGCGCGCCGGACAGCAGGTAGCTGCCGTAGACCGTCACGAACACGCCGAGCGTGAGGAGCGCGGGCTCGGGCGGCAAATTGAGCAGCAGCGTCGCGCCGAGCGCGATGCCGATCACCGCGGCCGGCGCGAGATGACGGAACTCCGTCCACCCGATGTGATCCCGGTGGCGCCAGGCGGTACTCGTGCTCGCGAATACGTCGAGGCACGAGATGAGCGGCACCGAGATCGTGAGCGGCAGCACGTGAGCCACGAGGGGGACGGCAACGATCGACGAGCCGAAGCCCGTCGCGCCGAAGATCGTGTAGGCGAGGAGCACGGCCGACGCGACGCCGACGAGCGCCGGCGCGGGCAGATCGAACAGCGCGGCAGGATCCATGGGCTCGGGCCGGATCGACGACCCTGGCGGGAGAGTGCGGGCGGCCCAGCGCCGCCGGGCGGCGCGGTATAATTCGCGCCGATGGCGAGCTAGCTCAGCTGGTTAGAGCAGAGGAATCATAATCCTTTGGTCGGGGGTTCGAGTCCCTCGCTCGCTACCATTTAGCCCAGGGCCGGCGCAGGGTCTGTCGCAAGCCCTTGTGACTACCGGTGCAGTTCTCGGATAACTCCCGACGAGGCAACACCACGGCGGTCGCCCATCCCTCGTGGGATCGCCATGCACCCTGTTGAAGCTTCGAGGCCGACGTCCCCGAATCGCCTAGTGGGTGCCGCAGAAACGCCAGACTCTCCTCGTAGCGCACCCGAGCTGGGGGGTAATCGCCGGTTGCTGTTAGAATGCCGGCCCCTTTTTCGGAGGTACGCTCCTTGGTCGAAACCCTGCGGTGTCTGACGAAATACGGTCAGCGGCTCGATTCGGAGATCGCTCGAGAAACCGGCGTGCCACTTGCGAAGGTGCGCGATAGTCTGACTGCATTGGTGAACACGGGTGCGGTCGTCATGTGCCACCTCACCCGCTTTGAAAAAGGCCAGCGGACCGACGCTTGGCTGTACCGCGTTTCGGGATACGTCCCCCCGGCAGCGCCCGGTCGTAAAGCAAGGCCCGCGACGTAAGCAAACATTACTCTGCCAACCGATCCGCGGTAGGGCCGTTGCGCTACCGACAGGATCGCTCCTGCGCAGTCGTTGATGCCCCGCACATGCAAAGGGCGGATCCGCAAGTCGCGCGAATCCGCCCCTCTACGTCAACCACGCTGACTCGTTCCGCGCGGCGAGACGTCAAGCCTCAGCGTTCAGACCCGTGCGACGCCCTTGTTGCGGGTGATCATGTGGTACACCGCCAGGACGATCACGGCGCCGATCACCGCACCGATGAAGCCGGCCGGCTCGCCCGGGTTGTAGAAGCCCAGCGCGCGGCCGATGAAGGTCGCCAACACTGCGCCCACGATGCCGATCGCCGCGGTGATGAAGAAGCCGCTGGGCTCACGGCCGGGGGTCAGGAACTTCGCCAGCAGCCCGACGATGAAGCCAATTACGATGGTCCAGATGATGTCCATGTTCATATCCCTGAAAGTTGATCGACGTACCTTCGGACCTGCTCGCCCTCGATCCGAAGACCTCGTGGGGGGCGATATTCGGCCAGCACGCATGCAGCGTCTGTAGGCGCATCGGCGCATATGGACCCGGACAAACCCTTAAACCCGGGCTTACTCAGGCGCCCGGTGTAGCCGACATCCGGCCATACGGGCGGCGTCGGCGGCGTCGAGCATGTCGAGCGCATCGCACCCGACCGGTTGTCCGCATCGGCCCGCGACCAGGCGATCGCGCGGTCGGACCTCAACATGCTGGTCGGTACCGGCGGGAGCGAGCGAACCGAACGGGAGTATGCGGCGCTGCTCGCGGCCGCGGGTCGTGCGCGCATCTTCGTTGGAACTGCTTGCGATTCGTTGCGGGCGGCGCTAATGTCGGCGGGCCTTCACCCACCTCAACGGAGGATCGCATGGCACGCAAGCCCCAAGTCGGCGTGGAGCCCCGCCCGGACGGACGCTGGGCGGTGCAAACGGACGGCACCCGGCGCGCCGACTCGCTGCACGCGCGGAAGTCGGACGCCGTGACGCGCGGTCGCACTCTGGCGGAGAACAAGGGCACGGAGCTCGTCATCAAGGACGACAAGGGCAGAGTCGCGGGCAAGGACAGCCACGGCAACGATCCGCGCAAGATCCGCGGCTGACGCCTCACGGACGGCCGGGCCGGTCCGCCGCCGTCCCGCGCCCGGCGGCGGTCGAGGTTTGCCGTACCATTCGGTCGATCCTCATGGACGCCGCCGCCTTCGTCGCCGAGCTGGACGCACATCGCCGCTACCTGCTGCGCGTCGCCCGCCTGCAGCTGCGCGATGCCGAGCTCGCCGAGGATGTCGTCCAGGACACGCTGCTCGCCGCGCTGAAGGCGCGCGACGGCTATACGGGCGCGTCGACGGTCAAGACGTGGCTCACCGGCATCCTGAAGCACAAGATCGTCGACGCCATCCGCGCCCGCCAGCGCGCGCCGGTGCCGATGGCGCAGCTCGACGAGGAGACGGACCTCGACGACTTTGATCCGCTGTTCAAGGAGAACGGCGCATGGGCTGCGCGGCCGGGCGACTGGGGCGACCCGGAGGCGGCGCTCAACCGGCGGCAATTCTTCGACGTGATGGAGCTGTGCCTCGACCAGCTGCCCGCGAAGACCGCGCGGGTGTTCATCATGCGCGAAGTGATGGACCTCGACACCGCGGAGATCTGTAAGGAATTGTCGATCACCGCGAATAACCTGTGGGTCATCCTTTACCGGGCGAGGATGGCCTTGCGCGTCTGCCTCGAGCAGAAGTGGTTCGCAGGCGCCGCCGAGCGATCCGCCGCGCCATGAGTGCCCGTCGCACCCCGTCGTTTCCCGCCATGTGGCACCGGCTGACCCACGTGATCTCCTGCAAGGAGGCGAGCCGCCTCCTCTCCCAGAGCCAGGACGGGCCGCTCGGCTGGCTGGAGCGAGCCCGGCTGCGCGCCCATCTCGCGCTGTGCCAGATGTGCACGCGCTTCGCGGCGCAACTGCGCTACATGCGCACGGCGATGCATCGCCTGCGCGACTGATCCGCAGGTACGCGCGCGCATGCATGTCGTCGTCAACGGCATCGCCCGCACGGTCGAGGGGGCGGCATCGCTGTCGGATCTCGTCGCCGCGCTGGGCCTGGCCGGCAAGCGCATCGCGATCGAGCGCAACGGCGAGATCGTGCCGCGCAGCCGCTACGCACACACCGCGCTCGGGCCCGACGACCGCCTGGAGATCGTGGGGGCGGTCGGCGGGGGTTGATCCGCCACCTCGGCGCGCCGCGTCGCCGACCGCGCACGGCCGCTCCGCGCCGGGCAGCGTAAAATCCAGGCATGAACGCGCCCCACGAACCCGCCGCGGTGGGCGACCCGCTGCTCATCGCCGGACGCGCGTACCAGTCGCGGCTCCTGGTCGGCACGGGCAAATACCGGGATTTCGCGCAGACCCGTGCTGCAGTCGTCGCGAGCGGGGCGCAGATCGTCACGGTCGCGATCCGCCGCACGAACATCGGCCAGGATGCAAGCGCGCCCTCGCTGCTGGACGTCCTGCCGCCCGACGAGTTCACGTACCTGCCGAATACCGCGGGCTGCTACACGGCCGACGACGCGGTGCGCACGCTGCGTCTCGCGCGCGAGCTCCTCGACGGCCACCGCCTGGTCAAGCTCGAAGTCCTCGGCGACCGCGATTCGCTGTTCCCCGACGTGCGCGCGACGCTGCGGGCGGCGGAGCAGCTCGTCGCGGACGGCTTCGACGTGATGGTCTACACCTCGGACGATCCGATCGTCGCGCGCGAGCTCGAGAAGATCGGCTGCGTGGCCATCATGCCGCTCGCGTCGCTGATCGGCTCGGGCATGGGCATCCTCAACCCGTGGAACCTGCGTCTCATCCTGGAGCGTGCGCAGGTGCCCGTCCTGGTCGACGCCGGCGTCGGCACTGCCTCCGACGCCGCCATCGCGATGGAGCTCGGCTGCGGCGGCGTGCTGATGAACACGGCGATCGCGCTGGCGCAGGACCCGGTGCGCATGGCCGGGGCGATGCGCCTGGCCGTCGCGGCCGGTCGCGAGGCGTTTCTCGCCGGCCGGATGCCGCGCAAGCTCTACGCGGGGCGCCCGAGCTCGCCCGCGGCCGGGCTCATCGGCGGGTGACCGGGCTGGCGCCGCCCGCGCCCCGCAGTCGTCGCGCGGGTGGCGCCGTCGTGGCGAGCGTGGCGCTCGCAGCGCTGGCGCTCGGCGGAGTCGCGCGGGCCGCGCCACCCGCGCCGGCCGAGGTCACCGCGCTGTGCGCCGACGCGGAGGACGCGTCGCATTGCGGGCGGCTCGTGGAATCCCGGCAGCTCGCGCGCCTGCCCGGACTCGCCGTGCGCAGCGGAGATGAGTTGCGCGTCGCGCTCTATCCCTCCGGAACGGTCACGTTTCGCGACGAGGTGCGCATCAGCGGCGCGCAGACGTACGCGTTGTGGGACGCGCTCGACCGCGTCAACGGGGTCGTGCTGTTCACCACGGACGGCGACCGGTCGGCCTTCCTGTTCCTGCTGCGCGGCACGGGCCGGCAGTACCGGCTGCCCGCGGAGCCCGTGCTGTCCCCGGATCGCCAGCAGATTGTGACCGTCGACTTCTGCGCGGCCGGTTGCGACAACGAGGTCGCGCTCTGGCGCGTATCGCGCGAGGCCCTGCGCAAGGAGCGGGTGATGCGCCCCGCCGCGCCCTGGGCCGATGCCACCGCGACGTGGCAGGGCAACGACCGGCTGTCGGTGGAGTTCCATCGCGCCGGCACCGAGGCGCCGCAGCAACTCGATCTCGCGCTCGGCGATCCCCGCTGGCAAGTCGCGCCCTGATGCCGCCTCATCCGCGCGGGCTCACCCGAACGCCACCCGCCCCCAATGCGCCCCCGGTCGATTCCACTGCGCCGATGGTGTCGCCGCATCGAGCCATCCGCAGCTTCGTGTTGCGGCAGGGACGCCAGTCGCCCGCCCAGCAGCGGGCGCTGGTCGAGCTCATGCCGCGCTACGGCGCGCCGTTCGCATCGGCGCCGCTCGACTTCGTGGCGCTCTTCGGACGACGCGCGCCGGTGGTGCTCGAGATCGGGTTTGGGATGGGCGAGACGACCGCCGCGATCGCAGCCGCGCACCCGCACCTCAACTACATCGGCGTCGAGGTGCACGGCCCAGGCGTCGGTGCACTGCTGCGCAGGCTCGAGACGGGCGCGCTCGACAACGTGCGCGTGGTGCGTCACGACGCCGTGGAGGTGCTGGAGGCGATGATCCCGCCCGCTTCGCTGGCGGGCGTGCATGTCTACTTTCCCGACCCATGGCCGAAGAAACGCCATCACAAGCGGCGCCTGCTGCAGCCTGCGTTCGTGCACGCGCTGGCCCTCCGGTTGCGCCCGCACGGCTATCTGCACGTCGCCACTGATTGGGCGGACTACGCTGCGGCGGTGCTCGCGACGCTGGTCGCCGAGCCCCTCCTCGGCAACACGTCCGCCGGGTACGCGGTGCGGCCCTCGTGGCGGCCCGAGACGAAGTTCGAGGCGCGCGGCCGCAAGCTCGGCCACGCGATGTTCGACCTCGTGTTCACGCGCCGCTGACGCCAGCCGAAGTGACTGCAGGCCCCCGGGGCCGCCTCGGTTCGTTCAGGCCGTCGCGAGACCGGCATCGCGATTGGCGCGCACCCGGGCGAGCAGTCGCGTGATCGCGCTGCGCGCCACGGCGCGCGAGAAGTGCGTCTCGATGTTGTCGCGACCCGCGGCCGCCAGCCGCTGCCACAGCGCCTCGTCCTCGTAGGCCTCCGCGATGGCCGCTGCGAACGTCTCGGCATCGTCGGCGACCAGCACGTCTACACCGGGCGTCAGGTACATGCCTTCTACGGACGTCGAGGTGGCGACCACGGGCAGGCCGTAGCTCATGGCGAGGTTGACCTTGCCCTTCACGCCAGCGCCGTAGCGCAGCGGCGACACCGAAACGCGGCAGCCGGTGAAATACGGCCCGATGTCCTTGACGAAGCCGGTCACCACGAAGTCGTCGGCCGCGAGCGCCTTGATCGTCGCGGGCACCTTGCTGCCCACGATATACGTAGGGACGCCCGGCAGCCGCTGCCGCAGGCGGGGCATCACCTCGCGCGCATACCAGAGCACGCCGTCGACGTTCGGCGGATGCTGGAAGCTGCCGATGAACACGATGCCCTTGCGCGCCGCGTGCGGCTTTCCTTCGGGCATCGCGTCGTGAATGGTCGACAGCACGAGGACGGGCGCCTGCGGAACCAGCTGCGCGAGCAGCGCCTGCTCGAACGGCGATACCACCAGAGTGACGTCGGCCTTGCGGATCAGCGCGAGCTCCTGCTCGCGGTTGGCGCGGGCCGCCGCCTTGACCGACGCGCTGCCGTCGAGCTCCGCGAGCCGCTCCGCGCGGAGGAAATGCAGGTCCACGGTGTCGAAGGCCACCAGGGCGTCGGGTGCGAACGCGCGCACCGCATCGATGTGCCTCGACGCGACGTAATGCCGCGACAGCAGGACCAGGTCGAACTCGCGGCCGCGCCGCGACAGGAGATCGGCGATCGAGCGCACGTACGGATGGAACAGCACCTCGACGCCGCAGCGCGCCAGGTCGTCCACGTGCGGCTGGCGATACTCGAGGTTGTCCGCGACGAACGTCACCTTGCACTTCAGCGCGGTCAGGATCTCGAGTGCGGCCTTCATGCGCATCGACCCGGCATCCTCGTCGGGCGTGAGCAGGCACGCGTCGACCACCAGGACGCGCATCTGCGCCCACCGGTCGCGCTCGAGCTCGGGCCGCACGCCGTTCGGCGCGTGCGCCACGAGCTCGCTTGCCCATTTCGCCGCAAAGGTGGTCGCGTTGGCCACCTGGTGACGCTTGGTTCCGGTCCACGTGCTGGTGCCGGACGTGACGCCCTCGAAGTGCACGACGACCGCGCGCGGCTGGTAGAAGACCTTGCGACCCGCCGCGCGCACCGCGAACGCGAGATCGGTGTCCTCGTAGTACGCGGGCGCGTAGCGCTGGTCGAAGCCGCCCAGCGCATGGAAGAAATCGCGGCCGATGGCAAGGCACGCCCCCGAGCAGTAATCCACCTCGCGCACGTAGTTGTATTCGGGGCGGCTCGGATCGTCGTCGCGCCCGAAGTTCCAGGCGGACCCGTCGCGCCACACGAGGCCGCCCGCTTCCTGCAGCCGGCCGTCGGGATAGATCAGCTTGGCGCCCACCATGCCGGCGTCGCCCGTGCCGTCGAGGATCTCGAGCAGGGCCTCGAGCCAGCCGGATGTGACGATGGTGTCGTTGTTGAGGAACACCAGGATTTCGCCGCGGGAGAGCTCGGCGCCCCGGTTGCAGTTGCCGATGAATCCAAGGTTGGCCGCATTACGCTCGAACCGCACGCCGGTGACGGTGGCCAAGTCGAGGTCGGCGGGCACCGGTGACGCGTCGTCCATGACCAGGACCTCGAACGCGCCGCGTGTGTGCGCATGCACGCTGCGCAAGCAGGTGAACGAAGTGAGCGGGTTGCCGTAGACCGGCACGATCACGCTCACCCGCGGCAGCGACACCGGCTCGAACGCCAGCGGGTGGAGCGCGGTCTCCACCGCATACGCGGCGGCCTGCGGAGCGACGAACCGCCGCCGGCGCACCAGCTTGTCCGCGACCCGCCGCAGGAGCGCGCGCGGGCCCTCGTCGCGCCATATCGTGCCGGCGAGCGCCGCCTGGCGCCGCAGGTGGTGCAGCCCGATCCAGCCGGCGCGCGCCCGGGCACGCACCCGCTTGACGCGCTCTCCGGTCCTGCGCAGGGGCGCCGTGGCGCGCCACATGCGGGAGCCTTCGAGCTCGCGCACGCGCAGGCGCGCGCGCTCGACCTCGATTTCCAGGTGGCCGGAATGCGCCTGCATCTCGCCGGCCTGCATCTGCATCGTCACGACCGCGCGCTGCGAAAGCAGGAGGTCGCCCGCAAGCTGCGTGCGGTCGTCCTGGGCCTTGTCGCGCACCGCGCGATATTCCTCGAGCTTGGCGTTGACCACTCCGACGCGGCGCTTCAGCTCGGCGCGCGCCTCGGTGTGGCCGCATTCGACCGCCGCGGTGAAAAGCTCCGGCAGCGACAACGGCGGGGTCTCGACCTCGCCCTCGTCGAGATACCAGTGGCGAAGCTCCAGCTCGGGAAGCGCGAGGTCGCCGGAAGGCGCAGGGCGAGCGCCTACCGGCGCGAGATACAACGCGAGATAGCGCGACGGCTCCATCACGACGCCAACACCCGATGCGCGGGCTGCGTCCGGCCATCCGCCGCGGCGCGCTCGCCGATGCCCGCCGCGGCGAGCAGGGCGGCGTTCCACTCGGCCGGTGCCGCGTCCCACGGCACTGTCGACGCGCGCGCCTGTTGAGCAAGCCGCTCGGGCAACGCGCCCAGCGCCGACGCGACGATCGGCAAGCCCGACGACAATGCGACGGACAACGTATACGAATAAGTCTCCGGGACCTGCGCCGGGAACCACACGACATCCGCCTTCTCCGCCGCAAGCAGGCGGGCGAGGTCGGCGTCCTCGTACTGCCCGTGGATGGACAGCGGGGTGTAAGGCCATTGCATCACCGGCTCGGTCGTGGAGCCCAGCACGCGAAAGGTCATGGGCAGGCGGCGCTCGCGAGCGTCATGGGCGCAGGCCGCGGCGACGTGCAGTCCCTTCTCGGGCGAGAGGCTGCCGAGGATGACGACGCGCACGACGCGCGGCGGAGGTGGAGGCGGCGGCTCCGGGTGCGGCCACACGGCGACCGCCAACCCCGGGTAGTAGCGGCCAATCCGCTGCGCGACGTCGCCGGAGGGGGCGATCAGGCGGTCGGCGCCACGCAACAGTCGCTCGAACGCGCCGCGCCAGCTCGTGATGTCGAGCCCCCACTGCGCCGGACGCTTCGCGAGGCACGCCGTGCAACCGGCCACGTCGGGCTCGCCGCAATAGCGGCCGTGCTCGGTGACGAGGTGGTATTGCGGGCAGATGGAGTAGTAGTCGTGCAGCGTGCAGTCGTAGGGCAGGCCTGCCGCCGCCGGCAGCTCGAGGACCGACCGCGGGAGCTGGTGGACGTGGTGGAAGTGGATCCGGGCGGCGCGGATCGTCCGCAGCGTCGTGGCAAGGCGCTGCAGATCGAGCGGCAGGCGATAGTAGGCGGCGAACGACTCGCCTGCGCGCGGCCAATAGAGCTTGACGGTGTCGTCCACGGCCGGCTCGAGGAAGAGCGGAATCGCGCGCTCGCCAATGAGCGCCGCCAGGTCGTGCATGTGCCGGCGGATGCCGCCTCCCCAGCGGTGCGAGACGAACACCAGCACCGGCTTCGTGCTCTGCGCAAGGCGGAGCAGATCGACGCGCCGCGCGAAAGGCCGGGCGGGATCGTGCTCGATCACCTCCGCACGGCGCACGGCGTAGCCCGGGTAGAGCCGCTCCAGCGCATGCAGCGCCCGCTCGCGCAGCATGTCGGCCTGGGCGCCGAACGAGGCGTGGCCGAGGTGCCCGACGAACACGTCGCCGGCAAGATGGTGGCGGAACCCTTCGCTTGCGGCGCGCAGCGAGAAATCGGTGATCACGGCGTAGTCGCTGCCGAGCGGCGCGCCGTCGAAGGCGCCCACGGTCGCGAGGCAGTCGCGCCGTACGTACACGCACGGACCATCGACCGCCGGCAGCCCGGCGGACTCGCCGTCGTTGGCGCGCGCGAACAAGCGGTCGAGCGAGGCCACGGTGTGCCCGGCCGGCAGCGGGTTGGCCGCGTTCGGCAGCGGGTAGTTGCCCACGCCGTAGCTGCTGGTCATCGGCGCGATCATTCCGGTGTCGCGCTCGAGCGCATGCGCCGACAGCCGGTCGAGCCAGTCGTTGGCAACCTCCGCGTCGCTGTGCAACAGCACGACGTCGCGGTCGCGGTGCACCGCCAGGCCCCGGTTGATCGCCGCGCCGAAACCCTGCTGGGTCGATTGCTCGACGAGCGTGATGCGGCGCCGCTGGGCGAGGTCGCGCACCAGGCGCGCGAGCTCAGGCTCCGGGCTCGCGTCGTTCACGACGACGATCTCGAACGGCGTGCGGTTGGGCGCGGCGAGAACGCTCTCGAGGCATCGCCGCGCCGCCTCGGCGGCGCGGTACACCGGCACGATGATGTCGACGATGGGCATCAGGACGCACCCATGAAGCGACGCCGCGCCGCGCCGAGCGGCCAGCGCGCCCACCCCGCCGGCGACTCACGATAGGCGAGGCGCGCGCACGTGTGTTTATGCGCGGCGCGCTCGCGGGCGAGCTCGTCCTGCGCCGTCGCATGCGCCCGCGCGTGCGCCTCGCCGGCCGCGCGCAACGCCGCCTCGAGCGACGCGACGCGCCCGGCGAGCGCATCGGTGCGCTGCCGCTCGCTCGACAGCGCGTTGACGGCAGCGACGAGCTCGGCAAGGCGAACCTCCGCCACGTGGCGCGCGTCGAGCTCGTCCCAGGCGAGCGCCCGCTCGCGCGCGTTCGCCCGCGCATAGTCCCGCCACAGCGAGAGCGCGCCATCGTCGAAGAGGGACAAGGCAGGCAGCAGCGGCAGCGCCGCATCCGGCGCGCCCGCGACCACCACGAAATACATCGGCG
The DNA here is from genome assembly GCA_038239945.1 of Burkholderiales bacterium. GTDB lineage: Bacteria > Pseudomonadota > Gammaproteobacteria > Burkholderiales > Casimicrobiaceae > VBCG01. The sequence continues at coordinate 77,009 of JBBSEG010000003.1, forward strand.
GCGCCGGCGCGGTGCGCCGCTCCGCGACATCGTCCTGCAGGACGTCGAACGCGATCTCACCGGCGCTGCTCGCCTCCGACCAGAGGAGCGAATGCGCCGCCACCCGCTGCGCATGCCACGCCTGCTGCGGGAAGCGCCGGTCGAGGAGCGACTTGAGCTCGCCGCGGTCGAGCTCACTGACGTGAAAATGGTTCGCCTCGCCGGCGTCCTCGTTGTAGACCGGCCGGTTGGGCGAGGACAGGATCAGCGCACCGCCCGGGGCGAGCACGCGGCGAAACTCGTCCAGCATCTGCTCCTGCTCGGCAAGATGCTCGATCGTCTCGAAGCTGACGACCAGGTCGACCGAGCCCGCGGCGAGCGGCAAGGCGGCGACCGATGCGGCGCGGTACTCGAGGTTCGCGCGCGCGTAGCGCAGCCGCGCGTGCGCGACGGCATCGGGCTCGACGTCGATGCCGACCACGTGCGCGGCGTGCTGCGCCATCAGGAAGCTTCCGTAGCCTTCGCCGCAGGCGGCGTCGAGCACCCGCTTGCCGGCCGCGAGCGGGGCGGCCACCACGTAGCGATGCCAGTGCTCGTACCCAATCGCGCCCCGGACTTCGGGCGTGAAGCGCTCGCCGGTGAACGTCAGGTCGTTGGTCAAGTCAAGCCGCGATTGGACCGGGCGCGAGGCCGGCACCGGCATTGTACCGAGCCTGCGCCGTCGAACGGGCGCACGAACGGCAGCGCTTCCGCGCTCGCCCGCTCGCGTGTCCTTCGCGTTGCGATCATTCCAGCGTGAGCACGACCGGCTGGTGATCGGACGCCTGCGTCTGCTGCTCCACTTCCAGCCCGCGCACGCGGTGGCGCAGCTCGTCGCTCACGAAGACGAAGTCGCAGTGCAGCTCGGCGCCGCTCGGGTCGGTCTTCTGGTAGATGCAGAACGTGGCCGCGTGCGGCTCCCCTGGATGCGCCACCTGCCATGCGTCGTGCAGCGGCGGCGTGCCGTCGACGAACGGCGCCAGCATGCGCGCATGCTCCGCCTCGCCCGGCTCGAAGTTGCAGTCGCCGGTGATGATCGTGGCGCGCGGGCGCACGAGGGTGTCGTACGGGCTGCCGTCGGCCTTGGTGATCTGCGCGTCGCGCGCGTAGGCATGGCCCTCGGCGTAGAGGCGTCGCAGAGCCTCGGCCTGGGCCATGCGCTGCGTCGCCGAGTAATACTCGAGATGCGTGGTGACTACGCGCACGTCTCCGAAGGACGCACGCACGACGGCCTCGAGCGCGATGCGCGGCATGCCCGCCACGCCCGCATCGAGCGGATAGGGCAAGGGCCAGCGATAGACCTGCTGCACCGGCAACCGCGACAGGATGAGGTTGCCAAAGCGCCTCCGCCGCCCGTCGCGGCCAGGCTGGTCCACGGCCACGCCCGGGATGGCGGTGTAGCCGGGCAGCCGCGCGGCGATGATCGCGAACTGGTCCTCGCCGGCGCTGCCGCCGAGCTCGGGATCGGGAAAGTTGTCGGCGATCTCCTGCAGGCACAACACGTCGAAGTCGGCGATGCGCTGCGCCTCAGCGACGATCCGCGCCGGATCCACCGCGAGGTCGACGCCGCGGCACCACTGCACGTTCCAGGTGACGAGTTTCATTGTCGGCCTATCGCATTGGTCTTTGAAACATTTTGGGGGAATCAGGACTGCATGCCGACCGCGGAAGCCAGTTGCTTGGCGCAGGCACGAAGGTGGGCCAGGAACTCAATGGCAATCGGTGAAGGCCGCCTGTCCCTGGCGTGCAGGATGTGCCAGTTGGAGTGCACCGGAAATCCGCGCACCTGCAGCACCGTCACACCGTCTCCATCGGCGCGATTCCCCAGCGCGTGACGTGACAGGATGGCCAACCCGAGGCCCGCCGCGACCGAATGCTTGATGGCCTCGTTGCTACCGAGTTCGAGCCGCACATTCGGCTGGAACCCCAGGGTGGCGAAGTGCGCATCGCAAGCCATGCGCGTGCCGGAGCCACGCTCACGCAAGATGAATCGCTCCTTCGCAATCGTCGCCAAGGAAATGGAACTCCTGTTGGCCAGGCTGTGAGCCCTGGGGGCGATCACCACCAGCGGATTCGGCAGAAACACGTGCTGTTCCAGTTCCATGTCATGTGGCGGCATCGACATGATGTACAGATCGTCGAGGTGGTCTCGCAGCCTTGCGACCACCGCGTCGCGGTTCAGAACCTGAAGCGCGATGTCGATGTCCGGGTACCGCGCGCAGAAAGTGCCCAGCATGCCCGGGACGAAATACTTGGCGGTGCTGACAACCGCGATACGCAGCCGTCCTTGCGTCAGGCCCTTCAGCCCGTTGACCTTTTGCTCGAATGCGGCCCATTCGTCACTCATGCTCTGAGCCGCGCTGACCAGAGCTTCGCCCGCGTCTGTCAACTGCAGCCGCTTGCCCAGTTGCTTGTACAACGGCAGGCCGACCGACTCGGCCAGGTTCTTGAGTTGCATGGACACCGTCGGTTGAGTGACGTGGCAAGCACGCGCCGCTGCCGACACGCTTCCAGTGTCAGTCAGGGCGAGGAACAACTGCAACTGGCGGAATGTTGCATGCATAGATAAAAGATGATTCTGAGTATAAGAACTATCGACTTTACTCGAACCGCTGTGGAGCCCTAGCATCGATGGAAGTTCCCAGCACCGGATTCGCATTGATGAACAGCTTCCTGGACCCCGCCATCCTATTCTTCGCCTTCGGGGTGCTGGCCGGCGCGGTCAAGTCCAACCTCGAGATCCCCCAGCCGATTTCCCGGTTTCTGTCGCTGTACCTGCTGATGGCGCTCGGTCTCAAGGGCGGATTCGCGCTGGCGAAGTCGGGCCTGACCGCCGACGTCGTGACCAGTCTGGCGAGCGCGATCGCGCTCGCCGTCGCGATCCCCGCGCTCAGCTTCTTCCTTCTGCGGCAAATCGTTTCTGCCTTCGACGCGGCGGCCATTGCCGCGACCTACGGGTCCGTCAGCGCCGTGACCTTCATCACCGCCGTGCAATACCTGGAGGACCACGGCATTGGCTACGGGGGTCACATGGCTGCTGCGATGGCGTTGATGGAGTCCCCTGCCATCGTCCTGGCGGTCCTGGCCGCCAATGTTTTGCGGCAGCGGGCGGCGTCGAGTACTTTCGTGGTGGCCCAAGGCCGCACGGCGGCCCTGCAGACCCGGCCGGAACCTGGGCTGCCCCTGGGCCGCGTGCTCCACGAGTCGCTCACGGACGGAGCGCAGCTCTTGTTGCTCGGCGGCATGGTGGTCGGTCTGCTGAGCGGCGATGCGGGCAAGGCGTCGATGCAACCGTTCGCGGGTGGTCTCTTCAAAGGCATGTTGGCCTTCTTCCTGCTCGACATGGGGCTCCTGACGGCGCGCAACCTCGGGCAGCTGAAGGGCACGTCTTCGAGCCTATTGGCCTACGGCCTCCTGGCGCCGCTCGTGCACGCGGGGCTGGCGCTGGTGCTTGCCGTGGCCATTGGCATGACGGTCGGCAACGGGGCACTGCTGATGGTGCTGGCGGCCAGCGCATCCTACATCGCTGTTCCTGCGGTGCTTCGACATGCACTGAGGGAAGCCAAGCCATCGCTGTATTTCGGTATGTCACTCGGCCTGACGTTCCCGTTCAACATCCTGCTGGGCATCCCCCTGTACGTCAGTGCTGCGGAACACCTTCTGACATGAAGACACTCGCGCCGGAATGCAACGAGTCCTCGTTTGCGCTGGACCACCACTCCCTTCTCGGGCCCGAACACCCTCTGCGGGATGACCTGGCTGGCGAGGTCCATGCCAGACCTTCCGAGGGTCTGGAAACGCCGTGTCGTGCCACGTGTGTCGCAAAGTTGATCGACCCCGGAGAGCGCGCGCAGGAGATCGAGCATCTCGCCGCCTTGTGCACCCCTTTCTGCGTTGAACCGCCAGCGGCCGCAGCGAATCATTTCGTGGCCAGGCTGGGCGGGTTGAAACTGGTGTGGGAGCGCCACGGGGAGTTCTCCGGCTACACGTTCATCGTGACCGGGCAGAGTCCAACTCCCTTCAGCGAGCCCGCGGTCGTGTTGCTGCCACCGGGCTGGCTCGCCGCGATTCCCGGCCTTGTCCTTGTGGCCGCACACGCGAAGATCGTCGCCGCGCCGGTCGAAGGTATCGACCTGGCGTTCCTCGCGCGGCACTTCGGTGGCAACCTCGTGATCGGCGGCGATGTCGGCGGGCACGCGGGCATGGCGTATACCGACTTCCGGGTGCACGAAGATGGCTTCTCGCGCTTTGTGTTGATCGACAAGGGTTTCACCGCCCGCCAGGCGGGCCGAATGCTTCAGCGCGTGTTCGAGATCGAAACCTATCGCATGATGGCGCTTCTGGCATTGCCCGTGGCTCGGCAGCAGTCGGCTCGACTTCTGGAGATCGAAACCGCGCTCGCATCGGTCACCTCCGACATCGCATCGGGCAACGGTGACGACGAAGCCCTGCTGCACAAAGTCACCCGTCTCGCCGCCGAGGTCGAGAGCTGCCTCTCGGCCAGCCAATTCCGCTTCGGCGCTTGTCGCGCCTACGGCGAGCTCGTCGCTACGCGCATTGCCGAACTGCGCGAGGCCCGGCAACCGGGCATCCAGCCGATCGGCGAATTCATGACGCGCCGCTTCACGCCCGCCGTGGCCACATGCGCTGCGGTGTCCCAGAGACTGCGCGACTTGTCCGAGCGTGTCGCGCGGGCGAGCGCTCTGCTGTCGACGAGAGTCGACATCGCCCGCGAGCACCAGAATCAGGCGCTGCTGGGGTCGATGGATCGGCGCGCGAAGGCGCAACTCCGGTTGCAGCAAACGGTAGAGGGATTGTCCGTGGCGGCGATCGTCTACTATGCGGCCGGGCTGGTCGGCTACCTGACCAAGGGCCTGAAGAGCGCCGGGGTCGGCATCGAACCGGACATGCTCATCGGTGCCAGCATTCCGCTGCTGCTTTTCTTGGTGGTGATCGTCACTCGGCGCGCCCGCCGCCGGCTATCCCACGACGATCAGCAGCATCACCTGCCGGATTGAACGGGACCTTCGCGGCCTTCGGATACTCTCCAATCGTGGCGCAGCTCACCACGCTGCCCGCGTCATGTCGTGCCAAGTCCAACGCCTGTCTTAAGGCCGACGCGAGCCGCAACGGCACTCGGCCTTGCGGAAGTTGCGTTCGATGCCTGCGCCGCCGTCGAGGGCGTGCCCTCCAAGAAGTCCGCTCATGCTTGCAGCTTCACGGTTGTCGTTGGTCGGCGCGGATCAGCGGATCCCCGCCCGCATGAACGACTGCACGAATTGGCGCTGGAACAGCAGGAACGCCACCAGAAGGGGGCCGGTCGAGAGCAGCGTCGCGGCGGTGATGATCGACCAGTCGATGCCCTGGTCGGTCGCCGAGAACACCTGCAGGCCGACCGTCACGGGGCGCGTCTCCACCGAATTAGTGATGATCAGCGGCCACAGGAAGTTGTTCCAGTGATAGGACACGGACACCAGCGCATAGGCGAGGTAGGTCGGCCGCGCGAGCGGCACGTATACCTTCCAGAGCGTCTGCAGCGGCGTGCAGCCCTCGATGCGGGCGGCTTCGTCCAGCTCGCGGGGGACCGTCTTGAAGGTCTGGCGCAGCAGGAATATGCCGAACGCGCTCGCCATGTAAGGCAGGCCGATCGCGAGGATCGTGTCGCGCAGCCCCAGCCAGGTCATCGTCCGGTAGTTCTCCACGATGAGCACGTCGGGCATCACCATCAACTGCACCAGCACGAGGGCGAACGCGAGGTCGCGCCCAGGGAACTCGAAGCGCGCGAACGCGTAGGCGGCGAGCGTCGCCAGCACGAGCTGTGCGGCCAGAACCATCGTGACGAGCAGCATCGTGTTGGCGAAGTAGCGGGCGAACGGGGCGGCGTGCCAGGCGCTGCGGAAGTTGTCGAGCGTCCACGGCGCGGCGAGGTCGAGCCGCGTGGAGTAGGCGGCCGGATGGAAGGCGGTCCACAGCGCGTAGAGGAGCGGCAGCATCCACAGGAAGCCAAGCAGCCAGGCGGCGAACGTCTCCAGCGCACGGGCAGCGCCAGCGGGCTCGTAGACATGGGTGGCGGCGTTCACCGGTCAGCGTCGCGCTAGCGGTAAAACGTCCTGCGCTCGAGGAACCAGAACTGCGCGAGCGCGGTGCCGCCGAGGAGCATCAGCAGCACCATCGTGAGCGCCGCCGCGTAGGACGAATCCCAGAAGCGGAAGCCGATCTCGTAGATGTAGTACAGGAGCAGCGAGGTCGCGTTGTCGGGCCCGCCGCGCGTCATGACCACGATATGGTCGACGAGGCGGAACGCGTTGATCACGGCGTTCACCAGCACGAACAGCGTGGTGGGCATCAGCAGCGGAAAGGTGATCCGCCGGAAGAAGTACCAGCGCGACGCGCCTTCGATGGACGCCGCTTCGGCGAGGTGAGGCGACATCGACTGCATCGCCGCGAGGTAGAAGATCATGAAGAAGCCGGCTTCCTTCCACACGGTGACGACCATCAGCGCGCCGAGCGCCGTGGACTGGGTGCCGAGCCAGTTGTGGCTGCGCGCGCCGAACTTGGCCAGCACCTGCTCGAGCAGGCCGTATTCCGGCGTGTAGAAGAACAGCCAGATGTTCGCCACTGCGATCATCGGCAGGATCGTCGGCGTGAAATAGGCGAGCCGCAGCACGCCGCGCCCGGGCAGGCGATCGTTGACCCACAGCGCCATGGCCAGGGCGATCGCGATCGACAGCGGGATCGTGCCGGCCGCGTACCAGAGGTTGTTCGAGAGCGCCTTCCAGAAGATGGGGTCGCCGGCGAGCTGCCGATAGTTGTCGAGACCGATGAATACCGGCGCACGCGCACCGCGCCCCGTGGAATAAAAGCTGTGCCACAGGTTGGCGACGGCGGGATAGTGCGTGAAAAGCACGAGCAGGACGCCGGCCGGCAGCACCAGCAGCCAGCCGTACAGCCATTCGCGACTGTGCATCACGTCAGGTCGGCGCAGCACGTCTTGAGGAAATCGACGAAGGCGCGCACCTTCGGCGTGAGCGAGCCCTGCCGGGGCAGCACGGCGTAGATCGCGCGGTTGGCCGGCGCGTAGTCGACCAGGAGCTCGACCAGCCGGCCGGCTGCGAAGTCGTCCTTCACGAGCCAGCGGCCGGTCATCAGGATGCCGACGCCGGCGAGCGCCGCGTCGCGCATCACCTCGCCGTTGTTGGCGACGAAATTGCCGGCCACCCGCACGGAGCCGAGCTCGGAGCCGCGCTGCACCGGCCAGCTCGCGTTGAGGATCGCGCCGCGTCCCACCAGGCAGTTGTGCGCGCCCAGGTCCTCGGGCGTGCGCGGCGTGCCGCATCGCTCGAGATAGGCGGGCGCGGCGCAGATCGCCCGGCGGTATGGCGCCAGCCGGAATGCGACCAACCCCGGCTGGATCGAGTCCGCGATGCGCACCGCGACGTCGATGCGCTCCTGGAAGAGGTCGACCTTCTCGATGGACAGGTCGAGGTCGAGCGACACTTTCGGGTATTGCGCGAGGAACTCCGGCAGGCGCGGCGACAGGCGTCGCAGGGCGAACATGAGCGGCGCGGTGACATGCAGCGACCCCGCCGGTTCGCCCTTGATCTCGGCTAGCTCTGATTCTGCCGCGTCGAGCTCCTGCAGGACCCGCACGCAGTGCTCGTAGAGGCGCTGGCCCGCTTCCGTGACGAAAAGACGGCGCGTCGTGCGGTTGATAAGGCGCGCGTGCACGGCGTGCTCGAGCGACGACACGTGCTTGCTGACCGTGGCGGGGGTGATGCCGACCCGCCGCGCCACTTGCGAGAAGCTCTGCAGCTCGACCACCCGCACGAAGATGCGCAGGGAGGTGAGGTCCTTGATGCCGTGCTCGCCGGGGGGCGGCGATGCCGCGCGGACGGCGGACGCGGACGGAGTCGCCGTAGAACCGGTCAATTTGCCGTTTGTTGCCGTGATTTCCATCTGGATTGGAACAAATGATATTCCACCGCCCTGATTGCGGCCAGCGAGGAACGACTCCAGACTGTGGCCACACCCGCCAGAGGTGAACGGTCAGGAGGAGTGCGTTTCGATGCGTTTCGCAAGCTTCGTCCACGCGGACGGCGCCGGCTTCGGCGTAGTTCGCGACGATCATGTCGTCGATCTTTCCGGGGAGGCGCCCACGCTGCGCGCGGCGCTTGCCCGGTGGGGCGTCGACGGGCTGAAGGAGCGTGCAGCGGCCGGCCCCGTCACGCGCGACCTGCGCGGCCTGACGTGGCGCCCGCCGATCACCGACCCCGACAAGACGCTCTGCGTCGGGCTCAACTACCACGCGCATGCGAAGGAAGCGAAGATGGCCGTGCCGGCGCACCCGTCGCTGTTCGCGCGCTTCCCGGCCGCGCAGGTGGGCCACGGCGAGCCGGTAGTGCGCCCCGTCGCGTCGCACCAGTTCGACTACGAGGCGGAACTCGCCGTCGTGATCGGCCGCGCCGGGCGTCACATCGAGCTCGCGCGCGCGCAGGACCACGTGGCGGGGTATAGCTGCTTCGCCGAGAACTCGGTGCGGGACTGGCAGACGCACTCCCGCCAGGCGACGCCGGGCAAGAACTTCGAGCGCAGCGGCGCCTTCGGCCCGTGGCTCGTCACGGCCGACGAGGCCGGTCCGGTCGAGGCGATGGAGGTCGTCGGCCGCCTGAACGGACGCGAGATGCAGCGCGATTCCGCCGCGAACATGATCTTCTCGGTGCCGCAGGTGATCGCCTACGTCTCGACGTTCATCACGCTCCTGCCGGGCGACGTCCTGGTGACGGGTACGCCGGCCGGCGTGGGTTTCACGCGCGATCCGCCGGTCTGGCTGCGCCCCGGCGACCGCTTCGAAGTCGAGATCACCGGCGTGGGGATGCTGTCCAATCCTGTCGTCGACGAGCTACCCCTGGAAGGCCATTGACATGCAAAACCCGCTGGTCTGGATCACCGAGCAGGAAGTCGCCGCGCTCGTTCCGCTGGAGGACGCGATTCCCGCGCTGGAGCGTGGCCTCCGGGCGCTCGGCGAAGGCCATGCGTTCAACGTGCCGAAGGCCCTCGGCGGTTACGGCGACGGCTCGTCGATGCACTCGCTGGCCTCGGCGGCGCCGAACCTCGGCTACGTCGGCTTCAAGAACTGGGTGCACACCAAGCGCGGCGCGACCGCCATCTACGTCTTGTTCAACGCCGCGGACGGCAGCGTTGCCGCGGTGATCGAGGCCGCCGCGCTGGGCCAGCTGCGCACCTCGGCGATGACGGGCGTGGGCACCCGCTGGCTCGCCCGCGCGCACGCCGACGACATGGCGCTGATCGGCACCGGCAACCAGGCGGTGACGCAGGTGGCGGCGGTGCACGCGGTGCGCCCGTTGCGGCGCCTGCGCGTCTGGAGCCCGACGCCGGAGAAGCGCCGCGCTTTCGCGGCCGAGCTTGCGCGCCAGTTCGACTTCGAGGTCGCCGAGGCCGCGAGCCTGGAGGCCGCTACCCACGACGCGTCGATCGTCACGCTCATGACCCGCGCGCGCGAGCCCTTCCTGTCGGCCGCGATGCTCGCGCGCGGTGCGCACCTGAACGCCGTCGGCGCGATCCTGCCGGCCAATGCGGAGTTCCACCAGGACGTCTTCGAGCGCGTCGGGTGCATTGCCGTGGACGACGTGGCCAACGCGCAGAAGTCGTCGCGCGAGCTCATCGACCGCTTCGGCGCCGGTGGGGACTGGAGCGCCGCCCAACCCAGCGTACAACCGATCGGAGCGCTGATCGCCGCCGGCCGGCAACGCGCGGACGATTGCGATGTCTCACTCTTCAAGGCGATGGGGATGGGCCTGTCGGACCTGTCGGTCGCCGTGATGGTGCTCGAGCGCGCCCGCGCCCAGGGCGTCGGCCGATCCATCGCCCACCCGGTGCGCGCCACGCCCCGGTGGAATTCCGCGGCCCGCAAGGCCGCCCAGGAGGCAACCCATGAATGACACCTTTTCCTTCACCGACGTCAGCAATGCGGCGCCGCGCAAGCAGCAGTTCTGGCCTTCGCTCATCGTGCCTCGCGCGGCCATCGATGCGGAGATCGAGCGTCTGGCGTCAACCGAGCGCGGCCCGAGCGGGCGACGCGCGAGTGCCATCTCGCATCCGTTCAACACCGGACCCGTGCCGGCGTTCGCGCCGGGGATCGACGTGACGGTCGAGGTGCTGAAGCCCGGCGAGGAATCGGCGCCCGTGGCGCGCAACTCCTCCATGGTCGACATGTGCATCCGCGGGGCCGGATCCGCCCGGATCGGGACCAAGTCGTTCGACGTGACGCAGTTCGACGTGTGGAACACGCCGTCGATGGATCCCTACACCTACCGCAACGACGGCGGTGACCTGTTCGTCCGGATGTCGTACAGCAACGCGCCGCTGCTCGAGCGCCTCGAGGTGCACTACGTCGACCACAAGCCGGCGATGGTCGAGCACGCCGTTGCGCATGTGGACCCGGCGCAACCGCGCGCCCGCGAGCTCGCGGAGTCGATCGACCTCGGTGCCGACGGCGCACGCCTGCTCGGCTACGAATACCTGGTCGACATCGACACCGTCGAGTGGCAACCGATGCTCTGGCGCTGGGAAGAAGTGAATCCGCACCTGGAAAAGGTGTACGCGCGCGACAAGCGCTACACCGGCCGTCACCTGTATCTGCTCTACAACCCCGCCACCGAGCGCCGGATGGGAACGTCGCCCTGCTTCTTCGCCACCATCGCGAAGTACCCGGCCGACAAGCTCGACCAGCCGCATCGCCACATCTCGGCGGCCATCAACTACTACTTCATCGGCCATGGCCGCAGCGCGGTGATGGACAAGCGCATGGAATGGGAGGCGGGCGACCTGCATCTCTCGGCGCCCGGCTGGGCGGTCCATCACCACGGCTCGCGCGAGAAGGGGTTCTGCGCGCTCACCATCCAGGATCATCCGCTGCACATCGCGATGGATTCGCTGCTGTGGCAGGAAACGCTCCAGGCGCCGATCCGGAAGCTGGGCTCGCAGCATGGCTTCCAGACCAATCTGTCCGAGCTCGAAATCGCCTAGCGTCATGCCGGACAATGCCACGGCCCCGGCGGCGGTGGGACCCGACGCGGCGGACAGCGCCGCGCTGCGGGTCGAGCTGCGCGACCTGTACGAGGAGATCGGCGACCTGCTCGACGATGACCGCGTCGAGGCGCTGCCGGATTACTTCACCGACGACTGCCTCTACAAGGTCATCTCCCGCGAGAACCACGACCAGGGGCTGCCGGCCGGCACCATCTTCTGCGACGGCATCGGGATGCTGCGGGACCGCATCCTCGCGATCCGCGAGACGCAGGTGTACGAGCCGCGCTCGTGGCGGCATTTCATCAGCGGCGTGCGCGTGGTCGCCGTCGAGGGCGATACCATCACGGCGCGCGCCAACTTCCTGGTGACCGAAGCGATGTCCGACGCCGAGCCGACGCTCTTCATGGTGGGCCGCTATCTCGACCGGCTGGTGCGGCGCGATGGCCGCCTGCGGTTCCGCGAGCGGCTCGCCGTGTGCGACAACCATCATGTCCGGCGCTCGCTGGTCATGCCACTCTGATGCCATGGGAGCGCTCATGCCTCGATCCTTCGCGCTGGCCGCCTGCGCCGCGCTGTGCGGCTGCGCGACGATGAACGCGCCCCCCGACCCCGCCGCCCGCACGGCGCGCGTCCCCCTGGTCGCCTCCGACACGTCCGACCCGATCGTCGGGCCGATCTTCGCCGGCATCATGGCGCGCGGCGGCGAGCCGCTCAACATGCATCGTGCCGTGGCCAACTCACCGAAGATCTTCAAGTCGTACGTCGACATGGCGCTCGCGCTGCGCGCCGGCGCCGTCACGCCCCGCGTCGACCGCGAGCTGATCATCCTGCGCACCGCCCAACTCGGCGGGGGCGACTACGAATTCGCGCAGCACCGGCCGATGGCGATGAGCTGCGGCATGAGCGTGGCCCAGCTCGACGCGCTGCCGCAGTGGCGCGCGAGCACGCTGTTCAGCGACCGGCAGCGCGCCATCCTCGCCTACGCCGACGGCATGAAGGCGCCCGACGGCGTATCGGAGGCGACCTTCGCCGGGCTCAAGCGGCACTTCAACGACCAGGAGATCGTCGAGCTCACGGTCACGTCCGCGTTCTACGGCGCGGTGTCGCAGATCACCCGCGCGCTGGCGGTCGCCCTCGAGCCGAACGCGGGGCAGACGGCCTACGGGTCCTGCTAGCGTCTCCCCCGGAGGATCCACGCATGGGCAAGACACTGGCGGCGGAGACCGCCACCCGCACCTGGCCGGCCGAGGGCTGGACCCGCGTCCCGTTCTGGGTGTACACCGACCCCGCGCTGTTCGACCGCGAGATGGAACGTTTCTTCTACGGTCCCTCGTGGAACTACGTCGCGCTCGACTGCGAGGTGCCCGAGCCGGGCTCGTACAAGCGCAGCTGGATCGGCCAGCGGCAGGTGCTCGTGGTCCGCCACGCGGATGGCGACATCGGCGTGCTCGAGAACCGCTGCGCGCACCGGGGCGCCCGCGTGTGCTGGCAGAACAAGGGCCGGGTCGACTCGTTCACCTGCCCGTATCACCAGTGGAACTTCGCGCTCGACGGCAAGCTGCAGGGCATTCCCCTCAAGCGCGGCGCGCTCGGCAAGGGCGGGATGCCGGCCGACTTCGACACGAGCCAGCACGCCATGAAGGCGCTGCGCGTCCACAACGAGGGCGGCGCGATCTTCGCCACTTTCGACGCCGGCGCGCCGTCGTTCGCCGACTACTGCGGGCCCGCAATGCACGGCTACGTCCGGCGCCTGTTCGGCGGGCGGGCGTTGAAGCTGCTCGGGTACAACCGCCAGTTGATTCCCAGCAACTGGAAGATGTACATCGAGAACCTCAAGGACCCTTACCACGCGACACTCCTGCATTCGTTCCTGATCACGTTCGGCCTGTGGCGCGCGGATACGCAGTCGGAGAGCATCCCCACCGAAGGGGGCCGGCACGGCATCATGATCTCGCGCAACGTCGGCAAGAAGGAGTCCGACGCCACCGCCGAGATCAAGCGCTTCAAGAGCAAGCTGGAGCTCATCGACACCGACAGCGTCACGCCGATGCGCGAGTTCGACGACGGCAAGGTCATCGGCTTGTCGCTCTTCCCGAGCGTGGTGCTGCACCAGCAGGCGAACACGCTCGGCATGCGCCACATCATCCCGAAGTCCGTGGACAGCTTCGAGCTCGCATGGACGTATTACGGCTACGTCGACGAGGACCCCGCGCTGACGCGCCTGCGCCTGCGCCACACCAACCTGTACGGACCGTCGGGATTCGTCGCGATGGAGGACGGCGAGGTGCTCGTCGAATGCCAGCAGGGCGCGTCAGGCTACGGCCACCGGCAGGCCGTGCTCGAGATGGGGGGACGCGACACCGAGCCCCAGGACCACATGGTCACCGAGGTGCTGATCCGCGCCTTCTACAAATGGTATCGCGAGGAGATGCAGCTATGAGCGACGCGCGCGCGGGCCGTGCGATCGCGCCGCGAACAGCGTACTCCGCCTGATCGGCGCCACGGGAATTCCGCCATGTCCGACCCGCTGCACGAGCGCCTCGACATCCGCGAAGTCATCGAGAACTGGGTCGTCTGGCGCGATGCCGGCGACTGGGACCGCTTCGCCGGCGTCTGGCATGCCGACGGACGGATGATGGCCACGTGGTTCCAGGGCTCGGCCGCGGAGTTCATCCGGGTAAGCCGCGAAGGCTTCGGGCGCGGGGTACGCATCCTGCATTTCCTCGGCGGCAGCTCGATCGACGTCGCGGGCGACCGCGCCATCGCGCAGACCAAGATGACCATCTCGCAGCGCGCCGAGGTGCACGGCGTGCGCTGCGACGTCGTGTGCACGGGCCGCTTCTACGACTTCTTCGAGCGGCGCGACGAGCGCTGGGGCATCGTGCTGCGCCAGCCGATCTACGAGAAGGACCGCCTCGACGCCCTCGACCCCGCGGCCGTCCTGGCGCTCGACCCGCGCGTGCTCGAGCAATTTCCCGAGGGCTATCGCCATCTCGCCTACCTGCAGTCGAGCATCGGCTACGACGTGAAGCGCGACATGCCCGGGCTCACGGGTCCGGAGGTCGAGGCGCTGTACGCGCGCGGCCGGGACTGGCTGACGCCCGGGCGCGGCGACGTGCAGCACCCGTGACCCACGCGTCGCCGGCGTACGTGCCGCCGACGAAGGCCGCGCGCGCCGCGCGCGCGGCCGCGTAGCCGTGGCGCTGCGCGGAACGGCCTTTCTCGCGCTCTGGAACGACATCGAGCGCGCCCGCGAGCCCGAATACGACCGCTGGCATACCGAGGAGCACGTGCCGGAGCGCGTCGCGGTCACGGGCTTTCACGGCGCGCGGCGCTATGTCAACCGGACGCGCACGAGCCATCGCTACTTCACCCTCTACGACGTGGCGGATCTTGCCGTGTTCGAACATCCGGAATACGCCGATCTCGTCGCGCATCCGACGCCCTGGTCCGCGTCGATGCGACCCGATTTCCGGAATTTCCTCCGCGCGACCTGCACCGTCGTCGCATCGACCGGCGAGGGCATCGGCGCAGCACTCGCCATCCTGTGCTGGACGCGCACCGGCGCTCCGGTCGACGCCGGCGACGCCGTGGCGATGCGCGCGCAGCCTGGCGTCACCGCGTGCCACCTCGGCACGAGCTCGAACGGCGTGGCGCCGGTTCCCTGGAATGCGTCGGCAGACCCGGAAGCCTCGCCCCGGCCGTTCGACCAGGTCCTCCTGATCGAGGCGCTCGATCGCCCCGCGGCGGCGGCGGCGCTGGCCACGGCCTGCGCCCGGCGCCGCCTGACGACCCTGCCCGGCGATTTCGGATGCGACGTCTACGACCTGGCGTTCGTGTTTCCCGGCCACGACGCCGGCGAACGCGCTCGCCACCGGCGTCCGCACTGGGACCGCTAGCGCGGCCGGCGGCACGCCCCACCCACCCTGCACCCGACACATCGCATGGCGAACACGCGAACGTCTCCGTCGACCACGCCGATGCTCGAAGCCGACTTCGTCATCATCGGGGGCGGGACGGCGGGCTGTGTGCTGGCGAACCGCTTGTCCGCCGATCCGCGCCACCAGGTCGTGATGCTGGAGGCGGGCGGCGAAGCAACCAGCCCGTGGATTTCGATGCCCGCTGGCGTCGCCAAGCTCTATCCCCACGCGCGGCTCAACTGGCGCTACTGGACGGAGCCGGAGCCGGGTCTGCGGGGTCGCAAGCTCTACTGGCCGCGCGGAAAGGTGCTCGGCGGCACGTCCAGCATCAACGGCATGACGTTCGTGCGCGGCAACCCCGCGGACTACGACGATTGGGCGGCTGTCGCGGGAGACGGCTGGTCCTGGCGCAACGTCCTGCCGTACTTCCGCAAGCTCGAGGACAGCCCGATCGGGTCGGCCGAGTTGCGCGGCACCGGCGGACCGCTGCGGCTGGGCGGCGTCGAATCGCCGCATCCGCTGGCGCAGGCGTTCCTCGCCGCGGCGGTGCGCGCGGGGATTCCGGCGAACGACGACTACAACGGACCCTCCCAGGACGGCATCGGCTTCACCCAGGTGATGATGCGCAACGGCGTGCGCGTGTCGGCCGCAACGGCGTACCTCGACCCGGTGCGCGGCCGGTCCAACCTCCGCGTGCTCACCCGGCGCCTCGTACGCCGGATCGTGTTCGAGCAGGGCCGCGCGTGCGCGGTCGAGTTCGAGCGCGACAGCACTGTCGAGCGCGTGCAGGTACGCAAGGAGGTGCTGCTCTGCGGCGGCACCATCGCGTCGCCCCATCTGCTGCTGCTGTCGGGAATCGGCGCGGGCGAGGCGCTCGCCGCGCAGGGCGTGCCGGTGGTCGCGGACCGCCCAGCCGTCGGCCGCCACCTGCAGGAGCACGTGCGTGCGCAGGTGATCTTTCGCACCCGCGTGCCGTCGTTCAACCGCCGGGCGCGCGGCTGGCGGCTCGTGCGCGAGGCCGCGCACTACGCGCTCGCCAGGCGTGGCCTCCTGGCGGTCACGGCGAGCCAGGTCAACGGGTTCGTGCGCTCAACGCCGCAACTCGATCGTCCCGACCTGCAGCTCGTGTTTCGTCCGTCGAGCGGGGACTACCGCGAAGGGCGTTATGTGGTGCACGCTCACGACGGCGTCATGGCGATGGCAGGCCTGCTCCATCCACGCAGCCAGGGCTCCATCGCGCTGCGTTCGGCGAGCCCGCACGCGGCGCCGGCGATCGTGGTGGGCCATTTGACGGATCCCGCCGACGCCCTGCCGCTCGTCCACGGCATCCGCCTGCTGCGTCGCATCTTCGCGACCGCGCCGCTTGCCGACCAGGTCGAGTGCGAGCTGCAGCCCGGTGCCGCGCTCGCCGACGACGCGGCCCTGCGCGCCTACGTCCACGACACCGCCGACTCGCTGTATCACGCGGTGGGCACTTGTGCGATGGGCACCGCGGACGACGCCGTCACCACCCCGGAGCTGCGCGTGCGCGGCGTCGACGCACTGCGGGTGGTCGATGCGTCCGTCGCTCCCGCGCTGCCGTCGGGGAACACGACCGCCGCCGTGCTGATGATCGCCGAGCGCGCCGCCGACCTCATTCTCGGCCGCGCGGAAGCGCGCTAGGGCCGCGCCGCGTCCGCCGTTCGCGCCCACACCTGGCCGCTCGAGTAGCTCGACTCGGTTATGCGAGCGCCGCGCCGCCGCCCCGACCCGCATGCCCTTCCGGCGCCGGCGGGGTCATGCGAAGATGCGCCGCGAGCGCCCATGGATACGGTCGAGAAACGCACGCGCATTGCCGTGGCCGGCGCCGGCGCCATCGGCCTCGTCCACATCGACGTGGTGCGGCGCAGCCCGGCCTGCACGCTCGCCGCCATCGTCGATCCCGCGCCGGCCGCGCAGCAGGCCGCCACCGCGGCGGGAGTGCCGTGGTATCGCACGCTCGAGGAGATGCTCGGCGGCGATCCACCCGATGCCGTGATCGTGGCGACGCCGAATGCGTTGCATGTCGCGCATGCGCAGGCTTGCATCGCCGCGGGGCTGCCCGTCCTGCTGGAGAAGCCCGTCGCCCCGACGGTGCGCGAAGCCGAGGCGCTCGTCGAAGCGGTCGAGCGCAGCGGGGCCCGCGTGCTGATCGGGCATCATCGCGCGCACAGTCCGATCATGGCCAAGGCTCGCGCCGTGGTGCAGTCGGGCGCGCTGGGCCGGCTCGTCGCGGTAATGGGCAGCGCGACGTTCATGAAGCCCCAGGGCTACTTCGCCGACGCTCCCTGGCGCGGGCAACCCGGCGGGGGCCCGATCCTGATCAACCTCATCCACGAAGTGCACAACCTGCGCATGCTATGCGGCGAGATCGCCGCCGTGCAGGCCATGGATTCGCGCGCCGTGCGCGGGCTCGAGGTCGAGGACACCGTGGCGATCGCGCTGCGCTTCGCCAGCGGGGCGCTCGGCACCTTCATGCTGTCGGACACGGCGGCGTGTCCGCGCAGCTGGGAGCAGACCTCGCAGGAGAACCCGGCCTACCCGTCGTACGCCGACGAGGACTGCTATGTCATCGCCGGCACCGATGGTAGCCTCTCGATCCCGACCATGCGCCTCAAGACCTACGCCCGCGCCGAGGACCGCTCGTGGTGGAAGCCCTTCGAGTCGGGCGTGGTCGGGATGGTGCGCGCCGATCCGCTCGCGCGGCAGCTCGACCATTTCGTCGCGGTCGTACACCAGCGCGCCGATCCGCTGGTAAGCGCACGCGACGGCCTCGCCAACCTGCGCGTCACCGAGGCCATCGCCACCGCGGCTCGCACCGGGCAGCCGGTCGAGCTCGCGTCGGCGCGGCCGCCACCCTCCAATCCCGCGACCGGCGGGGTATCGCCATGAAGATCCTCACGCTCCACGGCATCAACCTCAACATGTTCGGCAAGCGCGATCCGGCGCAGTACGGCTCCGTGACGCTCGCCGAGATCGACGCCCAGCTCGCCGCACTCGGGCACGACCTCGGCGTCGAGGTCGAGACCTTCCAGACCAATTGCGAGGGCGCGATGTGCGAGCGCATCCACGCGGCGCTCAGCCAGCCCATCGACGCCGTGCTCATCAACGCGGGTGCGTGGACCCACTACAGCTACGGCATTCGCGACGCGCTCGCCATCCTGCCGGTGCCGATCGTCGAGGTCCACATGTCGAACGTCCACGCGCGCGAAGCGTTCCGGCACGTGTCGGTCTTCTCCGGCGTCGTGAAGGGGCAGATCTGCGGCTTCGGCGTCGACAGCTATCTACTCGGCCTGCGTGCGGCGGTCGACGCCGTGCGCATCGCCGGTTGATTCCGTCGCCCACCGGAGCGCCCCTTGATCCGCGGCACCACCACTCTGATCGCGCACCTCGGCTTTCCCACCGAGTCGTTCAAGGCGCCGATGATCTACAACCCCTACTTCGAGCAGGCGGGCGTCGACGCGGTGGTGGTGCCGATGGGCGTCAAGGCCCCCGACTACCCGGCGTTCCTCGCGAGCCTCGTGAAGCTCACCAACCTGCGCGGCGCGCTCGTCACCATGCCCCACAAGGTCGCGACGGTCGCGCTCATGGACGAGGTGACGGCGACCGCGCGGATCGCCGGCGCATGCAACGCCATCCTCCTGCGCCCCGACGGCAGCCTGCTCGGCGACATGTTCGACGGCGCGGGCTTCGTGCGCGGCGCGCAACGCAAGGGCTGCGTGATGCAGGGCGCACGCGCACTCATGGTCGGCTGCGGCGGGGTGGGATCGGCGATCGCCGCTTCGCTCGCGGCGGCCGGCGTCGCCGCTATCGGCTTGTGCGACGTCAACGCCGGCGCAGCCGACGCGCTCGGCGAGCGCCTGCGCCGTCACTATCCCGCGCTCGAGGTGCGAACCGGGTCGAACGATCCGGACGGCTACGGCATCGTTGTCAACGGCACGCCGATGGGGATGAACGAGGGCGATCCGCGGCCGATGGATGTCGCACGCATCGCGCCGTCCGCGTTCGTCGGCGAGGTGGTGATGAAGCACGAGATGACGGCCTTCCTGCGCGCGGCACAGGCCCGCGGCTGCCGCTTCCAGGTCGGCACCGACATGCTGTTCGAGCAGATCCCGGCGTACCTCGAGTTCTTCGGCTTTCCCGCCACCACGCCCGACGTGCTGCGCGCCGTCGCGCAAATCCGCTACTGACCGGCGCAGCGGGCGCGCTAGATGCCGCCCCGCGCGTCGAGCAGCGCGGCTGTGACGTAGCTGGCCTCGTCGGAGGCGAGCCAGAGGATCGCCGCGGCGATCTCGTCGGCGGTGCCGAGGCGGCCCATCGGGACGTTCTGGCGCATCTTCTCGATCTGCCCCGGCGGCCGCGAGGCATGGATATCGGTGTCGATGATGCCCGGGCGCACGGCATTCACGCGGATGCCCTCGCCGCCCACCTCCTTCGCGAGGCCGATGGTCATGGTGTCCAGCGCGCCCTTGGTGGCGGCGTAGTGGATCCAGACGTTCGGCGAGCCGATCTGCGCGGCGCCCGACGACACGTTCACGATCGACCCGCCCCGCCCGCCGCGGCGCGTCGACATGCGGCGTACCGCCTCGCGCGCCGCGAGGAAGGCGCCGACGACATTCGTGCGCACGAGTGCCTCGAGCATGGCCGCGGTGACGTCCTCCAAGCGCCCGACGCCCCCCACGATGCCGGCGTTGTTGACGAGCAGCATGAGAGGACCCAGCGAGTCGGCGGCCGCGAACGCGCGCAGCAGCGCAGCCTCGTCGCCGACATCCGCCTGCACGGCGAGTGCCCGCCCGCCCGCCGCCTCGATCCTTGCGACGACGCGTTGCGCATCTTCAGCGCGCGACAAGTACGTGAGCGCCACGGCGTAGCCGCGCGCGGCAGCCAGGCACGCGGTGGCCGCGCCGATGCCGCGGCTGCCGCCGGTGACCAGGCATACGCCCCGATCGTGCGCGGGCTCAGACACTGAGGTATTCCTCCAGCACCGCCTCGTTGCGCTCGAGCTCGGCACTGGTGCCCGTGTAGCAGACCTGACCCTTGGACATCACATAGTGCCGATCCGCGAGGTCGAGCGCCACGCGCAGGTTCTGCTCGACCAGCAGCACGGCGAGACCCTCGTGCTTCAGCTTGCGAAGCACCTGCACGATCTCCTGCACCACGATCGGCGCGAGCCCTTCCGACGGCTCGTCGAGCAGGACGAGCGTGGGATTGAGCATCAGCGCACGCGCGATCGCGAGCATCTGCTGCTCGCCGCCCGAGAGCTGGAAGCCCAGGTTGCCGCGCCGCTCCTGCAGGCGCGGGAACAGCTCGTAGGCGAGCGGCAGCGTCCAGCGTCCGCTGCCGCGGCGCGCCGCGACGGTGAGGTTCTCCTCGACGGTGAGGCTCGGGAAGATGCCGCGCTCCTGCGGCACAAAGCCGAAGCCGCGGCGCGCGAGCACGTGCGGCGCGAGGCCCTTCAGATCCCGGCCGTCGTACACCACGCGGCCCGGCGCCGCGGCGAGGTAGCCCATGATCGTCAGCACCGTGGTGGTCTTGCCGGCGCCGTTGCGCCCAAGCAGCGACACCACCTCGCCCTTGGCAACCTGCAGCGACACGCCATGCAGCACGTGGCTGTTCCCGTAAAACGCGTGCACGCCGTCGAGCTCCAGCATCAGTGGCCGAGCCCCAGGTAGACGTCGCGCACCTTCGGATTGTCGCGAATCGCGGCCGGCGGTCCCGACGCGAGCACTTCGCCGTAGTACAGCACGGTGATGGTGTGGGCCAGCGAGAACACCACCTTCATGTCGTGCTCGATCAGCAGGATGCCGAGCTCGGCCGGCAGCGAATGGACCAGCGAGATCATACTGTCGGTCTCGGCCGACGACATGCCCGAGGTCGGCTCGTCGAGCAGCAGCACGGCGGGCTTGCCGGCCAGCGCGACGGCTACCTCGAGCTGGCGCTGCTCGCCGTACGACAGGCTGGAGACGGGCCGGTCCAGGTCGTCGGTCAGGCGCACCTGCGCGAGGATGTCGTCGGCTTCCGCGCGCTGCGAACGATCGGCTGCCGTCGCGCGGAGCGCGCGATACCAGCCGCGGCGCTTCGCCTGCAGCGCGAGGCGCACGTTCTCGCGCATGGTGAGCCCGCGGAACAGGTTGTTCTTCTGAAACGTGCGCCCGATGCCGAGCTGCGCGCGCGCCTCGGGAACGGCCGCCGTGATGTCCTGCTCGCGCAGGAAAATGCGGCCCGAGGTCGGCGCGAGCTGGCCGGCGATCTGGTGGACGAGGCTCGTCTTGCCCGCGCCGTTCGGCCCGATTAGCGCGTGGCGCTCGCCGGCATTCACCGACAGGCTCACGTTGCGCGTGACCACCAGGCTGCCGAACGCCTTGTGCAGCGCCTGGGTGCGCAACAGGCTCGCGGGCGCGGCCGGCTTCTCCTCGCGCACGCCGTAGCGCTGCGAAGCGGCGGACTCCGGAGCCGCGCCGTCCCCGCTCACGGTGT
Source organism: Burkholderiales bacterium (assembly GCA_038239945.1). GTDB lineage: Bacteria > Pseudomonadota > Gammaproteobacteria > Burkholderiales > Casimicrobiaceae > VBCG01. Next base: position 98,491 of record JBBSEG010000003.1, read on the forward strand.
CCGGCCGCCGAAGCGCCGCGCGCGCAGCCATCCCCACACGCCCTGCGGCAGGAACATCACGCACAGGATGAAGATGATGCCGACCCACAGCAGCCAATACTCCGTGTGCGAGCTCACCACGTTCTTGAGCAGCAGGAACATGCCGGCACCGATCGCCGGCCCGACGATCGTGCCCGTGCCGCCCAGGATGACCATGATGATCGCGTCTCCCGACAGCGACCAGTGGAGGATGTCGCTCGAGACGAAGGCGTTCTGAAGCGCGTACAGCCCGCCGCCGACGCCCGCCAGCGCGCCGGCGAGCGTGAACGACACGAGCTTGAAGCGCTGCACCGGGTAGCCCGCGGCGCGCATCCGCTGCTCGTTCTCGCGGATGCCGATGAAGATCGAGCCGAGCGGCGACGCGATCAGCCTGCGCAGGAACCACAGCACGAGCAGGAAGCCGGTGGCGACGACGTAGAACTGAAGCGCCCGGTTGTCGAGCGAATAGCCGAATAGCGTCGGACGCTGGAAGCCGGACAGGCCGTCGGTGCCGCCCGTCACCGAGCGCCACTTGATCGATATGGCCATCAGGAGCTGCGCGAACGCCATCGTGAGCATCAGGAACGGAATCCCGCTGACGCGAATCGAGAAGAAACCGATCGCCGCGGCGACGACCGCCGACACCAGGATGCCCGCCGCGACGCCGATCCATCCCGACAGCCCGAACTGCAGGCCGAGGATCACGACCGTGTAGGCCGACACCCCGAAGAACGCCGCGTGGCCGAACGACAGCAGCCCCGTGTAGCCGATCAGGAGGTCGAGGCTCATCGCGAAGATCGCGAACACCAGTACCTCGGCCGCAAGCCCCGTCACGTAGGTGCCGCTGAGCGGTACGAGCGCCAGCGCCGCGATCAGCAGGACCCATCCGGCGGCGCGGCGCGCGCCGGCGCTCATGCGCGGTTCACGCCGAACAGGCCCTGCGGACGCGTGAGCAGCACGACCACCATCAACAGGTAGATCATGAACAACGCGAAATCGGGGAAGTACGCCTTGCCGAAGGTGTCCACCAGGCCGACGAAGAGGCTCGCGACGAACGCGCCGCGCAGGCTGCCCATGCCGCCAATCACCACGACGATGAACGCGGGGATCAGGATCTCGATGTCCATGCCCGGATAGAGGCCCAGGATCGGGCCCGCGACGGTGCCGCCGACGGCCGCCAGCCCCACCCCCAGCGCGAACACCGCGGCGAACAGGACCGGCACGTTGATGCCGATGCCGGTGGCCGTGAACGCGTCGTCCACCCCGGCCCGCACCATCGCACCGACGCGGCTGCGCTCCAGGAACAGCCACAGCAGCAGCGCGACGACGCCCCCGAACGCGATCAGGAACAGCCGGTAGCGTGGCACGATGATGCCGCCCATCTCGATCACGCCGGTGAGCGAGTCCGGCAGGGCGAGCTCGCGGATGTCGGCCCCGAAGATCCAGCGCACGAGGTCCACGAACACGAACGTGAAGCCGAACGTGAGCAGCACCTGGTCGAGGTGGCCCCGGCCGTAGAGCTTGCGGATGAAGACCCGCTCCATCACGATGCCGATCGCCACGGCGGGGATCCACGAGAGGAGCAGCGCCAGCCAGAAGCTGCCGGTCCACCGCTCGATCGACAGCGCGGCGAACGCACCCAGCATGAAGAACGAGCCGTGGGCGATGTTGACCACGTTCATCAAGCCGAAGATCAGCGACAGGCCCGCCGACATCAGGAACAGCAGCACGCCGTAGGCCACGCCGTTGACCAGCTGGGTCGCGATGAATTCCATGCGGGCCTCGCCGTTGGCGTGAAGCGCGGCGCCGGGACGCATCGGCGTGCGACCCGGCGGGAGGAAAACGTCCGGTCAGCCGCTCTTGGTGGCCGGCTCGACGACGTCGTTGACCGTGTGAATCACCTTGTTGGCAATACGCCCGTTGATGTCCGCTACCTCGCGTATGTAGACGTTCTGGATCGGGCTCTGGGTCTGCGGGTTGAAGCGGAACGGACCGCGCGGGGCATTCACACGCAGCGCGAGCATCGCCGCGCGCAGCTTGTCCTTGTCCTGCGTGTTGCCGTCGACCGCCTGCAACGCGAGATGGATCAGGCGCCCCGCCAGATAGCCGTACTCGCTGTACACGCTCGGGTAATCGTTGAACTTGGCGCGATAGTCGGCGACGAACTGCCGGTTCTCGGCGTTGTCGAGCGTGTCCGCGTAGTGCAGCGACGACAGCGCGCCGAGCGCGCTCCGGCCCTGCGCGGGCAGTGTGTCGCTCTCCACCATGAATCCCGAGCCGGTCAGCTTCGACTTGGCCTTCAGCCCGTACTCGTCGTACTGCTTGACGAAGCGCACGGCGTCCGTGCCCGCGTAGAAGCTGTACGTGGCCGGCGCGCCGATGCTGCGCATGTCCGCCAGGTAGGCGCTGAAATCATTGTTGCCGAGCGGCGGATAGATCTCCTTGACGATCTTGCCGCCCTTTTTCAGGAAGCCCGCCTTGAACTCGCTGATCGTGTTCCGACCGCCGGCGAAGTCGGACGCGGACGTGACGACTTCCTTGGTGAGGTTGTCGGCGAGCCATTCGCCCATCGTGGCGTGGATGGGATGCGTCGCGATCGAGCAGCGGAAGAGATACGGGATTCCGGTGTACGAAAGGTCCGCCACGCCCGCTCCGCTGCACAGGTAGAACGTCTTGCTCTGGCGGATGTACTCGACCGCGGCGAGCGCGACGTTGCTGGCCTGGATGCCGGTGATGAGGTCGCAGTTGTCGCTCTCGACGAGCTTCTTGAGCTTCTGCAGGCCCACCTGCGGGTTGATCTCGTCGTCCTCGCGGATCACCTCGATCTTGCGGCCGGCGATCGTCCCGCCGATCTGCTCGAAGTAGAGTGTCATCCCGTTCAGGTTCGCGTTGCCGAGCGCCGCGAACACCTTGGAGAACGAGTTGAGAAGGCCGATCTTGAGCGGCGCCCGCGACTGCGCGAGCACGCCCGGCGCGCGGCCGAGCAGAACGCCCGCGCCCAATGCAGCGGCGCCGGCAATGAAGCGGCGACGGTCGACGGTGACGCCGGCGTTCGCCCGCTGGCTGGTATCCATTGCTGCCTCCTGGGTGTGTGGGCGGGGCGCTTGGGAACGCCTTGGACCGCCATCTTCGCATCGTGCCGGATTCTATGAAGGGTGGGGGCCGGGCGGCAAGGGAGGCCGGAGGAACAACATTTGTTCCGGATCCCGCCGGAAAGCAGCCGCGCAGCCGGTCATTCCTTGGTGCAGACTACACCCGGAGGAGATGAGGCATGGGCACCACGTGGATCCGGGTGGCATCACTGGCGGATGTTCCCGAGGGCTCGACCCGCCAGGTGGACGCCGGCGGCGTCCCCATCTGCCTCTACAACCTCGGCGGCACGCTGTGCGCCACGCAGGACACCTGCACCCACGCCGAGGCGAGCCTCGCCGACGGATTTATCGACGGCGAGGCGATCGAATGCCCGCTTCACCAGGCTCTGTTCGACATCCGGACCGGCCAGGCGCTTGGCCCTCCGGCGACCGAGGACCTGCGGGTCTACCCCGTGCGCGTGGACGGCGAGGCGATCAGCATCGAGATCGCCGGCCCGGGCTGACGGGCGCGCCGCGCAGGACCCCCTCCATGATGACGCTTACGCACGAATTCCTCACCGGCTCGTATCCACCGCTGGTCACGCCGTTCCGCGCGGGGCAGGTGGACCTCGACGCCTACGCCGGCCTGATCGAGTTCCAGATCGCCCACGGCACCCACGGCATTGTCGTCAACGGCACCTCCGCCGAGCCCACCACCCTCGACCTGGCCGAGCGCAACGCGCTGTTGCGCACGGCGATTCGAGTCGCCGCCGGCCGCGTTCCGGTGGTGGCGCAAACCGGCTCGCAATCGCACGCGGAGACGTGCGCGCTCACCGACTTCGCGCAGCGCGAGGGTGCCGACGCCGTGATGGTGCTCACGCCCTTCTTCATCCGCGCCCCGCAGCGTGGCGTGGTGGCTTATTTCGCCGACGTGGCGAAGCGCACCGAGCGGCCGCTGCTGATGTACCACATCCCCGGCCGCTCGGCGTTCAAGGTCGAGCTCGACACGCTGGTCCGGATCGCCGAGGCCGCGCCCAACTTCGCCGGCATCAAGCATGCGGTCGACGACCACGGGTTCGTGACCCAGATGATCGCGCGGCTCGGACCGGAATTCCGCATCTTCGTCGGCCTGGAAGAGTTCACCTTCCCGATGATGGCGATCGGCGCGCAGGGCACGATGAACGCGGTGGCGAACGTCGCGCCGGCGCCCGTCGCCGCGCTGTGCAACGCTGTCCGCGCCGGCGACCTCGCGCGGGCGCGAACGCTGCACTTCGAGCTCTACGACCTGATGTGCGCGGTGTTCTGGGACACCAACCCGATCCCCATGAAGTACATGATGAAGCGCATGGGGCTGCTCGCGGGGAACGAGCACCGGCTGCCGCTTTTGCCGGCCACGCCGGAGCTCGAGCGGCGCCTCGACGCGCTGCTCGAGCGGAGCGGCCTGGTGGGCTGACCTTACTTGTATTGCCGCAGGATGCGCTCGGCCTCGCGCTGCGCGTCCTTCATCGCGGCCTCGGGCGTCTTGGTGCCGGTGAGCGCAGCCTGCAGGCCGTCATTAAGCGCCTTGGTGACGCGCTGGTTGTCGTGTGTGGAGAGCTCGGCCTTCGCGTAGGGCAGCTGGTCACGTGCCACGGCCGCCGCAGGGAAGCCCGCCATGTACTGCGTCATCGCCGGCGTGTCGAAGGCGTCCGCGCGCACGGCCACGTAGCCGGTGTCGATGCCCCACTGCGCGGCGCGCTGCGGCGTGGTCACCCACTTGATGAACTTGAACGCCGCCTCGCGCTGCGCGGGCGTCGACTTCTTGAAGATGTAGAAGTTGCCGCCGCCGGTGGGGCTGCCGCGCTGCTTGCTCGCGGGCAGCATGGCCACGCCGAAGTCGAATTTCGCGTTGTTCTTCACGTTCGTGAGATTGCCGGTGGTCGTCCACACGATGGCGACCTTCTTCTCGAAGAAATCCTTCGGCGTGGTGCCCCATTCGACGATGCCCTCCGGATGGACCTTATCCTTCATGACCAGGTCGACCCAGTACTGCAGCGCCGCGATTACCTCCGGCTTGTCGTAGTAGACCTCGGTGCCGGCGGCGTTCATCAGGTTCACGCCGTTCTCGATCGCCAGCGCCTGGAACAGCCAGTAGGGAAATCCGGATGACGGAATCTGCACGCCCCATTGCGTGACCTTGCCGGTGCCGTCGCGCTTGGTCAGCTTCTGCGCATAGTCGGTCATCTCCTTCCAGGTCCCGGGCGGCTTGTTCGGGTCGAGCCCGGCCTCCTTGAACAGCTCCTTGTTGTAGTACTGGACGATGGTCGAGCGCTGGAACGGAATGCCCCACGTCTTCCCGCCGGTCTGGCTGTTCTCCATGAAGGCCGGGTAAAAGCTCTTGAGCCACGCGCGATCGTCGGCCGATTTCATCAGGTCGTCGAAGGGCACGATCGCGTCCTCGTCGATCAGCGTGAACATGTCGGTCGACAGCAGGATCGACATCACCGGCGGCTCGCCGCTCTTCACCGCCGTGAGCGCCTTGGCGATCGACTCCTGGTAGCTGCCCGAATAGATGGGCTTGAGCTTGATGCCGGGGTTTTCGCGCTCGAAGTCGGCGGCGTAGCCGTCGATGATCTTGGTGATCGGCCCGCCGACCGCTACCGGATAAAAGAACGAGACCTCGACCGGAGCCTGCGCCCAGGCGGCGGGCAACGACACGACCGCCGATGCGATCAGGGCAGTGATGGGGCGCGCGACGAATCCGAGCCAGCGACGTAACGACATGGGACCTCCTCGTGTGGATGCGGTGAACGGATCAGGCGATGCGGGTCTCGGCCCGGCGCTCGGCCGGCAGCGCGGCGCGCACGCCGGCGGGATCGAAATAATGCTGCGCGCCGGGCGCCCATGACAACCAGGCCGCGTCGCCCGGACGCAGCGCGACCGTTCCCGGAACGCGCACGGCCAGCGGGTGCGCGCCGAGGCGGCAGGTCAGCAGCGAATCGCCCCCGAGGTACTCGACGTTGTCGACGCCGGCGCGCAGGCCGCGCTCGAAAACGAGCTCGATGTGCTCGGGCCGAACGCCGAGCGTGCCGCCGGCCGCGGCCACCGGCAGCAGCGCCGGCGCGGCGGTGCCCTCGACCACTGCGCCGTCCGCGCCCGCCGCGAGCGGCAACAGGTTCATCGGCGGGGTGCCGATGAAGCGCGCTACGAACACGTTGGCGGGCGTCTCGTAGAGCTCCACGGGGGTGCCGTTCTGCTCGATGCGGCCGGCGTTGAGCAGCAGCACGCGGTCCGCCATGGACATCGCCTCGACTTGGTCGTGCGTGACGTAGACCATCGTGATCGAGAGCTTGCGCTGCAAGGTGCGGATCTCCGTGCGCATCCCGGCCCGCAGCTGCGCGTCGAGGTTCGAGAGCGGCTCGTCCATCAGGCACACGGGCGCCTTCGCGATGATCGCGCGGCCCAGTGCCACGCGCTGCTGCTGGCCGCCGGAGAGCTGGGCCGGCCGCCGCGCGAGCAGCGGGGTGAGGCCCAGGAGCTCGGCCACCTCGGCGAGACGCTGCGCGCGCTCCGTCGGGGCGACCTTGCGCACGTGCAGCCCGAACGCGATGTTCTCGGCCACGGACAGGTGGGGGAACAGCGCGTAGCTCTGGAACACCATCGAGATGCTGCGCGCCGCCGGTGGCAGGTGCGTGACATCGCGCTGTCCGATGGTAATGCGGCCCGCGTCGGGACTCTCGAGGCCCGCGATCAGGCGCAACGTGGTCGACTTGCCGCAGCCGGACGGCCCGAGCAGCACGTTGAGGGTGCCCGGCGCGAACGAGAACGAGATGCCGTCGACCGCGTGCACCCGCCCCTCGGCCGTGGCCCAGTGCTTGCTGATGGCGGTCGCCGCGATTGCGGACATCGTCGAACTCAGCCGAAGAGCGCGGCAAGCGCGGCGCCGGGATCGGGCGCGCGCATGAACGCCTCGCCCACCAGGAACGCATGCACGCCGTGCCGGCGCATCTGTGCCACGTCGCGCTGCGCGAGGATGCCGCTCTCCGTCACCACCAGCCGGTCGGCGGGGACGCGCGGGAGCAGAGCGAGCGTCGTGTGCAGCGACACGTCGAAGGTGTGCAGGTTGCGATTGTTGATGCCGAGCACCGCGCCGGGGAGCGCGAGCGCGTGGTCGAGCTCGGCGGCATCGTGGACCTCGACCAGCACGTCCAGGCCGTAGCCGCAAGCGCAGGCGTGAAGGTCGGCGAGGCGGGCGGGCTCGAGCGCCGAGACGATGAGCAGGATCGCATCCGCGCCGAGGGCGCGGGTCTCCGCCACCTGGTACTCGTCGAGGATGAACTCCTTGCGCAACACCGGCAGGCTGCACGCGGCGCGCGCCGCGACGAGGAACTCGTCGGCGCCCTGGAAGTATTTGGCGTCGGTGAGCACCGACAGGCATGCGGCTCCCGCGCGCTCGTAGGCGGCCGCGATGGCCGGCGGATCGAAATCGCTGCGGATCACGCCGCGGCTGGGGCTGGCCTTCTTGATCTCCGCGACGACCGCCGGGCCGCCCGCGGCGATCCGGTCGCGCAGCGCTTGCGTGAAGCCGCGCGGCACCGGCGCGGCCCGCGCCGCGGCGTCGACGGCGTCGAACGGCCGGGCGATCTGCGCCGCGATCACCTGCTCGCTCTTGTCGGCGACGATGCGGGCGAGGATGTCGGCCTGCGCGGACGACGGCTCGCGGCTCACACGGGTGCGATCGAGTTCGTCATGGCCGCGCGGCCAGCTTGCGGGTGGTGGCGACGAAGCGGTCGAGCGTTCGCCTGGCCCCGCCGCTGGCGATCGCCTCGCGCGCCCGCTCGATGCCTTCGCCGATGCCGCTCGCGATGCCTGCCGCGTAGAGCGCCGTGCCCGCGTTGAGCGTGACGATCTCGCGCGGCGTGCCCTCGACGTTGCCGAGCGCCTCGAGGAGCATCTCCTTCGACTCCGCGGCGTCCTTCACGCGCAGGCCGCGGTTGGACTTCATGTGCAGCCCGAAATCCTCGGGGTGGATCTCGTACTCGTGCACCTCGCCGTCCTTGAGCTCGCCCACCATGGTGGCGGCGCCCAGCGACACCTCGTCCATGCCGTCCCGGCCGTACACCACCAGCACGTGTCGCGCGCCGAGCCGCTGCAGCACCCGCACGTGGATGCCCACGAGATCGGGATGGAACACGCCGACGAGCTGGTTCGGCGCGCCGGCCGGATTGGTCAGCGGCCCGAGGATGTTGAAGATCGTCCGTACGCCGAGCTCGCGGCGCACCGGTCCCGCGTGCTTCATGGCGCTGTGGTGGTTGGGGGCGAACATGAAGCCCACGCCGCATTCGTCGATGCACGCCGCGACCTGCTGCGGCGTGAGCATGATGTCCGCCCCGAGCGCCTCGAGCACGTCCGCGCTGCCCGACTTCGACGACACCGAGCGGTTGCCATGCTTGGCCACGCGCGCGCCGGCGGCGGCGGCGACGAACATCGACGCGGTCGAGATGTTGAACGTGTGCGAGGCATCGCCGCCGGTGCCGACGATATCGAGAAGATGCTCGCGGTCGGCGACCTCGACGGGCGTGGCGAACTCGCGCATCACCTGCGCTGCGGCCGCGATCTCGCCGATCGTTTCCTTCTTGACGCGCAGCCCGACGGTGAGCGCGGCGATCATCACCGGGGAGACCTCGCCGCTCATGATCCTGCGCATGACCGAGAGCATCTCGTCGTGGAAGATCTCCCGGTGCTCGATCGTGCGCTGGAGCGCGTCCTGGAGCGAGATCGCCATCGTCAGGGGCGCAGCTCGCGCACCCGTCGACGCGTCAGGTCCACGCGGCAGGCCATACCTGCCTGCTCGGCCACCGGCTCGCGTACCGCGATCTCGCGCACGTAGGCGCAGTGCGACACGCGATAGGCGGCGAAGTCGCGGACGGACTTCGCCAGCGCCGCATGGATGCCGCCCTTGCCGGTGGCGCTCTCGACGGCCTTGGCTTTCTGCGCCACGGCGGCCTCGGCACTGGCGAGCTCGGCGTTCGCGCGGCTCTCCTCGGCATTGAGGCACTGCATGACCGCCGCCTGCGTACCGGCCGTCACGCAGTCTTCGTAGGCTCCGGCATGGGCGACGGTGGCGCAGCCGGCGGCCAGGCAGGCGAGCAGCCAGCGCGCCGGTCGGGTCACGCCGCCTCCAGGAAGTTGACGAGCAGCTGCCGTCCGTGCTCGGTCAGGATCGCCTCGGGGTGGAACTGCACGCCCTCGACCGAATAGCTGCGGTGCCGCACGCCCATGATCTCCCCATCGTCGGCGGTTGCCGTGACCTCGAGCGAGTCGGGCAGGCTGGCGCGCTCGATGGCCAGCGAATGATACCGGGTTGCATTGAATGGCGAGGGAAGCCCGCCGAACACCCCTTCGCCGCGGTGCTCGACCGGCGACAGCTTGCCATGCATCACCCGCCGCGCGCGCACGACGCGCCCGCCGAACGCCGCCCCGATCGCCTGGTGGCCAAGGCATACGCCCAGGATTGGGATCCGCCCGGCGAAGCGGCGGATCAGCGGCACCGAGATGCCGGCCTCGTTCGGTGTGCAAGGCCCGGGCGAGACGACGATCCGCTCCGGCGCGCGCGCGGCGATCTCGTCGAGCGTGATCGCGTCGTTGCGCACGACCTCCACCTCCGCCCCCAGCTCCCCGAAGTATTGGACGAGGTTGAAGGTGAAGCTGTCGTAGTTGTCGATCATGAGCACCATAAACCACCCAAGTACCTGATCAGTTTAACCGTATCGGCGGGGCGTCGGGGTCGGGATGACGTTGTGCGTGCCGGTGTTTCGTTCCCGCTTCAGACGCAAGGGCGGAGACGGACGGCTTCGTCATCACGCTCGTGCACGATGCGGGCAAGCCCGGCGGACCTTGCACAACCTCGATGCGGCCGATCTCGCAGCCGAGCCGCTTGCGATTGTGAGCCTCCGCGCCGCGTGCCTGCATGGCTCCTGGATGCCGGCGTGGCGATTGAATCAAGGCCACAAGGGGTGGACACCACGCAGCCGGCGTGCGAAATCCCGTCCGCCGCGGAACCGGCTATGCTGGCGGGTTCCGGACGCGACTTCGCGCACGGCAGCACGTTCCCCTCGGCTCACTTCTGCTCACTTAAAGGCGGCGCAACCAAATGAACCTCACCCTCAGCCTCGGCCCCCTGATCTCCCTGATTGCCGGCATCCTCATCCTGATGGTTCCGCGCCTGCTCAATTACATCGTGGCGATCTACCTGATCGTCATCGGCCTGATCGGCCTCTTCGGCCTGGGCAGCTTTCACATCCGGTAGCGCGCGCCGGGCTTCGACCATTGACGACCACGGAAAGCGAACATGGACGCTCCGACTACCGCCGCGCCGCAACGCAAGCTGTATCTGCTGTGGTTCTTCGCTGTGGTTCTTCGCCGCGGCCCTCGCGCTGGTGGCCGTCGGCATCGAGTACTACAAGGCCGCCACCGTCGATCTCATCGCGGACCTGATGGGGACGTTCTGCATCGCGATGGGAACCTGCGGCGGACGCGCGCTGCGGCGAGTACCGCGACGACCGGCACGCCGCGCTAGGCCTCCATGCGCCGCAGCACGGCATGCCGGCCCCCCGGCATCTGCACGACGAGCCGGTCCGTGTCGGTCCACAACAGCCGTGCGCTGCCGCAGCGCGCGGGATCGTGTGGCGCGCGGTAGGGTCCGTCGAGCGCCTGTCCCCCGGAGAAGCGTAGCCATTCGCCCTGGTAAACGTCGACGCGCCGCGTCGCCGCGACCGTGACGTACCAGGTCTGCGCGGTCAACAACGCCGCGAACACGTGTCCGTCGAGCACCTCGACCACGGCGCGGACGGCAGGGAGATCGGCGTCCTCGATCCACGCCCCGCCGCGCTCGCTCCCCATGCCGCCGTTCCAGCCCACGCTCTGCGGATGCTGCGGCTCGAGCACCAGCTCGCGCGCACCCCAGCGAATCTCCATGCGCGCAGCGCCGGGGAAGCGCAGCGCGAGGTCGTCGCCATCCGCGGCGGGGGTTCCGAAGGGTCGCGCAGCCGCATGCATCGTGTCGTCGTGCCACGGTGCGGGTCCGGCGACGTGCCAGACCGGCTCCCCATCCGCATCGTAGTGGCAGCACGTCACCGACGCCACTGCGCCGTCGATCGCAATGAAGAATCCTCGACCGGGCGCGCCGGCGTCGTACCACCAGCCGGCCCGCGCGTCGCCCGCCTGCGGTCCGCCTGGCCACGAACGCATCACCACCGCGCACTCGAAGACCAGGTCGCGGCGCGTCTCGGGTGCGAAGGCAGCCTCCCATGCCGCGAGCTCCGCCCAGGCCCAGTCCGGCAGCGCCGTGACGTCCAGGTCCCCGCCCAGCCGCAGGTTGATGCGGGTCTGGTCGGCGAGCGGCGCCTCGTGACCATGGATCGGGTACACCACGCAGTCGTACCAGCTGCCGCGCCGGGCTTCCGCCTCGAAGAACGCCCGGGTGAACATCCACTTGTCGTCCATCTCGAGGAAGCGCGGGTCGTCCCGATCGCGCCGGCGCGCTGCGTAGTCCGCGCGCAGGTGACGCAGCATCGCGAGTCCCGCGCCGTCCTCGCCCAGCCGGTCGGCCTCTTCCACGATAGCGCGATACGCGAGCGCGAGCACCGCGTGGCCCATGGCGAACGGCTCGAGGAAGACGGCGGTGCCCCCCGGTCGCAGCGTGTGCCGGCATATCGCGATCACCCGCTCCGGCTCGAGCACGTGATGGAGGATGGCCGCGCCTACGGCGAGGTCGAATACCGCGCGCCGCAGCCGCGCATCCACCGCGTCGACGCACACCAGCGCAAAACGTCCTGCGTACCTCGGAACCGCGGCGAGGTGGTCGCGCAGGATCGCGAGCAGCTGAGGGCTGATGTCCGTCGCGACCACGAACGCCGCAGGAAAGCGCTCGAGCAACGGAATCACCGAGTTACCGGACCCCGAGCCGATGTCGAGGATCAGGCGCGGGTCGGGCGCGTGCTCGAGGCATGCGAACGAATTGTCGAGCAGCACGCGAAAGTGCGCGTGATTGCGATAGCGCTCGTCGTAATCGGCGGCGCGCTCGAGGAACTGCGCGGTCACGCCCTGCGTGGTCGACGCCCGCACGGCCGGCGCCAGAATTCCCCGGAACGCAGACGCATCGGCGCCGAGGTCGCGGAGGGGGACGGTGAAGCAGACGGAAGGATCGATGCTCACCGGCGCAACTGTACGCGTAGCCCGAAACAGCAAAACGCCCCGGCCAGCGGGGCGTCGTTACAGCCGTGGCGGCGCGCGCTCAGGGTCCGCGGCGGAACATCCCGACGACCAGGGATACCACGAACAGCACCAGAAACACGAAGAAGAGAATCTTGGCGATCTCGGCAGCGCCCACTGCAATGCCCGTGAACCCGAAAATCGCGGCGATGACTGCGATGACGAAGAATACGGCGGCATAGTGCAACATGGTCGGTCTCCTAGTCGTGCGGACGGTGAACAGCTTCCAGCAGGGAAACTGCGAGGCCATGCGGGGGCGGCGCGATCGGCATGACCGAGCCGCCTTTGTACAGGGTCAGTCGAACGCGCCCGCCAAAAAGCCCAGGTCCGCGTAGTGGTCGTCGTTCGCGTCGAACCGGTCGTCGTCCGCGTTCAAGGCGCCGACGACGGCCCAGTCTTCCTCGGCGGGCAGAAAGCTCGCATCGAGCAGCGGCACCCCGCGGGCAGCGAGCAATGCTGAAGAGGCAGGTGAGGTGCGCATGATGGTCACGCCTCCTGGCCGGGCTTCGGGGTGCTCGAATCCTCCGGTCCGCGTCCGCCCTGAGGGGACTTGCGCGCCAGCGCCGGATCCTCGCCCTTCGCGTGCCGCTTTCCTTCAGCCTCCGCGGCGGCCATCTGCAGTGCCTCTGCTTCCGAATCGGGCGCGGCAGCGCGCGCCGCCTGCTCTACCTGCCCCGAGGCGATGAACGCCTTGGTGCGTTCGTTGTAATCGCGGGTTGCGGCATAGTTGCCTTCGCCGTGCACCTTGTCCTGCGTCTGCTGCGGCTGCGCCTGGGTGTCCTTTCCAACGCCCTGCTGGGCGGGTCGGCTGGGGTCGCTGTCGCGCTGCTGGGTCGTCATGCGTATCGCTCCTTGGGTGCGCGGCTGCGCGCCGCTGCGTTTCATGTTGCGCTCTTGGCGATGCGGCAACGTGGAGGCATTCTGGAGTCGACCGGCCGCAAAGGTCAGTCCGGGTGCCGCCGAACTTGCTGTCGGCCTGCCCGCGGTGCCATGTCGCGCGCCGTCCTACGGGTCGGACGTGTCAGGCGGCTGCGGTCGACACGGCGAGCGTCGGATGCGAGGGCAGCGTGACGCCGGCGGCCGGGTCCTCGTCGGCCACGAACGAGACAAGCGGCATGTTCGAGCTGCACCGACCGAACATCGTCGCGAACGCGACGTCCGCGGCATCGCGTCCCGTGCCGATGCGAATAAGGCCGGTCAGCGGTGAGATGCCGGTCGCATCGAACAGCCACCACCGGTCGCCGATGAACGCTTCCGCGTACGAGTGGAAGTCGGGCGGGCCGAGCGCGGGATCGGCGCCGTAGTCGACGCCCGTGACGAAGCGCGTCGGATAGTTGAGCGCCCGCAGCATCGCGATGGTGAGGTGCGCGAAGTCGCGGCACACCCCGGCGCCCTGGTTGTAGGTTTCCAGCGCCGAGGTGGACGTGCCGGACGAGCCCACCTGGAAGCGGATGCGCGCGCGCACCCATTCGGTGACCGCCTGGGCCTGCGCGAAGCCTGCGTCCATATTGCCGAACTCGCGCCATGCCATCGCCTGCACGTGGTCGGTCTGGCAATAGCGGCTGGGCCACAGGTAACGCAGCACGCCCGCCGGCAGCTCCGAGATCGGCCCGGCGACCACGCTCGCGGGGTCGGCCATGTGGTGCGTCACTTCGACGTGCGCCGAATAGCCGACGGTGAACCGGCCACCGTCGGTGCGCGCGCGCAGCAGCCGATTGCCGGCCGCCGGCTCGCGCTCCACGACGAAACCGACCGGCGGATTGAGCGTGACCAACTCGGCGATCACCCGCTGGTGGGAGGTCTCGGCCGCATGCACGCTGAAGATGAAATCCGTCGGCACGAAGACGTCGTAGAGCAAGTCGACGCTATAGCGGATGCGTGTGCGACTGACGGTGGTTGCAACCGGATCGTCGCGCATCGGGGCCGCCTCAGGACGGAGGGAGGTCGAAATAGGGGTTGAAGCCATGGGGCGTGGGTTCCGTTCCGGCGCTGACCGAGGGGTCGAGGTCGAGGATCGCGATGGGGCGCATCACCTCGGCGTCGACGAGCACCTTGCAGCCGGGAATGAGCTCGAGTCCGAGCGCGGCGTATTGCGCGGACACCGCGGGATCCGGATCGACGACGTACCAGGTGCGCCGGCGCCTGTGGGCGTCGACGGTCACGACGATCGACTGCAGAGCCCCCATCGGCGCGCACGCCTGACGCGCGCGCGCCTTGTCGAGCGGTGGCGCGACGCGCTGGCGCGGCGCCAGCGGCCCGCCGGCGGGCGGAAACACGTCTCTCGACGCCTGCAGAAAGGCGCGCGCGGTGGCGCGCTGGCTGGGCTTTTCCATGAGCGAATTCCCGTGCGATCGGGTTACACAGCAGGCGGCGTGCCAGCGTTCCGAGGACCGAAAGCGCTCACGAAACAATTGGTCCGCGCGGGTGCGTTGACAACCCCCTGAAGGAATTACCACGTGCCGACGGTAAGAAATGCCATGCAGATGAAGCGCTTAATCGTCGGCGTCCAGCCCGAGCTGGACCATCTCGGCGGCGCGCAGCACCGCGCGTGCCTTGCTGCGGGTCTCCTCCCATTCGGCTTCGGGGATCGAGTCGTGCACGATTCCGGCACCGGCCTGAACGTAGAGCGCACCGTCCTTGAGCACGGCCGTGCGAATCGCAATGGCGAGATCCATGTCGTCCTGGAAGCTGATGTATCCGACCGCACCTGCGTAGACGCCCCGCCGGAACGGCTCCAGCTCGTCGATGATCTCCATCGCACGGACCTTCGGCGCCCCGCTGACCGTTCCGGCCGGGAACGACGCGGCAAGCACATCGAAGCTGGTCCGCCCCTCCGCAAGGGTGCCCTCGACGTTCGAGACCATGTGCATCAC
Organism: Burkholderiales bacterium; assembly: GCA_038239945.1. Lineage (GTDB taxonomy): Bacteria > Pseudomonadota > Gammaproteobacteria > Burkholderiales > Casimicrobiaceae > VBCG01. The sequence goes on from JBBSEG010000003.1 coordinate 113,705, forward strand.
GTGCGAGTAGCGCTCGACCGCGAAGCGCTCGGTGACGCGCACGGTGCCGATCGCCGCGACGCGCCCGACATCGTTGCGCCCGAGGTCGAGCAGCATCACGTGCTCGGCGAGCTCCTTCGGGTCGGCCGTCATCTCGGTCGCGAGCGCTTCGTCGGCGGCGCGCGTGGCGCCGCGCGGACGCGTTCCCGCGATCGGCCGCAGCGTGACCGTGGCGCCCTCCTTGCGCACCAGGATCTCGGGCGATGCGCCCACCACGTGGAAATCGCCGAAGTCGTAATAGAACATGTAGGGCGACGGATTGAGCGAGCGCAGCGCGCGATACAGCGACAGCGGCGACGCGTCGAACGCGAGCCGCAGGCGCTGCGACAGCACCACCTGCATGATGTCGCCGGCGGCGATGTATTCCTTGGCGCGCCGCACCGCGGCCTGGTACGCGTCCGCGCCCGTCTCGCTCACCGGCTGCGTCACGGGAGTGGCGGTTTGCAGCGGAATCGCGGCGGGCTGGCGCAGGCGCCGCCGCAGCGTGTCGAGGCGCGCCGCCGCGCCGGCGTAGGCGTCGTTCGCGCCCACCTCCGCATAGACGATCAGGTAGATGCGGCCCGACAGGTTGTCGATCACCGCCAGCTCGTCGGTGAGCATGAGCAGCATGTCGGGCGTGTCGTCGAGGGCGCTCGCCTGCGCCGGAACGCGGCCGGCGAGCCGCGGCTCGAGGTGGCGCACCGTGTCGTAGCCGAAGTATCCCGCGAGGCCGCCGCAGAAGCGCGGCAGGTTCGGCTGCGGCGCCGCGCGGTAGCGGGCCATGAAAGCGGCGAGGAAGGCGAGCGGGTCGCCGTCGTCGCGCTCGACGATGCCCGCGTCGCTCTCGACCTCGGTGCGGTTGCCGCGCACGCGGATGCGCAGCTTTGCGGCGAGCCCGATGAACGAATAGCGGCCGAAGCGCTCCCCGCCGACCACGGACTCGAGCAGGAACGTGAAGCGCCCGTTGGCGAGCTTCAGGTAGAGCGACAGAGGCGTGTCGAGGTCGGCGAGCGACTCGAGCACGAGGGGTATGCGGTTGTAGCCGCGCGCGGCGAGCGCGTCGAATTCGGCTTGCGCGATCAAGCGATCCTCTCCAGGGTCACATCAGCAGGTCGCGCGAGATGGCGCGCGACGCCCGGGTGGCGCGCGGTCTAGAAGCGGCGCCAGCGACGGGGGGTCGAGGCGCGCCGCCGCGGCGTGGACGCGCGGCCGCGGGAGAGGGCGGCGGGAAGCTCGACGCTCATGTCGGCCGGCTGCGATAGTACCGTGGCCGCTTCGTCGTGCCCGCGGCCGGCGGAACTGCGCCGGCGCCCGGTCCCGCTGCGCCCGCGTCGGATCATGCGGCCACCGCAGACGCCAGGCTCGCGCGCATCCGGCCGATCGTGCCCGCATAGTCGCCCTGCCCGAAGATGGCGCTGCCCGCGACGAACGTATCGGCACCGGCGGCCGCGATCGCCGCGATGTTCGATTCCTTCACGCCGCCGTCGATCTCGAGCAGGATCTCGCGGCCGGTGCGCTGCATCGCGGCGTCGACCAGCTTGCGCGCGGCGCGCAGCTTCTCGAGGGCGTGCGGGATGAACGATTGACCGCCGAAGCCCGGGTTCACCGACATGATGAGCACGAGGTCGAGCCGGTCGAGCGTGTGCATCAGCCAGTCGAGCGGGGTGGCGGGGTTGAACACCAGGCCGGCCCGGCAGCCGTGCTCGCGAATGAGCGCGAGCGTGCGGTCGACGTGCTCGGATGCCTCGGGATGGAAGCTGATGATCGATGCGCCCGCCTGCGCGAAATCGGGGACGATGCGGTCGACCGGCTTCACCATCAGGTGCACGTCGATCGGCATCGCGATGTGCGGGCGGATGGCGGCGCAGACCAACGGTCCGATGGTGAGGTTCGGAACGTAATGGTTGTCCATGACGTCGAAATGCAGGAAGTCGGCGCCGGCCGCCTCCACCGCACGCGCCTCCTCGCCGAGCCGCGCGAAATCGGCGGAGAGCAGCGACGGTGCGATCCGGTACGTGCGCGTCATCTCGCTATACTCTCACGACGTTGGACGAGCGGCACGAGGCGATGGGGGACAGCAAGCACTACGCATTCGAGGTGTCGGCCAAGCCCGCTTACCTCGCCGAGCAATCCGACCCGGCGAAGAGCCAGTACGTGTTCGCGTACACGATTACCATCGTCAACACCGGCAGCGTCGCGGCGCAACTCGTCAGCCGCCATTGGGTGATCACCGACGGCGAGCATCGGACGCAGGAGGTGAAGGGACTCGGCGTGGTCGGCCAGCAGCCGCTGCTGAAGCCCGGCGAGCGCTTCGAGTACACGAGCGGCGCGAGCCTGCCCACGCCGGTCGGAACGATGCGCGGCACCTACCAGATGGTCGCCGCGGACGGGCACGCGTTCGACGTCCCGATCGAGCCGTTCACGCTATCGGTACCACGCACGCTTCACTGAGGCGGGTCGGCGTCGCGCTTGCGCGCCGGACGCATGGTCCACCAGACGATGCCCACCAGGATCAACCCCGCCAGCAGCGATTCGACGATCAGCCAGACCATGTTCCTCCCGTTGCCGCGCGAGCGGCCGGCCCTGCGCGGGGCGCTGCTGTGCGCGGCGCTCGCATTGAGCGCTTGCCAAACGCTGCCCGTTCCCGTGCCCGGGCCGGCTCCCGCTTTACCCATTCCCGCGCCGCCAACCAACGCCAACGCGCGACCGGCCGCGGTCTACGCACCCGTGCCGTTCAACCAACTGCCCGGCTGGGCCGCGGACGACGTCGACGCCGCTTGGCCCGCCTTGCAGGCCGGCTGCCGAGCGCTCCTCGCCGCGCCCGCGACGGAGCCGCTCTGGCGCGTGCCGTGCAACGCCGCCGCGCTGCTGGGCGCACCGGACACCGCCACCGCGCGTGCCTTCTTCGAGGCCCAGTTTACGGCGTACTCGATCGCGGACGGCGCCGGCCGCGACCAGGGGCTCGTGAGCGGCTACTACGAGCCGCTGCTCGCCGGCGCCCGGCGGCGCTCCCCCGAGTACCCGGTCCCGCTGTACGCACCGCCCGCCGATTTGCTGGTGGTCGACCTGAGCGAGCTCTATCCCGAGCTGGCCGGCAAGCGCGTGCGCGGGCGCGTCGAGGGCCGGCGCGTCGTGCCTTACTGGCCCCGCGCGGGCATCGACGCGCGCGCTGCCGCGCTCGGCGACCAGGCGCTGGCCTGGGTGGCCGATCCCGTCGAGGCCTTCTTCCTCGAAATCCAGGGCTCGGGCCGGCTGCAGCTCGCCGACGGCAGCGTCATGCGCGTCGGCTACGCCGACCAGAACGGCCATCCGTTCCGCTCGATCGCGCGCGTCCTGATCGACCGCGGCGAGCTGACGGCCGACAGCGCGTCGATGCAGGCGATCAAGGCGTGGGGGCGACGCAACCCGGAGCGGCTGCCCGCGCTGCTCGAGGACAACCCGAGCTACGTCTTCTTCCGCGAGGTTCCCGCGCCCGCGCCGGGGACGCTGGAGGCGCGCATCGACGGCCCCATCGGCAGCCTGGGCGTGCCCCTCCTCGCCGAGCGGACGATCGCCGTGGACGTGCGCTACGTGCCGCTGGGCACACCGGTGTACATCGCCACCACGCGGCCGCTGTCCGACGCGCCGCTGGAGCGGCTTACGCTGGCTCAGGACACGGGCGGCGCCATTCGCGGCGTCGCGCGGGCCGACTTCTTCTGGGGCTTCGGCGACGCGGCGGGACGCGCGGCCGGCCGGATGCGGCAGCAGGGACGGATGTGGCTGCTCTGGCCGCGCGGCGCGGCGCCGCCGGTGGCGCGCAGCGGCTGACCCGCTCACTTGCGTCGCAGGACGCGCCGGACCGCCGATCCGGGACGCTCTACGCCAGCTTCACGGCCGCGGGGTCTCGAGCACGCCCTGCGCCTGGCGATCGGCGTGGTACGACGAGCGCACCAGCGCCCCGACCGCGGCGTGGCGAAAGCCAAGCGCGTACGCCTCGCGCTCGAGCTCCGCGAAGGTGTCGGGATGAACATAGCGCAGCACCGGCAGATGACCCGGCGTAGGCTGCAGGTATTGCCCGATGGTGAGCATGTCGATGCCGTGCGCGCGCATGTCGCGCAGGGTCGCGAGGATCTCCGCGTCGGTCTCGCCGAGCCCTACCATGATCCCCGACTTGGTGGGAATCGCGGGAAAGCGGGCCTTGAATGCCTGCAGCAGCCGCAGCGAATGGGCGTAGTCGGCGCCCGGGCGCGCATGCCGGTAGAGCCGCGGAACGGTTTCGAGATTGTGGTTCATGACGTCGGGCGGCGCCGCCGCGAGGACCTGCAGCGCGCGGTCGAGCCGGCCGCGGAAGTCCGGCACGAGCACCTCGATCTGGGTCTGCGGCGAGCGCTCGCGCACCGCGCGGATGCAGTCGACGAAGTGCTGCGCGCCGCCGTCGCGCAGGTCGTCCCGGTCGACGCTGGTGATCACGACGTAGGCGAGGCGCAGCGCGGCGATCGTCGCCGCCAGGTTCGCCGGCTCGGCCGGATCGAGGGGGAGCGGCCGGCCATGGCCGACGTCGCAGAACGGGCAGCGCCGCGTGCACAGGTCGCCCATGATCATGAACGTTGCCGTGCCCTTGCCGAAGCATTCGCCTATGTTCGGGCAGGACGCCTCCTCGCAGACCGTATGCAACCGGTGCTCGCGCAGGATCCGCTTGATCTCGTGGAAGCGTGGCGACGACGCCGCGCGCACGCGGATCCACGCGGGCTTGCGCAACGGTTCTGTGGCCACCAGCGGGACCGGGAAACGGCGGAGCACGCGGGCCGTCTTCTCGGCGCCCTTCTGCTTCGTCCCCGCGTGCACGGCACCCGGTGAAGCCGGTTCGGTGGTCGCAGCCATGGGGTTCAGTCTAGCCGAACCGGGGTGGCCAGCCGCCGCACCAGGTGCGGCACCAGCGTCGCGCCCGCCTCCGCGACCGTGCAGGCGACCCCGCAGTCGGCAAGCTGGGTAACGGCCAATCCGGGGAAGCCGCACGGGTCGATGGCAGCGAACGGCCGCAGGTCCATCGCGACGTTCACGGCCAACCCGTGGTACGTGCAGCCGCGGCGCACCTTCAGACCGAGCGCGGCGATCTTCGCCTCCATCCCGTCCCGCCGGACATAGACACCCGGTGCCGCCGGCTTGCCGTAGGCCGCGATGCCGAGCTCGGCGAGCCAGTCGACGGTCGCCGCCTCGAGCGAGCGCACCAGGGCCCGCACGCCGAGGCGCCGGCGCACGAGGTCGAGCATCACGTAGGCCACGAGCTGGCCCGGGCCGTGGTAGGTGACCTGCCCGCCGCGGTCGACCTGCAGCACCGGGATTGCGCCGGTGTCGCGCAGATGCTCGCGCCGGCCGGCCAGGCCCAGCGTGTAGACCGGGGCGTGCTCGGTGAGCCTGATCTCGTCGGGAGAACGAGCGTGCCGCGCGGCGGTGTCGAGCTGCATGGTCCGCCAGCACGCGGCGTAATCGGTGCGTCCGAGCGAGCGGACCCTGAGGACCCCGCCGGGTAGCGGCGCTCCTTCTACGACCGGGTGGGCCCCGCCGGGTGCTGTCGCCGCGCCGAAGGCTGGGCGCGAACCCGGCGCCGCGGTTCTCGCCGGGTCGTCGCACGGGGCGGCGGGGGCGCTCACAGCACCATCGTGACCATCGGGTCGGCGACGAGATCACGGTACAGGTCGTCGAGCTGGGCGCGCGAGGTGGCATTCACCGTGGCCGTGACCGAGAGGTAGTTGCCCGCCTTCGACGCCCGCATCTCGAGCGTCGCCGGATCGAAATCGGGCGCGTGGCGGCGCACCACTGCCACGATCTGCTGCGCGAAGCCCGGCTGCGTGCGGCCCATGACCTTGATCGGAAAGGCGCACGGGAATTCCAGCAGCGACACCTGGGCGGCGACCGGCTCGAGCGTCATCGACGTACTCCCTCAGGCGCCGGACCCCCGGCGCGACCAATTCGCAACATGCGGGCGACCGAGACGCGCGGCAACCGGGCCCTGCGCGGCACTACGTTGCGTATATGTAGTCGCGCGTCGCCGGATGGGGAAGCCGCCCGTCCGCTAGCGGCTTGCCGGCAAGCAGCTGCCACAGCGACATCCAGCCCCGCTCGAAGCCATGCGCGGAGCCTGCCATGTAGATGCGCCACACGCGAAACCGCTCCTCGCCCACTTCTGCCCGCGCCCGGTCGGCGCGCGCCTCGAGCCGCTCCACCCAATGCCACAGCGTGCGGGCGTAATGCTCGCGCAACGCCTCCGCATCGACCAGCTCCAGCCCCTGCGCCGCCATTCCGCCAATCACGTTCGACACGTGCGTGAGCTCGCCGCCGGGAAAAACGAAGTCCTCGATGAATTCGCCCATGCCGCTGCCGAGGCTGCTCCCGCCGCCGGGCCAGTTGTGGGTGATGCCGTGGTTGAGCACGAAGCCGCCGGGCTTGAGCACCTGGTGGATCTTGCCGAAATACCGGTCGAAATTGCGCACGCCGACGTGCTCGAACATGCCGACGCTCGCCACCTTGTCGTAGCACGGCTGGTCGGGCAGGTCGGCGTAGTCGCGCAGCTCGACGCGCACGCGGCCGGCGAGCCCGCGCCGCGCGATCTCGGCCGACACGTGATCGTGCTGATTCTGCGACAGCGTGATGCCGGTGGCGTTCACCCCGTAGTTCTCAGCCGCCCAGAAGATGAGCGCGCCCCAGCCGCAACCGATGTCGAGCATCCGCTCGCCCGGGGACAGGCGCAGCTTGCGGCAGATGTGATCGAGCTTCTGGGCCTGGGCGGTGTCGAGGGTGTCGTCCGGCGCGCGGAAGTAAGCGCACGAGTAGACCAGCCGCTCGTCGAGGAAGAGCCGGTAGAAGTCATTGGAAACGTCGTAGTGATGCGAGATGTTTGTGCGGTTTCCGCGCCGCACGTGCACCGCGCGACGCAGCCACGCCCGGATCGAATCGCGGCCGTAGGCGATGTCGCCGACCATCGACTCGGCGATCGCCAGCACCCGCCGCGCGCTGCCGGTGAAATCGACGTCGTTGCGCACGTAGGCGCGGGCCAGCGCGCCCATGGCGGGCGAAGCGAGGGCCCGCAGCCCCGACAGCGTGCGCGCGATGACGTCCATTTCCGGACGCGGCGACAGCGGCACGCGCGCGCCGTCCGGCAGGACGACGGCGATGGGCAGCTCGCGCCCGCGATAGCGGCTGGCGATCCGGTTCGTGAGCGATTCGGCCATCGTCTATGCAGGATGAATGCGGCACCGCCGCGAGCGGGGCAAAGCGTCCGGACGATCGAGAAGTCTACCAAGTCCCATCCGCCGCGGCATCCGCTCGCGCGTGCTTCCCGTATTCTTGCCAGGGTCAATCCCCGGCTCGACGCAATCCGCATGCCCACTTTCCGACCCTTCGACCCACGCCGGCGCCGCGCGCTGCGCGCCGCGGCTAACGCAGCCGGCGCCGGGCTTTTGTCCGCATGCTCGCCCGCGACCCTGGTACAAGCAATCACGCCCACGGGCCACTTCACGCTCGAGGACGATGTCGCGTATGGCGACGACCCGCGCCAGCGGTTGGACGTCTACATTCCCAGGGCGCCATCGGCCCCCACCGGCGGCGCGCCGGTGGTGGTGTTCTTCTACGGCGGGAGCTGGCAGCGGGGCAATCGCAAGCTGTACGCATTCGTCGGCGAGGCGCTGAGCCGGGTGGGCTTCGTCGCCGTGCTCCCGGACTATCGCGTGTGGCCCCAGGTCGCCTTCCCGGTCTTCGTCGAGGACGGCGCGCGCGCCGTCGCCTGGGCGGTCGCGCAAGCGGCACGCTTCTCGGGCGACGCGCGCAAGGTCGTCGTGGCCGGCCACTCCGCCGGAGGGCACATCGCCGCGCTGCTCGCGCTCGACGATCACTACCTGGGCGCGGCGGGGACGCCCGGCGTATTGCGCGGCATGGCCGGCCTGGCGGGGGCCTACGATTTCCTGCCGCTCACCGATCCGACGCTGCAGGCCCTCTTCGCCACCGCACGCTCGATCGATCTGACCCAGCCGATCAATTTCGCGCACCGCAGCGCGCCGCCGCTATGGCTCGCGCACGGCACGTCCGACCGCGTGGTGCTGCCGCGCAACTCGACGCACCTGGCCGAGCGCACGCGCGCGCTGGGCGGCCGCGCCGAGCTCGCGCTGTACGAAGGGTACGGCCACTTCGACATCGTGGCGCGGCTCGCGGCGCCCCTGCGGCCGTCCAGCACGCTGCAGCAGGACCTGGCCGGCTTCGTGCGCTCCGTGACCTCGACCCCGCAAGCCTGAGCGCGCCTGGTTCACCCGTCGTCCGATGCCCGAACCGAGCCCGCCGGCCGGCCCGCCGCCCGCCTTCGACGAGCGGCAGCTCCGCGACGCGCTCGCCCAGTTCGCGACCGGGGTGACGGTGGTGTGCGCGCGCTCGCCGGCCGGGCGCTTCGTGGGATTCACCGCGAATTCGTTCAATTCCGTGTCGCTCGTCCCGCCGTTGGTGCTGTGGAGCCTCGCGCGCCGCTCGTCGAGCCTCGCCGCCTTCGAGCAGGCCGAGCGCTACGCGGTGAACGTGCTGTCGACGGGCCAGCTCGACCTCGCGCGGCGCTTCTCGCGTCCCCATACCGACCGGTTCGCGACGGTCAGCTACCGGCTCGGCTGGTCCGGCGCCCCGCTGATCGACGGGTGCGTCGCGTGGCTCGAATGCCGCCATCACGCCCGCCACCGCACCGGCGACCACGAACTGTTCATCGGCGAGGTGATCACGGTCGAGCGCGCCGGCGGCGACCCGCTCGTCTTCCATCACGGGCGCTTCAGCAGCACGCGCCCGCTGCAGGGGTGAGAGCGGGCAGGTCCTAGCGCGTGCCGGCGCGGAATGCGGCGTGCACGCGACGGAACACGGGGCCCGGCGTCCCGCCTGCGAACGGCGCGCCGTCGACGGTGGTGACCGCCAGCACTTCCTTGGTCGACGATGAAAGCCACAGCTCGTCCGCCGCCAGGGTTTCGGCGCGGTTGAGCGGACGGATTTCGAACGGTACGCCGGCCGCCGCGGTGAACTCGAGCGTCGCGTCGTAGGTGATGCCGGGCAGTATCAGGTGGTCCTTCGGCGGGGCGATCACGGTGCCGTCCCGCACCACCAGCACATTCGACGCGGACGCTTCGGTGAGCATGCCGTCGCGGAACATGATCGTCTCGACGGCGCCCGCATCGGCCGCGAGCTGCCGCATCAGCACGTTGCCGACGAGCGACGTGGTCTTGAGGTCGCAGCGCAGCCAGCGGTTGTCGTCTGCGGTGATCACCGCCACGCCGCGCTCCACCTGCAGGTCGGTGGGCAGCGGCAGCGGGTTGCTCATCATGAACACGGTCGGCGCCACGCCGGCGGGGAACGCGTGATCACGCTTCGCCACGCCGCGGGTGACCTGCAGGTAGACCGCCTGGTCCTCGAATGGCTGGCGCCCGACCAGGTCGCCGACCAGCGCAGTCCAGTCGCCGGTCGTGCGCGGATTGGCGAGCCGGATGCCGTCGAGCGAGCGCTGCAGCCGCGCGAGATGATGCGGCATGCGAAAGGGCTTGCGGCGGTACACCGGGATCACCTCGTACACGCCGTCGCCGTAGATGAAGCCCCGGTCGAGCACGGACACGCGTGCCTCGCCGATCGGCAGGAATTCCCCGTTGAGATAAACGATCGGCTCGGGCGTCACGGCCGGCTCTGCAGTCACGGCGACTTGGCGAACCACAGTCGCACCGTGTCGTACGCGCGCCCGAACACGCTCGCCACCGGCACTTCCTCGAGGGCAATGAGCGGAAACTCGGCCATGGGCTTGCCCTCGAGCGCCACCTTGACCGAGCCGACGCGCTGCGCGCGCTGGACCGGCGCGACGAGTGGCTCCTGCGCCTGCAGGGTAAGCGAGAGCTTGTCGGCGCGCCCCTTGGGCAGCGTGAGATAGCGGTCTGCGAGGAAGCCCGCGTTCACCTCGCTGGCCGTGCCCTTCCATACATGCAGCGCCGACACCGGCTTGCCCGACTGGTAGAGCTGCACCGTGTCGAAGGCCTGGAACCCCCAATTGAGGAGCTTCTGGCTCTCGGCCGCGCGGCTGTTGTCCGACGCGGCCCCGAGCACCACGGACAACAGGCGCCGCTCGCCGCGCTTGGCGGAGGCCACCAGACACCAGCCGGCGCTGTCGGTGTGGCCGGATTTGACGCCGTCGACGAACGGATCGGTCCAGAGCAGGCGGTTGCGATTCGCCTGGGTGATGTTGTTGTAGCGGAATTCCTTCTCCGCGTAGATCGGGTAGAACTCCGGGTAGTCGCGGATCAGCGCCCCGGCGAGCCGCGCGAGATCGGCGGCGGTGGAATAGTGCTGCGGATCGGGCAGGCCGGTCGCGTTGGTGAAATGCGTGTTGGCGAGCTCGAGCCGCGCAGCCTCGGTGTTCATTTGCGCGACGAACTGCTCCTCCGACCCTGCCACCAGCTCGGCCAGCGCGATCGACGCGTCGTGGCCCGACTGGATGATCATGCCGTGGACGAGCTCGTCCACGGTGACCGCCCGGCGCGGCTCGATGAACATCCGCGACCCTTCGGCCTTCCACGCGCGGGCCGACACCTCGACCATTTGCGCCGGCGCGATCGCGCGGGCGCGGAGCGCGCCGAACACCCGGTAGGCGGTCATCAGCTTCGTGAGCGAGGCCGGATCACGATGCTCGTCCGCGCCGGCGCTTGCGAGCGTCTGGCCGCTGAGCGTGTCGACGAGCACGAAGGCCGGGGCCGCCACCGCAGGCATTCCGGGGGCGCCCGGAGCGGCCGACGTGTCGGCGAGCGCCGGAGCCGGTGCCGGCGCGGTCGCGGGGTGCGGATGGCGTGAGGCGGATTTGGGCGCGCGCGCCTCGGCAACCGGCGCTACCATCAGCGCGGCGACGAGCAGGAGGAAAGAGACAGGATGCTGCATGAGCGCACGACCAGGCTGCAATTATACGGGCCCCTGCCGCGATCCCGCCGCGACGGCACGCCCTTGCGTGAGGCATGCGCTGCCGGCGTGGCGGCGCTGCTGCTTCTGGGCGGATGCGTCGACGTGCCGCCGCGCGCCTCAACCGACGCCATGACGGCACGCGCCGCGCTGGCCGAGAGCGAGCGGGCGTTCGCACACATGGGTGCGACGGCCGGCGTGCACGACGCGTTCATCGCGTACTTCGCCCCGGACGGCCTCGCGTTCGAGCCGGCGCCGGTGCGCGTGCGCGACGCGTTCCCCGCACGGCCGCCGGCGCCGCAGCCGCCGACCCGCCGGCTCGAATGGGAGCCGGCGCTCGTGGAAGTCGCCTCGTCGGAGGACCTGGGCTACTCCACGGGACCGTTCCGCCTGGTGGATCAGGCAACCGCCGAGATCCGTGCGACGGGGGCGTTCTTTTCCGTCTGGCAGCGCCAGCCCGATGGACAGTGGCGCGTGTGGCTCGACATGGGCGCGCGCACCGACGCGCCCGTCGACGCGCCGACGTGGCAGGTGCGCCCGCACGTGCCGCCCGGCGCGCGAGGCGCGAACCCGGAGGCGGTCACCCCGGCCGCGCTGGCCGCGCTCGATCGCGCGCTCTCGGGGCTCGAGCCCGCCGCCTTCGCGACCCGCCTTGCCGTCGACGCGCGGCGCCACGCGGATGCGAGCGTGCCGCTCGTGGGCGAGGCGTGGGTCGCGATGCTCGACCATGAGGGCGCGAGCGCGACGTACACGCCCGTCGAGGCGCGCGTGGCGGCCGCCGGCGACTTCGCCGCGGTGCACGGCCGCTTCGCATGGCGTGCCACCCCGGCGCAGCCGGGTGGCCGCTACGTGCACGTGTGGCTGCGCAGCGGCGGCGACTGGCGGCTCGCGGTCGAGACGATCGTCGACGACGAGTAGCCCGGCGGCGCCGCGCGCGAGCTCGAAGGTTCCGCTGGAATACCGCCCGTCCGCCGCTGTTGGCACCGGCAGCATCGTTTCCGGGAATTCGCCATGTCGTCGTCGTTGCGCCTGCTCGTCGGGCTCGTCCTCGCAGTGGCGGCGCCGCTCGCTGGCGCCAGCTTCCACACCTTCCGGGTCGACCGCCTCTATTCCAACGCGGACGGCACGATCCAGTTCGTCGTACTGCGCGAGTCCGCTGGATTCAATGGCCAGTTCCAGTTCGGTGGCAAGGCGCTGACCAGCACCCACGGCGCGCAGACGCGCACCTTCGCGTTTACCGCCAACCTGCCGAGAAGCAGCACCGCCGGTCGCCAGGTGCTGATCGCCACCCCCGGGTTCGCGGCCCTCGGTCTCGTCGCCCCCGATTACACGATGCCCGCGGGCTTCCTCTCCACCGACGGCGGCAGCGTCGATTTCGCGCGCGTGAGCCAGCTCACCTACGCGGCACTGCCCACCGACGGTGCCGCCGCGCTCGACAGCAGCGGCGCCGCCGTGCCGAACGTGGCGACCAACTTCGCGGGCAACTCGGCGACCGTGCCGGCGCTGCCCGTCACGGTGGTCGAGTTCTACCACGCGGGCCTCGACCATTACTTCATCAGCGCGCTGCAGCCCGATATCGAGGCGCTCGACTCCGGCCGGCTCGCCGGCTGGGTGCGGACGGGAGAGTCGTTCAAGGTGTCGCCATCGCAGGCCGCGGGGGGCGCCGGGGCGAATCCGGTCTGCCGCATCTACATTCCGCCGCCGCTCGGCGACTCGCACTTCTTCTCTGCGTCGCCGCAGGAGTGCGCCGACACGCGCGCCAAGTTCCCGACCTTCACGTTCGAGGCGGCCGCGGTGTTCTATATCGCGCTGCCGACGACCACCGGTCCCACGGCGGGCACGTGCCCGGCGGCCACGATGCCGGTGTATCGCGTCTACGACAACCGCGCCGACGCCAACCATCGCTATACCGTCAGCCGCACGATCCGCGACCAGATGGTGGGGCGCGGGTACATCGCCGAGGGCTATGGCAACGATGCCGTGATCATGTGCGCGCTCGCGTAGCGGCTGGCTCGCGCCACGGCCCGCGTGCCGTCCCCGCGCGGACCCGGATCACGCCCGGGTGAAGGCGAACGCGACCGCCGGCGTGTGTCCCGCGATGCAGTCGGCGAGCGCCCGGCCCGAGCCGCACGCCATCGTCCAGCCGAGCGTGCCGTGCCCCGTGTCGAGGAACAGGTTCCGGTAGCGCGTCGGACCGATCAGGGGCACGTTCGACGGCGTCGCCGGACGCAGCCCCGACCAGTACTGCACGCCCTCGCGCTCGCCCGCGTCGGGGAACAGGTCGAAGGTGCGGCGCGTCAGCGCTTCGCAGCGCGTCGGATTGAGCGTGCGGTCCCAGCCGTTGAGCTCCGCCGTGCCTGCGACGCGCAAGCGATCGCCGAGGCGCGTCAGCACGATCTTCCAGGCGAGATCGGTGAGCGAAACCGTGGGCGCGCCGGCATGCGCGCCGACCTTGATCGTCGCCGAGTAGCCCTTCGCCGGATAGACATTGCACGGCACTTGGAGCGGCGCGAGCAGAAGCGGGCTGTGGCTGCCGAGCGCCATCACGTAGGTGTCGGCGACGAGCGTGTGCAGGCACCCGTCCGCGTCGTGCACGCGCACGCCCGCGAGCGCGTCGCCCTGCGCGAGCAACCGGTCGATCGTGTGGCCGAAGCGGAACTGCACGCCTCGCGCCGCGCACAGCTCGGCAAGCCGGGTGGTGAACGCCTGCGCGTCGCCCGACTCGTCGGTGGCCGTGAAGATGCCGCCCGCGAGGCGCCCGCGGCATTGCGCGAGCGCGGGCTCGATGCCGACGCATTCGTCCGCGGTCTTGATGTCGCGATCGCAGCCGTACTCGCGCATCAACGCGGCCGCCGCCACGCCCTGCTCGAATTCGGCGGCATCGGTGTAGAACTGCAGGATGCCGCGCTCGAGATGATCGTAGGCGATGCCGGTCTCGGCGCGCAACGCCTGGAGGCACGCGCGCGAGTAGAGGGCGAGGTTGAGGCACTGGATCGTGTTGTGGCGGGTGCGCGTCGGCAGGCACTCGAGGAGGAAGGCCAGGCCCCAGCGCCACTGCCGCCAGTCGGCGCGCAGGCGGAACAGCAGCGGCGCGTCCTCCTGGCCCAGCCACTTGAAGATCTTGAGCGGCGCCTCCGGATTGGCCCACGGCTCGGCGTAGGAAGCGGAGATCTGGCCGCCGTTGGCGAACGAGGTCTCGAGCGCCGCGCCCGGGTGGCGGTCGAGCACGGTGACGTCGTGCCCGTCCTGAGCGAGATACCACGCCGCCGTCACGCCGATGACGCCGCCGCCCAGCACGAGCACGCGCATCAGGCCGCCGCCGCGGCGGGGACGCGCGCCCCCGCATCCGATTCCGAATCGGCCACCGGCACGCAGGTGCAAAAGACGTTGCGGTCCCCGTAGACGTTGTCCACGCGAGCTACCGGCGGCCAGTACTTGGCGTCGCGCAGCCCGATTACCGGATACGCCGCCAACGAGCGCGAATATGGATGCGGCCACGCGTCGGCGCACACCGCCGCGGCCGTGTGCGGCGCGTGCTTGAGCGGATTGTCGGCGCGGTCGAGCGCGCCCGTCTCGACCGCACGGATCTCGGCGCGGATGGCGATCATCGCATCGACGAAGCGGTCGAGCTCCTCCTTCGATTCGCTTTCCGTCGGCTCGACCATGAGGGTGCCGGCGACCGGAAAGCTCATCGTCGGCGCATGGAAGCCATAGTCCATGAGGCGCTTGGCGACGTCCTCGACCTCGACGCCGGAGCTCGCCTTGAGCGGACGCAGGTCGAGGATGCACTCGTGCGCCACGAAGCCGCCCGGCCCACTGTAGAGCACCGGGAAATGCGGCGCGAGTCGGCGCGCGAGGTAGTTGGCATGCAGGATCGCGGTTTCGGTCGCGGCGCGCAGCCCTGCGCCGCCCATCATGGTGATGTACATCCACGAGATGGGCAGGATAGACGCCGAGCCGAACGGAGCCGCGCTCACCGGTCCGATCGGCTGGGGCGTCGCGCCCGCCGGAAGCTGCGCCGCCGGCCGTCCGCCGAGCGCGCGATGGCCCGGCAGGAACGGCGCGAGATGCGCGCGGCACGCGACCGGACCCACGCCCGGTCCGCCCCCGCCGTGCGGGATGCAGAACGTCTTGTGCAGATTAAGATGCGATACGTCGGCTCCGAAGCGTCCCGGCGCGGCCACGCCCACCATCGCGTTCAGGTTGGCCCCGTCCACGTAGACCTGGCCGCCGTGCGCATGGACGATCGCGCACAGCTCCACGATGCCCGCCTCGAACACGCCGTGGGTGGACGGGTAGGTCACCATCACCGCCGCCAGGCGCGCGGCGTGCGCCGAGGCCCGGGCCGCGAGGTCGGCGAGGTCGATGTTGCCGGCGGCGTCGCAGCCGACCACCACCACGCGCATGCCCGCCATCTGCGCCGACGCGGGGTTGGTGCCGTGGGCCGAGGCCGGAATGAGGCAGACGTCGCGATGGCCCTCGCCGCGGCTCTCGTGCCAGGCGCGGATCATCAGCAAGCCCGCGTACTCGCCCTGCGAGCCGGCGTTCGGCTGCAGCGACACCGCGTCGTAGCCCGTCACCACGCACAGCTGCGCCTCGAGCGACGCGATCAGCTTGGCGTAGCCGCGTGCCTGGTCGGCCGGCACGAACGGATGCAGCGCGCCGAACGCGGGCCACGTCACCGGGATCATCTCGGCGGTCGCGTTGAGCTTCATCGTGCACGAGCCCAGGGGGATCATCGCGCGGTCGAGCGCCAGGTCGCGATCGGCGAGCCTTCGCAGGTAGCGCAGCATTGCCGTTTCCGAGCGATGCCGGCGGAACACGGGATGCCCGAGGAACGCCGACGTGCGGCGCAGCGCGGGCGGAATGGCGACGTCAAGATGTGCCGCGTCGGCCGCGTCGCCTGCGTCGCCGGCGGCGGCCGCCTCGTGCGGAGTGTTCGCGCCTGGCGGCTCCGGGGCGCCCCCGAATGCCACGAGCAGCGCGTCCACGTCGGCGGCGGTGGCGGTCTCGTCGAGTGCGATGCCGAGCGTCGCATCGTCGACGCGCCGCAGGTTCATTCCGGCCGCCACCGCGCGCGCGTCGATCGCCGCGGTACGCGCGCCGGTGCGCACCGTGAGCGTGTCGAAAAACGCCCGGGTCGGCACCTCGAAGCCCTGGCGTGCGAGGCCGTCGCGCAGCCGCACCGCCAGCGCGTGGATGCGCCGCGCGATGCGGGCCAGTCCATCCGGCCCGTGGTACACCGCGTACATGCCCGCGATCACGGCGAGCAGCACCTGCGCCGTGCAGATGTTCGACGTCGCGCGCTCGCGCCGGATGTGCTGCTCGCGGGTCTGGAGCGCAAGGCGGTAGGCGGGCGCACCGTCCGCGTCCACCGACACGCCGACCAGGCGGCCCGGCAATGCGCGCTTGTACGCGTCGCGCGTCGCCATGAAGGCCGCGTGCGGCCCGCCGAAGCCCATCGGCACGCCGAAGCGCTGTGACGAGCCCACTACGACGTCGGCGCCCCATTCGCCCGGCGGCACGAGCAGGGTGAGCGCGAGCAGGTCCGTCGCGCACGCGACGAGTCCCCCGGCGGCGTGAACGGCGGTTGCCAGCCCACGGTAGTCGCGCACGTCGCCGTCGACGCCCGGATACTGCAGCAGCATCCCGTAGCAGGGCACGTCGGCGGCGCGTTCCGCCGGCCCGGTCGCGATGCGGATCCGAAGCGGCGCGGCGCGGGTGCGCAGCACGTCGATCGTCTGCGGCAGGACGTCGTCGGCCACGTAGAACACATCGCTCGCAGCGTCGCTAACCCGCCGGAGCAACGTCATCGATTCGGCCGCCGCGGTGGCCTCGTCGAGCATCGAGGCGTTCGCGACCGGCAACCCGGTGAGGTCGGCGACCATCGTCTGGAAATTGACGAGCGCCTCGAGCCGTCCCTGCGCGATCTCGGGCTGATAGGGCGTGTAGGCCGTGTACCAGGCGGGGCTTTCGAGCAGATTGCGCAGGATCACCGGCGGCGTGTGCGTGCCGTGATAGCCCAGCCCGATGAACGACTTCAACACGCGGTTTTCCTGCGCGATGGCGGCCAGCGCGGCCAGCGCCTCGTGCTCTGCGCATGGTCCGGGCAGCGCAAGCGGCGCGCGCTCGCGGATGGCCGCCGGCACCACGGCGTCGATCAGCGCTGCGCGCGATGGGAGGCCGATCGCGGTGAGCATCTGCGCCTGCTCCGCCGCCGTACTGCCGATGTGCCGTGCCGCGAACGCGCCGTAGTCGGCGAGCGCTTCGCCCGGCGACGCTTCCGGCCCGTCCATCGCCTGCAGGTCCGCGGCGCCGTCGCGCCCCGTCATGCGTCGCCCGCGACGCGCGCGTACGCGGCGGCGTCGAGCAGCGCGTCACCGGCCTGGGGGTCCGCGGGGCGCAGCTTGAACAGCCACGCCGCGTACGCATCGGCGTTGACGAGCTCAGGCGTTCCGCGCAATGCATCGTTGACGGCCAGCACCTCGCCGGCCAGCGGGGCATAGACGTCACTGGCGGCCTTCACCGACTCCACCACCGCGGCGGCCGCACGCGCGGCAAGCGTCTTGCCGACGGGCGGCAGTTCGACGTACACGAGATCGCCGAGCGCCGCCTGCGCGTGGTCGGTGATGCCGATCGTAACGGTGCCGTCGCTCTCGCGGCGCACCCATTCGTGGCTCTCGGTGTAGCGCAGTTCTTCCGGGACGTTCATCGCAGGGCTCCGTTGACAGGGGGACAGGAAAGCGAGTGGGGACGATCGTCGCGGCGACTGGCATGATTCATCCGACGAGGCTCGCGCCGTTGCGCACGAACGGCGGCTTGACCACTCGCGCCGCCAGCGCGCGCTCGCGCACCTCGACGCGCACCTCGTCGCCGGGTCGCACCGCGGCGGGTACGCGCGCGAGCGCGATCGAGCGCGCGAGCGTCGGCGCGAAGGTCCCGCTCGTGGTCTCGCCATGACCGTTGCCGGCAACGACGCGCTGGTGAGCGCGCAACACGCCGCCGGTCTCGGCGAGCACGAGGCCGACGAGCCGTCGCGACGGCGCGTGCGCGAGCAGTGCCTCGCGGCCGGCGAAGTCGCGCTCGCCGGAGAGGTCCACGGTCCAGGCGAGCCCTGACTCGAGCGGCGTCACCGTCTCGTCCATGTCCTGGCCGTAGAGGTTCATGCCGGCCTCGAGCCGCAGCGTATCGCGCGCGCCCAGGCCGCACGGCCGTACACCTGCGCCCTCCAGCGCGTACCAGATGTCGGCCGCGCAATCCGCGGGCATCATCAACTCGAAGCCGTCCTCGCCGGTGTAGCCGGTTCGCGCGACGAACAGCTCGCCGCGGCGCGTGTGCGTCGCGGCGGCGTGGAACGGCAGGAGCGCGGCCGTCGCGGGCGCGATCTGCGGCAGGGCCTGCCACGCCTTGGCGCGCGCGTGCGGGCCCTGCACGGCGAGTATCGCCAGGTCGTCGCGCACGGTCAGCACGACCGCGGCGCCGCGGCGCTCGAGCGACGAGCGCAGCCAGGCCACGTCCTTGCCCGCGGTCGAGGCATTGACCACCACGCGCCAGTCGTCGCCGCCGCGCCAGTACACGATGAGGTCGTCGAGGACGCCGCCGTTCTCGGCCAGCAGGCACGAATAGAGCGCCTTGCCGGGCGTTACGAGCTTGGCGACGTCGTTGGCGAGCGCATGGCGCAGGAAGTCGCGCGCATCCGGCCCGGCCAGGTCGAGCACGCGCATGTGCGAGACGTCGAACATGCCGGCGTCGCGGCGTACCGCGTGATGCTCCTCGAGCTGCGAGCCGTAGTGGAGCGGCATGTCGAAGCCGCCGAAGTCGACCATGCGCGCGCCCGTGGCACGGTGCACGGCGTTGAGCGGCGTGATGGCGGGCACGGCTTCTCCGGCGGACGGCGTGAGCAGCGGGCGGCGCGCCGCTCGACTGCCCCGTCTGTCCTTTTACCTGAGAGATTGCGGCGCGCGCGCTCGGCGTGCGGCCGGTGCCCCTTCGGTGGGCTCGCGCGCGTTGCGCGTAGCCGCTCTCCAGATGTCGACTGCGTCCGGGCAGTCCTTTTGCCTGAGCGATTTCGGGAGATACGCCTTCGGCGGCGTCGCGGCGTTTGACGGCCTGCGACACGCTCTCCTGCCCGGACCCCCCGAGGTTACCGCAGGCCGCTGCGGCGCGTCAAAGCGATGGAATCCGGCTCCGAGGGGGCGGCCGACCGGGTCAGCGAGCGGTTACTTACGCCGCGTCGGCCGTACGGGTGCGCCTGCAGCAACGGAGCACGCGCCGCCGCGCGGCCTCACATCCCCTCGTCGAGGGTGCGCAGGAGCTCGTGGAGGCTGCGCACCGGCGGCAGGCAGGTCGTGCCGCGGCAGACGAAAGCGGTGGCGCCATGGGCCGCGGCCGCGCCCTTGTCGAGCGCCGGCGGGGGCACCCGCACGTGCGCGACGTCCACCACCCGCACGGTCGGGCGGTAGCTGCGCTCGAGTGCGCGCTGCCATTCCTGCGCTTCGCGCGGATCGCCGCGCAGAATTACGGTGGCGGGCGGCGCCTCGAGATCCTCGAGGGCGGTCAGGAGCGACGAGCAGCCCCCGGGCGCCTCCGCCAGCATCGGCGCGAACAGGCGCAGCGCGCGCTCGGCGGCGTCGAGGTAGCGCGGCTCGCCGAACAGGTGCCCCAGCGCGATGAGCGCGCTCGCGGCCACCCCGTTGCCCGCCGGCGTGGCGTTGTCGTGACCCGGCTTGTGGCGGTGGAACAGCCGCTCGTGGTCGTGGCTCGTGAACCAGAATCCGCCGCGCTCCGGATCTTCGAAGCGCGCGAGCAGGACCTCCGCGAGCTCGCCCGCGAGCGTCCAGTCCGGCAGCCGGAAGCGCGTCTGCAGGACCTCGACCAGCGCCGCCAGCAGGAACGCGTGGTCGTCGAGATAGCCATTGAGCGGCGCGCCTTCGCCGGCCCGGGTCGCGTAGAGGCGCCCATCGCGCCACGCGGTTGCGACCAGTCCGTCGAGCGCGGCGCACGCGTGGTCGCCGAGACGCCGGTCGTCGAGGGCACGCGCGGCCCGCGCGAGGCCCGCAATCGCGAGCGCGTTCCAGGAGGTGAGCACCTTGTCGTCGCGACCCGGGCGCACCCGCGCCTCGCGGGCCCGCGACAGTGCGGACCTGGCGGCCGCCAGGCGCGCCTGGGCGACCGGCAGCGCGATGCCAAGATCCGCCGCGACCTGCGGCAGCGACGCCACGACGCGCAGGTGCCACGCGTGGCCTTCGAAGTTGGGTGGCCGGTCGAGGCCGAAGAACGGCGCCGCGACGGCCCACTGGTCCACGGTCACCTGGGCGCGCGCCTCCTCGCGGTCCCACACGTAGAAGCGGCCCTCGCTATCCTCGCTGTCGGCGTCGAGGCTTGCGTAGAACGCGCCGTCGGGGGCGCGCATCTCGCGTCCGAGCCACGCGGCGATGCCGCGAGCGACCTCGCCGAAGCGCGCGTCGGCGCTCGCGCGGGCGGTGTCGGCATACAGCCCCAGCAGCGGACCGTTGTCGTACAGCATCTTCTCGAAGTGCGGGATGGTCCACTCGGCATCGACGCTGTAGCGGCAGAATCCGCCGCCGAGCTGGTCGTGGATGCCGCCGTCGGCCATGCGCGCCAGCGTGGTGCGCACGATGGCAAGCGCCTCCTGGTCACGGCCCGTGCCGAACGCGCGCAGGCAGAACTCGAGCTCGGCGGCGTGCGGAAACTTCGGCGCGCCGCCGAAGCCGCCCTGCACCGGATCGAAGCTGCGTTTCAGCGTCGCGAGCGCGGCGCCCGGCGCCCGACCCGGCAAGGCCTGGCCGCCCGCAGCGGGCTCGAGCGACTGCATGGCGTCGGCCAGCTGCTGGTTCTGCGCAGCGATCGCGGGGCCCTGCTGGCGGAACGCGGCCGCGACCCGCGGCAGGATGTCCACGAATCCGGGCAGGCCGTAGCGGCCGTGCTTGGGGAAATACGTGCCGGCGAAGAAGGGCCCGCCGTCGGGCGTGAGAAAGACGGTGAGGGGCCACCCGCCCGAGCGGCGGGTCAGCAACGCGTGCGCGGTCTGGTAGATCTGGTCCAAGTCCGGCCGCTCTTCACGATCGACCTTGATGTTGACGAACTGCGCGTTCATCGCCGCCGCCACGGCCGCATCGTCGAACGACTCGTGCGCCATCACGTGGCACCAGTGGCACGCCGAGTAGCCGATCGACAGCAGAATGGGCTTCGCTTCGACGCGCGCCCGTGACAGCGCCTCCGCGCCCCACGGGTACCAGTCGACCGGGTTGTCGGCGTGCTGGCGAAGATACGGGCTCGATGCGCCCGCGAGACGATTGCCCATTGCATTTCGGACGGCCGCGCTGCGCCGCCATCGCCTTCGCCGCTACGCGGACTCCTCGAACGCGACGCGTTCGAAGTCCGCCCCGCGCTGAACGAGACGGGTCAGCTTAAACTTGCGCTCGCGTCCGGGATCCACCGACCGCAGCATGCGGCCCGCGGTAAACATCCGCGGGCCGACGATGAGCGTCGCCGGCTCCTCGGGCGCCTCGCCGAGCAGTAGCGTAGGCATCGGCGGCTCCTCGTTGAAGGCCGTCGACAGCGTGCGCATGGCAAGCGTGCGCGGCGCGCCGGCGAAGAGCCGCACCGCGAGCGACAACTCGCCGCCGGTGCCGCGCGCCACCCGGGTGACGTAGCCCAAGCGCGTGCGCTCGTCGTCGCGGGCTACCACGAGCTGCTCGAAGAACCACCGGTAGTGGCCCGGCTCGCGGCGCGCGAGCGAGGCGTCGTGCCATTCGTAGGCGCCCTGCCAGCGCTCCCACGGCCAACTCTTCTCGGCGTCGTCCTTGTCGCGGTCGTAGTCGGTGAGCGCGCCGAGCGTCTGCAGGTGCTGCGTGCCGTGGAACGTCAGGCGCCCCAGCGGATCCTTGCGATCGAAGGTGCGGCCCCCCACCCGGAAATAGGCGGCGCCCAACCCACCCGCGGCGAGCTCGAGGCGATCGAAGCGCCCTTGCGTCGGACGCTTCGCGGGCTGACACCAGCGCTGCTCGAGGTGCGTGAGCAGCGCGACGCACTGGTCGATGGACGTGTCGTGGCCTAGCTGCAGCTCGGCCGGGCTGGCGCCGGCCGCGAGTCGCTTGAGGCGGCCGCGAACGCTCGTCGCGAGCTTGCCGGGATAGCCGAAGCGCAGCGCCGGGCCGGCCGCGCGCGGCGCGACGGCGGCAACGGCGGCACCCTCGGCGCCGTCCATGTCGATCAGCATCACCGCGCCTTCGGTCTCGCGCTGCTCGGCGTACGGAAACACCTTGCGCGCCCACTGCCCGAGCCAGCGATCGGTGAGCTCGATCTGGCGCACGGACAGCGCACAGCCATCGGCCAGGCCGAGCAGCAGCGCGTGGCAGTAGGTGGAATAGCAGGAGATGCCGACCGCGTGCGGCATCAGCTCGTCGGAGACGGCCACCACCGTGCAGTCGAGCATCTCGGCGAGCCGGTAATAGGCGTGCAGCTCCTGCCACAGGGACGGTGGCGGCACGCGCCGCGCGAGCCCGTAGACGAGGATCAACTGCTTGCCGACGAACAGGCCGCGCTGCAGCAGCTTGGCCTTCACGCCCTGCAGGTCAGGATCGCCCTCGAGCAGGGGCTTCAGGCAGGTGGAATACTGCTCCCACAGCCCCTGCCACATCGCGATCGCCTGCTCGGCCGAATCGGCTTCGCGCTCGGTTTGCGGCTGCGGCTTGCCCGCGTAGCGGCGCGCGAGCTCGGTGTGCAGGTGCGCGGCCTGGTCGCGCGCGAGCTCGGCGATGGTGGCGCGCTCGCGGGCGCTGAATTCGGCCACCGCGATGGCGCGCATCTGGCCGAGCAGGGCGTCGTACGCCTGCGGCACGCTGAGCAGCACGAGCGACTTCAGGTATTTGGACGCTCCGTCGGTATCGGCGAACGCCAGCGACGGTACGGCGCCCGGGGTGGTGGGGCGCGCGGCCTCGGCGATGGGGGTGGCCTGCTCCGGCATGACGTTTGTCCTCCACTGGCGCACGTCGGTTCGGCGCGACGCGCCAATCGCCCTGGTGCGACGCAACGAAGCGCCACGAAGGAGCATTCGCACGTGCCGATGCGAGGCGGACGGCGCGGTCGTGCCATGCGCAGGCCGTTATAGCACACCGGGTACGCCCGCCGCCCCGCCGTCCCCCCTCCGGCCGCCGGGCACCGACCGGCGGCGCGAACGCGGGCGTCCAACGGCGAATTTTCGTGGGAAGTGCAGCGGAAAGTTCGCTCCCCGGGCGGCCACAATGCGGCTAACTTGCAAGCGTGCTGCAGCGGATGGAAGACGGATCGAAACACCCCTTACCTCCACCCCGCGGCCGAGTCCGCCCGCGACCTGCAACGGCTAAGACGCGCGACGAATCCGACCGCGGGCCTTTTTTCCGCGCCGCACTTTGACCACGAAGGAGCGCCCCTCATGACCCCTGCCGTCCTCCGGCGCGGCCGCCCACCCGCCACCAAGGCCACCACCGCCGCACCACGCGAGGCGGCCAATGGCGCGCGCGCCGCGGACCTCGTCGCCGACATCTTCCTCATCGTGCTGCTCGCCGCGCCGTTCCTCGTGTTCGAGGTGCCCGGACCGTCGGCCGAATCGATCATCGCGACCCGCTCGGCGGCGCCGTCGATCGCCGCACCCGCCCCGCCCGAAGTGCGCGCTGCCGAGGCGCGCACTGCCCAGGCGAACTGAACTTGCGGCAATTCGCGCTCCGGGGCGTGCGGGCGAGCTCGGGTGGTCGCGGCCCGCGGGAGATCCTCGCGCACCGGGACGTGCGCCGCTCGCCGGCGCGCGCTACACCAGCACGCGCTCGATGCCGCCGCGGTTGGCCTGCTCGACGTAGCGCGGCAGCCAGTCCGCCCCGAGGATACGGCGGGCGATCTCCACGACGATGTAGTCGGCCGTCGTGCCGGCGTCCTCGTCGAAGCGCGCCAGCCCCTGGAGGCACGACGGGCACGAGGTGAGCACCTTCACCGGCCCCTCGAAGCCGTCGCTTCGGCGGGCCGCCGCGCCTGCTCGCATCTCGGCCTCCTTGCGAAAGCGCACCTGCGTCGAGATGTCCGGCCGCGTGGTCGCGAGCGTGCCCGACTCGCCGCAGCAGCGGTCGTTGAGCGGCACCGGTGTGCCCATCAGCTCGTTCACGACCCTGAGGGGCTGGTAGGTCTTCATCGGCGTGTGGCAGGGGTCGTGGTACAGGTAGCGCACGCCCTCCACGCCCTCCAGCCGGACGCCCTTCTCCATCAGGTACTCGTGGATGTCCAGCAGGCGCGAGCCCGGGAAGATCTTGCCGAACTCGTACTTCTGCAGCTGGTCCATGCACGTTCCGCACGACACGATGACCGTCTTGATGTCGAGGTAGTTGAGCGTGTTGGCGACGCGATGGAACAACACGCGGTTGTCCGTGACGATCTCTTGGCCCTTGGCGTGGTTGCCCGCCGCCGTCTGCGGGTAGCCGCAGCACAGGTACCCCGGCGGCAGCACGCACTGCGCGCCGACGTGATAGAGCATCGCCTGCGTGGCCAGGCCCACCTGCGAGAACAGGCGCTCCGATCCGCAGCCCGGGAAATAGAACACGGCGTCCGATTCGTCGGTCACCTTCGCAGGATCGCGGATGATCGGCACCATGGACGGGTCCTCGACGTCCAGCAACGCGCGCGCCGTGCGAATCGGCAGGCCGCCCGGCATCGGCTTGTTTACGAAATGGATGATCTGCGCGGCGAGCTTCACCGGACCGGTGGTGGACGGGGGACGCGCGGCCTGCCGGCCCGCGATGCCGAGCCGCTTCACGACCCGGTAGGCCAGCCGCTGCAGGCGGTAGCCCATGTCGATCAGCGCGCCCTTCGCAAGCTTCACAGTGGCCGGATCGGTGGCGTTGAGGAAAAACATCGACGCCGCCGTGCCCGGGTTGAAGGCCCCCTTGTGCTCGCGGCGCAGCAGGTTCCGCATCGCGATCGACACGTTGCCGAAGTCGATGTCGACCGGGCACGGCCGCTCGCACTTGTGGCACACGGTGCAGTGGTCGGCGACGTCGCGGAACTCGTCGAAGTGGCGCAGCGACACACCCCGTCGCGTCTGCTCCTCGTAGAGGAACGCCTCGGTGAGCAGCGAGGTGGCGAGGATCTTGTTGCGCGGGCTGTATAGCAGGTTGGCGCGCGGCACGTGCGTCGCGCACACCGGCTTGCACTTGCCGCAGCGCAGGCAATCCTTGATCGACTCGGCGATCCCGCCGATCTCGCTCTGCTCGAGGATCAGGCTCTCGTGGCCGATCAGCGAGAAAGACGGCGTGTACGCATTGGTGAGGTCCGCCGGCAGCGCCGGCTCCCGCAGGAGCTTGCCGCGGTTGAAGCGGCCGTGCGGGTCGACGCGCTGCTTGTAGTCGGCGAACGGCCGAAGCTCCTCGGGCGTGAGGTACTCGAGCTTGGTGATGCCGATGCCGTGCTCGCCGGAGATCACGCCGTCGAGCGCGCGGGCGAGCGCCATGATGCGCGCCACCGCCGACATCGCCGACTGCAGCATCCCATAGTCGTCCGAGTTGACGGGAATGTTGGTGTGCACGTTGCCGTCGCCCGCATGCATGTGCAGCGCGACGAACACGCGGCTGCGCAGCACTTCCCGATGAAGTGCCACGAAGCGCGCGCGCAGCGGCGCATAGACGCGGCCCTCGAACAACTCGTTCAGCGGCGCGCACAACTCCGTCTTCCACGACACGACGACCGAATGGTCCTGGAGCGCAGGAAACGTCTCGTCAAGGCGGGCGAGCAGGTCGCGCCAACGCGCGCTCACGCCCTGCACGAGTTGGCGGGCGTCGTCGAAGTGCGCGGCGAGGTCGTCCGGCGCGGGACGCGCGTCGCCGTCCGGAGGCCACAGGCGCGCCGTCTGGTCGCCGTCGAGGAACGCGAGGATCGCGTCGGCGAGGCGCAGCTTGTTCGCGATCGAAAGCTCGATGTTGATGCGCTCGATGCCGTCGGTGTAGTCGCCCAGCCGTTCGAGCGGTATCACGACGTCCTCGTTGATCTTGAACGCGTTGGTGTGCTTGGCGATGGCCGCCGTGCGCGAGCGGTCGGCCCAGAACTTCTTGCGGGCCTCGGCGGATACGGCGACGAAGCCCTCCGCGCCGCGCGCGTTGGCGATGCGGATGACCTCCGATGCGGCCCGCGCAACCGCGTCGTCGTCCTCGCCGACGATGTCGCCGAGGAGCACCATCTTCGGCCGGCCGTGGCGCTTGGCCTTGGTCGCATAGCCCACCGCCTTGACGTAGCGCTCGTCCAGGTGCTCGAGCCCCGCGAGAATCGCCCCGTGCGGGCGGGTGTCCAGGTGGCGCTTGATCTCGACGATGGCGGGCGTGGAGTCGCGCACCTGGCCGAAGAACTCGAGGCACACGGTGCGGATCGCCGGCGGCATCCGGTGCAGCACGAAGCGGGCGCTGGTCACGATGCCGTCGCAACCCTCCTTCTGCACGCCAGGCAGGCCCGCCAGGAACTTGTCGGTGACATCCTTGCCGAGCCCGGCCTTGCGGAACTGCCCGCCCGGAATGACCAGCGGCTCGCGCCGCTCGATCGAAACGCCGTCGGGCGCCAGCCAGCGCAGCTCAAACGCGGCGTGCGGGACGTCGTGGATCTTGCCGAGGTTGTGGCCGACGCGCACGACCTCGAGCCAGCGCGCGTCGGGCGTGACCATCCGCCACGACGCGAGGTTGTCGAGCGCCGTGCCCCACAGCACGGCCTTCTTGCCGCCGGCGTTGACCGCCACGTTGCCGCCGATGCACGACGCGTCGGCGGACGTGGGATCGCAGGCGAACACGAGGCCCACCGCCTCGGCCGCCTGGATCGCGCGCATCGTCACCACGCCCGCGCCGCAATCGAGGGTCGGCGTGGCGTCGGCCCGGCCCGGCAGCACCACGGTCTCGACCGGCGAGAGCCGCTCGAGCTTCTCGGTGTTGATCACCGCGGAGCGCGCGTCGAGAGGGATCGCGCCGCCCGTGTAGCCGGTGCCACCCCCACGCGGAATGATCGTGAGGCCGAGCTCGATGCAGCCCTCCACGAGCCCGCGCACCTCCTCCTCCGTGTCGGGGGTGAGCACGACGAACGGATACGCGACCCGCCAGTCCGTGGCGTCGGTGACGTGCGACACGCGCGCAAGTCCGTCGAACGCGATGTTGTCGTGGCGCGTGTAGCGCTTGAGCGTGCGCTGCACGCGCTTGCGCAACGCGGCGGTGGCCGGAAACGCGGCGGCGAAGCGATCCACCGCGCGGCGCGCGCCGGCCAGCAGCCGGGCGACCTTCTGCGCGCGGTCGGCATCGTCCGCGGCGTTCGCGACGCGCCGCTTCTCGACCTCGTTCAGGCGGTGGTGCAGCGCCTCGACGAGCATCCGCTGGCGGCGCGGATTGTCGAGCAGGTCGTCCTGGAGATATGGGTTGCGCTCGACCACCCAGATGTCGCCCAGCACCTCGTAGAGCATGCGCGCCGACCGCCCGGTGCGCCGCTCGCCGCGCAGCTCGTCGAGCAGCGTCCACAGCTCGGCTCCCAGCAGCCGGATGACGATCTCGCGATCGGAGAACGACGTGTAGTTGTACGGGATCTCGCGCAGCCGAGGAGCCTCGGTGCGCGTCTCGACCTGCAGAAAAGGGTCCCGGGCGACGTTCATGGGACGTAGGAGTCTACCGCAGCCGGGCGGTTCCGTTGCGGCGCACAACAGCGGTGCGCCCGGAACGCGGCAACTGCAACCGGCCGCCGGGCGCCCCTACCGGACGGCCCTCGCGCTCAGCCGGCGTACACCGGTGCGGGCCGCGTAAACCAGTCGTACAGGATCGCGTACACGAGCCGGTAGTTCTTCTGCTGGAAGCTCGCGTGCGAAATGCCGGGCATCACGGTGAGCTGCTTGTCGGGGTTGGGCAGGCGCTTGAAGAACTCGACCAGGTCGTCGAACGCCGCGATGCCGTCGTACTGGCCGCGCAGCACGGCCGTCGGCATCGTGAGCTGCGCCGGATCGTTCACGGGGAGCTTCGAGCACATGTCGATGTACGTGCCGTTCGGCATCGAGTCGTCGAGCGCGAGGATGGCGTCGGCGAACGCCTCGACCACGCACGGCTCGGCGCAGTCCGGATGGTCGCGCGCGAAGATCGACCGGACGAACGCGCGGTCGATCGGGCGGCGCTTCTGCGCCATGAACTCCGGCAGCTTCCGGCGCCGCTGCTCGAGCGTCGGCGCGCCGGCGCCGGTCCACACGTAGGCGTCCAGCGCCAGCCGGGCGACGCGCTCCGGATGCCGTTGCGCGAACAGCGCGGCGCGCAGCGCGCCCGACGAGATTCCGTACACGCAGAACGCGCCGATGCCGCGCACGCTTTCGATGTAGTCGGTGGCGGCAGCGAGATCGTCCGCGCCGTTGGCGATGTCGCAGAACACGTCGCGGGTCTTGTCGGAGCGGCCGTAGCCTTCGAGGTCGACCGTCCAGCACACGAAGCCGCGCTGCGCGAACCAGTCCATCACCGAGGAGTCCGGCCGGCCCGGCACGTTCAGGTCGAAGGTGGGCTGCGACGCCATCGACGAGCCGTGCACGAACAGCACGGCCGGCTTGCCGGCCGGCGACCCGGCGTGCTTTTCCCACAGGAACAGGCGCACGTCGCCCTTGCGCGTCCAGTGCTCCGTGCCCGTCACCTCGGTCGTGACGGGCGTCGTCGACGTATGAACCATCTTCGCCCTTCTGGAACTCGCGTCTAGTCGATCGTGGCGCCGGACTCGCGCACGACCCTGCCCCACAGGTCACGCTCGGCGCGGAAGAACGTGCCGAATTCGGCGGGCGTCGATCTGACGATCTCGATGCCGGCCGTCGCCATGAAGGCTTTCACCTCGTCGCTGCGCAGCGCGTCCTGCACGGCGCGATGCAGCCGCTCGACGATCGGCGGCGGCGTGCCCTTCGGCGCGAGCAGTCCCATCCACACGTAGGCCTCGAAGCCCGGCACGCCGGACTCCTGCACGGTGGGCACATCGGGGAGCTGCGGCGAGCGCCGCGCGCCCGTCACCGCCAGGGCGCGCAGCTTGCCGCCATTGATGTGCCCCACCATGCCGGCCGTGCCGGGAATGGACACGGGCACGCGACCGCCGAGGAGGTCGGTGGTGGCCTGCCCGCTGCCCCGGTACGGGACGTGATTGAGGCTGAGCCCGGTCCGTGACCACAGCAGCGCCGCGAACAGGTGTTGTCCACTGCCGTTGCCGGACGATGCGTAGTCGAGCTGGCCGGGCCGCGCCTTCGCGTACGCGATGAACTCCTGCAGCGTGGCGACCGGCAGCGACGGATGCACCACCAGCACGCCCGGCTCGCGGCCGATCAGCGAGATCGGGACGAAGTCGCCGATGGGGTCGTAGCTCAAGTGCTTGTACAGCGCCGCGCTGATCGCGTTCGTTTGCGAGGCGAGCAGCAGCGTGTACCCGTCCGGCGGCGCATGCGCAACGATCTCGGTGCCGAGCGTGGCGCCGGCGCCGGGTTTGTTCTCCACCGTGATCGGCTGGCCGAGGCGCTTGCCGAGCTCCTGCGCGACGACGCGCATGGGGCCGTCGACCGCTCCACCGGGCGAGAACGGCACGATCACGCGGATGGGCCGCGTCGGATACTCCTGCGCCGACGCGGCGAGCGCGTGGAGCGCCACCGCACAGGCGCCCGCCAGCAGCAGGAGGCGTCCGAGCCGGCGAATGTGGTTAGGCGACATAATCCTTCCGCGTGCGCGAATTGGCGATGCGCGACGAACGAGGATACGCGACCCGCCGGGTGGCGCGCGTGACCCGCGCAGCGCGGCCGCTACCCCGTCCGGGCGTGGCCGAGGTACGCCCGCATGCCCGCGTCCTCCATCAGGGCGTCGAGGTCGGGCGCCTGTCCGAGCACGCCGTTCTGCACGTGCAGGTAGCGGTCGCAGGACTCGCGCAGGAGGTCGAGATGGTATGGGTCGGTCGGATGCAGGCAGAGAAAGACCACCGCGCCGCCGTCGCGCAGCCGCCGGAAGAAATCGAGCATGAACCCGATGTAGCCGTCCTGCGGATTGAACTGCGGCTCGTCGAAGAGATGCACGAGCGGCCGCGACCGCGCGGCGCGCTCGAGCATGAAGGCCGGCCGCGTGCGGCGCATGCGCCGGACCTGGTAGCTCTGGTGATAGTGGACCGCCAGCCGCGCGCGCTCGGCGTAGCGAACCCGATGCACGTCCTGTCCGTCGATGCGCACGGTGCCGGCGCTGGGCAAGTTGCTGCCGGTGATGAGCTCGAAGAGCGTGGTCTTGCCGGAGCCGTTTGGTCCCAGCACGCCGATGATGCCGGGCTCGTCCACGCGGAAATCGGCGACCAGCGAGAAGGCGATTCCGCGCGAGAAACGGCCGCGCCGGTAGCGCTTGGCCAGCCCCTCGACGCTCAGCAGCGGAGTCGCGGTCATACGCCGAGCAGCCGCGCGCGCGCCGCAGCGTCGCTGCGAAGCGCGGCGGCGGGCCCTTCGTGGACGATCGATCCGCCGTGCAGCACGTAGACGCGGTCGGCGACGTCGAGCGCCGTCATCACGTTCTGCTCGACCACCAGCGACGCGACGCCCTCCTGTCGCAGCTTGGCGATGGTGCGCATCACGTCGTGGACGACTTTCGGCGCCAGTCCCTGCGAGGGCTCGTCGAACAGCACGAGACCGGGCGCGCCGACCAGGGCGCGCGAGATGGCGACCATCTGCATCTCGCCGCCGGAAAGGTTCTCGCATTCGCGGTGCATCAGGTACGGCAGCGCGGTGAACACTTCGCAGCAATCGGCCGCGGTCCAACCGCGAAACCGCGTGCGCTTGACAGCGATCGACAGGTTGCGGGCGACGGTGAGCGTGGGAAAGATGCGGCGGTCGTCGGGTACCCACGAGATGCCGCGCCGCGCGATCGCGTGGGTGGGGAGCGCCGTGACGTCCGCTCCGTCGAAGCGGATGCTGCCGCGCCGCGCCGGCGACAGCCCGAGGATCGACCGCAGCGTGGTGGTCTTGCCCGCGCCGCTGTGGCCCAGAAGCGCGACCACCTCGCCGGCGCGTACGTCGAGCGACACGCCGAACAGCGCCTGCGACTCGCCGTAGAACGTGTCGACCGCGTGCAAGGCGAGCAGCGGGTTCGCCTCCGCGGCGCTCATGCCAGCCCCGCGAGGTTCGAGCGCCGCACCCACGGATGGTCCGCGAGCGCCGCGGGGCTGCCCTGCGCAATGACCTGTCCCCAATGAATCACGGAGACCACCTCGGCGAGGCGGAACAGGAATTGCATGTCGTGCTCGATCACGACCATGGTTACGGTGCGCTTGAGCTCGCCGACGAGCTCCGCAAGCCGCGCGACGCCGTCGCTGCCGAGCCCGGCGGTCGGCTCGTCCAGGAACAGGAGCCGCGGCGCCGCGGCCAGCGCGACGCCGATCTCGAGCGCGCGGCGCTCGCCGTAGGACAGCCGCCGGGCCGGTACGCGCTCGCGGCCCGCCAGTCCGACCGTCGCGAGCAGCGCCGCCGCGCGATCGTCGAGCTCGCTGTCCGCGCGCACGTCGCGCAGCATGTCGAAGCCTCGCCCGCGCAGCTGCGGCAACGCCACGAGGATGTTGTCGGCAGCGGAGTAGTCGTCGAACAGGTTCATCGCCTGGAACGACCGGGACACGCCTTTGCGCGCAATGGCCGCGGGCGACAGGCCGGTGATGTCCTCGCCGTCGAGCACGACGCATCCTTCGTCCGGCGCATGGCGACCTGTCAGCACGTTGAAGCAGGTGGTCTTGCCGGCGCCGTTCGGACCCATGATGCCGGACAGGCGGCCCGCCTCGAACGCCAGGCTCACGTCCTGCAGCACCACGTGATCGCCGAAGCGCTTGGACAGCGAGCGGGCCTCGAGCAGCGCCATGTCAAGCGGCCTCGATCCGCGCCAGCGCCCGCGCGGGCGCCGCGCGCCGCGCGCGCCAGGCGCGCCACGCGCCGGCGAGCCCCTCCGGCTGGAAGACCACGACCGCCATGAACAGCAGCCCATACCACAGCAGCCACGTCTCGGTGTACGCGCCGAGGAGGTCGCGCGCGAGGATGAAGAACACCGCGCCAAGCACCGGTCCCCAGAAGCTCACGAGGCCGCCGCCGATCAGCACCATCATCACGACATAGCCCGACTGGTGCAGGCTCATCACGTTCGGATAGGCGGACTGCTGCGCGAGTGCGAACAGCGCGCCCGCGAGGCCGGCGATCGTCGCGGAGAGCACGAACGCCGTGAACTTGTAGAGCCAGACATTGTGCCCGGCGAACGCGGCACGCGTCTCGTTCTGACGGATGGCCTGCAGGATATGGCCGAACGGCGAGTGCGCGAGCCGCCACAGCCCGACGACTACCAGCGCCAGGACCAGAAGCGCGAATCCGAACAGCGCGTCGTTGGAGCGCAGGCTCACGCTGGCAAAGCCGAGCTCGGCCGGCGTGCGCACGAGGTTGAGGAGGCCGTCCTCGCCGCCCGTCACGCCGTGCCATTTGATCGCGACGAACCACACGACCTGCCCGAAGGCGATGGTCAGCAGCGCGTAATAGATGCCGCGCCGGTGCGAGATGAACGCCGCGACCGCCGCGGCGAGCAGCGCGGTCGCCAGCAGCGAAACCGCGAGGTCGATCCAGAGGTTGGCGACGAGGAGCTTCTGGGCGAGGCCGAAGCCGTAGGCGCCGGCGCCGAAAAACGCGCCGTGACCGAACGACGGCAGGCCGGCCTGGCCGAGCAGCAGGTTGTAGCCCAGCGCGTAGATCATCCACACGACGATCTCGAGCGCGAGGTACTGGTACAAGCCGACGTGCGCGAGCCATAGCGGCGTGCTCGCAAGTACCGCGAACAGCACGATCATCGGCCCCGTCACGAGGCCGGCGGGGGCCACCCGTCCGGTCAATGGATCCTCCCTCGCGCCCACCCCGCGCGTGACTTCGCGCGGATGCTGGACATGGTGGAATATAGGTTCTATTCTTGGCGTCCGCAAGAACATACGTTCCAAACGCGACCGCGACCGCAAGCCATGATAGAGCCGCATGCCGCCACCGCCGCGCCCGCCACCCCGGTCACCACCTATGACCAGCTGCGCGAAGCGATCGCGGGGCGCTACGCGGAACTGCCCCGCCAGCTCCAGCGCGTCGCGCGGATCGCGCTCGAGCGCCCGCGCGATCTGGCGTTGAAGACCGTGGCGTCGCTCGCGCAGGAAGCCGGCGTGCAGCCGTCCACGCTGGTCCGCTTCGCGAACGCGCTGGGCTTCGGCGGCTTCTCCGCCATGCAGCAGCTGTTCCAGTCGCATCTCGTCGAGCGCAGCGGCTCCTACCGCGAGCGCATCGCCCGGATGCGCGATGACGGCGGCGAGCGCAAGGGCGCGGGCGGCGTCCTGCAACGCTGCGCCGGGGAGGGCATGCGGGGTCTCGAGCGCCTGGCCGACAGCCTTCCGCCGCCCGCGCTCGACCACGCGGTGCGCCTGCTCTGCGGCGCGCGGCGCATCGACGTGCTGGCGTACCGGCGCTCGTTCCCGGTCGCGTGCTATCTCGCCTACGCGCTCAACCAGCTCGAATTGCCCGCGCACCTGCTCGACGGCGTGGGCGGCATGAACCGCGAATACGCCGAGCGCCTCACCGCCCGCGACGTCCTGCTGGCCGTCAGCTTCCGCAACTACACGGCGGAGTGCGTTGACGTGGCGACGGCCTGCAGCGCGCGCGGCGTGGCGGTCGTGACCATCACCGACGGCCCGTTGTCCCCGCTGCACCGAGTGTCCACGGTGTGTCTGCCTATCGGCGACCAGGGCCGGCAGCCGTTCCGGTCGCTGGTCGAGCCGCTGTGCCTCGCGGAGGTGCTCGTGCTCGCCACCGGACACCGCCTGGCCGCCGCCGCAAGCCGCAGGCGCCGCACGCATTGAGCCGGCCGCGCGCTCCGGCGTGAGGCGCGCGGCTTCCCGATATTCACGTCATCGAGGAGGAACGATGGACGAGAAGCCCAGCACCGAGCCGCAGCCCCCTGTCTCCGCCACGCGCCGCCGCGTGCTGCGGGCGTCCGCGCTCACGGTCGCGACCGCCGGCCTGACCGGCGTCGCGCCGTTCTACGGCCCGTGGCGGCACAACCATGTATGGTCGCAGACCGCGCAGAAGAAGCCGCTCGTGATCGGCCTCACCATGGATGCATCCGGCCAGTACGCGGCCTCCGGCGCGGAGGAGCGGCTCGGCGCCATGATGGCGATCAAGGAATTCAACGACAAGGGAGGTGTGCTGGGCCGCCGCATCGAGGCGATCCACATGGATACGGAGACCACGCCCGCTACCGGTTCGCGCGTCGCCGAGCGCATGATCACCCGCAACGAGGCCGCGTTCCTGATCGGCGCCATTCACTCCGGCGTGGCCAACGCCATCTCGCAGGTGGCGCAGAAATACGGCTGCATCTACCTCAACAGCAACTCCTCGTCGCCGACGGAGTCCGGCAAGGACTGCCATCGCGTCAAGTTCGTCTGGGACGGGAGCGGCACGAATTTCGCGAACGCGATCGTGCGCAACGCGATCCGCGCGAACGGCAAGAACTGGGTGCTACTGACCAACGACTACGTCTGGGGACACCAGACCTCGAAGGCCACGCGCGACCTCGTCGAGGCGAGCGGCGCGAAGGTGGTCGACGAGCTGATGATCCCGCAGAACACGCGCGATTTCTCGTCCTACCTCATCAAGCTCCAGCAGATCAAGCCGGACGTGGTCGCCGCGGCGGTGGGCGGGGACGACATCAAGTCGTTGCGCCAGCAGGTGGTGCAGCTCGGGCTGCAGAAGCGCATGGCGTGGATCAACAACCAGCAGGACTGGCCCGACGTGTACGGGCTCGGCGCAGAGGCGATCTTCGGCGTGTTCGGGACCACGTGGTACTGGCGCCTCGACCTGCCGGGCGTGAAGGAGTTCGTGGCGGCGTACCAGAAGACCTATCCCGGAATGGCGATCCGCGTGCCCGGCAACGTGTACGTGAACGGCTACCACTCCACGCGCGAGCTCCTGCGCTGCGTCGAGGAAACCGGCGGCACGAATAACACGGCCATCATCAAGAAGCTCGAGGGCCGGCGGATGTCGGCGCGCGACCGCCTCCAGCACTACGACGCCTGGATCGACCCTGCCACGCACCAGTGCCAGCAGACGATCTACATGGCGAGCTTCAACGACCAGCCGGCCGAGAAGGACGACATCTTCAGGATCCTCGCGCAGGCCGAGCCGAAGGACGTGCAGGATGCCGACGCGCCGAAGTCCTGCAAGCTCGAGAGCTACGACAGCACGCCCACCTACGAGATGTGAAAGCCGACGGCGGGGCCGTCCGCGGCCCCGCGTTCCCGCCATGGACTTTCTCTCCGGCCTGGTTCCCCACCTGCTGAACGGCGTCTCGCTCGGGCTCCTGTTCGCGCTCGTGGCGCTCGGCTTCATGCTGATCGTCGGCGTCATGGAGACGATCAACCTCGCGCACGGGTCGTTCTTCGCGCTCGGGATGTATGCCGCGCTGGCCATCATGGCGCCGCAGCTGCCCTTCGCCGGGGACGCGCAGGCGGCGTGGACGGGCATGCCCATCGCGTGGCGCTACGCGATCGCGCTGTTCGCCGCGCCGGTCCTGGTGGGGGCGGCCGGCATGGTGCTCGAGCTGGCGATGCGCCGCACCTACGGCCGCGACCCGCTCTATGCGCTGCTGCTGACCTTCGGCGCGGCGACGGTCATCGAGGAGCTGATCCGGCTCGTGTGGGGCTCGACCGAGCAACGGCTCGCGGTGCCCGACGCGATCTCGGGCGCATTCGCGGTCGGCGACGTGATCTACGCGCGGTATCGGTTGTTCGCCTGCGCCGTCGCGATCGCCGCGATCGGCGCACTGTGGCTGTTCCTGGAGCGCACGCCGTTCGGCGCGCTGATCAAGGCCGGCGCGCACGACAGCGAGATGGTGCGGGCGCTGGGGGTAGACCTCGCGCGGCTG
This sequence comes from Burkholderiales bacterium, assembly GCA_038239945.1. Taxonomy (GTDB): domain Bacteria; phylum Pseudomonadota; class Gammaproteobacteria; order Burkholderiales; family Casimicrobiaceae; genus VBCG01. The sequence goes on from JBBSEG010000003.1 coordinate 149,608, forward strand.
CGCCGCTACGTGTTCGCGCTGGGGGTCGCGCTGGCGGCGCTGGCCGGCATCGTGCTGGCGCCGATCTGGGGAACGCGTCCGCACGTGGGTGTCGACGCCGTCGTGCCGGCGTTCCTCATCATCGTCCTCGGCGGGGTCGGGTCGCTGTGGGGCGCGGTTCTGGCCGGCATCATGGTCGGGCTCGTGGTGGGGCTCACCGGGGCGTACGCGTCGGAATGGTCGCTGTTGTCGATGTACCTGCTGTTCATCGCCGTCGTCACGTTCCGCGCGCGCGGCCTGTTCGGGCGCAAGAGCGTGCTGGACGCCTGAGGTCGCCCGTGTCCGACGCCGCCACGCTTGCGCCTCGCATCGACTTCGTGCGCGAGCTCGCGGGTCTGCACGATCTGCGCGGCCAGGTCGCATTCGTCCCCGGCGGCTACGGTGGCATCGGCGAGGCGATCGCCTGGGCGCTCGCGCTTGCGGGCGCGCGGGTCGCGTTGGCCGGCCGCGATCCCGGCCGCAGCGAAGCGCTCGCGCAGTCGCTGCGCGACCACGGCCACGAAGCGCGGGGCTTCGCATTCGACGCGCACTCCGTGGCCGAAATCCGCGCGGCCACCGATGCGGCGGCCGCTGCGTTCGGCCGGCTGGACATCCTCGTCAACTGCATCGGCATCCAGCGCGAGCAGCCGCTGCAGGACGTCAGCGAGGAGGCGTTCGACGAGGTCGTGCAGGTCAACCTGAAGGCCGCGATGTTCCTCGCGCAGGCGGCGGCGCGCCACCAGGTGGCGGGCGGACGCGGCGGGCGGCAGGTGCACCTCCTGTCGGTGCGCTCGGCGCTCGGCCTGCGCAAGCGCGGCTACTCCGCCTACTGCAGCACCAAGGGCGCGCTGGTCATGCTGGTACGCCAGCACGCCATGGAGCTCGCGCCCGACGGAATCACCGTGAACGGCGTGGCGCCCACGTTCGTCTACACGGACATGATCCGCCACGTGATGGCGAATCCCGCCTTCCGCAAGCAGCTCGAGGAGCGCATTCCGCTCGGGCGGATCGCCGACCCGAAGGACGTGGCCGGGCCGGTGTTGTTCTTCAGCTCGCCGGCCGCGGCCTTCGTCACCGGGCAGATCCTGTACGTGGACGGCGGCATCACGGCGAGCCAGTAGCCGCCGACGCGGACCGCGGCCGGCGCGTGCGGACAGCGCAACGCCACCGCTTGGGTGTGGTACGGTGGATCGCGTGGCGGCGCGCAGCGCGCGCCCCACTCATCCGACATGCCGAATCCGAACGCGAGCGCGCTCGCCATCTTCCGCAAGGCGATCCGGTACTTCTCCTCCAACGGAAGCGGCACCGCGCCGCGCAGCGAGTCCGACGAACGACCGCTCCGCGCCGAGCTGTTCAGCGCGGACCAGATGGAGGAGCACGGCAGGGCGCTCGCGGCGGCGCACCGGCTGACGCCGAACCGGGGTGCGGACCGGCTGCTCCCGCGGCTGGCCGCCAACGAGGCGGTGCTGCTCGACGCGGTAGACCTGTTGACCGCCGCGGCGCGCGCCAATCGCCGCATCACGCCCGCCGGCGAGTGGCTGCAGGACAATTTCCACCTGATCGCAGAGCAGATCCGCACGGCCAAGCGGCACCTGCCCCGCAATTACAGCCGCGAGCTGCCGTGTCTTGCGACTGGCGCGTCCGCGGGGCTGCCGCGCGTATACGACATCGCGCTCGAGACTATCGCGCACGGCGACGGGCGCGCCGATCCGGAAAGCCTGACGCGCTTCGTCGCCGCGTACCAGACCCTCTCGCCGATCACGCTCGGAGAGCTGTGGGCGATCCCGATCATGCTACGGCTCGCGCTGATCGAAAACCTGCGCCGCGTGGCGGCGGACGTGGCCGCGGGCCGGATCGGCCGCGACCTTGCGAACGGCTGGGCTGACCGCATGATCGCCACGGCGCAAAGCGATCCGAAGAGCCTCATCCTGGTGATCGCCGACATGGCGCGGTCGAACCCGCCGATGACGACGGCGTTCGTCTCCGAGCTCGCTCGAAGGCTGCAGGGCCAGGGAACGGCGCTCGCGTTGCCGCTCACCTGGATCGAGCAGCGCCTCTCGGAGCAGCACCTCACCATTGAGCAACTGGTGCAGGAGGGCACCCGCCTCCAGGCCGCCAACCAGGTATCGATCAGCAACAGCATCGGCAGCCTGCGCGTGCTGGGCGCGATGGACTGGCGCGAGTTCGTCGAAAGCATGAGCGTGGTCGAGCAGGCGCTCCGGCGCGAGCCGGCCGGCGTGTACGCCCAGATGGACTTCGGCACGCGCGACCGCTACCGGCATACCGTGGAGCGCCTCGCGCGGCGGGCGCGGCTGTCGCAGCTCGAGGTCGCGCAGCGCGCGCTCGCGCTGTGCGGCGGCGCGGCCGCCGCAGCCGATCCCCGGCGCATGCACGTCGGTTACTACCTGGTCGACCACGGCATCGAGCCGCTCGAGAAGGCGCTCGGGGTGCAGCCGCCGGTCGCCACCAAGCTCGCGCGTCTCGCTTCGCGTCATGCCACCTTCGCGTACGTCGGGGCAATCGTCGCGCTCACCGCGCTGTGGTCGGCCGGCATGACGGCCGCGGCCGGCGCCGGCGGTGGCGGCCCTGCCCGGGTGGCGGTCGTCCTCGTCTTGTCCGTCATCGCGACGAGCCAGCCCTGCGTCGCCGTGGTGAACTGGATCGTCGCGATGCTCGTGCCGCCCACGCCGCTGCCGCGGATGGATTTCGCGGCGAGCATTCCCGCGACGTCGCGCACGCTCGTGGCGGTGCCCGCCATGTTGAGCACGACCGAGCGGATCGCAGCGCTCGCCGAAGGTCTCGAGATTCGCTACCTCGCGAACCGCGACCCGAACCTGCACTTCGCGCTCCTCACCGACTACCTCGACGCGCCGGCGCAGGACCTGCCGGGAGACGCACCGCTCCTGCGCTGCGCGCGGGCGGCCATCGGCGCGCTGAACGACAAGTACGCGGCCCCCGGGAACGCAACCGATGCGGCCGGGAGCGCGGATATCTTCTTCCTGCTGCATCGTCCGCGGCAATGGAACGACCGCGAAGCGGTGTGGATGGGCCACGAGCGCAAGCGCGGCAAGCTGGCCGACCTGAATGCCGTCATCCTGGGGGGCGCGCACGCGATCGAGCGGTTCAGCGCCATCGTGGGCGACCCCGTGGTGCTGCGCGGCGTGCGCTACGTCATCACGCTCGACACCGACAGCGCGCTGCCCCGCGACGCCGCGAAGCAGCTCGTCGGCGCGATGGCGCACCCGCTCAACCGCCCGTATTTCGACGCGACCCGCCGGCGCGTTACCGCCGGCTACGGCATCCTGCAGCCGCGCGTCGCGGCGAGCCTCCCGGGCTCGAACCGCTCGCGCTTCTCCCGCCTGTTCGGCGGCGAGTCGGGCATCGACCCGTACACGCGCACGGTATCCGACGTCTACCAGGACGCTTTCGGCGAGGGCTCGTTCATCGGCAAGGGCATCTACGACGTGGACGCGTTCGAGCGCGCGCTCGCGGGCCGCTTTCCCGAGAACCGCATCCTGAGCCACGACCTGCTCGAGGGCAGCTACGCGCGCTCGGGGCTGATCAGCGACGTCGAGATCTACGAGGACTATCCGTCGCGCTACGGCGCTGACGTGAGCCGGCGCCGGCGCTGGATCCGCGGCGATTGGCAGATCGCCGGATGGCTGTTGCGCAGGGTTCCCGGGGGACGCGTACGGCGCGTTCCCAACCCGCTGTCCATGCTTTCGCAGTGGAAGATCTTCGACAACCTGCGCCGCAGCCTCGTAGCACCCGCGCTGCTCGTGCTGATCGTGCTCGGCTGGACACGGCTCGCACCCGCCTGGTGGTGGACGCTCGTGGCGCTCGCCATCCTGGGCGTGTCGCCGCTGATCGGCGGGCTCCTGGACCTGCTGCACAAGTCCGCCGACGTGCCGCTGGAGCGTCACCTGCGCACCGCGCGGCGGGCGGTGGCGCAGCGGATCCTGCAGCTGCTGTTCGCGATCGCCTGCCTGCCGGACGAGGCCGCCTACAGCGTCGGCGCGATCCTGCGCACGCATTGGCGCATGCTGGTCACGCGGCGGCGCCTGCTCGAATGGACGCCCTCGAGCGAGCAGGACCGGCGCGAGCCGACGACGCTGCGCGGCACGCTCCGCGCGATGTGGGCCGGGCCGGTGGTGGCGCTGGGCGCGGGTGCGCTGCTGCTCGGGACGCACGCCGCCGCCGCCGCCGTCGCAGTGCCGTTCCTCACCCTCTGGCTCGCCTCGCCGGCGATCGCGTGGTGGACGGGCAAGCCGCTGTCGAGGCCCCGCTCGCGCCTCACCCGCCGGCAGGAGCGCTTCCTGCGCACGCTTGCGCGCCGCACGTTCGGCTACTTCGAGACGTTCGTAGCGCGCGACGACAACTGGCTGCCGCCCGATAACTGGCAGGAGGTGCCGGTCGGCACGATCGCGCATCGCACCTCGCCCACCAACATCGGCATGGCACTCCTCACCGACCTGGCCGCCTACGACTTCGGCTATTTGACCGTCGGCGCGCTGCTCGAGCGCACGGGCCGCACGCTCGCCACCATGCATGCGCTTCCCAAGCATCGGGGGCACCTCTACAACTGGTACGACACGCAGACGCTCGCGCCGCTCGCGCCGCGCTACCTGTCCGCGGTCGACAGCGGCAACCTCGCGGGCCACCTGCTGACGCTGCGCGCCGGGCTCGTGCAGCTTCCGGACGACGCGATCGTCGCGCCACGCCTCTTCGAAGGGCTTGCGGACACCGCCGACGTGCTGCTCGCGACGCTGGGGCCGGCGGCTACGGCGGCGATCGTGCGGCTTGGCCGCGAGATCGACGCGGCGTGCGACGCGCGGCCCGGCTCGCTGGCGGCGGTGCGCCACTGGCTGCCGCGCGTCGCCGCGGCCGTCGCGACGGCCAGCGCGTCGCTGCCGCGCCGGGCGGCCGAGGTCTCGAACGCCGCCTACGAGGAGGCGCGCGCATGGATGGAGTCGCTCGCCGCGCAATGCGCGAGCGCCGAGGACGAGCTTGCGCGCTTCGCGCCGTGGCTGTCGGCGCCGCACCTGCAGGACGCGCTGGCCGCGCTGCCCTCGCTGATGTCGCGGCCGACCCTGCGCGAGGTGGCCGAGCTCCTGCCGGAGATCGTTGTGCAGGCCCGCGCGCCGGCGCCGGCCGGCTCCGACGGCGCGCTCCCGCTGGCGGAGCTCGCCGCGCTCGTCGCCGCGGCCAGCGACCAGGCGAAGACGCGCATCGTTGCGATCGCGCAGGCCGCGCACCGGTGCGAAGAGCTGGCGCGCATGGACTTCGGCTTCCTCTACGACTACGACCGGCACGTCTTCGCCATCGGCTACAACGTGGACGAGCGGCATCGCGACGCGAGCTACTACGATCTGCTCGCATCCGAGGCGCGGCTCACGACCTTCGTCGCCATCGCGAAGGGGCAGGTGCCGCAGGATGCATGGTTCGCGCTCGGGCGGTTGCTGACGTCCGGCGGCGACCGGCCGCTGCTGTACTCGTGGAGCGGCTCGATGTTCGAGTACCTGATGCCCATGCTGGTGATGCCAACCTACGAGAACACGTTGCTCGACGCCACCTGCCAGGCGGCCGTCGATCGCCAGATCGATTACGGCCGCCAGCTCGACGTCGCCTGGGGCGTCTCCGAGTCGGGCTACAACGCGGTCGACGCGAGCCAGAACTACCTGTATCGCGCGTTCGGCGTGCCGGGGCTGGGCCTCAAGCGCGGGCTGGCCGAGGACGTGGTGATCGCGCCCTACGCGACGGCCCTGGCGCTCATGGTGGCACCGGAGGCTGCCTGCCAGAACCTCGAGCGGCTGGCCGCCGAGCAGGCGATGGGCCGCTTCGGGCTCTACGAGGCAATCGACCATACGCCGGCGCGGCTGCCGCGCGGCCAGGCAAGCGCCCTAGTCCGCTCGTTCATGGCGCATCACCAGGGCATGACCCTGCTCGCGCTCGGCCATTGCCTGCTCGATCGGCCCATGCAGAAGCGCTTCGAGGCGGACCCGGAGTTCCAGGCCACCCTGCTCCTGCTGCAGGAGCGCATTCCCAAGACCGCCACCGTGTTTCCGCACATGCCGCAGCTCGTGGCCGGCCGCGCGGGCGGGACCGAGCTCGAGGACGCGGCGCGCACGTTCGCCACGCCGGCCACGCCCGTTCCGCAGGTGCAGCTGCTGTCGAACGGCCGCTATCACGTCATGGTCACCAACGCCGGCGGCGGCAGCAGCCGCTGGAACGACCTCGCGGTGACGCGCTGGCGCGAAGACGCGACGCGCGATGACTGGGGCGTCTTCTGCTATGTCCAGGACGTGGCCAGCGGCGACTACTGGTCGGCGGCGCACCAGCCCGCCGGCACGCCCGCCGAGCGCTACGAGGCCATCTTTTCGGAAGGGCGCGCCGAGTTCCGGCGCCGCGACCGCGGGATCGAGCTGCACACCGAGATCGCGGTCTCGCCCGAGGACGACATCGAGCTACGGCGCACGCGCGTGGTGAATCGATCGCGCGTGACGCGCGTGCTCGCGCTGACGAGCTACGCCGAGATCGTGCTGGCGCCCGCCGCGGCGGATTCGAGCCATCCGGCATTCAGCAACCTCTTCGTGCAGACCGAAGTGCTGCCGGCGGAGCGTGCCATCCTCTGCACGCGCCGCCCGCGCTCGCCCGGCGAGGCCGTGCCGTGGATGTTCCATGTCATGTCCGTGCATGGCGCCGTCGCCGACGAGGTTTCCTTCGAGTCCGACCGGGCGGCATTTCTAGGACGGCGCAATACGCCGGCGCGCCCGGCCGCTCTGTCACAAGGCGGAGCGCTGCCAGGTGGCGCCGGCGCCGTGCTCGATCCGATCGCCGCCATCCGGATCGTGGTGACGCTCCAGCCGCAACAAAGCGTCACCCTCGACCTCGTGTACGGGATGGGCGACAGCCGCGAGGCAGCCGTGGGCTTGGTCCGCAAATACGAGGATCCGCGGCTGGCCGACCGGGTGCTCGAGCTGGCGTGGACGCACGCGCACGTGGTGCTGCGGCAGATCAACGCGACGCAGGCGGACGCGCACCTGTACGCGCGCCTGGCGAGCTCGATCCTGTTCGCGAACCGATCGCTGCGGGCCGACGCCGCGACGGTCGCGCGCAACCGCCGCGCGCAGTCGGGGCTGTGGGGCTACGCGATCTCCGGCGATCTGCCGATCGTGCTGCTGCGCATCGCCGACGGCGCCAACATCGACCTCGTGCGCCAGCTCGTCCAGGCGCACGCGTACTGGCGGCTCAAGGGGCTGGCGGTGGACCTCGTGATCTGGAACGAGGACCTCGGCGGCTACCGGCAGGTGCTACAGGACCAGATCATGGCGCTCATCTCGGCACGCGTCGAGGCGCAGATGATGGACCGGCCGGGCGGCATCTTCGTCCGGCGCGGCGACCAGATCTCGGGCGAGGACCGCGTGCTCCTGGAATCGGCGGCGCGCGTCGTGCTGTCGGACGCCAACGGCACGCTCGCCGAACAGGTCGCCGGCCGCGTGCTCGCCGAGGTGCGCGTGGCGCGCTTCGTCCCCGAGCTCGAGCGCTCGCCCGACGACGACCTCGACCCGCCTCCGGCGGCGCGCGCGCTCGCGCTCGACAACGGCCACGGCGGCTTCACGCCGGACGGCACCGAGTACGTCATCCGCAGCGACGCCCGGCATGCGACGCCCGCCCCATGGGTCAACGTGATCGCGAACGCGCGCTTCGGCACGATCGTCTCGGAAAGCGGCGGTGGGTACACATGGAGCGAGAACGCGCACGAATACCGCCTGACACCCTGGAGCAACGACCCGGTGAGCGATGCCGCCGGCGAGGCGTGCTACGTGCGCGACGAGGAGTCGGGGCATTTCTGGTCGGCCGCGCCGCTGCCGTCGCCGGGCGACGCACCCTACGTCACGCGCCATGGCTTCGGCTACAGCGTGTTCGAGCACGCCGAGGACGGGATCGCTTCGCAGCTGCGCGTGCACGTCGCCGCCGACGCGCCGGTCAAGCTATCCACACTCACGCTGCACAACCGCACGGTCCGGGAGCGCCGGGTCTCGGCGACCGGCTACGTCGAGTGGGTGCTCGGTGACCTGCGGCCCCGCACCGCCATGCACGTGGTCACCGAGAAGGACGCCCGCACCGGCGCGCTGTTCGCGCGCAATCCCTACCACGCGGAGTTCGGCGGGCGCGTCGCGTTCTTCGCCGTCGACGAGGCGGCATCGACGTCCACCGGAGACCGTGGCGAGTTCGTAGGGCGCAACGGCGACCTGGCCGCTCCGGCGGCGATGACCCGAGTCCGCCTGTCGAACCGGTCGGGCGCCACGCTCGATCCGTGCGGCGCGCTGCAGGTCGCGCTCACGCTCGCGCCCGATGAGACCCGGCAGGTGACGTTCGTGCTGGGCGCCGGGCAGGATGCCGACGACGCCCGCGCACTGGTGGCCCGTTTCCTCGGCGCGAACGCGGTGCAGGCCTCGTTCCGCGCCGTCGAGGAGCAGTGGCGCCGCATCCTGGGCGCCGTGCAGGTGGCGACGCCCGATCCGGCGCTCGACGTGCTGTGCAACGGCTGGCTCGTGTACCAGACGCTCGCGTGCCGGTTGTGGGCGCGTAGCGGCTATTACCAATCCGGCGGCGCATTCGGCTTCCGCGACCAGCTGCAGGACGTGCTCGCGCTCGTCCATGCGGCGCCGGAGCTCACGCGTGCGCAGCTCCTGCTGTGCGCGAGCCGGCAGTTCGTCGAAGGCGACGTGCAGCACTGGTGGCATCCCCCGGCCGGGCGCGGCGTGCGCACGCAATGTTCGGACGACTACCTGTGGCTGCCGCTGGCGATCGCGCGCTACGTGCGAGCCTCCGGCGACGTCGCGGTGCTCGACGAGTCGGTGAGCTTCCTCACGGGCCGGGCGGTGGCGCCAGGCGAGGACTCGTACTACGACCTGCCCGGCCGCTCGACGGAATACGCGAGCCTGTACGAGCACGGCCTGCGCGCCGTGCTGCACGGGCTGCGCTTCGGTGAGCACGGACTGCCGCTGATGGGCTCCGGCGACTGGAACGACGGAATGAACCTGGTGGGCATCGAGGGCCGCGGCGAGAGCGTGTGGCTGGCCTTCTTCCTGTGCTCGGTGCTCGACCAGTTCGCCGTGGTCGCAAAGGTGCGCGGCGACGACCCGTTCGCCGAGATCTGCGCGACCGAGGCGGCCAAGCTTCGCGCGAACCTCGAGCTGCACGCATGGGACGGCGGCTGGTACCGGCGCGCCTGGTTCGACGACGGCTACCCGCTCGGCTCCACAACCAGCGCCGAATGCCGGATCGACTCGATCTCGCAGAGCTGGGCGGTGCTGTCCGGCAGCACCGATCCGCAGCGCGCGCGCATCGCGATGGACGCCGTGTACGAGCATCTCGTGCAGGAGGACGGTGCGCTGATCCGGCTGCTCGCGCCGCCGTTCGATCACGATGCGCATCATCCCGGCTACATCCGCGGCTACGTGCCCGGCGTGCGCGAGAACGGCGGCCAGTACACGCACGCCGCGATCTGGACCGTCATGGCCTTCGCGGCGCTGGGCGATGCGCGCCGGGCGTGGGCGCTCATGGACATGATCAACCCGGTGAACCACGGACGGACGGCACCGCAGGTGGCGACCTACCGCATCGAGCCGTACGTCGCGGCGGCGGACATCTACGCCGTGGCGCCGCACACCGGCCGCGGCGGCTGGTCGTGGTACACGGGCTCCGCGGGCTGGATGTACCGGCTGATCCTCGAATCGCTGCTGGGCATCGAGCGCGCCGGCGACCGCCTGCTCGTCGCTCCCTGCCTGCCGCCGGAATGGAAGGGGTTCACGCTGCGCTATCGCCACGGCGCCACGCTGTACCGGATCGCGGTGACGCAATCCGCGACGGCCGAGGCCGGAGTAGCCGTGTGGGTGGACGGTGCGCTGCAGGTCGAGGCCGCCGTCCCCCTGGTCGACGACGAGCGCGAGCACGACGTGCAGGTGGTGGTGCGGGCAGCAGCGCCACCGCAAGCCGCCTGAGCGGCGCAGGGGCAATCAGGCGCCGTCGAAGCATCGATACGCGAGGGCCTCGGCCACGTGCGGCGCGTCGAGCGCTTCGGCGTGCGCGAGGTCGGCGATGGTGCGCGCGACCTTCAGAACGCGGTGGTAGGCCCGCGCGGATAGCGCCATGCGGGCGATTGCCCTGCCGAGCAGGCGCTCGGCCTCGCCGGTGGCGCGGCAGGTCGCGATCTGCGCGGCCGTCAGGCGCGCATTGCAAACGCCCTGGCGCGCGAGCATGCGCGCGCGCACGTCCGTGACGCGTGCGCGGATCGCGCCCGACTCGCCCGGGTGCGCACGGTTGGCCGCCACCAGCAGGTCGGCGGGAACCGCCGGCACTTCGATCGCGAGGTCGATGCGGTCGAGCAACGGACCCGAGATGCGCCCGCGATAGCGACGCACCTGGTCGAGCGTGCAGCCGCAGCGTCCGCTCGCATGCCCGCGCCATCCGCACGGGCAGGGATTCATCGCGGCGACGAGCTGGAACTCGGCGGGAAACGTGCTCTGGCGCGCGGCCCGCGAGAGGTTGATGCAGCCCGACTCGAGCGGCTCGCGGAGCACCTCGAGGACGCGCCGGTCCCACTCGGGCAGCTCGTCCAGGAACAGCACGCCCCGATGCGCAAGCGAGATCTCGCCCGGACGCGGATGGCTGCCGCCGCCCACGATGGCCACGCCGCTGGCGGTGTGGTGGGGCGCGCGGAACGGGCGCTCGCGCCACCGGTCGGGCACGAAGCGGCCGGCGAGCGACGCGATCGCGGCCGCCTCGAGCGCCTCGTCCTCGTGCATGGGCGGCAGAAGCCCCGGGAGCCTCTGCGCCAGCATCGACTTGCCGGCGCCGGGCGGGCCCATCAGCAGGAGCGAATGGCCGCCCGCCGCGGCGATCTCCAGCACGCGCTTGGCGCGCGGCTGGCCCCGCACGTCGGCCAGGTCGGGCTGGGAGCCGTCGGCTGCATCGGGTGCATCGCCGCTCGATGCCGCCGCCATGGCGGGCAGCGGCGAACGTCCGGTCAGATGCGCGCACACCGCCTCCAGCGTCGCCGCCGGATAGACCACGACATCGCGCACCAGCGCCGCTTCATGCGCGGAGACGGCCGGAAGCACGAACGCGCGGCCGTCGCGGCGCGCGAACAACGCCATCGCGAGCGCGCCGCGGATCGCGCGAAGATCGCCCGTCAGCGCCAGCTCGCCGGCAAACTCGTGCCGATCGAGCGGCGGCGCGGGGATCTGGCCCGTGGCGGCCAGGATCCCCAGCGCGATCGGCAGGTCGAAGCGACCCGACTCCTTCGGCAGGTCGGCCGGCGCGAGGTTGACGGTGACGCGGCGCGAGGGAAAGTCGAACTGCGAATTCAGCAGCGCCGCGCGCACGCGGTCGCGCGCTTCGCGGACCTCCGTCTCGGGCAGTCCGACCAGGTGGAAGTTGGGCAGGCCGTTGGCGAGGTGGACCTCCACCGTGACTGGCGGTGCGGAGACGCCCGCGAGCGCGCGGCTGCGAACCACGGCGACGGGCATTGCGCGCGCTCCTGCGGGTGGGCGCGAGCGCGGATCGCATCGCGGCGCGCCGAGTGTAGCGGCGGCGTCGGTTGCTTGGATCTCGACCGTTCGGACGAGCCGCGGATCGGCGCGCGGCTTCGGCGCCTGCCGGGGAATCGGATTACATTATTGCGCGCACTGTGCACCGACCTGCGTGCCGACCTGCCGCACGCGTGCGCCGCGATGAAGAACCTGCTCATCCTCCACCTGGAAAGCATCTCGCGGCAACGCCTCGCGGCGTTCGCCAATGCGTTTCCGCACACGCGGCGGTTGATGGAGCAGGCGCTCGTGTTCGACCGGTTCTACTCGTCGGCGACGTCCACGCTCATGGTGATGACCTACCTGTTCCACGGCAACGACTTCGAGTTCGACGCGGCGACGCGTTTCCAGGGGATGCGTCCGGCGGGCAACAACCGCAACCTGTTCGCACTCCTGCGCGAGCAGGGCTACCGCACCGAAGTCGTCTGCCTCGACGCGTTCCATGCAAAGGGTCGCACGCTTCTGGCAGGGCTGTCCGACGAGCTGCCGGAGGTGTGGGCCACCAACGACTTCCCGACGCTGTTCGCCCGTTTCGAAGCGCTCACGGATGCGCCGCGGTTCGCGATCTACGTGTGGGACCTGGTGACGCACATCGAGCACAGCCAGGCACTCGCGCCCTTCTCCGACGGCCTGACCGACCAGCTGCGGCGCGCCTGCGCGGTGGCCGACGACGCGACCGGCACGCTGCTGGCGACGCTCGAGCGCAAGGGCCTGCTCGACCAGACCACGATCGTGGCCTACGGCGATCATGGCGACGACTTCTGGACGCACGGCTTCAAGGGCGGCATGGTGCACGCCACCGAGCCGCACACCGATGTGACATGGGTGCCGCTCGCGATCCGCGATGCCGCGCTCGCCCCGGGAGTGACCGAGCGGCTGGCGAGCACCATCGACCTTGCGCCGACGTGCCTCGAGCTGCTCGGCATCGACGCGCCGCCCGCGTTCGCGCATTCCGGCCGCTCGCTGCTGTCGGGGGAAAGCGACCTCGTGTTCGCGCAGAACTTCACCGCCAACCAGCCCGACGATGGCGCGCTTGGCGTCGCGCAGGCGTTCGCGGTCACCGACGCCACGCATACCCTGCTGGCGAGCTCGCGCGGGCTCGCGCTGCACGCCCACCGGCTCGATCCCGGCAACCACTGCAACCTGCTGCACTTCTTCGCGCTGGGCCCCCAGGGCCAGCTCACCTTCGAGCCGCAGGAAGGCAGCGCGTGGCATTTCCGCGCAGCGCTGCAGGCCAATCCCCGCGTGCTCGAATCGTTGCAGGCCGACTTCCGGCGGCTGCGCAACGCGCTGGCCGCGCGCGTTGCGGCGAAGCGCGCGTTCATCGAAGGCCGCGGTGTTGCGCCCGTGCACGCACTTGATCCGGCCTGCTTCGACCGCATCGATCCCACCGGACGCGCGGAATTCTTCGGCACCGGGTCACCGCTTCCGCGGCGCTGACGCGCACGCGCGGTCACACCAGCCGGCGCGCCAGGGTGAGATCGTCCGGCGTCGTGAGCTTGAGGTTCGCGGCGCTGCCGGGCACGAACGCCACGGACTGACTGGCCAGCGCAAGGATCTCGAGCGCGCTCTCGTCGCCCCGCGCACCGTTTCGATCGGCGGCTGCGAGCCCGCGCAGCATCGCCGCGCGCGCGAAGGCCACCGGCTTCTGGATGGCGAACGCATGGTTCGGCGCGGCCTGCAGGCTACCGTCCCGCGCATAGAGGAAATCGGCGTTCGGCAGCGCCGCGGCCGCGGCGCCGCTGCGACGGGCCGCATCGAGCACGCGACCGGCCAGGTCCGTCGTCACGAACGGGCGCACGGCGTCGTGCAGCACGAGCCACGGCGCCGCGGACGCGGCCACCAGCAGGCGCAGCGTTTCCGCGCGCGACGCCCCGCCGGCGACGATCCGCACCCGCGCGCCGCCGGCGAGCGCCACCGCGCGTGCGACATCGGCGGGGGGCACGGCGGCCGTCACGCTCGCCGCCACGGTCAGCATGACCGCTACCGCGCGCTCGAGCAGCGTGCGCTCGCCGAGCAACACGAACGCCTTCGGCCCGAGGCCGAGCCGGGAACCCTGCCCGGCCGCCTGGATGATCGCCTCGACGTCGCCGGCCGCCTCAGCGATAGAGGCGCTCACCAACGTCCGCCGGAAACTGCGCGAGCACGTGCAGCCGCACGCCTTCCGCCGCGAGCCGCGCGCGCATCGCCGCGTCGTCGGCCGCGTAGATCGTGGCGACCTGGTCGCAATGCACCTCCGCCGAGCGCAGCGCGCGCACGCAGCTCACGATCGTCCGTCCCGACGTCACCTCGTCCTCCACGACGATCACGCGATCGCCGGGCGCGAGGCCGTAGATGTGCTTCAGGTCGAGCGGCGGATGGTCGTGCGCTTCGCGAAACGTCACCACCCCTGCCACGTCGGGCTTGAACACGGTCGCGAAGATCACGGGCAATCCCGTCGCCGCGGCGAACGCATAAGCCGGCGCGTAGCCGCCTTCCGGGATGCCCACGACGTAATCGATCGCCGTGAGGTCGATGCCGCGCGCCAGCCATTCGACGGCGGACTTCATCGCGACCGGGTCCATCGCGCCGTAGCGTCCGTCCAGCGGATACGCGAGCTGCGCGCGCGCGCGACCGACGACGGGCATCACCGCCGGCGCAGCGACAACGGGGGCGGCGTCGGCGCTGGGCCGCCCACCGGGCGCGCGCTCGACCCTCATCGGAGGAGCAGCCGGTTCACGCTGCACGCGCTTGCGCTCCGCCGCGCGTCATTCCGCCGGCGCGATCGACGGCGGCACCGGATTCGCACCGATCCCACCGCTGCCTTCCGCGGCGGCGTCGCGTGCCGGTCGCTCGGTGGCCGCAGGCACGCCCGCGCGATGCTCCATCTCGGCGAGCCGCGCCTCCATCCGCTCGAGCTTCTCGCGCGTGCGCAGCAGCACCTGCGCCTGCGTATCGAATTCCTGCCGCGAGACGAGATCCAGACGCAGCAAGCCGCTCTGCAGCATCGCCTTGATGTTCTTCTCGATGTCCTTGGCGGGCGAGGCCTCGATCGCCTTGCCGATGCGGGCGGCGAGATCGTCCAGCAGGGGGCTGTGCAGGTTCAGCATGGCGATTCCTCTCGTTGCAACGCGGTCGCAGGATGGCCGAGCCAGTCTAGCAAAGGTGCGCGCTACCGCCGGCCCGGCGCAGCGCCCCTGCATTGTGCAACGCATCAGCGCGCCGCACCGGTACGGTGCCGTCCATCACGCCAGGATCCACCTCACGCCGGCACATTGGCCCCAACCCGATGATTACGCGGGTGTTACGGCTATGGCACACGGGTTGCTGACAAGCCATCGGCATCCGAAGCGCCACCCCTAAAACATCCACGGGATCCGTACATGACCTTCACCACCCTCTTCCGCCGGACCGCACTGGCTGCCGCCATCGCGACGCTTGCGTCGGGCAGTGCGCTGGCGCAGACGCCCCCGGCACCCGCCGCCGACGCCGCGGCGGCGCCCGCGGCGCCCACGCCCGACTTCGTGTTCACGGGCAACCTGGGCATCTTCAGCCAGTACATCTTCCGCGGCCTCACGCAGACCAACCGCAAGCCGG